>JAUHYL010000015.1 GCA_030426545.1 Gammaproteobacteria bacterium
TCGAATCCATCTACTGCCTGAAAGGCGTCTTTTCTAACCGCGCCACAACCCGACCAGAACGTAGAGGCTTCCTCTTTCGCACGCTGATGATAGTAGTGATGCACCAGGTTTTTGTACTGGGAAAAGAAGTTCTGCCCCGGTGGCCGATCATCATAGGAGCCGAACACTGCCACCACACTCGCGTCGTCAAAACTGGCATGGATGGCACGCGCAGCATCATCGTGCACGACCACGTCCGCATCGACAAACCACAGAATATCGCCCAGCGCCTGCTCCGCCGCGCGGTTGCGCGCGCCTCCCGGGCCAAGGCGGCCGCCGGAATCCAGTACCCGGGCACCCAGTTCCTGTGCCATCTGCACGGTGTTGTCTGTAGAACCGTCGTCCACAACCAGCACTTCTGCGATCTCATCACGCTGCAGCATGGCAATCAACGGCGGCAGGCTGAGACCGATAAAGTCGACGCCATTGTATACGGGCATTACCACGCTGATGCCGCGTGTTTCACCGGCGGTGCCGGCAGACGATGTTACATTTTCACTCGATGGCTCAGTCACGCTGACTCCAGGCACTGTAGCGTTGCAATGTCATAATCCAGCGCCCTCACGCCGCCGACATGTCTTCCAGGTAATCCAGCGCCAGACGCGCCGCCCGCGGCCAGGTGTATTCCATGGCGCGGGTCAAACCATTTTTCGCCAGCCGGTTCCGCAACTGCTCGTCACAGACAACCCGCACAATGGCATCGCTGATGCTGGCAGGATCGAAAGGGTCAAAGTAGATACCCGCGTCGCCAGCCACCTCGGCAAACGCGGTGTTCTGGCTGGCCAGCAATGGTGTATTGCAGGCCAGCGCCTCGATAGCGGGCAGCCCGAAACCTTCAGAAAACGACGGCATGGCCGCTGCAGTCGCATCGCTGTACAGGGCGACGAGATCCTCGTCCGGCACAAACCCGGTGAAGTGAACGCGTTGAGACAGTACATCGCTCGCATTAACCCGTGCCACCAGGCTTTCGTAATTGGAGTGGAACCCTCCGCCATCAAAATCGCCGACGATCGCCAGCCGGATATCCCCCAGATCACGCGCGGCCAACGCCTTTTCAAAACCTTCGAGCAACCCAAGCAAGTTCTTGTGCGGCGCGAGACCGCCGACATAAAGAAGAAACGGTGCGCCCAGCGGCAAGCCCGCGCGACCGCGAGCCTCATCCATACAGGTGCGATCGGTGATGTGGCGAAAATCGGGGCTGGGAGCAGCACTGCAGACATCAATACGATCAGCATCCACACCGATGTATTCCATGACTTCAGCTTTGGCAGCGTTGGAGATTGTCAAAATTCTCTGGCTGGTGAGTACCGCGCCTTTGACTTTTATGTTCCAGAACAGGCGACTTTTCCAGTGCGGAAAAATCAGGCGCGGATAACGCTCGGCGATAGCATCCATGAGCGTCAACATCGTCGGCAACTTCCATGGTACCGGGTACCAGGAATACACCGTTGGAAAAAACATCAGGTCAAGCGGGGCGGCTGCTACGGCGCGACTCATACGCCACATATCCCGCGGCGACCGGTTGCCATCTGCCACCGCAGCGACGGTTGTTGGCCGTGAGGCAGGCACTTCAATAACGCGCACGTTGCCGTAGGTGGCCAGCGCGGGGATAGATTGATCCGTGAATACGTAGTAAGTGTGTGGCGATTCGAGTTCGAAAAGCGCGGTCAACAGTTCGCGCGTAAAACGGCCAAATCCGCGATTGTTCCACCAGCAGGTCGCGTCTATGCCGATATTCATGGAAAGTCGCCTACTCGCTGAATCGTTGGCTGTGGCGCTCGGAGTCAGCTGCTTCTCGGCTTTCATCGGTAGGGAGCAGCGGGTGAAACCCTCAGGCCTCTTCCTCTACCTTGTAGTGGTCGCGCTTCAAATCCTTGGAGGTCTTGATCTCGTGATACTCCGGCTCGGTGTTCACGTCCATGTAGTCGACGTCGTATCCCAGGATCTTACGGCCCAGCAGCAGCCCCATCTCAATGGAGTGATCGGCGTTGTTGTAGCGATGCGTGCCACCACGCCCAACAATATGCAGGCCCTCGAAGCCCGCCAGGAAATCGTTAATGACCTTGATATTGTCGCCATAATCGAGATCGTAGACCGGGTAAGCCTGCAGCGACCGCACGCACTGAAAATCGATAACTTCGTCGGCCTTGATGAAACCAAGCTTGTGCTCAAGATCTTCAGCACAGCGCTTGCCGATTTCTTCGTCTGTCATATTCCAGATATGATCGCCGCGCGTACAGAAACACTCCAGTACCAGTGAAGTGGTGCTCTGGTCGGGCACCATCGCCTTGCTCCAGTTTTTTGGCTCGTGGAGGCGGCCAAACAGAATATCCTCGTCCTGCACGTACAGCCAGGTATCGATCGATACCCGCTCTTTCTTCAATACGATATTGACGGTAATCAGGTCGCGGAAGCTGAGACTCTTCGCGGCATCGATCACTTCCTGGGGCGCCCCCGGGTTTAGAATACGCGGCAGTACACCCAGCGGAATCGTTGAAACGACCGAGGTTGCGTCGGTGCTACTTTCATTGCCCGCCGTGTCGGTGTAAATGACCTCGAAGTCGTTGGGACCCCGGTAATTGATACCGGTAACTGTAGACTCAAGGTGAATCTTGTTTCCCTCACTGGCGTCGACAATATCCTCCGCCATGCGCTGCGGTATGCGCACATAGCCGTCGCGCGGATACATGAACTCCTCGATCAGGCTTTCGTTGTCCGACTTGGTTTTCAGCAGCGATTCCTGGATAACGGTCCAGATGGAGAGTCCGGCGCTGCGCTGGGACACCCAGTCTGCGGAAAGCTTTTCACAGGGCAAGCCCCATACCTTCTCGCTGTAGCGACGGAAAAACATGTCGTACAGTTTATGGCCGAACTGTGCGGTGTAGGCGTCCTTCATATTGTTGATGGACTTATTGAATATCGAATACTGCAGCGCAGACAGCAGGTACGTGATACCTGCGTACATGATGGTGGGCAGGCCTGCATTCTTGATGACATTCAGGATGCTGATCGGGTAAGTGTAATAACCGCCGTCATAGTAAATTCTGCTGATCCGCTCAACCCAGACGATTTCCTCGCCCATCAGGCGGCGAAACCAGTTGTTCAGATCTTCGTTCTTGGTAAACCAGCGGTGCCCGCCCAGGTCGAACTTGTACCCGTTGGCCTCGTTGGTGTTGCACAGACCACCGACAAAGTCATTGCGCTCTACAACCGTAACCTTAACGCCATGCTCGCAAATCTCGTGACCTGTAGCGAGCCCGGCAGGACCTGCTCCAAGAATGACCACGTGCTCTTGTCCGTTCATTTCTTTCACGTCTTTCACATCTCTCACGCTGTTCACGACCTTCAAGTAGCTCCGCTGTTATCCGTGTCGCATCGCTACGACTTTGTTATATACCGCAGCGAGCAACAGACAGCCGACGAATGCCAGAACGAACAGCTCCGCTGCGCCCAACAAACCGCCAAGAATACTGACGCTATAGCCCGGGATGTAATTCGCCAGCAGAGCCGCGTGCACGCTTTCCTCCGCTGTGCCACGCACCACCAGCCATGCCGTCGAGCAGAACAGGCCCAAACCCGCCATCGCACCGATCGCAAGACCGAGGCTCATGCCGTGCAAGCGCATAATAGAAGGCTTCAGTACCGGGTTTTCGGTTGGTGTAGTGCTGAGCAGAATTTCCGAAATCCGTGTTCCCAGTACCTTTCCATACAATCGATAGCTGAGGGAACTGAAAACGCCGATATATAGAAATGCCCAGAAAGCACCGATCCAGGCGCCGGCTGGCGACACCGAGTAGCCGGGGAAAAATACCGCGAGCAGGCCGAGATAATTCCCGGAGTCTGCCCCCCACTTACCCAGCGATACCTGCGTGGCAAAATAAATGATCAGCGCTGCCATGGTGCCGCCGGTCAGGCCAAGTATCATTGAGTTGAACCGGATTGCGGCGTGCAACAGCTTGAGATTGATGCCGCTTTCGTCTTGTTTTACTGCCTGCATATTCTGGTAGTTCCCCATGCTGTGGTGCCCGTCAATCTGCCAGCTCTGCAGAGCTGATCAGCATCACACCCAATGCCACGTAATGTGCAATATTCCAGTAAACTGCGGCGGCGAAGCCCGCCAAACCCCCTATAAGGAAGCCGTAGACCCCGCCGACCATCACGCCCGACCAACTGACGCTGTAACCCGGCAGATACTCGGCCAACAAACTCAAATGAGGGCCAACAGGGTAGTTTTCAGGCACTGTCTGCAGCAACAGAATAGACGTAGCGAGTATGAGGATAATGGCGCCCAGGACGCCCGAGGCCAGGGTCAATGCCAGCGCGTCCATTTTCGCAAAAACGGCAGATAGTATCTCGTGGTCCTGTATCGGGCGGGTCATCGCTGGCTTATCCTCCGCTGCATGGTGCGTCGACTGGTCTTTTTAGTTATTCAGCGCCCGATCCCATGGCCAGGCACTTTCTCCTTGCACTCTGATTAATGGTACGACTCAAAGTGTTTTCAATCTCGGGCTGCGATTCATGTAGCACGACCCTTGTATAACGTGCCACTGTAGTCTAAAAATCTATCTCTGGCGAAGCGTTACAGCCCCAATTATTTACTGCTAGTTTTAGGGTATTCAAGTAAGGGGTATGCCTGTACCTTATGGGCTGCTTCAGGCATTACGGCATGCCCCCAGTCTGCTTTTTCCGCTGTCATGGCCGGCGCTTTTTCGACTTGAGCGCACCATGACATATTAGAACCGGAATATGAAGCTTTAGAACACGAACCGGCGCGACTGTGCCTGCCGGGACGGGTAATCTGTGAATCGTGTCACGCAAGAACTGTGGCGCAGCTTATTCTAAGTGCTTGTACTAACAATGAAAAAAAACTCTGAAACCGCCTTTTCTACACCCTCCTCCCGGTACTACGCACTGGGCTTGCTGACCGTTGTCTACGCCTTCAACTTCATTGACCGGCAACTGCTGGCCATACTGCAGGAGTCCATCAAAGAAGAACTCCTGCTCAGCGACGGGCAACTGGGGCTGCTGGCAGGTTTTGCCTTCGCCGTATTCTATGTCACCGCCGGCATTCCGATCGCTCGCTGGGCGGATCGCTCCAATCGGCGCAACATCGTGTCGTTGTCACTGTTTGTCTGGAGCTTCATGACAGCTCTCAGCGGCTTCGTACAGAACTACGCGCAGTTGGTGATGGCGCGCATCGGCGTTGGTATCGGCGAGGCGGGTGGAAGTCCGCCCTCTCACTCCATCATCTCGGACATATTCCCACCCGAAAAGCGCGCTGGTGCGCTGGGCTTTTACTCCACCGGGGTCAACATCGGCATTTTGTTCGGGTTCCTTCTCGGCGGCTGGCTGAACGAGTTCTTCGGCTGGCGCGTTGCCTTTATGGTCGTTGGCGCTCCGGGCATCCTGCTGGCAATTGTCGTCCGGTTCACCCTGCGCGAGCCAATAAGAGGCCTGGTCGAAAACCGTGCCACCGGTGACGACACCGCCGTTCCCTTCTCGTCCGTCATGCGCATCCTGTGGACCCGGCGCTCCTTCCGGCACATGGCGCTGGGCGCCGCTCTCAATGCCTTTTGCGGCTACAGCATCGCCAGCTGGACCGCGTCATTCATGATCCGCAGTCACGGCATGTCGACGGGCGAACTGGGCACCTGGCTGGCTATGATCAGCGGCCTGTGCGGCGCAATCGGCGTTTTCCTGGGCGGCATGCTCGCCGACCGGCTGGGCCAGAAGGACCGGCGCTGGTACATGTGGGTACCGGCGCTGGCGGGCGCCGTATGCGTGCCCTTCATGGCGAGTGTTTATCTGGTCGGTAGCGCGATACCGGCACTGCTGTTGTCCATCGTGCCGGGGCTACTGCACAACGTGTACCTTGGCAGCACGCTGGCCTGCACCCACGGGTTGGTGGGTCTGCGCATGCGCGCGCTGGCCAGCGCAATTTTGTTCCTGATCCTGAACCTGATCGGACTGGGGATGGGCCCCCTGCTGGTTGGCATGCTCAGCGATCAGTTGCAGCCTGTACACGCTGAGCATTCCCTGCGGCAGGCCATGCTCTACCTGTTGCCGGGTGTAATGGTGTGGTCAACAATCCACTTTATTCTGGCTGCACGCTCACTGCCGGAGGATCTGGCACAAGCACCGGACTGATCAAGCCCACCCGGAGAGGCGCCTGACGACTCAGGAGATGGGAGAAATTCCCACAGCCTCGCGAACTTTACTCAACAGCTGAGCGCTGTGCTCGCGCGCTCTCTCCGCGCCCTGCTGCAGCACCTGCTCGATGTGGCCCGGATCATCCATCAATGCCTGATAGCGTTCACGCGGCGCGCTGAGCTCTGCATCGATTAGTTCAAACAGGCGCTTCTTCGCCTCGCCCCAGGCGATACCGTTTTCGAATTCGCGACGCATTTCCGCCACCTGGTCCGCAGACGCAAATGCCGCCCAGATCTGAAAGACAGCGGAGTCGTCAGCATCCTTTGGCTCTCCCGGCTCCAACAGATTGGTCTTGATCTTGTTGATCGCCTTGCGCAACTGCTTGGCGCTGCCAAAGAGCGGAATGGTGTTGTTATAACTCTTGCTCATTTTGCGGCCATCCAGGCCCTGCAGCACAGCGACGTCATCCTCCAATACAGCCTCTGGCAGCGTGAAGACGTCGGCAAAATTGTGGTTGAAGCGCTGTGCAATATCGCGCGCCATTTCCACGTGCTGAATCTGGTCGCGGCCCACGGGAATCTGGCCTGCATTGAACATGAGAATGTCCGCGGCCATGAGCACAGGGTAGCTGAACAGGCCCATGGTCACGCCAAAGTCGGGATCTTCACCGGCCTCCTCGTTCGCCTGCACAGCGGCCTTATAGGCATGCGCCCGATTCATCAACCCCTTGGCGGCATTGCAACACAGTATCCAGGTCAACTCCGGAATCTCGGAAATATCCGACTGCCGATAGAACATTGCATTCTCGGTATCAAGCCCCAGCGCCAGCCAGGTGGCGGCGATTTCCTTGCTCGACTGACGCACCAGCTCGGGATCCTGACACTTGATCAGCGCATGGTAGTCCGCGAGAAAGAAAAAGGACTGCACAGACTCATCGCGAGAAGCAACCACCGCCGGCCGGATAGCGCCTACATAGTTGCCCAGATGCGGCGTGCCCGTTGTCGTAATGCCGGTAAGAACGCGTTGCTTGCTCATGTCATCTCTATTCAATACGGTCGCTGAAAAAAGTGGCCAATCATACTGATAATGCCCGCTAGTGGCCATCCCGCCCGATCAGTGCACTGCGCATCAAGCGCTCGTAGTCGCGGGCCAGGTGCTGTGGTGAGAAGCGCGCCAGATCCGGCAGTTCGCGCTGAAACCGGGTGCGGTCCGCAGTCACAGCTTCAATCAACTTCGCGGCTGCCTCCGCCTCTCGCATAGGGTCTTCGGGGCTGGAGGCGTAGCGAAAACACGCCGGGTAGAACTCCCGGTACGCCAGCCGGTCCGGCACCACTGGAATGCATCCGGCGGCAACGGCTTCCATGGGGGCCAGACCCTGGAATTCATGCAGTGACGTGGACAGCACAATGTCTGCGCCGCGCAACAGACCACGGTAGTGTGCCGCGACATCCACGTAACCGAAATGCACCAGACGATGGGAAAATTCGGTGGCGATTATCTGGAATTGATCCGGCATTTTTCTGAATTGCTGACCCACCAGCGCAAGTTCGTAGTCGAGACCGCGTCGCTCCACCGCGCGCAGCGTGCACAGCAGTTGCTCCGGGCCTTTGTCGTACTCAAAGCGACCGCACCACAGCAGGCGTAGTCTGCGAGCACGGGAGGCGCTTTCGGACTCTGGCCAGCGGGCACTGCCGCGCCCCAACTGCTCGACCGGGACAGACAGAACATCACTCTTGCTGCGCAGCAGCCCGTCCACGTTCGCGGGAACATAATCGGGCAAGCGGGACATCAGCGTGGCCACACCGCCCACAAACGTCTCCAGATTGTAACGGGAATTGAACAGCAGCCGATCCGCCGCGAGCGCTGCATAGAGACTGACCATTTGCGCTTCCAGCAAGTTTTGCCCTGCCTCAGCATTGCGTTGATTGGGCGGGTAGTCGAACTGATTTTCGTGGAAATACAGTACCAGCGGCAGCTCTGCAAGAGCCGGCACCAGGCCACGCAGTGTCGCTACATCCACCATCGAAGTAACCAGCAACAGATCGGCCGGGCTCTCCAACCGTTCGCGCTCGGCAAGTGCCCAGTGCAGCGGGTTACCCCGCACACGCCAGCTGAAGTGCCGCGGTGGAAGCTCCAGCACAGTCCACTGCCAGTGTGGGAACATCGACTGCAGCGCTTTGCGCCACTGTACATGGCTGTAAGCTGCATAGGCAGACAGCAGCAGAACGCGCACAGGCTCAGCCGGGCGCCAGGGAACCGGAGTAATTACAGAAGCCGCGCAGCACGCGGCACAGGCGCCAACCGTCGTCGGAGCCAGCGAGTTCGCGTACCGAGTGCATGGCGAAAGTAGGCACGCCCACATCGAGCGTTGGCATGCCGATCACACCGGCCGTAATCGGCCCGATCGTACTGCCACAGGCCATGTCGCTACGCACCACAAACGCCTGCACGGGCACGCTCTCTCGTGCACACAACAACCTGAACAGCGCACTGGTTTCACTGTTCGTAGCATAGCGCTGGCTGGCGTTGACCTTGATAACAGGCCCCTCATTGAGCAAGGGTCCGTGGTTTTCATCGTGACGATCGGCGAAATTCGGGTGCACACCGTGGGCGTTGTCCGCCGAGATCAGCATTGAGCGCCGAATCATGGCAGCATGCGTCTCTTCTGACTGGGCCAGGCGGCGCAGTACTGAACCCAGAAATGGCCCCTGTGCCCCCACCGCTGACTGACTGCCCACTTCCTCGTGATCATTGCATACCAGCATCGCTGTCTGCGTGGCGTCGGCTTCAATCAAGGCCTGCAATGCACAAAAGCAGCTGAGCAGATTGTCCAGCCGCGCCGAAGCGATAAATTCCTCGTGCAGACCCACCAGCGACGGCGGCTGCACATCGTAGAAGCTCAGCTCGTAATCCAGCACTTCTTTGACAGCCAGTGCGGGCTGGTCCGCTTCAATCTGTTGCCGTAACAGCGTGCGCAGATCAACCTCTTCATCTTCATCGACGCGGCACAATATGGGCACGACATCCTGCTGCGGATTGACGCTGCGCTGCTTGTTCGCCTCACGGTCAAGATGGATGGCGAGGCTGGGTATACAGGCGATGGGCCGCAGAAAATTGACCCGGGTTGAGCCGATGGCGCCTTCGCCATCCAGATAGGTAACCCGGCCGGCCAACGACAGATCGCGGTCAAACCAGGGGTTGAGCAACGCGCCTCCGTATACCTGCACACCCAACTGGAAATAGCCGTTGCTGACCACTTCCGGCGAGGGTTTCACCATCAGGCACGGACTATCGGTGTGCGCGCCAATCACTCGCACGCCACCCGAAGGCGGTGCTTCACTACCGTTGACGAAGGCGACGATGGCACTGTCGTTGCGCGTCACGTAGTACTTCCCGCCTGGCTCAAGTTGCCATGTAGCCTCCTCAGAGAGTCGCTGGAAGCCAGCACCGTCCAATTGTTCAGCCATTGTCGCTACGGCATGAAACGGCGTCGGCGAACGCCCGAGGAAGTCAAACAACTGTGCGTTAAATTCGCCTTTATCCATGTGTTTAGCGCCCCTGCACTATCGATAAGTTATGATGCGTTCAGCTTTGCTGCATACGTACCAGCAGGCTGGACGTGTCCCAGCGACCGCCGCCCATCGCCTGTACTTCACCATAGAAACCGTTGACCAGTTCGGCCACCGGCAATGCCAGGTTCAAACGCGACGCTTCTTCGAGCACGATGGCCAGATCCTTGCGCATCCAGTCTACGGCAAAGCCGTGCTCATAATTTCCCGCGAGCATGGTTTCATAGCGATTTTCCATCTGCCAGGATTGCGCAGCGCCCTGGGAAATTACCTCAATGACTGCCGCGCCATCCAGGCCTGCCCGCTCTGCAAAGGCGAGCCCCTCGGCCAGGCCCTGCACCACACCGGCAATACAAATCTGGTTGACCATCTTGGCTAACTGGCCGCTACCGGCGTCGCCGAGTCGCCTGGCGCAGCGCGCGTAGCAGTCCATTACCGGCAGCGCGCGCTGGAACGCATCGATCTCGCCGCCGGCCATTATGGTGAGTGTGCCATTCTCTGCGCCCGCCTGACCGCCGGAAACCGGCGCGTCGAGAAACTGAATACCCTGCTCGCTCAGTGCAGCACTCAACTCCCGCGCCAGTGCTGCCGAGGTCGTTGTATGATCCACCAGCAGTGCACCAGCGGTTAGCCCCTTCGCCATGCCCTCCTCGCCGAGCACAACTGCTCGCACGTCGTCGTCATTACCGACGCAGGCAAAGACAATTTCAGCGCCACTGGCAGCCTGTGCCGGAGTGGCCGCGCTGCGGCCAGCGTAGTCAGCCAACCAGCGCTCTACCTTGGCCGGGCTGCGATTATAAACGCACACATCGTGGCCTGCGGATTGCAGGTGGCCCGCCATGGGGTAACCCATCACGCCCAACCCGACAAAAGCGACCTTCATGGCAATCTCCCTGATTCCCTCAATTGATCCAGATGACAAACAGCACCAATGCCAGCGCGATGCGGTAATACACGAACGGCATCAGCCCGACCCGGTCGAGCAGGCGCAGGAAAACCGCTATGCACAAATACGCAGTGATTGCTGAGAGCACCGTGCCCAGCGCGACGATGGCCCAGTTTACCGCCGCTTCCTGCTGCGCCAGATCGACCAGCATCAGCGACCCTGCGGCGGTAATGATTGGTATCGACAATAAAAAGGAGAAACGCGCGGACTGCTGCCTGTTCAGGCCAAGCAGCAGGGCTGCCGTCATGGTAACGCCCGACCGCGAAACGCCCGGTACTGGCGCCGCCGCCTGTGCCAGGCCTATTAGCAGCGCCACGGGAAGACTCAGCACCCGTCCGGAACCCGCTGACGACGTGCGGCGATCCGCCAGCCCCAGCAGCAGGCCGAACAGCAGCGTGGTGGTGATGAGAACAGGCAGGGTGCGCAAGTGTGACTCAATCAAATCGCCGGCCAGCAGCCCAACCAGTCCAGCGGGTACGGTGGCCACTGCCAGGTACCAGACCAGCCGACTGTCGTCACTCCCCCCGCCGCCAGTTAAACTGCGCAACCAGGCAACCGCCATGGTCTGCAAATCCTTGCGGTAGTACAGCAACACCGCTGCTAGCGTGCCCACATGCACTGCTACGTCGAACGCTAGCCCCTGGTCCGGCCAACCCAGAACCAGGGTGGGTATTACCAGGTGCGCCGAACTTGATATAGGAAGAAACTCCGTCAAGCCCTGCAACACGGCCAGCAACGCCGCCTGCCACCATTCGATCACGACGCTTTCCCCTGCTCGGCGATTTTCTTCCAGGATACCTGGTCTCTGACATACACAGGGCTGGCCTGCATTGCCGACTGCGTATCGCCACTTTCGATCGCTGAGAAGGCAAGGGGTATCATGCACGCGGCACGAGGCAACACGCTGGCGTGGCATCGATCACCCAGCGCCGTCGTCCATTCCCGCGGTAAACGCTCGGCATAGTAACAGCCCGTACCGACCGCAATCTTGCAGGTACCGGGTTGCAGCGGGAGTTTCTCGGGGGGCGCTACACACGGCCCCTCCTGCAGAACAGCCAGGCCGTTATCGAATCGGTATAGCGCAGCGTAAAGCTCATCGACGCTGGCATCGATAGTTGCCAGAACCGACTCATGCGGCTCAAGCAGCCCTTCGGCAAGTGCAGTTTGCGCGACTGCCGCGAGGGACGGCACGGCAACCACCCGCAGCTCGCTGGCGAAGGCCAGCCCCTGCACGGCACTAACTGCAACGCGCAAACCGGTAAAGGAACCAGGACCGCTGCCATAGGCGATATGGGTGACACCCGCTGCGCCCAGATCCCGTTCACCCAGTAAGTCATCCAACATCTGGAACAGGCGTTGATTGTGACGCCGTGGCACAACCTCGTGGCGCTCGGTTACGCTTTCGTTGATGGCAAGTGCAACCGAGCACGCCTCGGTGCTGGTCTCAATGGCAAGAATGCCTGTCATAGAATGTGCATCCACGCTGCAGCTTCAATCAGAGCGCGTACCCGGCAGGTAGGCAAGCTCGTACGAGGATGCCATTATCACACAGTGATCAAAGAGAGCGTACTGGTGGCCATTCGGGAGACACGGGGAGCGTTGTGGGAACAGCCAGAGAAGCATCGGTAACCGGCCTGATACTCGCAGGTGGTGCGGGCAGGCGAGTATCCGGGCAGGACAAGGGACTGCTGGACTACCGCGGCGCTCCCCTGGTGGAGCACGTTGTTAAACGATTGCGGCCCCAGGTGGATCACCTGCTTATCAGCTGCAACCGAAATCACGGTGCCTACCGGCGGTATGCGGAGGCGGTTGCCACGGATCTTCGCGCCGACTTTCAGGGGCCACTTGCCGGGATAGAAGCGGCACTGCCCTTACTGCACACAGCGATCGTGGTGATTGCGCCCTGCGATGCGCCTTTAATTCCGCCGGATATGGTTTCGCGGCTGGTGCAGCCGCTGTTGGCGGGCACTGACGCCTGTGAGCTGTGTTATGCCCATGACGGACAGCGCGATCAATACCTGTTTGCCGCGTGCAAGGTTGCCGGCCTCGCGACGTTGGGCGAATTTCTGGACTCGGGTGGCCGGGCGGTGCGGGACTGGTTCAGCTTACGACACGCCATTCCCATCGATTTTTCTGATCAGCGCGAAGCGTTCTCTAACCACAATACGCTGCGCGCGATAAACCACGGCGATCGCGCATAGCGCGACCGCCGGGTTCTGTCACAATCAAAAAACCCGCCGGGATTTCTCGCGGCGGGTTTTCAACTGGCTAGCGCTTTTTACGCCTTGCCGGGGTTTTGCGCTTTGCCTTGGCCTTGGGTCTGGCTTTAGCCTTGGCTTTCTTTGGCCTTGCCTTCGCTTTTGACTTGGCTTTTGACTTCGCCTTCGGCTTAGCTCTGGCTTTAGACTTCGCCTTCGCCCGCGTCTTGGGCTTTGCCCTGGACTTGGCTTTGGACTTGGTCCTGGCTTTGGACTTGGGCTTGGCCTTCGCCCGGGTTTTAGCCTTGGCCCTGGTCTTCTTCCTGGCTTTTGGCTTCGCCTTGGACTTGGCTTTGGCCTTCGTCTTCTTCTTGGGCTTGGCTTTCTTACCCGCCGCTTTCTTCAGCTTCGCTTCCGCCTTGCGCGCAGCCGCGCGGGCCTTGGCCTCTGCTTTGCGTTCAGCCGCGGCCAGCTGCTTGGCGAGCTTCTTCTCCAGCGCAGCGAGCTTCTTGGCATCTGCCTTGGCGCGTTTCTTCAGCCACTGTTCCGCATGCTTGGCCAATGCAGCGGCCTTATCAGCCTCCGCCTTGGCTGCAAGCTCCGCCTTCTTCGCCAGCACGCGTTCCCGGGCAGCCAGCTTCGCAGCTTGACGCTTGGCAACATCACTTGCCTTGGCCAGGCGATCCTTTGCCGCCGATGCCCGAGAGCGCAGGCCCTTGAGCTTCGCTGATACGCGAGCCGCCGCATTCGATGCCGCTTTGGATGCGCGCTTATTCGCAGCGGTGGATTTTCTGGCAGCCGCTTTCCGTGCCTTCGCTACCTTTTTACGGGCAGCTGCGAGAGCTTTCTTCTCGCTGTCGATGGCCTTTTGAACCTTCGCCAGAGCCTCTTCCGCCTTCTGCACTGCAGGAGACGAAGGTGCTTTCTTGGCTACGGACTTCTTGGCAGCTTTCTTTTTGGTGGCTTTGCGCTTGGCGGGAGCCTTGCGCTTGGTTGCTGCTTTACGCTTGGCGGGTGCCTTGCGCTTTGTTGCAGCTTTGCGTTTTGCCGGTGCTTTACGCTTGGCGGCTGCCTTGCGTTTTGCGGGTGCTTTTTTCCGACTGACTTTCTTTGCTGACGCTTTACGTTTTGCAGGCGCCTTTTTTCGAGCAGCCTTCGCTCGCTTTGCTGGGGCTTTTTTCTTAGCAGTTGCCATCTCGCAAGTCTCCAAGAGTAGTTACCGGGTACCGCGACTTCAAAACTAGCAACATTGTCAATCAGTTACAATAGCGTAAGCATGAGAAAAACTGTGCAAACTAACAGTCCGCACAGCGCGATTTCGAGAACGTTTTTGTCGTTGAGCAAAGTTGGCGCAAATTACCGAAGCGGATTGCGCCAAAATATACTCTTAAGAATCAAGCGTGGCGAAAATTCTGTCGCGAATTTCCTCGACGCTACCCACACCCTCTACGCAATGATATTGCGGCGCGTTGTCGCCCGACATGCTGTCATAGAAGGATATTAGCGGACTGGTTTGTGCGTGATAAACCTGCAGACGCTTGCGTACGGTGTCTTCACTGTCATCATCTCGCTGTACCAACGCCTCGCCGGTCTCGTCGTCCTTTCCCTCCACCTGGGGAGGATTGTGTACCGTGTGATAGACACGGCCGGAGCCGGGATGCACTCGGCGACCACTTAATCGCGCAACAATTTCTTCGTCATCAACTGCAATTTCGACCACGTGATCGATAGCCACGCCACTTTCCACCATCGCTTCTGCCTGTGGAATAGTCCGCGGAAAGCCGTCGAAGAGGAAGCCGTTGGCACAATCGGGCTCGGTGATGCGCTCGCGAACGAGGCCGATAATAATTTCGTCCGAAACCAGCCCGCCCGCCTCCATCACCTGCTTGGCCGCCAGCCCAAGTTCAGTCTGTGCCTTCACGGCGGCGCGCAGCATATCGCCGGTCGAAATCTGGGGAATACCGTATTTTTCGCAAATGTATTGAGCCTGGGTGCCCTTGCCGGCACCGGGCGCGCCGAGAAGAATAAGTCGCATGATTAGGTCCTCACGGAAAAGCCAGACTGATCATTGACCGGGGCTGGCGGTGGAAGTGGCGGAAGAGATTCCGCGTGAATTGGGTAGCTTGAGAGGGCGCTAAAGATACACAGCGCTTCCGGCGCTTACAACCCCTCACCCTCGGCCGACTTGGCGGCACGCCACAGGCCATCGAGCGCGTCGGAGTCCAGTGCCTCCAGCGCCAGGCCCTGCTGTTCGGCGATGAACTCCATGGTGCGAAACCGAGACTCGAACTTGCTCGATGCCTGGCGCAGGCTGCCCTCGGCATCTCGCCTCAGGTGTCGGGCCAGATTGACGCAGGTAAACAGAACATCTCCGAGTTCGTCACCGATGGCCGCTTCGTTACCCTCGGCCAGCGCAGAGCGCAGTTCAGCCACTTCTTCGGACAGCTTGTCCAACACACCGGCCACGTTCTCCCAGTCAAATCCTGCCTGGGCCGCTCGTTTTTGCAGTTTCTGGGCCCGCGGCAGAGCGGGCAGTGCAAGCGGTACATCCGCCAACAGGCCTGCCTGGTTTTTGCGTTTACGTTCAGATTGCTTTATAGCCTCCCAACTCTGCGCAACTGACGCCAGGCTTTCTCGCGTCCCGACGACGCCCTCGATGGTGCCGTCGGCAAATACGTGCGGATGACGCCTCACCAGTTTCTCAACCAGGCTATCGACCACGGACTCGAAGGAAAACAACCCCTGCTCGCGGCCCAGTTGGCTGTAAAAAACTACCTGAAAAAGCACATCACCCAGCTCTTCGGCCATATGCGGGTAATCGCCCGATTCGATGGTAGCGGCTAGCTCGTAACACTCTTCAAGCGTGGAGGGCACAATACTCTGGAAGGTCTGACGCAGATCCCAGGGGCAACCGTGCTCGGGATCTCTCAGTCGCTGCATCACGCGCAGCAAATCGTCTATCGCATAGCGGTCAGCGTCCACGGCCTAGTCCGAAATGCGCCGTGCGCTCATGACATTACCCAGCCGATTGATGCGCTCGAGCAGCTTTTCCAGCGCGCTGAGGTTGGGAATTTCCACACGCAGGCGCATGGTTGCGGTATTGCTGTTCCTGTGGGTTTGCGTATGAATGGCCAATACGTTGAGGCGGGCGTTGGCGAAAAGCCCGGTGATATCGCGCAGCAGACCCTGCCTGTCCTGGGCTTCTATGACCACGTCCACTGCATAGCGGCGCGCGTCTAAATCGCGCCGCGCATCGGTGTCAGAACCCGCCCTGGCATCGCCCGGTGCATCGCTCTCGTTCCACTGCACGGCAATCAGACGATCGGGCGCACGCTGCCGCAATCCCACGAGCCGCGAACAGTCCGCACGGTGAATACTCACCCCCCTGCCGCGGGTGGCGAAGCCGGTGATGCTGTCGCCGGGGAGCGGATGGCAACAACCCGCCAGATGCGTCATCTGGGTGCCGCGTCCACTCACCTGCACCAGGCCAGAGTGCTGCGTATCAATGGCTCGCACTGGCCGCAATTGGGGCTCTCGCGGGCGCTCCAACAGCGCCTGCGCAATGTTCTTGACCTGCGCAGAGGTGGTATCACCCGATCCCAGCGACGCGTACATATCTTCCACCGAATTGAACTGCAGCTTGGTGGCAATGCGCTGGTAGTCGACACTGGTCAGCGGCAGGCGACGCAGTGCTTTTTCCAACAGGTGACGGCCGGCATCGACGTTCTCCTCGCGGGCCTGGCCGCGAAACCAGTTTTGCACCCTGGCGCGGGCGCGTGAGGTGCGCAGATAGCCCAGGCCCGGCTGCATCCAGTCACGGCGCGGCATCGGCTCTTTACTGGTCAACACCTCTACTCTTTCACCGGTCTTCAGCACGTAAGTCAGCGGTACGATGGCACCGTTGACCTTGGCGCCGCGACAGCGATGACCGATTTCAGTATGCACGTGGTAGGCGAAGTCCAGCGGCGTTGCTCCCTGTGCAAGGTTGACCACATCGCCGTCCGGGGTGAACACGTAGACCCGGTCCTGGGTTGCCTCAAATCGAAATTGCTCCGAGATACCCTGGGCGTCTCCCGTCTCTTCATGCCAGTCCAGAACCTGGCGTAACCAGGCGATTTTTTCCTCATAGGTGCTGGCCATCGTGGCGCCTTGATCGGAGCCCTTGTAGCGCCAATGCGCGCAAACGCCCAGTTCCGCCTCCTCGTGCATCTGCCGGGTACGAATCTGAACTTCCAGCACTTTACCCTCGGGCCCAATAACCGCCGTGTGCAGTGATCGATAGCCGTTTTCCTTTGGATTGGCGATGTAATCGTCGAACTCATTGGCAATGTTGCGCCACAGTCCGTGCACCACGCCCAGCGTTGTGTAGCAGTCCCTGTTTTCAGGCACCAGGATGCGCACCGCGCGCACATCATAGACCTGCGAAAACCCGATACCCTTGTGCTGCATTTTGCGCCAGATGCTGTAGATGTGTTTCGCACGACCAGCGATTTCAAAACTCAGACCCGCCTCGCTGAGCGCGCTGCTCACCTCCGCGATTACCCGTTCGATGAACTGGTCGCGCTCCAGCCGCTTGCCGTCCAGCAGGCGAGCAATCTTGCGATAGGCATCTGGATACAGGTAACGGAAGGAAAGGTCCTCGAGCTCCCATTTGAGATGGCCGATACCCAGGCGGTGTGCCAGCGGCGCGTAGATATCGAACACCTCTCGCCCTACCCTGCGGCGACGCGCTTCGTCATCCTTGACGGTGCGGATTGCACAGGTCCGCTCCGCCAACTTGATCAGGGCCACGCGTACGTCATCGACCATGGCGATCAGCATTTTGCGTACATTGTCTTTCTGATCCGTGGCCTGCCCGAGCACCGGGCTATCCGACTGCAGCGGCAGGGCGCCGATAGACGCCATGCGCAGTACGCTTTCGATCAATGTCGCCACCTCGACACCGAAGCGCTGTTCGATGTCAGCTAACGCGGCTTTTTCCTCGCAGACGGCACGGTATAGCAGCCCCGCCATGATGCAGGGGGGATCGACATGCAGGTCAGCGAGAATCTGCGCGATATCAAGCCCTGCCAGGAAGCAGTCACTGTTCGCCGCCCAGTCGCCGCTGTCCAGACCCGGCTGCCTGGCGACGGACTCAAGGAATTCGGCCGCACTGAGCAGGGACTTCCCCTGTTCGCTATCAGCGCGCACGGCGAGCAACTCCAGCCAGCGTGCGACGTCCACACTACCGTGCGCATCGATATGGTGTTGCTGTCTTACCCTGACCAAAGTACTACACCTCCAGGGTCAACCCGGACTGAAAACGCCGGTCGACAAGTAGCGATCGCCCCGATCACAAATAATGGTGGCGATTACCGCGTTCTCAACTTCACTCGACAGCCGTAGCGCCGCCGCTACCGCGCCACCAGAAGACACGCCACAGAAGATGCCCTCCTCTGCCGCCAGGCGGCGCATGGTAACTTCCGACTCCTCCTGACCGATATCCATCACCCTGTCGACCCGGGCGGCATCATAGATTTTGGGTAGGTAGGCCTCTGGCCAGCGCCGAATACCGGGGATGCTGGAGCCTTCAAGCGGCTGCAGGCCAACAATCTGGATAGCCGGATTCTGTGACTTTAGGTAAGCGGAGCAGCCCATAATCGTACCCGTGGTACCCATGGAGCTCACCAGGTGAGTGATAGTGCCTTCGGTCTGGCGCCATAGCTCGGGACCTGTGCCCTCAAAATGCGCGCGCGGATTATCGGGGTTGGCGAACTGGTCGAGCACCCTGCCCTTGCCCTCGGCCTGCATGGCAAGGGCCAGATCACGGGCGCCTTCCATGCCGTCGTCCTGGGACACCTCCACCAGCTGCGCACCGTAGGCAGACATGGCCTGCTTGCGCTCGTCACTCATATGCGCCGGCATAATGAGGATAAGGCGATAACCCCGGATGGCTGCGGCCATCGCCAGAGCGATGCCGGTGTTGCCACTGGTCGCCTCGATCAGGGTATCCCCAGGGCTTATCTCGCCTCGGGCCTGCGCCTGGGCGATCATGCTGAGTGCGGGACGATCCTTCACGGAGCCGGCCGGGTTGGTGCCCTCCAGTTTCGCCAGCAGCGTATTGGAGGTGGCGCCAGGCATACGCTGCAGGCGCACCAGCGGCGTATTGCCAATGCAGGATTCTATCGTTGGATATTCGGGCATCGCTCGTGGAAAGTACTGCCAAGGGGTTGCAGATTATATACCGGATCACCCTGCGCAGCAGGTGCCTGTCTTGTGCTCAGACTACTGCCTTGAATCAATCAGCGCGAAAGCGACGACATAGTCCATTTCATCCGCCAGGCTGAGCTGAACCGCAGCGCCGCCTCGGGCATCAACCAGCCTCCTGGCGCCGCCACTCAATTCCACGATCGGCGCGCCCGCCGCGTTGTGGTCAATCCGAATGTCCTGCCAGCTCACATCGCGCCCAATGCCCGTGCCCAGCGCTTTGGCCAATGCTTCTTTGGCGGCGAATCGTTTGGCCAGTAGGCGGTGGCCCAACCGGGACACGCGATACTCCTCGATCTCCTGCGGCGTGAGAATACGCTTCACGAACCGCTCCCCCTGGCGTTGCAGCACGGCCTGAACACGCTCAATCTGCACAATATCCGTACCGATTGAAATCACTCACTGCCTCCCGGGGACCCGTCTCTGTCATCACTCGCAGCGGCAGGGCTACGATGCCGCATCATTGCGTCGCCGCCCGGCCTGGAACCGCGCGCACCACCCAGAAACAATTCGCGGCTGCGCAGGGGTTCACTACCGAGATGCTCTGCCAGCGCCTCGCGCAGCAAACGCTTGGCATGTGGAGCCACCGCGCCACCAAACTCCCCCACCGCCATCGCCAGAAGATCCCGACCACTATACCCCCCCTCAGCCTGCAGCGCAGGGTACAGCCCGTGGCCCGGCTCATAGCGATAGCGGGCGTCAGCTTCGACCCTTGCCCCGCTGACAGCCTCGTGCGTGAGGGAAAAGCTGTAGCCCAGTTCATCGAGCAGCAACAACTCGAAAGCACGCAGCGTTGGTGCTGCTGGCAGCGGCAATGCCAGCTGTTGCAATGCATCACCGTAGGCGGCGAATAACCGCGGGTGTGGATCGTGACGATGCATGAGCCGCACCAACAGCTCGTTCAGGTACATACCGCTATAGAGGCGCTCACCTGCCAGGCCGTAGGGTGGCGCCGCGCTCTCGGTGGCAGTCAGCGTTTTCAGATCCGACCGGCCCGTGAAGGACACCAGTAGCGGTGAAAAGGGCTGCAACAAGGTGCCCACTGAGCCCCGCCGCGAGCGATTACGCGCGCCCCTGGCCACGACCGACACAATTCCCTTTTGCGCGACAAACAGTTCTATCAGCAGGCTGGTGTCTCGGTAGGGCCGACGGTGCAACACGTAGCCTGGTTGCAGATCAGTGCGCAGGGGACACCTCCTGCCGGGCGCCGTTAGCGATCATCGTAACCCAGGCTGCGCAGGGCACGTTCATCGTCGGACCAGCCGGACCTGACCTTTACCCACAGTCGCAGCATTACCTTGGCATCAAACAGCGACTCCATATCCTGGCGTGCCTCGGTGCCGATCGAGCGCAGGCGTGCACCCTTGTCACCAATAAGAATCTTCTTCTGGCCCTTGCGCTCTACCAGTATCAGAGCCGATATGTGGAGTACGGCATCTTGCGCCGCAAACTCTTCAATTTCGACGGTGACCGCATAGGGCAATTCCTCACCCAACTGGCGCATTATCTTCTCACGCACGATTTCCGCCGCCAGAAAGCGCTGGCTGCGATCGGTAATCTGCTCTTCGGGGAAAAAGTGCTCTGCCCTGGGCAGCCGCCGAATAATCTGCCGCTCCAGCTCATCCACGTTGTGGCGTTGCAATGCTGAGACGGGCAGAATCTCCTGAAAGCCTTGCTCCCCGTCACACTGACTCGAAAGGAATTCAAGGTGCGGCAACAGAACACCCTTGTCCTCCAGCAGGTCTACCTTATTCACCACGACAATGAATGGCAGGCCGGAACGCTTGACCTGCTGCAAAACCATTTCATCTTCGGCAGTCCAGGCTGTTCGATCGAGCACGAACAGGATGAGGTCCACATCCCGAATGGCGGCGCTGGCGGCGCGATTCATGAAGCGATTGATAGCACGCTCCTCCGCCTGGTGCAGGCCGGGCGTATCCACGTAAACAATCTGGTATGGCCCCTCGGTTTTAATGCCGAGCAACTGATGCCGGGTTGTCTGTGGCTTGCGGGAGGTAATGCTGATTTTCTGGCCCAGCAGGTAGTTGAGCAGTGTCGACTTGCCTACATTGGGCCGCCCAACGATCGCTACATAGCCGCTGAAGCTGTCGGTTTCAGCTGGCATCATCAAGCAGCCGATCGAGTGCAGTGGCAGCCGCCGCCTGCTCGGCGCGTCGCCGGCTGGAACCGCTGCCTTCGACAACCAGGGCAGGCGTCTCTATAGAGCATTGCACGAAAAACGTCTGCGCGTGATCCTTGCCATCCACGCGTACCAGCTCGTAGTCCGGCAAAGGGTTGCTGCGGCCCTGCAGATACTCCTGCAGCCGCGTCTTGGCATCCTTATTGGAAGATTTGGAAGAAATTTTCTCCAGCCGTGAGGCGAGCAGTGCCAGCACTTTCGCGCGGCAGTGTTCCACATCACTGTCCAGCAATATCGCACCGAACAACGCTTCAACCCCATCCGCCAGGATGGAACTGCGACGATGGCCTCCACTCTTTCGTTCCCCGGAGCCCAGGCGCATATACTCACCCAGCTCAAGCTCGCGCGCCAGATCGGCCAGCGTTTCGCCATTGACCAGCCTGGAGCGCATTCGACTGAGCTCTCCCTCGGTGGCCCGGGGGAAGCGCTGGTAAAGATCCTCGGCGATAATGTGATTCAAAATGGAGTCGCCCAGAAACTCGAGGCGTTCATTGTTGCGACTGCCGGCGCTGCGGTGCGTCAGCGCCAGCTGCAGCAGCGCGCTATCACTAAAGGTGTGGTCCAGCGCCTTCTGCAGGCGTTTCAGGTCTGTCATCTATCAGCGCGAGCACTGCCTGTCACTTCGGCTTTTTCGCTTGCTCGGGATCCAGCGGCTCGGCTACCCCCACCTGGTACTTGAGGTCATCGAAACGAATTATCCCGTCAAATCGCCAGAAGAGCGGCACACGCACTTCGTAACTGGCATCGATATACATCTTGCCATCCCTGCGGTAGATCTGTACCTGGCGCGGATCCAACTCGTAAATCTGGTTGGTATTAAAAATGACAGAGATGTCCCTGCGGATATCACCAATGCTTGATTCGGGTGTTTCCGGATCAAGCACGATGCGCTCGATAATATCGCGTATGGAGAGGGACTCGAAGTACGCTGGCGACATCTTGATGATACACATGGCGAAAAACCCCACCATGATCAGTATCGCCAGTATGCCCAGTGCTGACATCCCCGATTGCTTGCTGCGCGTTTTCATCCCACTCCCTCCTGCAACACTCTCTATTGTTATTCGATTTTGACAAATTGTGCTGTGCGCTACTCTATGCGCCCGACGCGGTCAAAACTGGGCAGACTGGTGAAAGACTGCCAGTGCATCCACACCGCGAAGGCCTTGCCTACTATATCCTTTTCCGGCACCTGACCCCAAATCCGGCTATCGCTGCTGTTGTCGCGATTATCGCCCATCATGAAATAGTGGCCGGGCTTCACGACGACCTCAAAATTGAGATTGGGTGCCAACATATCGATCTGCCTCAGGTGCTCGGCGTCGCCCAGCGTTTCACTGGCGAGGCGGTAGCGCGGCGATGCGCTGACGCCGCCGGGCAGGGGCTCAAATGCAACCGCCTCTCCATTGATGAATAACTGCTTGTTGCGGTACGCAACGCGGTCGCCTGGAAGCCCCACCACGCGCTTGATGAAATAGGTATCGTTCATGTGCGGCGGAAAGAAAACCATGACATCGCCACGCTGTGGCTCGTTCAAATCCAGCACCTTGGTACGCAGCACAGGGAGGCGCAGGCCGTAAGTGTATTTATTTACCAGAATGTAGTCGCCGACTTCCAGGGTGGGCACCATCGACGAAGAGGGTATCTGGAATGGCTCAACTACGAAGGAACGCAGTACAAAAACGAACAGCAGCACCGGGAAGAATGAACGGGCGTACTCGGTGATAACCGGCTCACGCGCCGATTGTGCCGCCTGCTCCGAAAAACGCTGACTGTCTGGACTGCCCTCTTCCTGCCAACGTGGAAACTCCTGCTGCAGCCCCTGTAGGGTTTTACGCCTGGAGGGCGCCAGAAACAGGGCGTCGAGCAGCCAGAGTAAACCGCTACCAAAAACGAGGAGAAAGAGAATTAGGGGGAAATCGATTGTCACGTTGTCTATTGCCCTGCTGTTTGTCTAGTTATCTACTTTGAGCACCGCCAGGAAGGCAGATTGGGGTATCTCTACACTTCCCACCTGCTTCATGCGCTTTTTGCCCGCCTTTTGCTTTTCCAGCAGTTTCTTTTTCCGGGTTACGTCACCGCCATAACATTTGGCGGTGACGTTCTTGCGCAACGCCTTCACCGTTTGGCGTGCAACGATCTTGCCACCCACCGCTGCCTGGATGGCGACGTCGAACATCTGCCTGGGTATCAGCTCTTTCATTTTCTCCGTCAGCTGACGGCCGCGGTGCTGAACGTGATCCCTGTGCACAATGGTCGCCAGCGCATCCACCCGGTCACCGTTGATCAACACATCCAGGCGCGCCAACTGCGCCGCCTGAAAATGCTCAAACGAGTAGTCCAGGGACGCGTATCCTCGACTGACAGACTTCAGCCGATCAAAGAAATCCAGCACGACTTCCGCCATCGGGATATCGTAAACAACGGAAACCTGTGCGCCAAGGAACTGCATATCCTTTTGAACTCCGCGTTTCTCAACGCAGAGCGTAATTACATTGCCCAGGTATTCTTGCGGCACGAGGATATTGCAACGCGCTATGGGCTCGCGCATCTCCTCAATTTCACCCACATCGGGTAACGCTGAGGGGTTGTCGACCTGCACGACATCACCGTTGCTCTTCACCACCTCGTAGATCACCGTTGGCGCCGTGGTGATCAGATCCAGGTCGTATTCGCGCTCAAGCCGCTCCTGGATAATTTCCATGTGGAGCATGCCCAAAAACCCGCAGCGAAAGCCAAAGCCGAGCGCATCTGAGGTTTCCGGCTCGTAAAATAAGGAGGCGTCGTTGAGTGTCAGCTTGGCCAGAGCGTCGCGAAAATCCTCATAGTCGTCTGAGGAAATGGTGAATATCCCGGCATACACCTGCGGCTTGATGGTCTGAAAACCGGGCAACGCCGCCACGTCCGGCTGTGACGCATGAATCAGGGTGTCGCCCACCGGGGCGCCGTGGATATCCTTGATGCCGGCAACCACAAAACCCACTTCACCCGCGCCGAGCTTGCCGGTCTCCACACGCTTGGGTGTAAAAATTCCCACGCTGTCGACCTGGTGTGCGCGGCCGATCGATTTGGCCACAATCTTGTCGCGTGTCTTCAGCACGCCCTGCTTTACCCTTACCAGCGAGACAACACCGAGGTAGTTGTCGAACCAGGAATCAATAATCAACGCCTGCAAGGGCGCATCCAGATCGCCTTCCGGTGGGGGTATTTCGCGCACCAGGTATTCCAGCGCGTCTTCGATACCCTGGCCCGACTTGGCACTGACCTGACAGGCCTCTGTGGCATCGATGCCGATGATCTCCTCGATCTCCAGCTTGACGCGATCGGGATCCGCCTGCGGCAGATCCATTTTGTTGAGGATGGGCAACACCTCCAACCCCTGCTCGATCGCAGTGTAACAATTGGCAACCGACTGGGCCTCGACACCCTGTCCTGCATCGACTACCAGCAACGCGCCTTCGCAGGCAGCCAGCGAGCGCGATACCTCGTAGGAAAAGTCGACGTGGCCGGGCGTATCTATAAAGTTCAGTTGGTAGGTGTTGCCATCGCTGGCTTTGTAGTCCAGCGTAACGCTTTGCGCCTTGATGGTGATGCCGCGCTCGCGTTCGATATCCATGGAATCGAGCACCTGCTCGTCCATCTCGCGCGCAGTCAGGCCACCACAGTGCTGGATAAAACGGTCAGCAAGCGTCGACTTGCCGTGGTCAATGTGGGCAATGATGGAAAAGTTACGGATAAATCGCAGGTCGCTCACGGGAAGACCGGTTCTCAGGTTACGTCGCTGGTGACATCGGGAGACAGCTCAGCGCGCGGCCAGCCCAGAAGACGCGCGATTGTAACCTAATGGGGGAGCGATCGTCACGGAATGACGATGCGCTCCCGACAACCCTTTCCATGGGGCAACCCGGCGCTATTTCGCTGCGCCCGGTTCGCTCGACGGACTAATCTTCGACCCGAAGGCCAATAAACATCGGGTTGCCACGGCGGATCAGCCGAACCGGCACGGAACTGCCGCTTTTCAGGGACTTCACCGCCTTGTTGAAGGCACTGCTCGATTTCACCGGTGTATCCCCGATCAGCGTGATCACATCGCCGTTCAGCACTCCGGCCTCGGCTGCCGCCGAACCCGGCAACACCTCGCGCACCACCACGCCGCCACTGATGCCGTAGCGCTCGAGGTTACCCTCCGGAACGTCCTCCACGACCAGGCCCAGTCTGCCGCCTCGATCGCCGTTGCTCGACGGTGAACTCAGGGAGTAGCTATCCTCGGCGCCCAGCCCCCCTACTTCAACGTCGATGCGCTTGCGCTTTTTATCGCGCAGAATTTCCACCTCGACCCGGGCATCCGGCGCGATGAGACCGACCACGTGCGGCAAATCGCCAGAGGTACGAATGTCGTGGCCATCAAACCGCGTGATGATGTCGCCGGCCTTGAGCCCTGCTTTATCCGCCGGGCCATCGTCGGCGAGCTGGGTTACCAGGGCACCGCGTGGCTTGTCCAGGCCAAAGGACTCCGCCAGGTTGCGATCCACATCCTGGATCGTCACGCCCAGCCAACCGCGCGTGACACGCCCCTCGGTTTTCAGTTGATCGACCACATTGCGCACCACGCTGACCGGGATGGCGAAGGACAGGCCAATAGACCCTCCGCTGCGTGTGTAGATCTGGGAATTGACTCCCACCACTTCGCCGCGCAGGTTAAACAGGGGGCCACCCGAGTTGCCCGGGTTGATGGCCACGTCAGTCTGAATGAAGGGCACGTAGTTTTCTCCGCGCTCCGTCGGCAGGCTGCGCCCCTTGGCGCTGACGATTCCCGCGGTGACGGAGTAGTCCAAACCGAAAGGAGAACCGATAGCCAGCACCCATTCGCCCACCTCCAACTCGTCGTTGGAGGCCAACTTCAGCACAGGCAAACCCGAGGCCTCGATGCGCAGCAGCGCCAGGTCGGAGCGCGGGTCGGTACCGACGATTTCGGCGTCAAACTCGCGCCGATCGCTCATGCGCACCAGTACGCTATCCGCACCGTCCACCACGTGATTGTTGGTGACGATGTAACCGTCCCCGGAAAGGATAAAACCCGAGCCCATGCCCATACGCGGATTGCGTGAGGGCGGCCCGCCGCGAAACTCGAAAAAGCGCCGCAGGTACTCGGGAATCTCCTCGGGCACCTGTCCCTGGCCCTGGTCCACGGCGCGAGCGGTCTTCTGCTCCACGATGATTTTGACCACGGCGGGTGAACTTTCACGCACAATCTGCTTGAAATCAGGCAGCTCCGCAGCAGAGGCCAGCAGAGGCAGTGACAGTGCGAGCATTACGGTGAACGAACGGAGAAAGCGTGCTACATCAGTCATTCTTGATATCCAATCTATTGCTTTGTCAGTTGATAAACTCGGAGAAAAACACGGTCTGAGCCTGTTGCCAGACCATCCACTTCCGGTCGCCGGGATCGACGCTAGATCGCCGTTGCCGCAAGCCGCGTGGAACGATTGACCGCCATCAGGCTGGGCTGGAAACCGCGATCGTCCCGGTGGGCGACGCCGTGCCAGCGCAACAACAAAAAGCCCACGGCCAGCCCCACGGTAGCGCCCAGCGCCGCCATGGCATCCTGCCCCCCCGGAAGCAGGGCAACCGCCAGTGCGGCGCCACCGAGCATGCACAGTAAGGGCATGAGGTACGCCAGAAACGAGCCACGCAAAACAACGTCTTCCGGGATTGCAATCACCACTTCATCATCGACCCGGCATTCTTGCGGGTCGATGTCACCGGGCAGCACCCGCACGAGATTGCGCCTGCCGGGATAGATCTGGTTTAGCAGGCCGTGGCCACAGCCCTTTTGCACCGCACAGCTGCCGCAGGTGCTCTTGCGGATGCTCTCCACCCACAGGCTGTCGGCCTCTATCGCTACGACCCGGGCTACCTCTGTCAGCATGTCACTCCATCCAACTCAGGGAATCCGCAACCATTCTAGCGGTGTTGATCGGCACTTCGCCAATCACGGTCACCAGCACCGGCTGATCGCCCAGGCGCATGCCGCGGGTATAGGACAGAGTACCTCCCTCCCGCACGACGCCTTCACCGGCGCGGATTTCGCGATCAAAGTTCTCAAGAAACACGGAAAATACGGCAAGGCCATCGGTAAACGACTGTCGCCCGGATTCGCCGTCGGAGGCATCTGTCAGCGTGAAGCCACGCGGTAGCCAACTGACCCGCCAGGGCCGCATCACCCTGCGGACATCGTTGCCGTGTGCGGGGTGCGGGTGCGCGGCCTCGTGCACAATATCGACTTCTGTGGTACCGGGTACACTGTCGCCATAGGAGAGGTTGGCGTACTGAAACTTCTCCAACACCTTGCCTCCCTGGGCAAACGTCTCAGTCTTGAGCAGCAGGCCCGTTTCGCGGTCCAGCGCCAACCGATAGCCATATCGGTACATGTCACGCGGCTCCACAGTGATCTTCACAGCCGGGCGTCCGGCGATGCGTTCAGCGCCATCAACCCGGAACTGGTACTGCTCTGCCAGGCCACAGCGACCGGCCTGCAACTCCTCGCTGACACGCAGCAGCTGATGACCGGGGTGTACACACTCCAGGGGATGGGCTTTGCGACTGACGCCGGCACCCTGCCCCGTGAGCTGTATCAGTCGCTCTGAACTCGCGCCACGCTTCACCAGGTGAGACACCTGGATCACCTGCATGTCGTCGCCACGCTGCAGGGTGACCACGCCATGGTAGCTATGGCGCCGCACGCTGTGGGACATTTTGTCCAGCCACGACACTGCGACAGCGTCCGCCTTCGCACAACTGTCGACCGCATTGACGGCGGCAGACAGCGCCAGCAGCAACGCGCCCAGCAGGGGGTACACGAAAACACTGAGTCGAATGGGCGTCACCACCGTGTCTACTTCTGAATCTCGTCCACCCGCGCAAAGGGGATGAGGCCCTGCGGGGAATTGAGCGCGGCGTGTTCAGCGTGTACCTGTATGTAGCGGCCCATGCGCTGTCGCGCCAGTTGCTCGTAGGCGGTGCGCGTGGCTGGCTGCAGCACGGGCACGGATTGCGTGCCGTAGCTGGCCTGAACCGGCGTCGCCCCCAGACTGTTGATCATGCCGACCGGCGAAGCGCTGGCCGCCACCGCATTGTCGCGGTCATAGGCGTCGGGTACTCCCAACTGTGCCAGTTGCTGACCGCTGACAATCACGGCGGCGGCCACGGATGCCGCCACGGCGAAGCTGGCCACCGGGCGCAACAGGCGCTGGCGCAGGCCTGCGGCTGGCACTTTTGATTGCTCGCTGCCGTCCGCAGGCAGATCCTGCAGTGCGTCGCTGACCCGACGGGAGATATCCGCCAGGGGCAGGGCCTGCCCTGAGCCCGCGACCGGGCCGCGTGCCATGTTGTAGCGCACCCACGACTGCCGCAGGTTTTCGTCTGCGCCGATGCGCGACAGCAGTCGCTCCAACTCCAACTCATTGGCCTCGTCGTCCATCAACGCTGACAGCGACTCCCGCAGTTTCTCACTCATTGTTCTCGCCCTGCTTTGACTGGCATGCAGTCGTGTTGGTTAACCTGATCACTGGCGTTCATTGCTCCCCGTCCAATTGCTTGCGCACCTGCGTATCTATCGCCTCGCGCGCGCGAAAGATCCTGGATCGCACGGTGCCTACCGGACAGTCCATTATCTCGGCGATATCCTCGTAGCTGAGACCATCAAATTCGCGCAACGTTACCGCGGTGCGCAGATCATCTGGAAGGTCTGCCATCGCATTTTCAACCACAGCCTTCAGTTCCTCGCCAAACAGCGCATTTTCAGGATTCTCAAGGTCGCGTAGCGCGCCCCCGGCCTCATAGTATTCGGCGTCCTCGACGTCCACATCGGAACCGGGCGGCCGGCGCGAGCGAGACACGAGGTGATTCTTGGCAGTGTTGATCGCAATGCGGTACAGCCAGGTGTAAAACGCGGAGTCGCCGCGAAACTTCGGCAGTGCCCGGTAGGCCTTGATAAATGCTTCCTGCGCCACATCCTGAACTTCATCCGCATCGCGTACATACCGGCTGATAAGGCCAAAAATCTTGTGCTGATACTTCAGTACCAACATATCGAAAGCTCGGGAATCGCCCTTTTGTACCCTGGCGACCAGTTGCTGATCCGTCTCCGCGGCTGTCACGCCTGGTTCTCCTTGCTGTCCCCGGGCGCCCCAACGCCAAGCGGATGGTTCAGGCTACAAGCCGCAAACTCTCCAATCTGAAGCGATAGACAGCAGATAGAAAACTTAGTTCGCATTAGTTTCGCACTTTGCCGGGTAATTGACGGCTTGGGGTCAGATTCACGTCACAGACGCCGCCGACCCCTGCCGTCGGGATCAATGGGGCGACATAATATAGTCCGCGAGCCACCGAGAACAACGGCAATGCTACCGGGAACGGCTGCCCGTCCCGGTTGTCAGCTTGTGGCGGTTGAGTATTGCGCTGGCGGGCTGCTCTGAGTACTGTTGGCTTATCTCAAGCTGACCCGGTCGCCACGCAACACGCCCTACTGCCATGACGAATGGTTACACCCACGATGTGCTGGTGATAGGCAGCGGTGCCGCCGGCCTGAGCCTCGCCCTGCACCTGCCCCCCGATTGCCGTGTAGCACTGCTCACCAAGGGAGAGCTTAACCAGGGCTCCACGTACTATGCACAAGGCGGCATGGCCGCGGTGCTGCACGATCGGGATACCGTGGATTCCCACGTGGAGGACACGCTCGCCGCCGGCGCCGGCCTGTGCAAACGCGAGGCAGTGGAATTCACTGTGCGCAACAGCCGACGCTGCGTGGAGTGGCTGGTGTCACAGGGCGTGGATTTCGACCTGCGGGAGGATCAACCCGGCTCCGGCGACCGGGAGTTTCACCTAACGCGTGAGGGCGGCCACAGCCACCGGCGAATTATCCACGCAGCGGATCGCACCGGCAGCGCTATTTCAGAGGTGCTGACCGAGCGCGCACTCGCGGCGCCCAATATCGAGATATTCACCCATCGCACCGCGGTCGACCTGGTCGTCAAACAGGGCCGCTGCCAGGGCGCCTACATTCTCAACCAGCAAACGGGGCACGTGGAGCTATTCCAATCGCGTGCCGTTGTCCTGGCCACCGGCGGTGCCAGCAAGGCCTATCTGTACACCAGCAACCCGGACGGCGCGAGCGGCGATGGCATTGCCATGGCCTGGCGTGCTGGTTGCCGCGTTGCAAACCTCGAGTTCAACCAGTTCCACCCTACCTGCCTGTACCACCCGCGCGCCAAGTCTTTCCTGATTACAGAAGCTATCCGCGGCGAGGGAGGCCGGTTGTTGCTGCCTGACGGCGAGCGTTTTATGACACGCTTTGATGACCGTGGCGAGCTGGCGTCCCGGGACGTCGTGGCGCGCGCCATCGACCATGAAATGAAGCGTCTGGGTGCTGACTGCGTATTCCTGGATATATCGCACCAGCCGCGCTCGTTTCTGGAAAGTCACTTTCCCACCGTGATGTCGCGCTGCCTGGAGTTCGGCATCGATATAAGCGCAGAGCCCATACCGGTGGTTCCCGCGGCTCACTACACCTGTGGCGGCATATTGGTGGACACCGATAGCCGAACCGACCTGCACGGTCTGTACGCGGTAGGCGAGGCCTCCTGTACCGGCCTGCACGGGGCCAATCGGATGGCCAGCAACTCCCTGCTCGAATGCCTGGTCTTCGCAGAATCGGCTGCGAAACATATAACAGCGGGATTATCCAAACTGGCAGCGCCACATGACGCACCGCCCTGGGATGAAAGCCAGGTCACGGATTCAGACGAGGACGTGATCATCTCCCACAACTGGGACGAACTGCGGCGCTTCATGTGGGACTACGTGGGTATTGTGCGCACCAATAAACGACTACAGCGCGCGCAACACCGGGTACAACTGCTGCAGGCGGAAATCGCCGAGTACTACGGCAACTACAAGGTGAGCAACGACCTGCTGGAACTGCGCAACCTGGCCATGGTCGCGGAGTTGATGATCCGTTGCGCCATTTCGCGCCGCGAGAGTCGCGGCCTGCACTACACACTGGACTATCCGGACCTGCTGCCCGAAGCCGAGGACACCGTGCTCAGGCCCGACAACGCGCCGCGCCGTGTCGCCGCCTGATTCCAGCGGCCACCGCCGGCTTACCCGGACGCCGCTGGCACGACAGTAAGGCGGGCACGCAGGCGGCGATAATCTTCAGTACCCAGCGCATCGCGAAACAGCCACAGCCGCTGCACGGTGCCGCCCCGGGTTGGCCGCAGTCTGACAAACACCAGCCAGGGCAGCGTTGTACTGCTGTGCAGCAAGGCCGCGGGCTGCAGCTGGCCCTGCCGGCCAAAATGCCAGCCGCCCTGGTGGCAGCGCAATTCCAACTCGTTCAGGGTGTCGCGCCAGCAATGGGCAAGCCGCAGGGTTGCCGGCAGCGCCAGAACCACCGCGAGGGCCAGGTGTCCTCTGATTGCGACTAACGCAAGCGCCACAGCACACAGCAGCAGCGCCATCCACCAGCACCGCTTGCGCCAGCGCGATTTACCGAAGCGCAGGCGGAGTTCGGGCGTGCTCCAAAACGAGATTGACAATGGCGCTCAATTCCTCATCTGCCGGTTGCTCGCGTTGCAAGAGCCAGGCGAACAGATCCTGGTCTTCACACAACATCAGCGCCTGAAAGCGCTGGCGGTCGGCGTCATCCAGTTGCGCATAACGCTCACGTACGAAGGGCTCCAATACCAGATCCAGCTCCAGCATCCCCCTGCGCGCCGCCCAGCGCATGCGATTGATTTCCTCTCTACCCAGCATTACGCGGATCAGCCCCCATGACGACATCAAAGCCGCACAGTATAACGTCAATTGTGCGCACAGGACGGACCTGGCGCGGTTTGCCGAGAATCTGAACAAGATGAAAACGTGTCGCGGGGAAATGCGGGCAGCACTACTGACAGAGGGAAGCGCAGCGCCTATCATTCCGCGCTGACACGCCGTGCCGCAAGGCCCGGCCAAAAAAAAGAGGAAACGACATTGGCCACTCGCTACTGCCCCCTTGCCGCAGAGGCTCTACTGCATATTGAAGGACCCGACAGTCTGACCTTTCTGCAGGGCCAGACAAGCTGCGACACCCGTGAAATCTCTCCTGAACAGGCCGCACTGGGTGTCTACTGCACGCCGCAGGGTCGCGTGGTGTGTGACTTCCTTCTGAGCCAACTGGGCCCGGATCACTACGCCCTGCGCCTGCGCCGGACACTGCGCGAGCAGGCCGCCGCGGTGTTTGCCAAGTACATCGTTTTTTCCAAAGCGGAACTGGACGACAAACGTGACGACTGGCGCGCTTTCGGCATCTGGGGAGACGAGGCTGCGCAGGATCTACGAGCGATTTTCCCGCAGCTTCCTGCAGGGGCACTCGCCTGCACCAGTGGCGAGGACTTCCTGCTGGTACAACTTGATCCCGCCGGCGAGCGCTTCGAATGTTACCTCAAAAACGACTCACCACTGCTGCACAACATGACTGCAGAGCTTGCGCTGCAACAGGAAAGTGAGTGGCAGCGCCTGGACATAGTAAGTGGTATCGCGCGCATCGAATTGCCCATCGTCGAAAGTGAGGTTCCGCAGGTGCTGAACTATGACCTGACCGGCCATGTGCGCTTCGACAAGGGCTGTTACACCGGCCAGGAGGTGGTCGCGCGCCTGCATTACCGCGGCAAATCCAAGCGCCGCAGCTACCTGGTGCACTTATCCGCAGAGGCCGCCAGCGGTGAGCCTGTCTTTGTGGCGGGTAACAGCCAGAGCACAGGCACCATTATTAACACCGTGTCTGAGGAACCGTTTATTGCGCTGGCCGCCCTGACCACGGCATCGCTCGAAGACGATCTGCGGGTGGGCGACCCACAGGGGCCACGCCTGGAAGTTGGCCAGTTGCCCTACTCCGTGGCAGACGCGCCAGAGGCGAGCTGATCACCCGCCGGGATATCGGGCAGGCGCCAGTCTATTGGCGGTACGCCCCGCTCCTGGAAATATTCAGCGGCGCGCTGAAAATGCCCGCAACCGAAAAATCCGCGATGCGCACTCAGGGGTGAGGGATGCGGGGCCTTCAACACGCAGTGCCGTGACGCATCTATCATCGCGCCCTTGCGCTGCGCATAGCTGCCCCACAGCATGAATACCACGCCCTCGCGTTGCTCGTTCACCACCTCGATCACACGGTCCGTAAAGGTCTCCCAGCCCTTGCCGCGATGGGAGGCTGCGTTGGCGCATTCGACTGACAGGACGCTGTTGAGCAGCAGCACACCCTGGTCAGCCCAGGCGGTGAGATTGCCGTGGCGAGGCACGGGCAGCCCGAGTTCATCGTGTAATTCGCGGTAAATGTTCTGCAAGGACGGCGGCACGGCAACGCCGGGACGCACAGAAAAACAGAGACCATGTGCCTGTCCGGGGCCGTGGTACGGATCCTGCCCCAGGATAACCACCTTTACCCTGTCCAGCGGGGTATGCGAGAACGCATTGAAGAACTCGTCACCGCGGGGAAAAATGCGCTTCCCCGCCTGCTTCTCAGCGCGCAGAAATTCGCGCAGATTGCGCATGTAGGGTTGTTCAAATTCGTCCTTGAGAAAAGCCAGCCAACTGGGCTCCAGCTGTATCCCGCGCGCATCGGTCATGTGCGCGTCAGTTACAGGCGGCCATCAGTACCACACTGGCATAGAGATCTGACTCCGTCTCTTTGGACAGTAAAGCCGACGCAGCAGGAGACGGTGGCGGGAACATGGTGACGACGTCGCCGGAATTAGCGGAGGCGCAAAGTTTGGGACGTTGCCGCTTGCCAGCGGGTGCATTGTGCACATCGCGCAGCGGCAATGTGCTACGTGCCGCCTGTTGCCGCTCAGCCGGCGCTTCGCCATACAGCGTTGTGCGCATGACAGGCTCCCGGCCCAGACGACGAATGTGCGCGTCCATCTCGGCCGGCGACCATTCCTGACCATGATGTGAACCGGCGGCACGGGTAATGCTTTCGTTCATCAACGAACCACCCAGGTCATTGGCCCCGGCCGCCAGGCAAACAGCGACGCCTTCACGCCCCATCTTCACCCAGGAGGCCTGGATATTCGGCACCTGACCGTGCAGGACCAATCTCGCAACAGCGTGCATCAATACGGCCTCCCTGAACGTGGGCCCGCGTCGAGCGCGGCCCTTCAGATACAGCGGCGCCTCCATGTGCACGAAGGGCAACGGCACAAACTCGGTAAACATCCCGCCGCGCTCCTGCACGCGGCGTATTCCCAGCAGGTGCGCCGCCCAGTGCCGCGGCCGGTCGATGTGGCCATACATGATCGTGGCCGTGGTCGACAATCCCTGGCGGTGCGCCGCTTCAATGACACTGAACCACTGTGCAGTGCTGAGCTTGTCCGGGCACAGTACGTCGCGAACCTCGTCGTGGAGAACTTCCGCCGCCGTTCCGGGCAGGGTATCCAGACCCGCTTCTTTGAGCCTGCCAAGAAAGGTATCAATATCAACGCCCAGAGTGTGGGCGCCCTGCGAAACTTCCAGTGGCGAGAAGGCGTGCACGTGCATTTCCGGCGTGGCAGCTTTCACCGTGCGCACAATATCCAGGTAGGTCTGGCCGGTGTAATCCGGATGGATACCGCCCTGCATGCAGACTTCGGTCGCGCCCCGGGCCCAGGCTTCTTCACAGCGCCGCGCGATTTCCTCGCCGCTGATATCGTAGGGCTTGCCGCGCAGATTCTCGCTCGCCTTGCCCTTGGAAAAGGCGCAAAACTGGCACTTGAAGTAGCACACGTTGGTGTAGTTGATATTGCGATTGACGACGTAGCTGACGCGCTCGCCGTTCGTTTCACGGCGCAGCGTATCGGCAGACTGGGCAACGTAGGCAAAGTCTTCACCACGGGCCTGGAACAGGCGTTCAACCTGGGGCTCGCTGAGGGCTGTGCCGGCACGACAGGCTTCGACTATCGACCTGATGTCCGCGCTGACCCGCGCGGCGGGTGCGGGCCGCGACAACAGGCGCGCTTCAATCGCCGGCACCGGGCGCTCCTCACCCGGCACCCAGGCATCGCGCCGGGCAAAGCCACAGGCGTCGGACTGGCGCAAAACGGCCGGACGCACGGCAGCATCAAGCCACCGTTCGGCTTCCCGGACGTACGCCGGATACACCGTCAGGCGTTGTTCCAGGAATTTGCCGGCGACGGCGGTCTCCTCGGCCAGGCGTTCAAGGTGTGGCCAGGGCGCTTCGGGGTTAACGTGATCCGGGGTCAGCGGCGAAACGCCGCCCCAATCGTTGATACCGGCCTTCACCAGTTGCGGCAACACACCGGGACTGAGATTGGGCGGCGCCTGTATGCTCATCTGCCCACCAAAAATCAGGCGCGCCACGGCAATCGTCCACAGCAAATCCTCCAGATCAGGCTCAGGCGCTGCCGCCATCAGCGTGCCGGGTTTGGCACGAAAGTTCTGGATGATGACTTCCTGCAGGTGGCCGTGTTGCAGGTGCACCCTGCGCAGTTCGAGCAGCGATTCGATGCGCTCCAGGCGTGTCTCGCCTATCCCGATCAGAATACCGGACGTAAACGGCACGGCGGCTTCGCCACACAACTGCAGGGTCTGCAGGCGGCGCGCCGGCTCCTTGTCGGGCGAGCCATAGTGCGGCATGCCCTTCTGGCACAAGCGCTCGGATGCAGACTCCAGCATGATTCCCATCGAAGCGCTGACCGGCCGCAACACGGCGATTTCCTGCGCATCCATACAGCCGGCGTTGATGTGTGGCAACAAACCCGTTTCTTCGAGCACCCGCTCTGCGACCGCGGCGACATATTCCAGCGTGGTCGAGTAGCCAAGCGCTTCCAGCGCACGTCGTGCGGTGCTGTAACGCAACTCGGGGCGCTCACCCAGGGTAAACAGCGCTTCCTGGCAGCCCATCTCGGCGCCCGCATGACACAGCTTCAGCACCTCGTCGACGGACAGGTAGGGCTGCTCAATCTTTTTCGGGGTCTGTGCGAAGGTGCAGTAATGGCAGACATCGCGGCACAAGTGCGTCAGTGGGATGAACACTTTGCGCGAGTAGGTGACAAGATTACCGTGCGCCGCATCGCGCAGTTCACTGGCAAGACTGGCCAGTGCAGCGCTGTCGGTGAACGTGTGCAGCGCGAGCGCGGCCGCTTCACTGAGGCGTTCTCCCCGCCGGAGTGTTTCACGGTATTGCGACAGTTGAGAAGATTGCGACAGATCGCTCATGGCTTCACAGTTTCCCCATCGACGACGGTGCCTGGCAGAAACGCGTCGCTTGCTTCAAGGCTGGCCAGCGCAAGTTCCATACGCGCCGCCAGGCCGTTATTGAAAAGAACGTCCCGCGTGCGGCCAGCACGCAGCCGCCCGGGTTGCGCCAACAGCTGCGCCAAATCTTCGGGTTCGTCCACATCCAGTTCTATACCCGGGCGCTGCAGTACCTGCACCGGCCGGTTGGCCGCGTTTGCGTCACGCTCGTGCAGCTGGCGGCTATCTGGCCCGAATCGAAAAGCAGGAATGTGGCCGGGCGAAAAGGCCAGCAGGTTGGTGCCACGGCCGTGTCGGTCGGTGCCGATCACCAGTTCATGCGGCGCTCGCGGTAACAGCACCGCATCCAGGTCCGCCGCGCTCAACCACGGCAGGTCGGCATGCAATACCAATAGGGTTTGGGCCATTTCCGGTTCAGTTACTGAACCGGGCGCAACGCCGGGGCCAGGCTGCAACCTGGAGGCCGAATTGGAGTCCGTTGCAGCTGCTGTCGCCCCGGTCAGCTGCACCTGCAAATTATTGCAAACACGGGTCAGGACCGCGTTGAGCCCGCGACAGCCCAGTGCGCGCTCCGGCTGCCAACGCGCGCCATAGTGACTGGCGAGCAGCGCGGCGGCGGGATCGTCGGACACCAGCACCGTCTCCGCTATCGCGGCATGCTGCGTCAGCGTGGCCAGTACATCTTCGGCCATGGCCTGCGCCAGTTCGCGCCGCTCGGCGGGCGATAGCAGCCCCGCGAGGCGCGACTTGGCCTGCACGAGATCCTTCAGCGGTACAACGGCAATGGCCACCGGTCAGCGTTCCGCCAGGTCGAGTGCGAACTGCGCCAGGCGCTGCTTGTCCTCGCGCGTTTTCATTACCGTTGAAGTCACTGCCACCTGCATGCCTAATTCGCCAATCGATTGCGCCAGTGTAGCGTCACTTGCGTCGATCAGGAACCAGTCTATAAGGCCCGGATACTGCGCAGCATAGTGTTGCGCCACACCCAGGGCCGTCACGGGAACACCGAGTTCGGACATCATCTTGGCGGCAGGCCCCTTCAACGCCGTACCGGCGACAATTGGCGACACCAGGCTGACTGGCGCAGCAGCGTCACGCAACGCCTGCCACAGGCCTGGCAGTTGCAGTATGGGATCGATGCTGACGAACGGGTTTGAGGGGCAGATCACGATGTCGGTGTAACGCTGCGCCTGCAGGGCCTCCATGACCGCCGCATTTGGCCGAGCCTGTTCGACGCCTTCAAAAGTAAAGCCCGTCACCGCAGGCTCACATCGCTCACGCACGAAATAATGCTGGAACGGGAGACTCCCTTCACTGGTCTGCACTGTGGTTCGCACCGCCTCATCCGACATCGGGTGAATAACAACGGGCACGCCCAGGCGTTGTGCAAGCTCGCGCGTCACATGCGACAGGCTGTTGCCTGCCCGCAGCGCCGCTGAGCGCCACAGGTGCGTGGCCATGTCCCTGTCGCCCAGGCGAAACCAGACCTCACCGCCCAGTCTTTCCAGCGCGTCCAGCGTATGAAAGCTCTCACCGGCAATGCCCCAGCCCTGCACCGGGTCCGCCAGCCCCGACAATGTGTACAGGAGCGTGTCAATATCGGGACTGATATGCAGGCCCAGGTGTTCGAAATCATCACCTGTGTTGACCAGTACCTGCAGCGCCTCCGGCGGCAGCACAGCGGCCAACCCCAGAGCGAGTTTGGCACCGCCCACGCCTCCGCTGATGGCCAGTACCGCAGGCTCGGCAGACGACATCAGCGAAACAGGTCCATATCGCGCTCGCGCAGCAGGGCCTCGCTGCCGGTCTCCGCGCGGGCGAGTTCCAAACCACGGGCAAGCACGACCGGACAGCCCTCCGCTGCCTGCCCCATCAACAGCGAGGCGGCAGCCGCCAGTTCGTCGGCCACGGCAGGTTCGGTCACCTCCAGCACATTTCCGAACAAATCGCGCTCGCCGACCTGGTTGTGCAGCGGCTGCAATCCCGCACAACCAATGGCGACACCCACGGTACCGTTGCGCCAGGCGCGCCCGAAACTGTCGTTGATAATGACCTGCGGCCGAACGCCGGTGGCAGAGGCTAGCTGCTCGCGCAGTTGCGCCGCAGACTGGTCCGGGTTTTCCGGCAGCAACAGGACGCGGGGATTGTCAGTGTCTGACTGGATATTGGAGCGATCAATACCGGCATTGGCATGCACATAGCCATTGCGATGCTCAACGATGATCACGCCGGGGCGCACGCGCAGCACTTCGCGGCTCTCCTGGAGCACAAGCTGCACCTGGCGCGGATCCTTGTCGGCCCGGGTGGCCAGCTCCCTGGCCTGGGCACTCACCTCGACAGCGTTCAGATAGGCGTAGCGATTCTCTGCCTTGGACACCACCTTCTGTGCCACGATGATGACATCGCTCTGACGCAAGGCGATATCCGCGGACTTCAGCGCAGCTAAGATCATCGCAACCAGGTCGTCTCCCGGCTCAACCGGAGGCAAACCCCGTAGAGCAATCAGCTCGAGTTTGCCCGACGTTGTTGTGGCAGAGATGTCTGCTGCGGACTTATCCGCTGCGCTGTGTCGTTTTCCCGGCATGGCCTGGCCGCCCGCTCTGCACTCGAGATCAGCCGTCTGACTCACCCAGACCAGAGATCTTGATGCCCGCGTGACAACCGTATTGCTTGTTAATGACGATCAACACCGAGGTGAGCGCTTCGGCGGCGGCGGCATTATTGATCATGCCTGCGTGGAAGCCGCGCATCCCCGCCGCCTCGACCAGTTTGATGACTTCTTCCCGCGCGGCCTTTTTGTTGCCGCAAACCAGCACGTCGCATTCAACACCGTGACCTTCCTGCAAATGCGCCGCCGCGACGTTCTGGAAAGCCGATACGACGGACACGTCCTCGCCGAGAATGTCCTGGGCAATCTGTCCAGCGCTGCCCGCTTCAGGCAGTTGCACCCTGGCCACCTTGGGCGGCACCAGCGGTACCGTAACGTCAATAAGAATTTTGCCCTGCAGTGCCGGTTTCACCAGCTCAAGGGTGCTTGCCTGGTGACTGAAAGGCACCGTTATGGCAACGATGTCGGCCGCCGTGGCTGCCGCCAGGTTCTCCATGGCGCGCACGCTCACCGCCTCGATGCCGCGCTCGGCCATCACTTCCTTCAGATCCGCGATGGCAGCATCGGCTTTCTCCTGCGTCCGTGAGCCGATAATGACTTCGTAACCGGCTTGCGCCCAGCGTCGAGCCAAACCCGTTCCAAGGTCCCCGGTGCCTCCCAGAATGGCAAGCACAGGCAATGATTCAGTCGTCATAATAGCTATTTCCCAATGGATGAATGCGGATTACCGGTAGTCGAACGTGGCTGGACGCGAACTTGCCTACCTTATATCACGACGCCAGGTACGTGCAGTACAACCAGTACAGTATGTGCAACCGGTGATGGATTGTCCGGGATACCCGCGCGCGCAGTACTGGCATGGCGTTGCTGCCGCGGATATTTCAGTTAGGATAGCCGCAGCCCGAGCATCTTAGGGAAAACACCCCTTTAGCTCAAGCGTGAACGCAGGCCGACGCCCTTCGTTCCGTCACATTACACAGGGAGAACACGTCATGGATAAGCCACTGGATTTCAGCGGCAAAGTTGCCCTCGTCACCGGCGGCGGCAAGGGCGTAGGCCGCGGTATCACGGAGCGCTTCCTTGAGGCGGGTGCCGATGTGGTGATTTGCGGGCGCACCGAGCCGGACAGCCTGCCCACGGTGGGCGAAAAGCGCGCGCGCTTCATCACCTGCGACGTGCGCGACTTCGAACAAATCGAAGCCTGCGTGGCACAGACCGTGGCAGAGTTCGGACGACTGGACGTGCTGGTAAACAACGCGGGCGGCGCGCCCTATGCCGAGGCCGCCACGGCTTCGCCGCGCTTTTCCGAGTCGATCATCCGTCTCAACCTGATCGCGCCACTCAATTTTTCACAGGTAGCCAACCGCGTCATGCAGCAGCAGGATAGCGGCGGCAACATTATCAACATTGCCAGCGTCAGCACCATCCGGCCCTCCCCGGGCACCGCAGCCTATGGCGCGGCCAAGGCAGGGCTGGTCAATCTCGGCACGTCACTGGCGGTGGAGTGGGCGCCGAAGGTCCGGGTGAATGCGCTGGTAGTGGGCCTGACGGTCACGGAGCAGGCGCACCTGCACTATGGTGATGACGAGGGCATCGCTGCCGTCGGTGAAACCATACCGCTGGGACGCATGGCAGTGCCCGCAGATATAGGCAACGCCTGCCTGTTTCTGGCATCACCCCTGGCTTCCTATGTCAGCGGTACCCATTTTGCCGTGCACGGGGGCGGCGAAAAACCCGCTTTTCTCGGCGCGGCCAATGCCAAGGAGTGACCCCCCTTTAACAGAGGCCGATCTCGCCTGATCGCCGCCATGCTGACCACGCACCAACAGGCTGCCGCTGCCAATGGCCCAAGTGGGGCCACGACCGCTTTGTTGTCGACCCCGTTCATCGGGGTATAATCGAAAGGTTCCGTACCACTACCCACGTTGTGGCAGTTCTGGTTTTCGCGGCCCGTGTTGCGACAACCTGAGTTACAACAAGAATCGGCGGCGCAACGTACCGCCCCACAGCTGAAGCCATACAACGCATGCCGGACGATCAGTCGCAGAAAATTCAAGGCATACTCTCCCTTGGCGAAGACTCGCGACTCACCGGCGAGCTGTCGCAGTTACTCGACGGTTCCGTGCAGCTCGATGCGGCCCGCCCCCTGGATGACAAGCCCACGCTACAGCCCACACCCGGTGATTTCGCCACCTTGTCGCTACACACCGACCACGCCAGCGACGCCAGCCTGTCGGAAGCCCGCGTGCGCGTTACGGTGATCAACCATGACTGTATCACCCTGGAGTTTGCAGATTCGGCCTCGGAGCTCGCGGCCCGTTACCGGAAGGCCATCAGCGGCGGCGGGCTGCGGGCCAAATTCGATGTTGAGCCCAAATCGGAGCCCGCGCGCTTCGACGCACCGGAAACCATGGCCTCACAAGCGGCCAAGAAACCGCTGCCATCGTCCTCCCCGCAGGCAGCTACCGCGCCGAAAAGAGATCGCAAGCAGCGCAAGCGCGAGCCAGCGCAACCGACGTCTGCCGAGTTCGCCCAGCTGTTGGAAAGCGTAAAAGCGACCTCTGCAAAACTGCTCAGCGGAGGCCTTGCACCGTTCATCAAGGACTTGACTCGCCACCTCTTTGAGGAGAGCAGCAAGCTGGGTCAGAGCGGCAGCACCACCAACGCCCTGCGCGAGGCCTACCTGGTACTGCGCGAGACCGGCGACGCGGCACGGCACTTTTTTCTCGGACACGTCGACACCTATTTCCAGGACCTGGTGCCAGAACACGACGATGACCAACTGTGGAATTACGAAGTCACCGACAACGTGGAGGAACTGGGCCTCATCGACCTGGAGGAGTACGACGAATTCCTGCTGATAGAGCGTACGGTCCAGATGGGAGAAGATTTGCATCACGTCCAGCTGGAAGCGCTGACCATCCGCCTGGCGACGCTCGTCGGCGCTGACCCGCTGACCCTGCGCAACCCCGTCCATGTACGCCAGATTTGCCGCGCCTTCCAGCACGCCCTGCAGGATGTCGAAATCCCGCACGAGATTCAGCCACAGATTTTTGACTTCTTCGCCAAGCAGTTCGTCCGACAATTGCAGCACTTCTACACGCCACTGAACGAAATACTGGCGAATAACCACGTCAACACGGATATCGAAAGTGAGATAGAAGAGAAAGGCTCGCTGCTTGTTCGGGCCAACCAGTTGGACCGGCCAGAGCGGCGCGAGCGCAAAGAGCGCGACAAGGAAGCGGCCAACGCGACAGGTAACAGTGACCTGGACAACGCGCATAAAGAACTGGGCGAACAATTGGCCAATGCCACCGGCTCGTTCAACGCGGGCAGATTGTACAAGTCGGTTGTCGATGCGATGAACTTCAAGCGCGAGGCCGAGGGGTTGCTCGACAGCGAACTGCTGGAAAGCGGCGGGCCACTGAGTGGCACCTGGGAAGGGGAAACGGTTTCCAGCGAGAACATCGACCAGGACCGGCTCGCCGACGCCCAGGCGATCGCCCGCGCGCTGGGCGAACTGCAGCGTAGTTCGCAGGCTCGCGATGCAGTGATGAACAGCGACTCGCTGCGCGCGTACCTGGCGGCAAACAAGGAAGACATGGGCGGCCTGCGCGGCAGCAGCGGCCTGACCGCAGAGAGCCTCAACCAGCTCGACATGGTCGACAACCTGTTCGACACCATCAAGTCGCAGCTGGACGTGTCAGAAGAACTCAAGCCCGCCCTGAGCAATCTGCAGATCCCACTGGCCAAGCTGGCATTGATGGACTCGCAGTTTTTCGTCGACCACGGCCACAGCGCACGGGCGGTGGTGGATAAACTGGCGCAACTGGCAACTTCGGCCAATTTCCCGAACAAGGCCCTGGAATCGCGTATAGGCGATATCGTCGATTCGATTATCGACGAGTACGAGTCTGACAGCGCCGTGTTCGATATGGCACTGGAGAAAATTGACCAGCTGGTGACACAGCAGGAACGGGCCCTGTCGCGCAACATCGAACGCGTGGTGAAGACCCAGGAAGGGCAGGAAAAACTCGCCCAGGCACGACGCGCGGTCAATGTGCTGATTCACGACATCGTGCCCACAGAGAACACGCCGAAGGCGCTGGTTGAGCTGATAGAGAGCGGCTTGCGTGATCTGCTCGTGCTGACCCACGTCAAACAGGGGCCAGGCAGCGACACCTGGAAAGAACAGGTCCGCCATCTGGAACTTATCAGCACCTGGTTGGCAGAGCAGCAACGCGGCGATATCGAGGAAGACATCATCGTCCAGCGCAGTCTGGAAGCCGAATCATTGCTGGAAATGATCGGACAGCAAATCGCCAGCGCTCTGCCCACCAATATTTCCCACGAACCGGTGCTCGAGGATCTGCGCGATATCTTTGCCGGCACCCTGGAGATTGAAACAGTCAATGCCCTCGACACCCTGTCCAGCATGGAGCCGGAGCCGGCCCAGCTGCGCGCGCGAATCGAGGATTTACCCCGCCTGCGGCGCTGGGTTAAACGCGTAGAGCAGTTAAACAAAGACCAGTGGTTGACGTACCAGGATAAAGACAACAACAAAAAACGCATGCAGCTCGCCTGGATCAGCCCGGAGCGAGATCGCTACATCTTCGTCAACGAGCGGGGCCAGAAGGTTGCCGACCTCAGCGCCATACGGCTGGCGCGGCAGCTGAGTCGCGGCGTCAAACCCCCCGCCCCCGCGGATGCGCTGTCGGTTGTTGACCGCAGCATGTACAGCACGCTGGAGCATGTGCAGAAAACGCTGAGCTTCGCGCGCAACCACGATTCACTGACCCGCCTGATTAACCGGGAGACCTTTCTCGACCAGATAGAACGCGCGCTTCGGCATGCCCGCACGCGGCGCAGTGAACACGCGGTGTTGTACATCAATATCGACCAGTTTCAGCTCGTCAACGAAGTGTACGATCGCATCAGCGGCGACCAGGTGTTACTGGAGTTCGCCAGGTTACTGTCGCAATTACACGGCCGCAAATCGTCTTCAGCGCGCATCAAGGGCGACGAATTTGCAGTCCTGCTGATCGACCGGCCCGGCGACCTGGCGATGAAGGCCGCCGAAAAAATACGCGCAGATATCGAAGCCAGCAGCATGGACATCGATGGCGAAAACGTAACGTTCACTGTCTCTATCGGCGTTGCGGCGGTGCATGAACACAACGACAGCGTTGAAGGCATTCTGGAATCAGCGCGAGCGGCCATGCAACTGGCCAAGCAGGACGGCCGCAACCAGGTGGTGCGCTTCAAGGTCGATCAATCGGAGGCGCTGCAATACAAGTCTGCCAAAAAGCGCACCCGACAAAACCTGGAAGAAGCGCTGGCGACAGACCGGTTTGTACTGCGCGCGCAGCCGATAGTGCAGACCGAAGTCACCGGTACGGGCAACACCAGCCTGCACTACGAACTCCTGCTGGGCCTGAAGTCGAAAGACGGGGCACTGGTCTCCCCGGAGGAATTTATCAGCTCTGCCGAGCGCTACGGCTTCATGACGCTGGTAGACCGCTGGGTAGTCCGCGAGGCGTTCGCCTGGATCAGCGAGTTAATGGATCGCCAGAAGGTGGTACCCAGCCTGGCAATCAACCTGTCCGGCGCCAGTGTCACTGACGACGGGTTTCTTGATTACCTGTTGGAACAGATATCAGAGTTCGGTGTTGGAACCAGTCGACTCTGCTTCGAGATTACCGAGGCCGGCACCATTTCCAACCTGGTAAAAGCAGCGGATTTTGTCCGCGCTTTCCGCAACATCGGCTGCAAATTCTCGATAGACGATTTCGGCACCGGTCTGGCTAGCCACAACTACCTGCGCGAATTACCGGTGGACTATGTCAAGATCGACGGCAGTTTTATCACCGGGATCAACGACAATCGCAACGATTACGCCATGGCCCGCTCTATTAACGACCTTGCGCATTTTCTGGGCCAGCAAACCATCGCCGAATCGGTGGAAAACGAGGAAATCGTCGCCAAGCTTGAAGAGATAGGCGTGGACTACCTGCAGGGCTGGGGTGTGGGCAAACCCAAGTTGCTGCGGGAGGTCGCCGAGGACCTGTCCAGTATCGAAAAATGACAACGCGATCCAGCCTGCAACCGGGCCGCATCGACCCCCGCTACGATGAACTGGTGGGCCGTATCTACGCCGGCGCCATGGAAAAGCAGCCGTGGCACAGTACGCTGCCCGCGCTGCGTGAAGCGCTGGATGCACAGGTTGCAACACTCATCCTCCGCCCGCCGTCGCAGGATGACGAGGGCTTCATCCTCAACAGTGTGCGCCCTGACGCATCGCGTATAGACACCCCGACGCTGGCGGATCCGGACGACTGGGAAGCCAGTGCCTACCGGGAACAATTCTTCTCCCTCGACCCATTCATCAACCTGCCGCAGGATCAGGTCATTACCCTGGATGACATCCTTCCCGACAAGGAACTGAAACAAAGCGACTATTACCTGCACTACCTGCAACCTATCAACCTGTTCAGGATTATGGGCGTGGACACCGCCGAGCCCGGGGGCATGCTCGCTCGTCTGCGCTTTGCCCGGCGCAGCACAGAACCGCGCTTTCTGAAGCGTGAACGACAACTGCTGGAGCGTCTGTTACCACACCTCGGGCGGGCCATCGAAATCTATGCCCGGCTCAACCGCACGCTTTCCGAGCGCGATGTCTATGCCGGTGCGGTCGATCAACTGTCTGTTGCCACTATCATTCTCGATGAACAGGGTCGCGTGCTGACCACCAACGCGGTGGGCAAGGCGCTGCTCGCCAACAGCCAGGGCCTGAGCCTGCAGGCTGGCCGCCTGCATATAGAAGGCCGCGACATCAACAAGGAACTGCAGCTGGCGCTCACCAATATCATTCGCGCGCAGCAGCGCGGCGAAACCGCCGTGGTGAAAGCGCTGCGCCTGCCGCGACCGGGGGGAAAATCCGACCTTGGCCTTGTCGTGCGCCCGGTGCCCTCCGGGCAGCGACACGAGAGCCAGGCCAGCCCGGCCGCCGCCGTGTTCATTTCCGACCCGGACTTGCAGGATTCCACTTCGCAGCAGTCGCTGCGCCAACTATTTGACCTGACCCCGGCGGAGGCGCGGCTCGCCACCCTGCTGGCTCGCGGCTTGAGCCTGGCAGAAGGATCAGAAGTACAGGGCATCTCGCCGCACACGGCGCGGGCGCAATTGAAGTCCATATTTGTCAAAACCGGCGTGTCACGTCAGGCGGAACTGGTGCGCCTGGTACTGAAGAGTGTTGCCTCCCTGGCTTAAGCTCCCGGCCGGCTTGACCTGCATCAACACACCCCGGGCCGCTGTGCCCTAGACTGAGCGCTCTTTGCCAGTGTTGATCGCCAGAATTGAAGTTGGACAGCGCATGATCGAATACGGTAGTCCAGTGCCCGCAGGTGCTGATAGCTTCGCACACCAGGGTTTCACGCCGATAGACAGCCTTGCGCTGAAGTACACTTGCCAGGGTCCGCGCTACACCTCCTACCCAACCGCCCCGCATTTTTCCGAGGGCGCTCCGGTGCAAAGCTATCTGGATGGACTGCACGATAGCAAGGTGCAAAGCGTCGCCCCGCTCTCTCTCTACGTGCACATCCCCTTTTGTCACGATATCTGCTACTACTGCGCTTGCAACAAGATAGTCACGCGCAACGCGGAGACAGCCGTGGAGTATCTTGCCGTTTTACAACGGGAAATCGAATTGCAGTCTGCGTTGGCGGGCAAGAACCGACCGGTTACCCAGATGCACTGGGGCGGCGGCACACCAACCTACCTGGACGACGCGCAGCTCACCCAGCTGATGCACCTGCTGGCCAGTCATTTTCAGCTGCTGGACAATGATTCTCGCGAGTACTCAATAGAGATCGATCCACGCACCGTCGATGTCGCCAGTATCGCCCTGTTGAAAGGGCTGGGCTTTAACCGCATCAGTCTCGGGATACAGGATTTCGACCCGCTGGTACAAAAGTCTGTCAACCGCATTCAGCCCTACCGACAGGTCGCCAGGCTGGTGGAGAGCATTCGGTCGCACGGCTTCAAATCCCTGAGTTTCGACCTGATTTACGGTCTGCCCCACCAGGACGAAGATTCCATTTTCCAGACGCTGCGCAAGGTGCTCAGTCTGGCACCCGACCGGATCGCCTGCTACAACTATGCTCACCTGCCAGAGCGCTTCTCCAGCCAGCGTGCCATCGACCGGCTGACCCTGCCGCAGCCCATCGCCAAGCTGCGCATGCATGAAATTCTTTGCTCTACGCTGCGTGCAGCCGGCTACGTACACATTGGCATGGATCACTTTGTGCTACCTGAAGACGAACTGGCGAAGGCGCAGCAGATAGGCAAGCTGCAGCGCAATTTCCAGGGGTATTCCCTGAACATGGCCAGCGATCTACTCGGGCTCGGCGTGTCTGCTATCAGCCGGATGGGCGACTATTACCTGCAGAACGAGCGAGACGTCGACGCCTACTCTGCCCGCCTGAAGGCCGGGGAACTCGCCCTGGTGCGGGGCTACCGCATGACGCCTGAAGATAAGCTGCGTCACTTCGTTATCATGAACCTGGCCTGCAACCTCCGGCTCGACTTCGCTGAATGCACGGCGCGATTCGGCATCGATTTCCACCAACATTTCAGTCGACAACTGGCAGCCCTGGATGCCATGGCCGCAGACGGGCTGCTGCGCCTGGACGCAGATTCATTGCGCGTTACCAGCCAGGGGCGGCCCTTCCTGCGCAATATCTGCATGGTTTTTGACGAGTTTCTGGGTAAAGCCAGCCCGACGGCGGACCCGATCCGGTATTCTGCGACCCTGTAAGGCGCCACCGCCCACGCGGAGCCTATCCCCCCCCAAAAACCAGCCCCGGCAGGCTGCACCACGGCGTGCAGGGAGACCTGCGGGCGCTACAGTTAAACCTGCTTTTGCATTATACTTTGGGGAGGCATACGGGAATTTTACGATGACGATTTTTGTGACGCAGTCTGACGAGGAGCAGGGCTTTCGCCCCTGCACACACGATTTTCAGACCAACTGCGGCAATTGCCGCCTGAACAGCATCTGCCTGCCGCTCGCACTCGAAAGCGATGACATCCAGCTGCTTGACGACATCATTCAGCGGGGCAAACCACTGCAGAAAAACCAGTTCCTGTACCGCGAAGGCGACGATTTTCAGTCGGTATTTGCCGTGCGCTCGGGCACCTTAAAGGCCTTTCGCACCACGGACGACGGGCGCGAGCAGGTAACGGGCTTCTATTTCCCCGGCGAAATTCTGGGCATGGACGGCATTAGCAACAATATGCACGCCTCCTCTGCGCGAGCGCTGGAGACGGCGGCTGTGTGCGAAATCCCCTTCTCCTCGCTGGAGAAGCTCAGCGCCGCGATGCCAAATTTGCAGCGTCACTTTTTTCAGCTCATGAGCCGTGAAATCACCGAGGACCAGCAATTGATTACGTTGCTGAGTAAAAATTCAGCAGAGGAGCGCGTTGCCGCCCTGATGCTGAGCATCTCCGCGCGGAATGCGCGGCGCAAACTCAGCGCTACCAAGTTCAGGTTACCCATGTCACGCGTCGATATCGGAAATTATCTCGGCCTCACAGTGGAGACCGTCAGCAGGGTCTTCAGCCGTATGCAAAAACTCGAGATGCTCGCGGTAGACAACAAGGAAATCGAGATTCTGGATATTGACGGTGTGCGCAACCTCGCCAATGTGAGCAACTGATTTCGCCGTCTGCCGATTGAGCCCGGGGAGGCGTGGGAGAACGCCGGCTGGACTCGTCAGGGCGGCTGGACGCAAAGGCATTCTTGACACATATCAACGCATTGCTCCGGGCAGCCACTAAAATCTATCGCCAGTCAATCGCCACCCGCATTTCGATAAGTGCTTCCTCCGGCAGGCTTCTCTGCGTAGCGGCGCTTCCAGTGGGCAGCCAGTAACAATTTGGGCGATTCAGTCAATCAGGAGAACAGGGTCGAATGATTCAACACGGATTGGGATTGCTGGTCAGGCCGCGCTCGCAATGGCGCACAATTGGCGATCTGCCGGAATCTTCCATGGTCACACTGGCCCTTTACCCCTGCCTGATGGCGATTTTGCCTGCCATTGCCTGGTATTACGGCACCAGCCAGGTGGGATGGATAGTCGGCGAGCACGGCACTCCCATCAAGCTGACCGAAGACAGCGCACTCATTATCTGCATTCTGTTCTACTTCACCATGATCGCCTGTGTGGGCGTCATCGGTTACTTTATTCACTGGATGGCTGAAACCTATGGCGCTCAGTCCACCCTCTCCAAGGGCATAGTCATTTCGGGCTATACCGCAACCCCCCTCTTCCTGGCCGGCCTGGTCGGCTTTTACCCCATACTCTGGCTGGACATGCTGGTCGGCGTCACGGCGATTAGCTGGTCCGTCTACCTGATGTACCTGGGCATTCCCATCGTCATGAAAATACCTACCGAGCGCGGCTTTCTGTTTTCCAGCGCCGTACTGGCAATCGCCCTGGTAATACTGATCTGCCTGATGGTCGGCTCCGTCATACTCTGGGACTTCGGCGCTGCCCCAGCATTTACCGATTAAAGCGCGGCCCACCTTGGTCCGAGCACTGAAACCTTACTGGAACTGAACAATGAGCGAGTTAAATCCAGCCCTGGAACACCCCACCTATAACTACAAGGTGGTACGGCAGTTCACGGTGATGACCGTGGTCTGGGGTATTGTCGGCATGCTGGTGGGCGTCATTATCGCCGCGCAGCTGGCCTGGCCGGCATTGAATTTCGATCTGCCCTGGCTGCATTTTGGCCGGCTGCGCCCGCTGCATACCAATGCCGTGATCTTCGCCTTCGGCGGTAGCGCACTCTTTGGAACCTCCTATTATGTTGTACAACGCACCTGCCAGGTACGACTTGCCTTCGAGAAACTCGCCGCCTTCACATTCTGGGGCTGGCAGCTGGTTATTGTCAGCGCCGCCATCACACTCCCACTTGGCCTAACCAGCAGCAAAGAGTACGCAGAGCTGGAGTGGCCCATCGATATCCTGATTGCAGTAGTGTGGGTGTCCTACGCCATCGTCTTCTTTGGCACAGTGATGCGCCGCAAGATGGGGCACATTTACGTGGCAAACTGGTTCTACGGCGCATTCATTGTTGCCGTGGCAGTACTGCACATCATTAACAGCCTGGCCATTCCGGTATCGCTGACCAAGTCCTACTCCATCTACGCGGGCACGGTCGATGCCATGGTGCAGTGGTGGTACGGCCACAATGCCGTGGGCTTTTTCCTCACTGCCGGATTCCTGGGCATGATGTACTACTTTGTACCCAAACAGGCTGAGCGGCCGGTCTACTCCTATCGACTCAGCATCGTGCACTTCTGGGCACTGGTAGCAGTGTATATCTGGGCGGGGCCTCACCACCTGCACTACACCGCACTGCCTGACTGGGCACAGAGCCTGGGCATGGTGATGTCAGTCATCCTGCTGGCGCCCTCCTGGGGTGGCATGATCAACGGCATGATGACCCTGTCCGGCGCCTGGGACAAACTGCGCACCGACCCCATCCTGCGCTTCCTGGTGGTAAGCCTGTCGTTCTACGGTATGTCCACGTTCGAAGGACCGATGATGTCCATCAAGACGGTCAATGCCCTGTCGCACTACACAGACTGGACGATCGGGCACGTGCACTCTGGCGCACTGGGCTGGGTGGCCATGATCTCCATCGGCGCGACCTATCATCTGATACCGATACTGTTCGGCAAGGAGCGCATGTACAGCACGGCGCTCATCAACACCCATTTCTGGATGTCCACCATCGGCACGGTTCTGTACATCGCCTCCATGTGGGTGAACGGCATCATGCAGGGGCTCATGTGGCGCGCCTACAACCAGGACGGCACGCTGACCTATACCTTTGCAGAATCTGTCATGGCCAGTTACCCGGGCTACGTTGTGCGCGCCCTGGGCGGCACGATCTTCTTCCTCGGCATGCTGATCATGGCCTACAACATGTACATGACGACTCGACGTGACGTCGAGCCGAAGGCGGTTCCTGCCACCGCCGGTGCAGCGTAAGGAGTGGCGAGCATGAAGCACGATGCAGTAGAAAAGAACATTGGTTTGATGATCGTCCTGATCATCGTCGCGCTCAGCTTCGGCACACTGGTGGAATTGCTGCCACTAATGTTTTCCAAGCAGACCAACGAACCGATTGCCGGCCTCAAGCCACTGCCGGCACTGGAACTGGAGGGGCGCGATATCTACATCCGCGAGGGCTGCAATACCTGTCATTCACAGATGATCAGGCCATTGCGCGCGGAGACCGAACGCTACGGTCACTACACCGTTGCCGGCGAACTTGTTTACAACCACCCCTTTCTGTGGGGATCAAAGCGTACCGGGCCGGATCTGGCGCGCGTGGGCAAGCGCTATACCGATGCATGGCACCGCGCGCACCTGCTCAATCCGCGCGACGTGGTACCGGAATCCAATATGCCGGGATTTCCCTGGCTGTTTGACAACGAAGTTAACAGCGCCAAAACAGGCAAAAAAATGGCTGCACTGCGCATGGTAGGCGTGCCCTACACCGACGAGGATATCGCCGGCGCCGCAGCGGCTGTTGAAGGCAAGAAAGAAATTGACGCCCTGGTTGCATACCTGCAACAACTGGGCACTCTGCTGCAAGCGAGGCGGTAATGGATATCAACGATTTGCGCGGACTCAGCACGTTAATGCTGATGATCGCTTTTCTGGGTGTGTGCTTCTGGGCCTATAGCAAGAAGCGTCACAAGGCGTTTGAAGAGGCGGCCAACCTGCCCTTCGCCGACGAGCAAATGAACCGCAACACGCAGCAGAAGGAGGCGCACAATGACTGACTTCTGGAGCACCTGGATCATCGTCCTGACGGCCATCAGCTTTGTGCTGATGATCTGGATTCTGTTTGCCAACCGCAAGCGCGAACAGGGTACGACCGAGGAGACTACCGGGCACAACTACGACGGCATTGAAGAGTACGACAATCCCCTGCCCGCCTGGTGGTTCAATATGTTCTTCCTGACCATCGTCTGGGGCATCGGCTACCTTATCGTCTATCCCGGCATGGGCAATTTTGCCGGCGTGCTCGGCTGGACACAGCTGACACAGTATGAGGAGCGTGTCGCTGACGCGGAAGCTCGCTTTGGCGCCATCCGTGCTGCCTACCTGGAAAAACCGGTCGAAGAAATAGCCAGTGATCCCGCCCTGCGCAAAATGGGTCAGCGCATGTTTGGCAACAACTGCGCGCAGTGCCACGGCGCTGACGCCAAGGGCAGCTATGGTTTCCCCAACCTCACCGATGACGAGTGGATTTACGGCTTCACACCCGAGTCGATCAAGGCCACCCTGACGCACGGCCGCGTGGCGGCGATGCCCGCCTGGGGCGACGTTATAGGCGAGGATGGCGTAAAGCAGGTCACTGCCTACGTGCAATCTCTGGGCGACGGTGGCAATGCCGACGAGGCAACGCTGAAGGCGGGTGCGCAGGTTTATCAGAATTTTTGTGTCGCCTGTCACGGCGCAAATGGCGAAGGCAATGTGGCGCTGGGTTCACCAAACCTGAGCAACGATATCTGGCTGTACGGTGGCAGCGCAGAGCAGATCGCACACAGCGTAAGGGCGGGTCGCAATGGTGCCATGCCCGCGTTTGGCAATCTGCTCAGCGAGGACAAGATCCACATCCTCACGGCCTACGTGTACGGCCTGAAGCAGTAGGCTAGCGCAGTTGCACCCCTACCCCATTTGCTGAATGAGCCCGCCACACGGGCCAGCCTGTACGGAATGAAACATGTCTGACCCCGATCTCATAGATGTAGAGGAGATCGCGCCCGCGGAAGTTGCGGAGATCGATCTCTACCAACGCCGCGAAAAGATTTATACGCGCAAAATCGAGGGCTTTTTTCAGCGCATACGCCTGTTCACGGGGTGGCCCTTACTGGTCGGCTATTTTCTACTGCCGTGGCTGTCCTGGGACGGCCGCCAGATGATCCTGTTCGACCTTCCCGAACGAAAATTCCATATTGTGGGCCTCACCTTCTGGCCGCAGGACTTTCCCATGCTGGCCTGGCTGCTGATCATCGCGGCCTTCGCCCTGTTCACTGTCACCACGTTCGCCGGTCGCATCTGGTGCGGTTATACCTGCCCGCAAACCGTGTGGACAAGTATTTTCATGTGGCTGGAGCAGCGCACCGAGGGCAGCAGAAATCAGCGCATACGCCTCGACAAGGCACCCTTCTCGGCCGAAAAACTGCGCAAGAAAGTTTTCAAACACGGCTCATGGCTGTTTGTTGCGTACTGCACGGGCTTTACGTTCGTCGGCTACTTCTACCCCGTCCGCGAATTGCTAGTGGATTTGTGGACCTTCAACATCACCTTGCTGCCGCTGTCATGGATCACCTTTTTTACGCTGGCAACCTATATTAACGCGGGCTGGATGCGTGAACAGGTGTGCATGTATATGTGCCCCTATGCCCGCTTCCAGTCTGTAATGTTTGATCACGATACGCTGATTGTGTCTTACGATCCCAGCCGCGGCGAGCCGCGGGGCTCACGCAAGCGTAACGCCGACCTGAGTGAATCCAACCTTGGACACTGCATTGACTGCGAACTCTGCATACAGGTTTGTCCCACCGGTATCGATATCCGCGACGGCCTGCAGTACCAGTGCATCGGCTGCGCGCTGTGCATAGACGCCTGCAACTCGGTAATGGACAAAATGGATTACCCCCAGGGGCTGATACGCTACACCAGCGAACGCGAGCTCGAAGGGGGTAAAACTCATTGGCTGCGCCCGCGCATACTCGGCTACTCGATTGTATTGCTACTGATGCTGTCACTGTTCAGCTACACCATGATCAGCCGAGTGCCGGTGGAGCTCAGCGTCATTCGTGATCGAAGCCAGCTTTTCGTCACTACCGACAGCGGCGCTGTTGAGAACATTTATACCCTGCAATTGGCCAATCAGGATGAGACACCACACGAATTTGCCATCAGTCTGGAGTTTACGGCCGATGCCGCAATTGTCGGTGATACCCTGCACACCCTGGAAGCCGGTGAGATACGCGCCATCAATCTACGCGTGCGCGCGGAGCCGGAAGTACTGGACAAGCCCAGTAGCGTTATTTACTTTGCGGTAGAATCCACCGATGATCCCAGCCTGCAGGCACGCGCTGAGTCGCGCTTCATGAAACCACTATGACTGAACAAGTACAGCCGCTGAACCGGATCGACACGCTACCCTGGTACCGCCAGTTCTGGCCGTGGTTCCTGATTATTCTTCCGGCCAGCGTGGTCATCGCAGCATTTATCACCCTGTTCATAGCCAATCGGGGCGCGGATGATCTCGTGGTTTCGGAATACTACAAGGATGGGCTGGCCATCAATCAGCGCCTGGAACTGGAACAAAGGGCAGCCGCGCTGGGCCTGACTGCAGGCCTGCAGTTCTCCTCCACGGCGGTCACGGTAACGCTGCAGGACGCTTCACCCTCACAGCGATTGCAGCTGACACTCTCGCACCCCATGGAAGCAAACCAGGATTTTGAACTGCCCCTGATGCGGGCAGCCACCGGCGTTTACACCGCGGCCCTGCCGCATCCTGTTGGCGAGCGCTGGCACTGGTCGCTGCAGCCGCTGGAAGGAGAACCGTGGCGGCTCACCGGCGTGGTCGGCAAGCGTGAACTCGCCTCTCATCACAACCCCTGAGCTCCAGGCCCGTCTGGCCTGCTTTCACTGCGGGGAGTCCGTACCCCCCGGAGCTGATTTCAGTGTGGAGCTCGAAGGCGAACTGCGCCCCATGTGCTGCCCCGGCTGCAGCGCCGTGGCGCGCATGATCGCGGGCAGCGGGCTGGAGAGCTTCTACCGCCAGCGCACAGCCTTCAGCCAACGTCCCGATGAACACACCACCGCAGCGGCACACTTTGCGATCTATGACGACCCGCAGCTGGCCAGCACGTTTTGTGAAAGCGACGCTCAGGGCCTGCAACACGCCGCGATCCTGGTCGGGGGCATTACCTGTGCCGCCTGCACCTGGCTGATCGAACAGGCGCTAACCAGCACACCGGGCGTAGAGCGCGCGCAGGTCAACCTCGGCCGCAGTCGACTGGACGTCACATTCGACCCTGAACAGCTGCGCATCAGTGACATGTTCTCGCGTCTGGATCAGCTGGGATACCGCCCGCTGCCCTTCGAGGAAAGCACGCGTCGGGAACAGGCGCGCAGGGAGTACAGCCAGGACCTGCGCCGACTCGGCGTGGCTGGCCTGGGCATGATGCAGGTAGGCATGTTTGCTATCGCGCTACATGCCGGAGACATCCAGGGCATGGATGCGCGCTACGAGTCCCTGTTGCGCTGGGTCAGCCTGCCCGTGGCCGCCTTCGTTGTCGTGTACTCGGCGCGGCCCTTTTTTACTGCCGCCTGGCGTCATCTGCGCGTCGGTGCACTGGTCATGGATTTGCCTGTCGCGCTGGCGATCGGCCTGGCATTACTGGCCAGTGCCTGGGCCACGCTACGCGGCACGGGCCAGGTTTATTTCGACTCGGTTGTCATGTTCACTTTTTTCCTGCTGCTGGGACGGTTCGTCGAAAAGCGCGTGCGGGAACGCGCTGAACCGAACTGGCAGAACTTTCAACGGCAGCTGCCGGATGCGGTCAAGGTAAAACGCGGCGACCAGTGGAGCAGCGTACCGCGGATCGCCGTGCGTGAAGGTGACGAACTGCTGGTGCGCAGCGGCGAGATGGTTCCCATAGACGCTCGCATCAGCAGCGGCAGCAGTTCGATTCGCGAGGACGCCTTCACCGGAGAATCACTGCCCCGCGCCGTTTGTGGTGGCGACGTCATATACGCTGGCACGCTCAACCTTGAAGGGGTACTGCAGGCGCGGGCGCTCGGTGGCGTGCACAATTCCCGGCTGGCAACCCTGCAAAATCTGGTCGACAGTCCGCTGGTGGAAAAACCTCAGCTGGTCAGACTGGCGGACCGTGTAGCCTCGTGGTTTGTCGCCGGCATGCTGTTGGTCGCCTCATTGACCGCGGTCTGGTGGTACCTGCAAGCACCCGGGCAAGCGTTCTGGGTAGTACTGTCGGTGTTGGTAATCAGCTGCCCCTGTGCGCTGGCGCTGGCAACGCCTGCGGCGCTGTCCGGCGCAGCCGGCGCCTTGCAGCGCAATGGTGTGCTGGTGCGAGGTGAGAATTCGCTGGAGTCGTTAACGCGTTGTACGCACCTGATTTTTGACAAGACCGGTACACTGACGCGCGGCAGGCTCGCGCTCGCGCGTGTCAGTGTGTTGGAAACAGGCAGCGGCGAGGCCGATGTTCGAAGCATCTGCGCCACCTTGCAGCACCACTCCAGCCACCCGATCGCCGGCGCCTTTGCCCACGACATCGCCGACAACGGTATGACGGACATACGTCAACTACCTGGCGCCGGCATGGAAGGCCGCCACGGGAATGCGGTCTATCGCATGGGCAACGCCGCCTTCTGTCGCGAGCTTGCTCCTGCCTTCCCCGACGCACCCGATGAAGATCTGATCTGGGTAGCGCTTTGCCGCGATACCACGCCGTTAGCATGGCTGGGCCTCGCCGACGAGGTTAGACCGGAAGCCGCGGCAGTGGTGAGCGCAGCAAAACAGCAGGGTCTTACCGTGGAACTGCTGACCGGCGACAGCTCAGGCACCGGGCCAACCCTGGCGCGCGAACTGGACATCGCGAAATGCAGCAGCGGCCAGTCCCCGGAAGACAAGCTGGCACACATCAGCAGCCTGCAGGCCCGGGGCGCCATCGTTTGCATGGTGGGCGACGGGGTCAACGACGGGCCGGTGCTGCGACGCGCCGATGCGTCCTTTGCCGTGGCCGGTGCGTCGGATCTCGCCAGGGCCCAGGCTGACTTCATCCTCCTGGGCGGCAATCTGCACGCCATTCTGCACACGTTCGCACTCGCGCGCCGGTGTCGCAGGATCATCAAGCAGAATATCGGCTGGGCACTTATCTACAATGTCTGCGCCATCCCTCTGGCGGCGATGGGCATGGTGCCGCCGTGGATAGCCGCCATCGGGATGTCCACCAGCTCGCTGTTGGTCGTGGGCAACTCCCTGCGTCTGACGCGCGCCTCGGCAACGAAGGACTGAAGTCATGGAGAGCCTGTACCTGCTTATTCCGATTGCACTGGTGTTCTGCGTGGTGGCAATAAAGCTGTTGCTCTGGGCCATCAGCAGCGGCCAGTACGATGACCTGGACAAGGAGGCCTGGCGCATACTGGCCGACGACAATGTCCGGAAAAAGCCGTCGGTGCCTGATAAGGACGAACCGTCCTGATGGATTTTTCCCAACTGGGCAGCGCAGCATTGCTGGGCCTGGCCGGCGCCGGCCACTGCCTGGGGATGTGCGGCGGAATCGCCGCGGCACTGCAACTGGGTGGCGCCACCGGCCGCGGCATTACCCTCGCCTATCACACCGGTCGTATCGCCAGCTACAGCCTGCTCGGCGCCCTGTTGGGCTTGCTCACGGCCCTCGGTACCGGCACACAATGGTTGCTGGGGCTACGCTACGTCGCGGCCTTCCTCCTGATCGGCATGGGTCTGTACATCGCCAACTGGTGGCATGGGATGGCGCTGCTGGAGCGCGCCGGGGCTTTCCTGTTCGCACCCGTGCAACGTCTCACCTCGGGACTGTTGCCGCTGCGTCGCGTTCATCATGGTTTAGCGCTCGGGCTGTGCTGGGGACTGATGCCCTGCGGTCTGATTTACAGCAGCCTGGCCTGGGCAGCAACCAGCGGGAATGCCCTGCACGCGGCCACGCTGATGCTGGTCTTCGGAATCGGCACCCTGCCGGCGATGCTCGCCGTCTCACTGGGTGCGGCGCGCCTGCAGGGCTTCCTGCGTCGCCGTGAACTGAAGACCGCTATCGGCATTGCGCTGATCCTGTCCGGTGTATGGACCCTGTACATCACCACACAGCACGCAGGCCATCTCGTGCACGCACAACACGGAGCGCAGCCAACAACGCACGACGATCACAGCCAGCATCATTAATTGTTGGGCAAAAAAAAGGCCCCGCTGAAGTACAGCGAGGCCAGGCGCCGACTAGCCGTAGGTGAAACAGCTAATCGGGGTTTTTGCGTAATCGTCTAGAAGCGATAGGCAATCCCGAGGTTGAAGACCCAGGGATCGATGTCTACATCGAACTTGACCTTGGCCGCCTCCATACCGGACGCCATCGCGGTAATTTCGGCCCGGGTATCAATATCGATGTACCAGACCGCCAGGTTAATGCCCAGGTTCTCCGTCACGGGGATATCAACACCCGCCTGCGCCGAGAGGCCGAAGGAGTTTTCGAGATCAAGGTTGGCGTCTGTAACTGCACCGCCGGTCAAATCTCCCAGCAGGTCGATAAGTTCACTGTCGACATCCTCATCGAAAAACAGCGTGTAGTTCACGCCGACGCCGATGTAGGGCTGCCATCCTGATTCACCACCGCGCGGGTAGTACTGCACAGACAGGGTCGGTGGCAGGTGTTTGGTTGAACCTGCGTCAAGCGTGGTACCCGCGATAGCGCCCTTGCCTTTCGCTTCTATGTCATGCTCAAAAGGGGTTGCTGCGAGCAGTTCCACGCCCCAGTGCGAATCGACCATGTACACCGGGATAATACCCAGCTGAATATCGTCATCAACATCCGCCTCGGCAACGAGCCCTGTGGGCAGATTGATATCGCCGCTCTTGGCTTCAGGTGCCACCATGGTTGCACCCAAACGCAACACAACGTCACCGGCTTCATAGGCATGGCCTGGCACCGCAGCGCCCAACAAGGCGATGGTCGCAGCCATCGTCATTACTTTGTTCATTGAATCACTCCTGATTGTGGCGGTGGGCGGAATTCGCATGCCTCACCGCGACACATAGTAGTGAGCTGTCGTCATTGCCACATTGATGTCAATCAATAACCCGTGCCGGCGTGGGGACAAACATTACACAGTCAGGGAATACGACCCGATTGAAAGAAAACGACCGGCTCGAACGCAGCACCGGAATGTCGCTGTAAGCGCCCCGGGGAAGCACAACGCGTGCGAGGAAAAGCGTGAAACCGACGGGTGAAAAAGCTGTTCAGGTTTTATCGACACCCGCCAGTGGTGCGACACTGCGCAGGATAAGTCGCACGAGGCCAGCCTGGCGGCCCACGCCGGTTTTGGCAAAGACCGCCCGCAGGTGTGCGCGCGCGGTATTGCGACTGATTCCCAGTTCGCCTGAAACTTCATCGAGGCTCAGGCCCTTCGACAGCAACAGTGCGAGGCTGGCCTCCGTCGGCGTCAGATCGAACAATCGACCGATGACCTGCACCGCTGCCTCTGTCGACTGCTGGGGATCATTGATGAACAGCGCGATACTCGGAACGCCTCGCCCGGCGGCTGCCGCGGACGGCGGCAGCGCACGAGCCACCAGGCCCAGGTCGGTCTCTGCTTCGCTGGAGGGAATCTGCATCGCATCGGCGGGCAGCGGCGCACGATCGCGTCGAGCCGAGCGCACTCGCTCCAGCAAGGTAGAGAATTCGCTGTCGGCGGGCTTGTCTGTCAGCTGCGGCCGCCCGTCGACAAGCTCGATTCCCCTACCCTCCTGCAACAGCGCCTCCGCAGTCGGGTTGGTCGACAGCACGCGACCGTTCTCATCGAGAATAATCGTGGCCACCTGCAACTGTTCAACGACGCCAGCATAAACCGCACGCTCCTGTTCGCTGCGGTGCATCCTGCTGTGCAGACGGATGGAACGCTCCAGGTGGGTACGCAGGTCGCGCAACAGGCTTTTTTCCTTCGGGCCAAATGCCGGTTTGCCACCGTGCCGGCCGGCGCGAAAACGTACGTCCAGTTCATTCTCACGGCGCAAATCCAGCCCGATGAAATCGTACCAGCCCTGCGGCTCCAGGATGACGCGGTAGAACTCGCTTTTTTGCAACGCATCACCGGGGAAATACTCGCGCAGGGTGAATACCTCGCCGGCTGGCAGATCGACAAACGGGTCGAGAACAAACTGCCCCTCGTTGTAGCTGCGCATCGCCGCGAGGGAGCCACCGTCGGCCAGCATCACGACCTGCTCCTCAAGACTGGGCGGACGCAGCAGCAACGTAACAAGATCCGCCCCCAGCCGTTCACGCACCAGCGCGAGAAAGGACTCCCAGGGTGAATCCTGCAGCGGCCCTTCGTAGAGCTCGCCGAGCAGCAAACTGTCAATCTTCGATACGGACATACTGCGCAGTATAGCGGTATGCACAGGCGCGCCGCTGCGCTTGCATTGCATAGTCAGACCAGCGCAAAACTTTTTGCACGGCGAGTGGGGATCAACCTCAGGACAGGAACGGCAGGACAATCATCCTGATCGCCAGCACGGTCACCAACCACTTGAACCAGCGCTGAAACTGCACCTGCCCCACGCCTGCCCGCAGCTTCGTGCCCAGCCACGAGCCAGCGATACTGGCGATGATCATGCCAAGCAGTAATTCCCACCACGCGGCAAAGCTGAACCCCATCACGAAAAAGGCGGCGACCCGCATGGCGTGTGCAAGCGTCATGTACGCGCCGGTGTTGACGACCAGCCAGTCCCTGTCGCGATTGCGCCGCAGCAATACCGCGGCCCCCAGCGGACCGGTTGCCCCGGCGATCATGCCAAGGCCCGTCTGGTAAAAGCCAAGCGCCACCAGTGCCCAGTGCCCTCCTCCGCCGACCCTGGGTGGCGGCAACCAGGCAAGATACAGAATCAGCACGCCGATAATCGCCGGCAGCCAGTGCAGATTGAGACTCTGATAGATTTCCGATCCCAGCCAGGCACCGAGCAGCGCGCCCAGTGCAAACGCCGGCAGAATACGCAGATCGATGTGTCGCCAGCCGAAGATCGCACGCGAGGAATTGCTCGCCAGTTGGGTGGCGGCGTGCAGCGGGATAATCGCCCCCGGCGGCACGAAACCGGGCATCAGTGCAATCAGCAGGATGCCACCGCCCATCCCCATCACACCCGCGACGGAGGAGGTCAGAAACGCAATGGGAAGCAACGCAAGCTCGTTCACGCAAACTCCGGCCCAGCCAAACTCAATGCGTAAATTTACCTGAGCGCGCATGCGACATACACTGGCCGCAACTTATAGCCGCTATTCAGCAGGGTGCACCATGATTTCAAGGGGAACAACAGGCAGCATGGCGGTAACGCCTGGCTGGTACGGCGCAGATCCGACCCGCATGGATCTGAAAACCAATCCGCACAGTCCCTATCGGCAATTGCGCGAGTCACAACCGGTGAACCTCACACCCAACGGTGACTGGCGCCTCAGTCGATACCAGGATGTGCAGAAGCTGCTCAAGCACAGCCACAGCGGCATGCGTGACACCCAGGGCATTATTCCGGGGGAAACCGCAGAGGACAGCGCCAACAGCAAGTTCATGTTGCGCATGGATCCGCCCGACCACGACCGCATCCGCAACCTGGTCAGTAAAGCGTTCACGCCGCGCGCCCTGAACGCCATCGGCCCGGCCATCGAACCGTTTGTGCAGCAGGAACTGGAGCGTGTCGCCGAACAGGGCGTGATGGACGTCGCCACCGATCTCTCGATCACGGCTCCCGCAGCGTCAATGTGCGCCATGCTGGGCGTCCCCTTCGAAGACAGGCATCGCCTTACGCGGCTGGTATCGCTAGCCACCAACCGGTTAGCCAAGCTTGCCGTTCCCGACATGCAGGAAGACGCTGAAGCCGCGATTTATGAGCTCGCCGGTTACATGCTGGAATTGATCGAGGAGCGCCGACGCAAACCCAGTGATGACATCCTCGGCCAACTGGTCACCGCAGAGGAAGCGGGCGACCGGCTGTCCAATGATGAATTACTGCAGCAAAGTATCGGCCTGTTGGGCGCAGGGCTGGAAACGACCATCGGCCTGATCGGCAACAGCATGATGGCATTCTCCCGCCACCCGGAACAGTTTGAACGCCTTGCCGCCCATCCGGAGCTGACGCCGTCTGCCGTCGAGGAATGCCTGCGCTTTGAGCCGTCCATCCCGATGACGATGCGCGTGCTGTGGGAAGACACCGAATTTGGCGGTATCACCATCCCGAAAAACTCGCGCGTCATCGCGCTGATCATCGCCGCCAATCGCGACCCGGCGGTATTCACGGCGCCGGACACCTTCGACATCGGTCGCCGCGAGGCAAAGCACTGCTCGTTTGGCGGCGGTATTCATTTCTGCCTGGGATCGCACCTGGCCAGACTGAATACCGATATCACCTTCCGCGCGGTGGCTGCCAAATTTACCGACCTGCAGGTGGACGAGAGCAAACTGGAGTGGGCACCCTCATTGTTTCGGGTACCGGGCAAACTTCCGGCGACGTTTCGCCTGCGCTAGCAGGCGTCAACAGGCACGTACTCAGCCCATGGGGTACTTGATCTCTCGCGATACGGCATCGATGCGCTGCAGTGTCTCGCTGTCCAGCGTGACATCAGCCGCCGCCAGCAAATCCGGCACCTGGTCTTCGCTGGTGGCGCCGACGATCGTTGACGCGACAAAATCATGCTGCTTGCTCCAGGCAATGGCCATGGTGACTACAGACATACCGATGTCTGCAGCGATCTCCTGGTAGCGTCGGGTGGACGCGATTGTGTGTTCGTTCACAAAGCGGTCGGCCATCACGCGCTGTCGGGGCGGCGCATTCTGGTAGTGGGTAAACCGCGCGCCCTCGGGGAATGCGCCATCGTTATACTTGCCGCTCAACACACCACCCGCCAGGGGTGAATAGGGAATCAGGCTGACCTGTTCCTCGCGACAGGCATGGGCCAGTTCATCTTCAAAACGGCGGTTGTTCATACTGAAGTTGTTCTGGATGGTGTCAAAGCGCGCCAGACCGTGAACATCAGATGCCCAGAGGTTTTTCATCAACCCCCAGGTATCTTCATTGCTGCAGCCGAGTATGCGCACCTTACCGGATTGAACCAGTTCATCCAGCGCCCGCAGGGTCTCTTCCTGCGGATACTTCCAGTCGGGCCAGTGTGTCTGGTAAAGATCGATATAGTCGGTGTCCAGACGTTTCAGGCTGCTTTCGACGGCGCGTACGATGTGGTGCCGGTCCAGGCCGGTCTTGACGCCGCGCAGCGGCGCGCGTATCCAGACGTGACTGGGGCCAGCTACCTTGGTTGCAATGATCAGCGAATCGCGGTCCTTGGTCTTCATCCAGCGCCCGACAATCTCTTCGGTCTCACCGACATACTTGCTGTCTGGCGGTACGGGATACATCTCGGCGGTATCGTAGAAATCGATACCGGCGTCGTAGCTCATATCCAGTATCCGAAAGGCGGTCTGCTCATCGGCCTGGTTGCCAAAGGTCATGGTGCCCATACAGATATCGGAAACGACAATGCCACTGCGGCCGAGACGATTTTTCTTCACGATTTCTTCTCCCTGGGGGTGGAATGCAAACTGTTGCAACTATAGCTCAACCGGCGTTGGGTGCGGGGATTGTGTGGTTCTTGGCGCGGGGTAAGGGTGCGTACTGGTGATTGGGGGGGGGCATTGGCCTGACGGTGCCAGGGGTACGAGGTTCGGAGGGCTGAGATACTCACCTCGTACCCCTGGCACCGTCAGGCCATTCGTGGCAATCGCTTGCTGGGGGGGATGACCAGGGTGATTTATCTGATGCGGGCGCCGGGTTGGCACGCGGTGTTAGTCGGTCGACTGGTGCGGAGCGGGGAGCGCTCCGTGCCAGGCCAGAGAATAACGGTAGATGGGGAACCCGGTGGTTTAGATAACGCCCTTTTCCCTGGCCATATCCAGCGCCAGGTCCTCGATCATATCTTCCTGGCCGCCTACAGTTCTTCTGCGCCCCAGTTCAACCAGGATATCGCGGCTGGAAAGGCCGTATTTTTCGGCGCTGCGCTTGGCGAAGAGCAGGAAAGAGGAATACACACCGGCCCATCCCAGCGTGAGCGAATCGCGATCCACTCTCACCATGTGGTCCATCATCGGGGTAATCAGGTCCTCGGCGATATCCATCGCCTTGAACAGGTCGACACCTGTCTCCACGCCCATGCGGTCACACACGGCCAGAAACACCTCCAGCGGCGTATTGCCGGCACCGGCGCCAAGACCGGCGATAGACCCGTCGATACGATTGGCTCCCGCCTCCACCGCCGCCAGCGAGTTGGCGATGCCCATGCCGAGGTTGTGGTGGCCGTGGAAGCCCAACTCGGTTTCAGGCTTCAATTCTGCGCGTGCCAGCGCGACCCGCACAGAAACGTCGTCTGGCAACATGTAGCCCGCCGAGTCCGTGATGTAGACACAGTTGGCGCCGTAGTCTTCCATCAGTTTGAGCTGCGTCAGCAGTTCCTCGGCCTCGATCATGTGCGCCATCATCAGAAAGCCCACGGTGTCGAGGCCGTCGATGCTGGCGGCCATTTGAATATGCTGTTCAGAGACGTCCGCCTCGGTGCAGTGTGTGGCCACACGGATGGTCGAAATGCCGCAGTCCACCGCCATTTTCAGGTGGTCCACCGTGCCAATGCCGGGCAATAGCAGGGCTGAAACGCGGGTGTTTTTCATTTCTTTGCAAACGGCGGTCAGGTACTCCTGATCGGTGGCTGCGGGAAACCCGTAGTTGACGGATGCGCCGCCCAGGCCGTCACCGTGGGTCACCTCGATCAACGGGATACCGGCCTCGTCCATGGCCTTTGCCACCGTGACCATTTCCTCGACGGTAATCTGGTGTTGCTTGGGATGCATGCCGTCGCGCAGGCACATGTCGTGCACGGTAATTTTCTTTCCTGATAAATCCATTGCTCTACTCTCCTCAGGCAGCGGTGGGCACAAACTTGCCCGCGAGAATTTCTTCGGCGTACATCTCTGCAGTGCGCAGACCGGCTGCCGTCATAATATCGAGGTTGCCCGCATACTTGGGCAGGAAGTCGCCCAGCCCTTCCACTTCCATGTAAATGGAGACACGTTTGCCGTCGAACACGGGGCCGTTTTTCAGGGTATAACCCGGCACGTAACGCTGCACTTCCTTGATCATGTCCTCTACCGACTGTCGAATGGCGGCCTCATCGGGCTCGTCTACGGTCAGACAGTGAATGGTATCGCGCATGATCAGCGGGGGCTCAGCGGGGTTGATGATAATGATGGCCTTGCCTTCTTTTGCGCCACCGCAAACTTCAATGCCTTTGGAGGTGGTGCGGGTAAACTCGTCGATGTTCTTGCGCGTACCCGGGCCTGCAGATTTGGAACTGACGGTGGCAACAATTTCGCCGTAGGCAACGGGTTGTACCCGGCTGACCGCGGCCACAAGGGGGATCGTCGCCTGCCCGCCGCAGGTCACCATGTTCACATTCATGGCCTGCTGGGCAACGGCCTCGGCAAGATTCACCGGCGGCACACAGAACGGGCCGATGGCGGCGGGCGTGAGGTCGATCATTACCGCACCCTGCTCGTTCACCTTGCGACTGTTCTCTTCATGCACGTAGGCGGAGGTGGCGTCGAAGCAAATCTGTACGCCGTCCTCCTTCATGTGCGG
>JAUHYL010000108.1 GCA_030426545.1 Gammaproteobacteria bacterium
CAAGGGTTATTTCGCGCTCAACGCCGCCGGAAGCGGCACACTCAGCATCATGATAGCCAATACCATGCCCTACCGCGTGGACTTCAGCGAACTGCCCTCCTGCCACTTCACCTACACCGCGCGCAACACCGCCGGTGATGCCCTGCACCAGGGAGTCACCGGGCCGCTGAGCCTGGCGCCTATTGCGGCCAACGCCAGCGGCAATGTGAACGTGGGTGTCGAGTTTCCGGCGGACCTGGTCAACCAGATTCACTCGGTCAGCATGGCGCTGCGCTTTGGTGAGGCCTTTCACGTGGAAGACGTATCGCCGGTGCACGTCGCCTCCGCACAGCGCATGGAGCTGTAACCACCCGCCTGCCGACGCCCGCTGCGCCTGCGCAGTGCTGCTTCAGCCGCTGCAATGGCGTACAATCTCGTCCTCCCCGGTTCAGCAGATACGCGCTATTGGCCACGCTCAAAGAACAGCAGCACACCCCCATGATGCAGCAGTACCTGGCCATCAAGGCCGGGCACCCGAATGACCTGGTGTTCTACCGCATGGGCGACTTCTACGAGTTGTTCTATGACGACGCCAGGCGCGCGGCCGAGCTGCTCGATATCACCCTGACCGCGCGCGGCAAGTCCGGCGGCGAGCCCATTCCCATGGCGGGCGTGCCCTACCATGCGGCCGAGAGCTACCTCGCCCGCCTGGTGAAAGGCGGTGTCTCGGTGGCGATCGCCGAGCAGATAGGCGATCCGGCAACCAGCAAGGGGCCGGTTGAACGCAAGGTGGTGCGCGTGGTCACGCCGGGCACGCTCTCCGATGAAGCGCTGCTGGAAGAGCGCGTGGAAAACCTGCTGCTGGCGATCTTCCAGCAACAACAGGACTTCGGCATTGCCTACATGGACCTTTCCAGCGGGCGCTTCCGGGTGCTGGAAGTCAGTGGCGACGAGGCGCTCAGCGGGGAACTTGAGCGCCTCAACCCGGCGGAATTGCTGTACCACGAAAGCATTCTCAATCCGGCCATCACCGCCCGCACCGGCGCCCGCAGCCAGCCCGCCTGGGAGTTTGACCTGGAGGCGGCGCGGCGCGCCCTCAACACCCAGTTCCAGACGCACGATCTGCAGGGCTTTGGCTGCGATGACCTGGAACTCGGCCTGTGCGCCGCCGGCTGCCTGCTGCAGTACGTGAAAGACACCCAGCGCGGCAACCTGCCGCACATCCGCGACCTGCGCCAGGAGCGACGTGACGAGTCGGTCATTCTCGATGCGGCCACGCGACGCAACCTGGAAATAGATACCAACCTGACCGGCGGCGACAGCAACACCCTGCTCTCTGTCATGGACAGGGCGATTACCGCCATGGGCAGCCGCATGCTGCGGCGCTGGCTGCACCGCCCGCTGACGGAGATTGACGTGCTGAGCCGGCGCCAGGACGCCCTTCGCGCCCTGTGCGACAACTACTACTTTGAGCCGGTACGCGCCGCGCTGAAACCGGTGGGTGACATGGAGCGCATCCTCACCCGCGTCGCACTGCGCTCGGCACGCCCCCGGGATCTGACCCGCCTGCACAGCTCCCTGATGGCGCTGCCGCAACTCGCTACCGAGCTGGCCCACTGTGATTCCCCGCTGCTCGGGGCACTGACGCAAAGCGCCGGCGAGTACCCGCAGCTTTGCGCGCTGCTGCAGAGCGCTATTATCGAAAACCCGCCGGTCGTCATTCGCGACGGCGGTGTGATTGCCGAAGGCTACGATGAGGAACTGGACGAACTGCGCCGCATCAGCACCGGTGCCGGAGACTATCTGCTGGAGATCGAACGTCGCGAACGCGAGCACACGGGCATCAGCACACTCAAGGTTGGTTACAACCGCGTGCACGGCTACTACATTGAGATCAGTAAGGCGCAGGCGGAACAGGCGCCAGCGGAGTACGTGCGTCGCCAGACCCTGAAAAACGCGGAGCGCTTTATCACCCCCGAGTTAAAGACGTTTGAGGACAAGGCCCTGTCCAGCAAGAGCCGCGCGCTGGCGCGTGAAAAGGCACTGTACGAGACGCTGCTGGAAAGCGTCAACGAGGAACTGGCGCCGCTGCAGGACACCGCTGCGGCCGTGGCAGAGATTGATGTGCTGGCAAACCTGGCAGAGCGCGCCGAGGCCCTCAGTCTGTGCCGACCGGAATTCGTTGCCGAAGAGGTATTCGAAGTGGAGGCCGGACGTCACCTGGTGGTGGAGCAGGTGCTGGAAGAACCCTTTATTGCCAACGACACGCTGCTGGACAACAACCGCCGCATGCTGTTGATCACCGGGCCCAACATGGGCGGAAAATCCACCTATATGCGACAGAACGCGGTGATCGCCCTGCTCGCCCACATCGGCAGCTATGTGCCGGCCCGCCGCGCCCGCCTGGCGCCCATCGACAGGATATTCACGCGCATTGGTTCCGCCGACGATCTGGCCGGTGGCCGCTCTACCTTCATGGTGGAGATGACCGAAACCGCCAACATCCTGCACAATGCCACGCCGCGCTCACTGGTGCTGATGGATGAAGTCGGCCGTGGCACCAGCACCTTCGACGGCCTCAGTCTGGCCTGGGCAGCGGCGGTAGAACTGGCCCGCTCGGTGCGCGCCTTCACCCTGTTCGCCACGCACTATTTCGAGCTGACCAGCCTCCCCGAAACCTGCCCGACCATGGCCAATGTCCACCTGGACGCTACTGAGCACGAGGATCACGTCGTGTTCCTCCACAATATTCAGGAGGGACCGGCCAATCGCAGCTATGGGCTGCAGGTGGCGAAGCTGGCTGGCATACCTGCCGCCGTACTGGAAGCCGCACGGGACAAACTCGCCGAGCTGGAACGCGGCACACCCGCGGCGATAAGCGTACCCACGAACACCCACGCGCCTGCACAAAACGATTTGTTCAATACGGCACCGCCGCACCCGGTGGTGGAGATGCTGGAGGCGCTGGATATCGACGACCTGAGCCCGCGCGAGGCACTTGCCCGCCTGTACCAGCTCAAGGATCAACTCGACTGAGCACGCCGCTCTCGCCTGCCTTAGCGCCTGTTCAAGCCCTTTACCCCTTATTTTATAGGGCTATCCACCCGACGTGACCATCTTTCCAGCCCGACACACCCCTCTCCAGAGGAGGTCAATCCTTGTAAATAGTGGACTGGCTTCAGAGCCAATTGAGTTGTTAGAATGCGAGGCATCCTGATTGCTCAGGTGATAACTATAAACCTCGAGAGGTACTCTCATGCGCACTCCGTTCAAGAAAACACCCATGCTCGCAGCGCTGGCACTGGCAGCAACCAGTACAGTGGCCAATGGACAGGCCATGCTGGAAGAAGTGATCGTAACAGCCCAGAAGCGGGCGGAAAGTCTGCAGGACGTGCCGATTTCGGTGTCAGCCCTGCAGGGTGAACAGATCAAGGATGCAGGCATACCCGACATGACCGCCCTGGCGGACTACGTACCCAACCTGCACATCGCCAAGGCGTCGGTAAACACCAACATCTATATGCGCGGAGTGGGCTCCGGTAACAACCAGGGTTTCGAGCAGTCTGTGGGCATGTATATCGACGGCGTTTACATGGGCCGGGGATACCAGTACCGCAACGCGTTCCTCGATCTGGCGCGTGTCGAAGTACTGCGCGGCCCGCAGGGCACGCTGTTTGGCCGCAACACGGTTGCCGGCGCTATGAACATCGTCACCGCATCGCCGGAGGTTGGCGGTGAGGTAGGCGGCGAATTCGCCCTGTCGGTTGAGCAAAATGACGGCCTGATTGGCGAAGGTTTTGTCGAAGGTTCCATCACCGACACCCTCGCGGCACGACTGGCATTCAAATACCGCGAGTCCGGTGGCTACGTCGACAACGAATTCCTGAATGAAGACGAGCCTGAAACAGAAGACACCACCTTCCGCCTGAGTACCGTATGGGACGTCACGGATGACCTGGTAGCGACCTTCAAGTGGACGCACTCGGATGCCGAGCGCACGGGTTCACCATCCGCAACCTGGCTGTACCTCAGCCCGGAAGAGCGCGATACCCTCGTTCCAAACCGGTCCGCATTTGCGGAGATTGCCTACAACATCATGGACGCAAACTTCGAGAGCTTCCCGAGCATAGCCGGTGAAGACTTCACAACGTTCAAGGATAACGGCTATGGCCAGCCCAACGGCAACGGCCTGGGAATCGGCAAGTACCCCGACGGTGATGACTCCGAAGTGGACAACTTTGTCCTCAACCTGGATTGGGCAGTGGGCGAGCACACCATTACCTCCATCACGGGCTGGTCGGAGTACAGCGTGGAGGCAAATGCCGACGTTGACTGGTTGCCACTGCAATTCATCGCCCGCGATGATGACCAGGAATACGAACAATTCAGCCAGGAGCTGCGTATCGCATCGCCGGGCGGCGAGTTCTTCGACTACGTTGCCGGCGTCTATTATGACGACAGCACGCTGGACATCGACCGCCGCGTCACGATTGACCTGAATATGGACGGCCTGGTACCCGGCCTGCTGGGTGTCGACAGCCTGCTCACCGCACTGACGGGCGGCGCCTACAACGCTAACCAGATTGCCAGGGATCACATCTACAAACTGGATACCGAGTCCTATGCGGCCTTCTTCCAGGGTACATTCAACCTGACTGATTACCTGCGCCTCACACTGGGCCTGCGTTACACCAAAGAGAAGAAAGATGTGGTCAGCACCCAGTTCCTGTCCGGGGATGACCCTGTCTTTGACAACGGTATCGGGTCGCCCAGCGACAGTTTTGGACTGGCACAGCTACAGGCTACCCAGTTCAACACCTACGCGTTCGACTACCAGGACAATCGCAGCACGGACGACATCATCCCGTCGATCAATGTGCAGTGGGACGTTGGCGAGGACACCATGCTCTATGTCAGCTTCTCGCAGGGCTTCAAGAGTGGCGGCTTCACTGCTGCGGATGACGGCGAACCGGGCGACCTCGGGCTCGCGGAATTCCCCTGCTCCCCGAATGCGGACGGCAGCGTTGACATCTCAACCTGCTACGACCCGACCAACCCGAACGATGACTTCGAGTTCGACGACGAGAGCGTGGACGCCTACGAAATCGGCGGCAAGCACACGCTTCTCGGCGGCGGCATGACCCTGAACTGGGCCGCCTTCTACACCGAGTACGACAACCTGCAAACCGCGATCTTCAAGGGCGTGGGCTTCACCGTGAAGAACGCAGGTTCATCGGAAATCAAGGGTGTTGAAGTCGACATGCGCTGGGCGCTGACAGAGAACCTGACAGTGGGTGCCAACGCGGCCTACCTCGATGCGGAGTACACGGACTTTGCAAACGCGCCCTGTACCGCGATTCAGCTCGATGCGGACTCAGCGTGTGGCACACCGGGAGCGGCGACCAATAACGACCTCTCCGGTGAACCTACCCTGTACGCTTCCGACTGGAGCGCCTCGGTGTTCTGGGATTACGTGATGCCTCTGAACAACATGGATTTCTTCGTGGGCGGCGAGGCCAACTACCGGGATGAGTTCAACTCCGCCGGTGACAACGACCCGCTGGACGTGATCGACAGCTACACCAAGGTCAACCTTCGCTTCGGTCTGCGCGCCGAGAGCTGGGAAGTCATGGCGTACGGCCGCAACATCTTTGATGAGGCAGCCCTGCAACAGAGCTTCGATACTCCGGTACTGGCGGGTTCACACACCTACTTCATGGATGAGGGTCAGGTGCTGGGCGTGCGCGCCAAGTACATGTTCTAGCGGCGAGCAATCCAGTGGCGGGTTCCGCCCGCCACTGCAACAGATCAAGCCCCGGCAGCGCGAGCTACCGGGGCTTTTTCGTTTTCCGGGCCCTCGCCGCACCAAAATTCACCCGCTCACAATGCCGCTGCGTTTCGGGGCACCCCTCAGGCGGAAAACAGCCGATTTTTCAACCGCTTGGGGATAGCTTCGGACTCTTCTATTCTGCCGGTGTTGCAGGTAAACTAACGCGCCTTAGTTACCCCGATTATTTGACTACCCCTTACGAGGCCCAACAGGAATGACGTTCGTTGTAGGAGAAGACTGCATCAACTGCAAGCACACCGACTGCGTGGAGGTATGCCCCGTTGACTGCTTTTATGAAGGCCCCAATTTCCTCGTCATACACCCGGACGAATGTATCGACTGCGCCCTCTGTGAGCCGGAATGCCCCGTCGACGCCATCTTCTCCGAGGACGAACTGCCGGAAGACCAGGCGGTGTTTCTCGAGTTGAATGCCGAATTGGCAGAGGTTTGGCCCAACATTACCGAGATGAAGGAAGCCCTGCCCGACTCGGAAGATTGGGCGGGAAAGCCAAACAAACTGGAACATCTGAAGCGTTGATGACCAGCACACCCGAAAACCCCGCCCTGGTGACAGCTGCGGGGTTTTTTTCTGTCCCGGTCTCTTGCCGGGGCTGCGTACAGCACGCTTTCTGCTAGACTGCCCGCATGCAGGAAGAGAGCACAGAATTTTCGCTGGACTGGCGCGTTGCGCTGGGACTGGTCATCACACTGGTTTGGATTGGCACCGGCTTGCTCTACCTGCTGGGCGAAGTGGGATGGATCAATTTCGTCCACCTGCCCACCGCAGACATCGGCAGTTTCCTGGAAGGCGCCTTCGCCCCGCTGGCCTTCCTCTGGCTGGTGATTGGCCACTTCATGCAGCAGGCAGAAATATCCGCCAACACCCGGGCCATCAAATTGCAGGAGAAGAGTGCCAGGCGCCTGGAACTGCATTCACGCCAGGACAGCTATTTCAAACTGCTGAATCTCGTGCAGGAACAACTCGGCGGCATTGCTTCCTTCCACTACATGTCTGTCGCCGGGCCGACGGGCACCGGGGAAATTAGCGGCGACGAGTTTACAGAGCAGCGCGCCCTGTCCAGTTCAGGCGATCACGCCTGGTTTGTGCGCAAAATGATTGCCCTGGTAATCACGCACCGCGAGGAACCCGAGCTTGTACAGGAGATTCTGTTCGGCACGGAAATCCGCACCCGCCACTCTGAGAGCTATACCAATACGTTTCGCAAGTTACTGTCCCAGGCCGAGGCCGTCGATACCGACGACATGCTGGCGGACGCATTGCTGAATGGTTCTGCACACGGTTTGTACTACCGGATAATCTGCTATGTGCGCGGAGACGAGGGCGTGGAACCCTTCCCGGGCGCCATCCCTATTTCACGTCAATAAAACGCGCATAAACCACCCACTGGAAACTGGCACTCTCAGGCTACCCGAGCGAGGATAGTGTCACTCAGCCGTGGGTATTCTCGAACAACTCCACGAACAGCGGGTCGCCCTCGCGTTCGAGGTACGCTACCGCCAGCCCCTCGCCGTAGCGCTTGCGCCAGATAGCGCGATAACCGATGGCCTCCGCCTCTGCCAGTTTGGATTCGATATCGTCTATGCGAAAACGCAGATGATGCATCCCCTCACGCCCGGCATCGATGAATTCTTTATGGGGGCAACCGCCGCGCAGCCACTGGATCAGCTCTATCTCCACGTCACCGCTTTTGCCAAACGCCAGCCGCATGTCGCACTCTTCCTCGCTACCGCGGTAGTCGTAGGTCATTGGCCCCGGATCCATGAGCGTGAACGGACCGAACATCGGCTCATAAAGTGCCAGTGCGGAGTGCAAATCGCGCACTACAAACCCCACTTGATCCACCTGCGGTAATTGCAGCCTCTCTTTCAATTCTTCCGACACTTTACGCTCCTGTAGGATAAATTAGACAGCTCCAAGCATACACTCGCAGGGCCTGGACGCACTGGCAAAAAAGGTCATTCGCCGCTGACACCGGCTCCCGGCAGACGTTGTGCGAATGCTACACACAACTAACCAACGCAGCACTCAACAGCAGTCTCGGTATGGCGGAACCCGTGATAATCTATAAGCTGGGACTGTGCAGCAAACACTACAGAGCGGTAGGCCGGGAGCAACCATGGATCTGATTGAGATTACCGAAAAACACAATATGACGCGTGAAGCGGCGGCCAAACTGCTACACCAGATTGCCGACGCCCTGGAGCGCCACAACGACGTGGAATTTATGCGTAACGGCATGAAAGTAACCTTCAACGTACCTGATCGCGTCGAGGTTGAGGTGGAGATGGAGGTCGAGGACGGCGAATCCAGCCTGGAGATCGAGCTTAAGTGGTAGCGCAGGTCGCGCCACGCCGAGCACGCATTACCTCAATCGCGACGCCTGGCCGTCACCTGGTAGAAAGGCCCCACAGCCAGTAGCAGGGGGCGCAGCAGGCGCCAGCCGGCAACGCGGTTATACAGTTCCGCCAGTCGCGCGCGTAACGCGGTAAAACCGGCTATCTCCTCGTGCGGCACCTGCGGAATGCGAATTTCAAATTCCACCTCCGGGTGACGCTGCATCTCGCGCCGCATGGCCCAGGTGCTGATCAGGCAGGTCTGCTCATAGTCCTTCCCTGTGCGCCATTTGACGTAGGGTTGCTGCAGTGCGCGGGGCAGCCAGCCCACACCCCAGATCAACACATGGGGCTCCCGGGTAAGACTGTATCGATTGGGCGTGGACATACCGAGAAAGCCTCCGGGGCGCAGTACGCGGCAGGCCTCGCTGATGGTATCGGTCACGTCATCGACATGTTCAATCGCGTCGTACATGGTCACGGCGGTGAACTGGCCATCGAGCAGCGGCAGCGATTCCGCGTAGGCACAGGCCAGGCGGGCCGTGCCGCCATGGGCCTCGATCATGTGTTTGGCCGCGATGAGGTTGGCCATGGAAGCATCAATCCCCGCTGCCTGTATGCCCAGGGTGTGCGCGCCCGCCAGGAGCCCGCCCGTACCGCAACCGACATCGAGGACCAATGCACCCTCGTCCATGCAGGGTCGCAACCAGCTTTCGAACTGGTGACGAAACTTGGGGGGCGCCGTCATAATCTGCCGCACCCGCATGGAGCGCGTATCTTCAGAGACATCGCTCTGGCCTGACAACTGCTCAACGACCTCTTGTAGTCCGGCACTGCGCAACTCCGCAGAATTGGCTCGGGCGACCTCAAGGTCGTGTTGCTGCCACTGGGTGTCGCCGGTACTTTCGCGCAGATCAGGGATACCCTCTACCGCGGGGAATTGCCTGTCACAATCGCGGCAGACAACAAGCTCCATCGAACGAGCCTGCAATGCACCGCGGCATCCGGTACAACGCCAGAACGTCGAGGATGGAGACGACGCGTCGGCATCGCTCTCCCGCCATTGATTGTGCACTGTGTGCTGCAAACTATCTGAACTCATCGGCGCCAATTATCGACCCTATACGCTGCGCAACATAACGGTTGCAACCAGCGCGATCAATGCCGCACATCACAGTTTGGAGAGAGGGTTGACCCCTGAAAATCTGAAAACAACAGGGCACCGTCATTGCGGGCGCGCTGGAAACTTGTGCAGGGCGCTGCAGGAGCGCCAGGGTAGTGTAAAGATGAATGGCGAGGATACAGGGTGACGCAGATCAGGCCAGCCCGTCGACAGCGGCAACAGAGGCAAGCGCTTTAGCTGAACAGCGATTCCCCGCTGAGGCCCTGAGTTTCCATGATGGAGCGCAGCCGTTTCAGCGCCTCCACCTGGATCTGCCGTACGCGCTCCCGGGTCAGGCCAATTTCGCGACCTACCTCTTCCAGCGTACTGCTCTCATAACCGCGCAGCCCGAAGCGGCGAGACACCACCTCGCGCTGCTTTTCCGACAGTTCATCCAGCCAGTCTGCGATGCTGTCTTTGATGTCGGTGTCCTGCAGTAACTGAGAGGGATCGCAGACAGCCGTATCGGCGATGGTATCAACCACTGCGCGGTCGGAATCCGGGCCCACGGGCGTATCCACCGAGGTAACGCGCTCGTTCAAGCGCAACATACGCTTCACGTCAGCCGCAGGCTTATCGAGCATCTCCGCTATTTCTTCAGCAGTGGGCTCGTGATCCAGCTTTTGCGTCAACTCACGCGCGGCACGCAGGTAAACATTCAACTCCTTCACCACGTGAATGGGGAGCCGAATGGTACGCGTCTGGTTCATGATGGCGCGCTCGATGGTCTGGCGAATCCACCATGTGGCGTAGGTGGAAAAGCGGAAGCCACGCTCAGGATCAAACTTCTCCACCGCGCGAATCAGGCCGAGGTTACCCTCCTCGATCAGGTCTAGAAGCGTCAGGCCGCGGTTGATGTAGCGGCGCGATATTTTCACCACCAGACGCAGGTTGCTCTCGATCATGCGTTGGCGGCCGGAATCATCCCCGCCGATCGCGAGGCGCGCATAGTATTTTTCTTCGTCCGCGGTTAACAGCGGTGAGTAACCGATTTCATTGAGATAGAGTTGGGTTGCATCCAGTGACTTCTCGACGCGACGGCTGGTGTTGGCCTTCGCGGTTTCAAAATTCTCGTCGACTTCTTCGACTTTACCCGCGGGCTTGACGGCTTTCGCCGGCGCGGCAGTCGGAGCTTTGGCAGTTTTGGAACGACTCGCTTTGGTCTTACCGCCAGTTGACGCTTTCGCGGCGGTGCGGGAGGTGGCACTACTACGGGAGGTGGCTGGCTTTTTCGCCTTGGCTTTGACTTTGGCTTTGGCTTTGGAATCACTACCAGCGGAGGCCGCAGCCTTGTGCGGTGCGCGAGCCTTGGGGGCCGCAGTGGTGCCTTTGTCAGCACGGGCTCCCTTGTCAGAGGAGGCTTTCTTACCAGCGGACACTTTCTTATTGGCAGCGGTTTTTGACTTCGACGCCCGTTTTGATCCTGCTGCTGTTGGATCCACATCCATGGCT
>JAUHYL010000016.1 GCA_030426545.1 Gammaproteobacteria bacterium
CTGCCGACGCCGTTGAGGTCATTCTCCAGCCATTCGAACTGGTAATAAGCCTCCAGCGTCAGGTCGGTTGCCACGTCTACCTGCATATAGAACGCACCGGTGGGCAGGAATATCTCTTTCACCTCCACACCCGGCACATTGGCCGCCTGGGCATCCACACGATTCTGCAAACTGTTCACGCCCTGATAGAACGTCGACTCTCCCCAGTTAATCACCTGCCGACCGAGGCGCAAATCCATCAGGCGATCGCCAGGCAATTCCCAGGTACCATAGAGAAAGGCGTCCAGCATCTCGATCGTGTCGCCGTGCGCATTTTCAGTTTGCCCCGGAAACTCACCCAGATCCGTGTCTCCGCCATAAATTGTGCCGCTGTTATACGTGGCGTAATCAAGCGCATCCAGGTCGGTATCGTTGCTGCTGTAGACATGGTCATAGAAGGCTCGGCCACGGAGAAACACGCCGAGATGCTGCCAACGCATATCCATATCGACCAGCAGAGTCACTCGATTGGATATCAGGCCCGTGTCGAAGTTGTTGTTACCATCGTTGCCATTGAGAATCACCGTCTGCGCTTCGGAGTACTCCGGGTTGGTCAGCGGTAGAAACGGATCTTCCTGCAGATCTGCCAGGAACTGGCGCCCGGTCAGATCACCGTCGCGATCCTCCACGCGCCACTGGGCACCCCAGGTGACGGTGGAGTCGAGCGACACCTCCACGCCATCACCAAATTCGAAGTCCAGCGCCCAGCTGTTCAGCGGTAACAGCGCCAGGGCAACCATACCAAGTCGTCTAATCATTCTTCACCTCTTTGGGAAGCAGTATGCGAGCCAACGCCGGCAGCAGTGTCAGTGCACCGACCATGTTGAAAAGGAACATGAATGTGAGCAGTTTGCCCATATCCGCCTGGAACTTGATCGGCGACCAAACCCAGGTAGCTACCCCGATCGCCAGGGTTACACCGGTGAACGCAACCGCCTTACCCGTGGAGTAAAGCGTCGCGCGATAGGCATCGTGCAGTGGTTGCCCCTGGCCCAGGAAGGACGTCAGACGCGCATAGACGTAAATTCCGTAGTCCACTCCAACGCCTACCCCGAGGGCGATGACCGGCAGCGTTGCCACCTTGACACCTATCCCGAGCTGCGCCATCAGCGCCTGGCACAATACCGAGGTCAGTGCGAGTGGCAGCAGAATACAAGCCACCGCACGCAAGGAGCCAAAACTGAGGTAAACCAACAGCGCGACCACGCCATACACGAGGTAGAGCATTTTCACCCGCGAGTTTTCGATCTCCTGGTTGGTGGCCGCCTCAATTCCGGCACTGCCCGAGGCTGGCACGAAACGAATGTCTTCACTGTTATTCTCTGCCGCAAACGTTTCCACCGCATTCATTACGCGATTAAGAGTGCCGGCACGATGATCCGACAGAAACGCCACTACCAGTGACAGGCTGCAGTCCGCATTCATCAACTGCTCAGGCACCTGGGCGAACGTGGAATTGAGCGCCAACTGATTGCGGGTAACAGTGGCCCACTTCAAACTGCCTTCGTTGTAACCGCTGAGCACCAGTCTTGAGACCGTGGGCGAACCCATCACCGACTGCACGCCCTCCACGTTCTCAAGGCGCCACATGAATTCATCGATCAGGGCCATGTTGGAATACTGCGAACAGCGCTCGGGCTGCGTTTCCACCATAATCACCAACACGTCCGAGCTGGTGCCATAGTGCGCGTTGACGTAGGCGCTATCGAGGTTGTAGCGCGAGTCAGGGTGCAGTTCCGGCGCCCCCGCATCAAGATCGCCTATCTGCAGATCCTGGGAGAAGTAAAGCCCCACCAACGCGAGCAGCACCGCAACAGCAACAGCCGATTTTGCACCGGAACGCGTTGCGCAACGTGAGAGGAACTCCCAATGAGGCCGCCTGTCATCAGGGCCGGCACGCATGCGCCGCAAACTGCGATCCCGCAGCCTCAGGTAGGACATGATGATTGGTAGCAAAACGAGATTGGTCAGGATGACCACCGCAACACCAATACTCGCGGTCACACCCAGATCGCGGATCACTTCTATGGGAATCAACCACATGGTAATAAAGCCGACAGCGTCAGACACCAACGCAGTCACACCTGGGATGTACAGGTTGCGAAAGGCAAGACGCGTCGCCTGCTCGCTGTCCGAACCCTCTTCTGTACGCACGGCAATTCCGTTAATCACCTGCACGCCGTGGCTGATGCCGATCGCAAACACCAGGAAGGGCACCAGTATTGAGTAAGCGTTAAGGCCGTAGCCCAGCATCGCCAGCAACCCCAATTGCCACACCACCGCAATCATCGAGCAAAGCAACGCTACCAGCGTTGCAGCCGGGCTAAACGAATAGAAGAAGAGCAGCAGTGCAGTAACGCCGACCGTGATCACGGCAAAGAGCAGTATGGCCAGGATGCCGTCGAGCAGGTCACCCATCATTTTTGCAAAGCCGACAATGCGTATACTCACATCCTCTGAGCTGTACTTGTCGCGGATACCCTGCTCAAGCTGGCTCGCGAAGCTCCAGTAGTCCAGCGCTTCACCACTGCGTGGATCGCGATCAAACAGGGGGGCTTCAACAATGGTAGAGCGGAAATCGTCAGCGACCAGGCGGCCCAATTCACCGGAGCGCAGGATGTTGGTGCGCAGGCGTTCCATGGCAACGGGACTGCCATCATACTGCGCATCAATCACCTTATCGCCTTCGAAGCCCTCCTCGGTCACCGCAGTCCAGCGCACGTTCGGCGTCCACAGAGACCGCATGTTGTTGCGATCCACACCGTCCATGTAGAACAGCTCATCGGTCACCTTGCGCACGGTTTCCAGATAGTCGGGATCAAAGATGTCCCCGTTTTTATTCTCTACAACGATCTGGATGCTGGTCCCCGCCGCACCCAGGTCAGCGATATGGCGCATCATCGCCTGAATGTAGGGATGTTCCTGCGGGATCATTTTTTCGAAGCTGGCATCCGGTTGCAACTTGGAAGCCTGCCAACCAAGCAGCAGGGTGACGAGGAAGAAGCCAAACAACCACAACGGGCGGCGGCTGAAGATCAGGCGTTCAATCCGTGGGATTTCCTGACCCCATCGGTAAGTCTGCAACGGTGTATCGCTCACTGATCACCTCCAAACGGGCGCACGTGATGTACACCGCCCTGCCCTACCAGAACGGCAGAGGAAGCGACGCTGGTTACGGCACTGAGGTTCTGTCGGGTACCGGATGATCTGACGTTGAAGCTGAGCGCACCGTCTTCGCTGACCAGGAGCGTGCCCACGGCGCCCACCAGTACTGCATATTTGTCGTTGATAAAGGTGCCGCCGGCCAGCGTGCGATCGGTAGCAATCTCCACTTGTTGCCACGTCTTTCCGTCGTCGCTACTGCGATACAGGTTGCCGCGCAGGCCGAAAATCAGGAGTGCACCGCTTCCCGGGGCTCGAATAATGCCAAACCAGGAACCGTGATAGGGGCTTTCCAGTGATTCCCAGCTTGCTCCACCGTCTTCACTGGTAAACAGAAGTCCACCCTCGGCGGCAATCCAAAGCTGCTTGCCACCATTACCGGTGACGGCATTCAGGTGGAATTCGTCCGGGTTATCTACCCTGCCTGACTGTAATGTCCAGTTGAGCCCACCATCGACTGTGCGCAGCAGCGTGTTAAATGCGCCGACTGCCACGCCGTGCAATGCGTCGGAAAAGTAGACATCCAGAAGCGGCGGCGCATGGACGGGCTCTTTCACCCTGCTGCGCGCATCCTCCAGGTCGAAGGTCAGGTCATCCAGTTCGTCACATAGAGCGCCGGACGCTGTGGCTGCGTTTGCATCCACCGCACTTTGATGGCATTGCGCGAGCCGTGTTTCCAGATCGCGCAAGCGCTCGAGGTTCAGCGCCTTCTGGGCGTCGAGTCCGTCGCGCTGCACTGTCCAGCTTTCGCCACGATCCGTGCTGGCCAGGATGACGCCGTCATGGCCCACTGCCCAGCCACGATCCGGGCGTGGAAAGTGGATCGCTGTGAGCATGGCGCGGGTAGGCACCACAGCCTGCTGCCAGGTATTGCCTCCGTCGTCGCTGTACAGGATATGTCCATGATCACCCGCGACAAAGAGCCGCTCGCCGGCACGCGTCGCGTCGAGCAGCAACGCTTCGCTGGCACGTGGCATCTGCAGGGATTGTTCGGCAGCCGCCGGAAAATGCCATAGAACCAGCAGTGCACTACAACACACGACCCACGCTCTCACCTTCCACCGCTCCTTTTTGTATTATTCGTGGACGCCAGCCCGCTGCGGGCAGAAAACTGGCCGTTCTTCATAAACTATAGTGTTATCAATCGCGCAGAGAATTGGCCTGCGTCAATATTGCGCGCACTTCCTGCTGCTGAAATTCACTGAAAGCTTGATCTGACTGTTGGCCAGGAACACAGAAATCGCCTACATTGCAGAAAAAGCAGAGTAATAAAGCAGCGATGGCCAAGCTCAGTTATCAGGACAGCGCGTTCCTCAAACTCGAATCCAGTCGACGGCCCTACCACGTAGGCGGATTGATGATCCTGAAGCTCCCGGAGCCGACGCCAAGAGGCTACCTGCGACGCCTGGCTCGCCACTGCGGCAGGCTCAACGAAATGTGGCCTATCCTGAACAAACAACTGAGCGACCCGGAGGACCTGAGCCGCGCGCAGTGGATACCGGCAAGTAACTACAACCCGGCGCAACACGTGCATCACTACGCGCTCCCCGCACCGGGCAAACAGGCCGATTTGCTGCAACTGGTGACCAGCGCGCATGAACGCACCCTGGATCGCAGTCGCCCGCTCTGGGAGATCCACCTTATAGAGGGGCTGCAGGGAGGGCAGTTTGCGCTCTATTGCAAGGTACACCATGCACTGATTGACGGTGTGGGTGCACTGCGCATGGTCGACGCCCTGTTCAGTACCTCACCTACCCGACGTCTCCGGCTGGAACAGGCCATACCCACGGCCAGGGAGCACGATGCAAAGGTGGCCATTGCACGCCAGTTGCGCGGCCTCGTGGAGGGCGTAAAGAAGCAGTACACCGCCCTCCCGGAACTGCTCACCCTGTTTGCCCATATGGGCCGGGACACCCTTAGCGGCAAAACCGAGACAATGACACTGCCGTTCACGGCGCCCCGCAGCATTTTCAACGGCGAGGTCGATTCCAGCCGCTGCGCAGCGATCTGTGACCTGCCGCTCAACCGGGTACGCAGCATTGGCCGGCGCACCGGGGGAACGGTCAACGACGTTCTCCTCGCCGTTTGTGGCGGCGCGCTGCGAGCATACCTGATGGACCAGGGCGCACTACCCCGGAAATCACTGGTCGCCGGACTTCCGGTTTCCCTGAAAAGCAGTGACGACACCGAGGGGAATCAACTCTCTTTCATCCTCTGCCCCTTCTTTACGGATGAAAGCAATCCAAAACGCCGGCTTGAGCGCATCGTACGCAGTACCAAAAAGGCGAAATCCGAGCTGACCGGTATTTCGACAACCGCCTCGCAGGAATTCGCCAACATGATGCTGATGCCCACGGTGCTGCTTACGCTCAGCGGCAATGCCACCCGGGTGAGCCCGGCGGTGAACGCGATTTTCTCCAACGTCCCGGGCTCGCGCGAAAAACTGTACCTCGATGGCGCTGAACTTCAGGCCATGTACCCGCTGTCTGTGGTGACAGACGGCATGGGAATAAACCTGACGGTCATCAGCTACCTGAACAAGCTGAGTTTTGCGATCACCAGCTGCCCCACCGGGCAACCGGGCATCGAGCGCCTGGACGAGTATCTAAAAAACAGCTTTCGCGAACTTGCGAACGCGATGCAAACCGACTGAACCGGTGTTGCAAACGAGCGGACACGTTGTTGCCCCGGGAGTAAATGACCCATCCGCGACGTGATTAGCGCAGGTAGATCGATCATAATTTGATCGAGAGCAATTACGGCCTGCACAGTTGGGTGAAAACTGCTACTTTGAGGGAACGCTACCGTGTTCCCGTGCAGCTATCCATTAGGGAGTGAATGACAGTGAAAACAACTCACCGCACGCCACTGGCTTTGGCCGTGGGCCTGGCCACTGCATTGTTGGGCAATCATGCGTCAGCAGTGCAATTTGAACTGGGCGATTTTGAAGGCACTTTCACATCCAATTTTTCCGTGGGTGCCAGTTGGCGGATGCAGGATGCTTCCAAGCGAGTGATCTCTCCCGGGAATACCAACGGCGAGGGTCGTGCATCATCCAGCACCGCTGACGATGGCAACCTGAACTATGACAAGGGCGACATGTACTCCTGGCTGTTCAAGGGTGTGCACGATCTGCGTATCGAGAACGACAACTTCGGTGTCTTCACCCGGGTCAAGTACTGGTATGACTACGTGCTGGCCGAAGAGAGCGTACCGCATGGGCATGCGGCAACCAACTACTTGCCGGACGAAGAGCTCGACATGTCGCGTTTCGAGGATCTGGCACAGGATTCCGGCTTTGAATTTCTCGATTACTACGTTTACGGCAACTTCCAGGCGGGAGAAATGCCCGTCGAACTGCGCGCCGGTAACATGGTGCTGAGCTGGGGCGAAAGTACCTTCATCCAGAACGGCGTCAACGTGATCAACCCCTTCGATGCCACCGCGCTGCGCCGTCCCGGCTCCGAGATCAAGGAGGCGCTGCTACCCGTGGGCATGGTGTATACCAATATCGGCCTGACCATGGATCTCAGCCTGGAGGCCTTCTACCAGTACGAGTGGCAGCGCACTGTACTCGATGAGTGCGGCACCTACTGGAACTCATCCGATCCCTACGGCGGTGGCTGCAACTACCTGACGGCCTCGGCAACACGGCCCGATCAGGACCAATTCCTCGACGATTTTATTATTCCCCGCGTCGGTGACGAGGAGGCCTCTGATTCCGGGCAGTGGGGTCTCGCCGCCCGCTACTTTGTGGAATCGCTCAATGCTACCGAGTTCGGCCTTTACTATGTGAACGTCCACAGCCGAACGCCGATCTTCAGCGGCGTGAATGCCTCCGAAAACTTCGGCAGCGCGTTCATTGCGGGCGCCGACCCGGCGTTTTTCTTTGAGTTTCCGGAAGACATCGACGTCTGGGGCCTGACCTTCGCCACCAACGTAGCGGACTGGGCATGGTCGGGGGAACTCAGCTACCGCGACAAGTTCCCGCTGCAGATCAATACCACAGACATGCTGCAGGCTCTGGCGCTGGGCGGACTGGCCGAGTGGTCTCCAATGCTTTCCCGATCCCAGCAAGCCGGCGCGGGTGGTATCGTGCACGGCTACGATGAGGTCACGTATACCCAACTACAAACCACCTTTATACGCTTTTTCGAACAGGTCCTGGGCGCAAGCCGCCTTTCCGTTGCCGCAGAGTTCGGTGCAACCTGGATTGGCGACATGGATGATGACATCAACTACGGCCGCTCTTCGGCCTACGGCATCAATACCTTTGAGCCTTTTGTCAGTGAGCAGTTTGGTGTGCCGGTCACCTGTAGTACACACCCCGCCCTGGCGCCACTCGTTGTGCCCAATGGCAACGCCGATTACTGCGAGGACGAGGGTTTCACCACTGACTTTTCCTGGGGCTACCGCCTGCGCGCCGGACTGGACTACTCAGACGTATTCGCGGGTATTAACCTGACGCCGAATATGGCCTGGTCCCACGATGTATCGGGTTATTCACCGCCACCGAACTTCGTTGAAGATCGCATGGCGCTGAGCGTGGGCGTAAAGGCCGACTACCTGAATATCTATCAGGCAGATCTGTCCTATACCTCGTTCTTCGGCGCAGACTACAATGAACAGCAAGACAGGGACTTTATCTCGCTCAGCGTTTCGATCGCCTTTTAATTTTATTTGTTGGAGTACAGCATGAAGCACACCATTTCTCTGCGCACGGCCTTTTCGGCCACGGCGCTTCTGCCGACTGCGGCGCTGACCTTGTCGCTGGCGGCGGCACCTGCACTGGCCAAGATCAGCGCTGAACAGGCCGCCACACTGGGTGGCGAAAAACTCACCCCCGTAGGCGCCGAGCGCGCCGGCAATGCCGACGGCACGATCCCGCCCTGGACCGGGGGCATTGCAGAACTGCCAGCGGCTTACAAGCCGGGTGAACGGCTGGTTGACCCCTTCGCGGATGACAAGCCCCTGTTCACCATTACCGCCGAAAACTACAAAGACCACAGCGACAAACTCTCGCCCGGGCAGGTCGCACTGTTTCAGCGCTACCCGGACACCTTCCGCATGCCCGTATACCCCACGCGGCGCAGTGCACGCCTGCCGGAATCGGAATACAAGCTGATCAAGGAAGGCGCGACGGAAACCGACATGGTTGCCGGCGGCAACGGCCTGGTGAATTTCAAGGCGAATGTGCCCTTCCCCATTCCGCAGAATGGGCTGGAAGTGATCTGGAACCACATCACTCGCTACCGCACGGCGCTCGGCGTGGAGCGGCGCTACACCCAGATACCCGTGCAGGCCAATGGCAATTTCGCGCCGGTGCTGTTCGAAGAGCGCTCGCTGTTTGCCAACCGCATGCCGAACAACCCCTACCCCAATCGCCTGTTTGTCTTCATGCAGGAAATTCTCGCACCGGCGCGCCTCGAAGGTGACGTGCTGCTGGTGCATGAAAACATTGACCAGATCAAGGAGCCACGCGCGGCCTGGATCTACAACGCCGGCCAGCGCCGTGTGCGCCGCGCGCCCAACGTGGCCTACGACGGCCCGGGCACCGCATCGGATGGCCTGCGTACCGCGGATGACCTGGACATGTTCAACGGCGCCCCGGATCGCTACGACTGGAAACTCGTGGGCAAGAAAGAGCTTTATATACCCTACAACAGCTACGACCTGCGCCGCGGAGATCTCACCTATAAAGACATCATCAACCCGGGCCACATGAACCCCGAGTACACGCGTTACGAACTGCACCGCGTGTGGGTAGTGGATTCCACATTGAAAGAAGGCGCACGTCACATCTACGCCCGGCGCACCTACTACGTAGACGAGGATACCTGGCAGATGGGCATCATCGACCACTACGACGGTCGCGGTGAACTGTGGCGCGTGAAGGAAGGCCACCCCATCATGCACTATCAGGTGGATGTGCCCTGGCTGGCAGCGGAAAGCCTGCACGACCTGGTCTCTGGCCGCTACCTGGTGATCGGACTGGACAACGAAGAGAAGGGCTACCAGTACGACTTTGAGTGGGAAGGCGGCTTTGACGAGTTCACTCCCGCTGCACTGCGCAGGGCGGGTCGCCGCTGATGCAACCCGGCAGCATGGCGGTCGCGCTGGCGCTGCAGCTTTCCGGCGTCCTGATCAGGGCGCTGGCGCGCCCGTTTCGCACGACGCTGCTGGCCGTTTGCTGCACAAGCCTGTGGGCACCTGTCGCCACCGCAGAGGATTATCAGTTTCGGCCCGCGGCACCGGTACGCGATGCGGCGGAGAAACTTCTCACTGACATTACCCGCGCCGGAGATCGACTGGTCGCCGTAGGCGAGCGCGGACTGGTCATCCTCTCGGACGACGACGGGCAGAGCTGGCAACAGGCCACCGTACCGGTCAGCGCCACGCTGACCGCGGTGGACTTCGCCACCGATCAGTTGGGCTGGGCCGTCGGCCATGCGGGCACCATTTTGCACTCGAAGGACGGTGGCGCCACCTGGACCCTGCAGTTCGATGGCAATGAAGCCAATCGACAGTGGCTGGGCCATGCCACCGAGCAGCGCAAAGCGCTGGAGGCGCAGGTGGAAGCGCTGCAGCAGGAGGGAGACCCGGACGGCATGCTCGCCGACCTGGAGTATGACCTGGAAGATGCCCAGTTCAACGAGGAGGATGCCCAGGCAGCGATAGAAACCGGGCCAGCCGACCCCATGCTTGATGTACTGTTCACCAGCGCCAGCGAAGGATGGGCAGTGGGTGCGTACGGCATGGTTTACCGCACGAGCAACGGCGGTGAGAACTGGCAACTGGCAGCAGCTTCCATCGACAATCCTGATCGCTATCACTTTTATGCGATCGCGGCTGACAACCAGGGCAACCTGTTCCTCAGCGGCGAAGCCGGCCTGCTCTATCATTCCCACGACGGCGGCCAGACCTGGACGCGGAATGACGACGTCTATATTGGCAGCCTGTTCGGCGTGGCCGTGCAGGGCGAACGCATTTACACCTTTGGCTTGCGCGGCAATATATTCCGCAGTGACGATCGCGGCGTTACCTGGAACGCGGTACCGAATCCTACAGAGTTCAGCCTGTATGGCGGTAAAACACTGCGAGACGGCCGGCTGCTGCTGGTCGGAGCCGGTGGCGGGGTCATCACGTTTGACCTTGAAGGCCGCATGAGCAGCTCCGTTCAGGCGAGCCGCGCCACACTGTCCAGCCTCGTGCAAACCAGTAACGGCAAGACCCTCCTGGTCGGCATGGCCGGAATAGAACTCGAGGAGGGCCCCAGTGGCTGACGAGCAGCAAGCGAACGTTAAACTGACTGCGGATGACGCAGGCTTCCGCCAACAGCTCGGTTCCTACCTGCTGGACCTGCGCAAACCCCTACTGGCCATCTTCGGCATTCTAACCCTGCTGCTCGGCTGGCAGGCGGCGCAACTGCGCCCGGACGCCAGCTTCGAGAAGATGATCCCGGTATCTCATCCGTACATCATCAACTTCCTCGCCAATCGCGATGATCTCAAGGGCCTGGGCAATTCCGTCAGGATCACCCTGGAGACACTGGAAGGTGACATCTTCACCGAGGAATTTCAGGAAATCCTGAAACAGGCCACGGATGATGTGTTTTATGTTCGCGGCGTTGACCGCTCCGGCCTGCAGTCCCTGTGGACACCCAACGTGCGCTGGCAGGAGGTGACCGAAGAGGGCTTCGTCGGCGGCGCGGTAATACCCGACAGTTACGACGGCTCCCAGGAGAGCCTGTTGCTACTGCGTGAGAACACCCTGAAGTCCGGTCAGATCGGCAGCCTGGTGGCCAACAACTTCAAGTCTGCAACGATCGTCGCCCCGCTCACCGAGGCGGACCCGGAAACCGGCGAACGCCTGGATTACTACCAGTTCTCGCAGGACCTGGAAAATCTTATTCGCGACAAGTACGAAACGGCGCGGGTCAAAGTCCACATTACCGGCTTCGCCAAGCTGGTGGGCGACCTCATCGAGGGCGCCACGCTGGTTGCCCTGTTTTTCGGCGTAGCGCTGGTGATCACCGGCATTCTGCTTTACGCCTACTGCCGCTGCCCGCGACTCACTTTCGCGGCATTGTTCTGCTCCACTATCGCGGTGGTCTGGCAGATGGGCACCCTGAAGCTGATGGGCCTGGGGCTGGACCCCTATTCCATGCTGGTGCCCTTCCTGGTGTTTGCGGTCGGTATCAGTCACTCGGTGCAGATCGTCAACCGTTTCGCCTTCCACCAGTATCATGGGGTCGCCCCGCGCCAGTCTGCCGAGCTGACTTTTGTGCGCCTGTCCAAGCCGGGCTTTATCGCGCTGATCAGTGACGGCGTGGGCTTTCTGACGCTACGCGTCATCGATATTCCCATCATCCAGGAACTGGCCGTCGTGGCCAGTACCGGCATCGCTGTGCTGGTGTTGACCAACCTCATGCTACTGCCCCTGGTGCTATCCGTTACAGGGATGTCAGAGGCCGGTATCAAGTACCGCGACCTGAAGGAAAACAGCCAGTTCAGGCAGTGGCGTTTGCTGTCCGGCGCCACCCAGCGCGGACCTGCCAGCGTGATCATCGCGGTCGCTGTCGTACTGTTCGCGGTCGGCGGATGGTATGGCCAGAAACAGAAAATTGGCGATCTGGACCCAGGGGCTCCGGAGCTGCGCCCGGACTCGCGCTACAACCAGGACACCGCCTTCCTCACCGCCAACTATTCCACCTCCACGGATGTCTTCGTGGTCATGGCGCAAACCGGGGAACAGCAGTGTGGCAGCTATGAGTTTGTTTCCGCAGTCAACTACTTCCAGGGCGTGCTGGAAAACGTACCGGGCGTGCAGTCCGTACTGTCGCTGGTCGATGTGTCGAAGCTGGTCATCATGGGCATGAACGAAGGCAGCCCGCAATGGCACGACATCAGCCGCAACCAGCTCATACTGAACAATTCATTGAGCCGTGCGCCGAGCTCTCTGCGCAATACCGATTGTTCCATGGTACCTATCATTCTGTTCCTGGACGATCACAAGGCCGAGACCCTCACTGGCGTGGTCGCCGCCGTGGAGAAGTTTGCGGCGGAAAACAACTCCGACACCATCCGCTTTGAACTGGCGGCAGGTAACGCCGGCGTGGAGGCAGCAACCAACATCGTGATCGAGGAATCGCAGATACGCATGTTGATCTGGGTATACGCGGTGGTGATATTGCTATGCCTGCTGAACTTCCGCTCACTGCGCATTACCGCCTGCATTATTATTCCGCTGATGCTGACCTCGGTACTGGGCAATGCGCTGATGGCCCTGTTGGGCATTGGTGTGAAGGTTGCGACCCTGCCGGTTATTGCACTCGGTGTGGGTATCGGCGTGGACTACGGCATCTACATCTATAGCTCACTGCAGAACAACCTGGACCACGGCGAAAGCCTGACAGAAGCCTATTTCCGTGCACTGCGTTCTACCGGCACGGCCGTGGCTTTTACCGGTGTGACACTTGCCATCGGTGTAGGCACCTGGATTTTCTCCCCCATCAAGTTTCAGGCAGACATGGGTCTGATGCTGACCTTCATGTTCTTCTGGAACATGATTGGCGCCCTGTTGCTGCTGCCGGCGGTAGCCTGGCTACTGCGCGTTAAACCCCGACATCCGCATCGACACATTCCCGGTGAAGTTCCCGAAGGCGTGGCTGAGCCCTGATCCGGCCACCTCGGGAACCGCTTTTTCACGGAGACAGCTACCACCATGACGACAGTTTATGACAGCGTCGAATCCTGCGTGGATTTCGCACTGGAACGGGTTGGAAAACGCATCGTACTCGGCGCGCCACTGGGACTGGGCAAGCCCACCCAACTGATAAACGCGTTCTTCCAGCGTGCCAGCGCCGATCCGTCGATTGAGTTGCATATCTATACGGCTCTGTCATTGGAAATCCCCTCGCCCGGCGAGGATGTGCAGGCCCGCCTGGCCAAGCCCATTCTGGAGCGCCTGTTTGGCAACGTAGAAGAACTGGATTACATGCGCGCGTTGCGCGCGAACAACATGCCATCGAACATTTCCGTCAGCGAATTTTACTTCAAGGCGGGCTCGATGAAGTCCACGCCCAGCGCGCAGCGTAATTACATCTCCAGCAACTACACACACATCGGCCGTGACATGCTGGCCAAGGGCATCAATGTACTCGCGCAACTGGTCGCGGTGCGCGACAGCGACGAAGGCCTGGAAATTAGTCTGTCGTGTAATCCTGACGTTGGGCCGGAAATCATCGAAGCACTGCAGCGCACTCAGCCCTATCCCTACGTGGTCATCGGCCAGGCGAACAGCGAGCTGCCTTTCATGGAGGGCGATGCCCTGACCGAAGTTGGCGAGTTTGATGCGCTGGTGCGTGATGCCAGCGTGGACTCTCGACTGTTTGCAGTACCCAATGTTGCGGTCCCGCTGCAGGACTATGCAACCGCACTCCACGCCAGCTCGTTGGTAGTAGACGGCGGCACCCTGCAGATCGGCATCGGTTCGCTGGGCGACGCGGTTGCCCATGCATTGATTCTGCGCCAACACCACAACGTGGACTACCGCAACCTGCTGGATGCCATCACGAGCGTGCAACCTGCGGATGACAGCCTGATCGACAAGGGTCGCAGCTTCAAGAAGGGGCTATACGTCTCCACAGAAATGTTCGTCAACGGCATGATGCACCTGGTCGAACAGGGCATAGTAAAGCGCCGGGTTTACGATAACCTTGCCATTCAGGAGGGATTAAACCGGGGCGACATCACCGAGCACATCGACGCGCAGTTGATTGATTACGCACTGCAAAACGGCGCCATACCGCGCCATATAGAATCCGGCGAAATCGCGCAACTGCAAACCATCGGCCTGCTCCCCGAGGACTGCTATCTGGACGACGGCACGCTGAACATTGCGGGTGTGAGTTGCCCCAACGACACACACTCGCCCACTACGCGCGAGGCCATTGTCAACGCGGTTGCGGGCACGGAGTTGCAGGGCGGCCGCATCCTGCACGGCGGTTTCTTTCTCGGTCCGCGCGACTTCTACCAGAAGCTATCCAATCTCGACGCAGAAACCGCGGCGCAAGTCTGCATGACAGGTGTACGCCGTACCAACCAGTTGCTGCTGGACCCTCCCCTGTACAGCGCACAACGTCAGCATGCGCGCTTCATCAACACCGGCATGATGGTCACCCTGACCGGCGCCGTCGCCTCCGACGCCCTGGAGAACGGCACCGTGATAAGCGGCGTGGGCGGACAGTACAACTTTGTCGCCATGGCACACGATCTGCCCGGAGCACGCTCGGTGCTGTGTATTCGCGCCACCCGTGGCGAGGGCAAGACGCTGAAGTCCAACATCGTGCCCAGCTACGGCCACATCACCATACCCAAACACCTGCGCGACGTGGTTGTCACAGAGTATGGCGTGGCTGATCTGCGCGGGCAGAGTGACAGTGAAATCATCAAGCGCCTGGTGATGATCGCTGATTCACGCTTCCAGCAGGAACTGATGGAAGTAGCGAAAAGCACCGGGAAGCTGGAGCCGGAATGGAAACTTCCGGCAGCCGCAAAACACAATACCCCGGAGCAGCTGGAAAAGGCGCTGGGTAAATCTATGGGCGGCCCCCTGCTGCCACAGTTTCCCTTCGGCACCGACCTTACCGATAACGAGGTAGCACTGGCCGCCAGCCTGCGTGAGGTAAAAGCACTCACCGAGGAACCGCGAGAGTTCGTTTACACCATGCTCAGAGCGCTGCTGCATCGAGCCGATGAGCACAAAGCGCAGCCCTACCTGGAGCGCCTGGGCCTGGAGCATCCTCACAGCAGCAAGGAGTTTCTGATCCAACAGTTGCTGCTGCTGGAACTGGAAGAGAAAGGCTACCTGAAGGCCTCATAATGCGCACAGCGGGGTCGCGGGGTGCCGGCGAAGTCCGCCAGTGACGTTCTCGTAATTATCCGGATTGACCCGGCTTCGCGCTGTCCTTTACAGTCTTCCTGTCGCGCCATATCCATACAACACCAGCGCAGGAGAGGGTAAGCCCATCGACACCGTACGCAGCGTCCTTGCCTTCACCGTTGTCCTTGCCTGCGCGTCTTCCCTGCTGACTGCCTGCGGCGGCGGGGGCGGCGGTGGTAACAGCAACCCGTCACCGCCTCAACCGCTACCCACAACACCCGTACCCATCGAGCCCACCGTGGCACCGCGGGGTGATCGCCTGCTGGAAATTCAGGTGAATACCACCGCCGACGGCGATTTCGTATCGTCATTTGAAGCTGCGCTGGCTCTGGGCGCACAGTCACAGACATTCTCAGTGGACTGGAGCGCGATCGACATCGGCAGCGACACCCATGGTGACCCGGTATTTGAAGGCGGCACAGGTTCAGAGTTACTCACCACAGCCAACAGCTGTTACCCGAACAGCAATACACAGGTCAGCATGATGCTGCGTCCGATCACCACGCTCGTAAAAAGCGTGCCGCCCGGTTTCGAAAACCTGCCCTTCGACGATCCGCGCATGATCGCGCGCTTCCGGCAGACTTTGGATCATGTCTTCGACCTTATCCCGGATCTGATGCTGACCAGCCTGGCCATAGGCTCGGAGATCGATTTCTACCTGCTGGATAACGCCAGACGGCAGCAATACGCGACGTTTTATGCCGATGCAGCAAACTATGCCCGCGAAGCCTACGCAGCACGCTATCCTCAAAACACGCCGCTCAGGGTTACTACCGAGGTCACGCACAAGGCCCTGCTCGATAGCACGCTGCGGGAATACTACTTACAACTGCACGCGCACAGTGACACCATCGGTGTCTCCTACTACCCCCTTGAGGACAACCAGGTGCTCTCACCGGATCGCGTGGGCGCCGACTTTGCAGACCTTGTAGCGCTGTACGGCAGCAAGCCGCTGGTGTTTTTTCAACTCGGCTATCCCTCGGGTTACTTTGACGCCGCCGCCTATGGCGAGTTGGCACGCGGCGAAGTAAGCCCCTCCATGGGCAGCTCGGATGCATTGCAGGCACAGTTTATCGACACAGTATTCCAGGCCTGGGACACACACGCTGACAGTATCGACCTGATCAGTTTTACCTGGCTGAACGACGTCACCCAGGAGGGCGTGGCGGAGACAATCGCCAATCCGGCATTCGGTGGTGGCGTCCCGCCCACGCCGGGGTTTGTCGAATTTCTGCGCACGCTCGGGCTGCGCACCGAGTCGGGCGTGTCAAAGCTGGCGTTCGAACGCCTAGCTGCCAACGCGACGCTGCGCGGCTGGGAAGAGAGTAACGCGACTTTAAGCTGTGTATTCACACAGGAGGGGACGGAAAATTGAACGAGTGGGCAGTAACCCTGCAGGACGCCGATGATGAGACGCTATCGCTGACGTTGGCGCAGGCCCATGTTCCCGCCCTGATGGCGGCGATGATGCACATCACGGGCTCTACGGAGCACCTGCGTGGCGCCGTCAGGCCGGCGGTTATACCGCTTGCAGAGGAAGAGGACGGCCTTACGGAAGATCAGCGCAGCGAGGCACGAACGCTTGCCCTGCAGCTACTGCGCAATTACCGCGATGCTGGCTGCCCCCCATTAACTGCGCCAGACGATGCCATGGTTGAAGAGGCCATGGCCTACATTACCGGCACGCCGCTCCCTGCAGAGCAACAGGTCTACATGCGCGAAGAACTCAACTTGTTTGGCGAAGACAGGCGCAGAGTGGCGATTCCTGCCGCGAACGTACCCGCCAGCTTTCGCGTATTGATCATCGGCGCCGGCATGTCGGGTATTCTGGCAGCGGTGCGCCTACGTGAGGCGGGTATTCCCTTTCTCATGGTGGAGAAGAATCCGGAAATCGGTGGCACGTGGTACGAAAATACTTACCCAGGGTGCCAGGTGGACTCTGCAAATCACCTGTACAACTACAGCTTCGCGCCAGAGCACCAGTGGCCGGGACATTTCTCGGCGCAGCCGGAGCTATTCAACTACTTCAGGCGGGTGGTCCAGAGCCACGAACTTGAACAAAATCTGCAGCTGGATACGGCCGTTCGCGAAGCGCGCTTCGACGAACAGGAGAACGAGTGGGTAGTGACCATGCAAACCGGCGATGGTGGCACGTGTGAGGAATCGTTCGCCGTTGTCATCAGCGGCTGCGGGCAACTCAACTCCCCTGCCCTGCCGGATATTCCGGGTGCCGAAAACTTCGCGGGCATGTCCTTCCACTCCGCACGCTGGGAACATCAACACGATCTGAAGGGCAAGCGCGTGGCCGTAATCGGCACCGGCTGCAGCGCAACGCAGTTTGTTCCCGCCATTGCCGACCTGCCCGGGCAGTTGCATGTTTTCCAGCGCTCCGCGGCATGGCTACTTCCGGCAGAGGACTACCGCCAGCCGATGAGCGACGAAGAGCTGTGGTGCTTCAGAAACATTCCCTACTATGCACGCTGGTATCGCTTCTTCCTGTTTCGCGCCCGCGGCAACGACGGACTGCTGCCCTTCCTGCTGGGCGAAGAAGGCTGGCAGGGGCACCCCGCGTCCGTAGGCCCTGCCAACGCCGAGCTGCGCGCGGCAATGGAAGACTATATTCGCGAACAGTGCGGTGACGATAGCGCACTGGCAGATGCGCTGATCCCCACCTATCCACCCGGCGGCAAGCGCCCGGTACTCGACGACGGCAAGTGGATCGAAGCGCTGCGCAGGCCCGGCGTCAACCTGATAACCGAGCCGATACAGCGTATAGAGGCAGGCGGCATCAGAACCACCGACGGACAATTGCACGAGTGTGACATTCTTATCTACGGCACCGGGTTCAGCGCCGACAAATTTCTACACACCATGAAGGTCACTGGCCGTGACGGGCGTGATCTACACGAGCAGTGGCGCGGCAATCCGACTGCGTACCTCGGCGCCACCATACCCGGCTTTCCGAATTTCTACTGTCTGTATGGGCCAAACACCAATATCGTGGTGGGCAGCAGTATCATCTTTTTCAGTGAGTGCAGCATGCGCTATATCATGGGCTGCCTGAAACTGCAGTTCGAGGAAGCACTGAATACGCTGGAGGTAAAAGCGGACGTCTGCGAGCAGTACAACCGCGACATTGACGAGCTCAGCCGCCTGCGCGCCTGGGGCTCTCCCCACGTCGACAGCTGGTACAAGAACGCCGCCGGCCGCGTTACACAGAACTGGCCTGGCACGCACTGGGAGTGGTGGCAACGCACCAAAGCCCCCGTGCCGGAGGACTTTGTTCGTGAATGAATGCCGCGCTACGTAGCAGCCAGCGGCCTGATTGCGTGCCTGGGCCGCGTGAAGGAATGTTATAGTTGGCACCAGATTAGAATAAGAAACAGCATGGAGTCTCCGGATGAGCCCCCTGAATGAGCAGCGCGCACGCGAATACTGGCAACGTAATCTCAGCCTGGTCGCAAAGTTGCTGGCAGTCTGGTTTGTGGTCAGCTTTGGCTGCGGCATTCTGCTGGTGGATGTTCTCAACCAGTTTCGCATCGGCGGTTACAAACTCGGCTTCTGGTTTGCGCAGCAGGGTGCCATCTACGTCTTCGTTATCCTCATTTTCTACTACGCGAAAAAGATGGGCGATCTGGACCGGGAATTCGGTGTAGAAGAAGACTAGGCGACGAAGGGGAAGCCAGGCAATGGAGCTGCAAACACTCACCTATCTGGTAGTGGGCGCCACGTTCGCCCTCTACATCGGCATCGCCTTCTGGGCGCGTGCCGGCTCGACCAGTGATTTCTATATCGCGGGCGGCCACATTCACCCGATACCCAACGGCATGGCCACTGCCGCGGACTGGATGTCCGCCGCCTCGTTCATCTCCATGGCGGGGCTCATCGCGTTTATGGGCTACGGGGGCTCGGTCTTTCTGCTGGGCTGGACGGGCGGCTTTGTCATACTCGCCATGCTGCTGGCCCCCTACTTGCGCAAGTACGGCAAGTACACGGTACCGGAGTTTATCGGTGATCGATTTTATTCCAAGGGGGCGCGCGCCGTCGCTGTCATCTGCCTGATTATCTGCTCGGTCACCTACGTCATCGGCCAAATGAAAGGCGTGGGGGTCGCCTTCTCGCGTTTCCTGCAGGTGAACTACGATACCGGGCTGTATATCGGCATGTTCATCGTATTCTTCTACGCGGTGCTCGGGGGCATGAAGGGAATCACCTACACTCAGATTGCCCAGTACTGCGTCTTAATTCTCGCGTACACCATTCCCGCAGTATTTATCAGCCTGCAGTTGACGGGACACCCGCTGCCGCAGCTTGGGCTGGGTAGCACCATGGCAGGCACGGATGTCTACCTGTTGGACAGGCTGGACCAGGTGGTCACCGAACTGGGATTCAAGGAGTACACCACGGATGTACGCCTGAGCAAACTCAATATGTTTGCCTATACAGCATCGCTGATGGTGGGCACGGCCGGCCTTCCACACGTTATTATTCGTTTTTTTACGGTCCCCAGGGTGCGTGACGCGCGCACCTCTGCCGGCTGGGCGTTGGTATTCATTGCCATCCTCTACACAACAGCGCCCGCGGTAGCGGGCATGGCGCGCCTCAACCTGATGCAAACCATGGAGCCCCAACCAGGCCAGCACCTGGCTTACGCCGAACGCCCTGATTGGTTCAAAAACTGGGAGACCACCGGGCTACTGCAATTCGAAGATAAAAACAGCGATGGCCTCATCCAGTACAGTGCCAACGCCGAACGCAATGAGTTGATCAAGGTAGACAATGACATCATGGTACTGGCGAACCCGGAGATCGCGCGTTTGCCAAACTGGGTGATCGCACTGGTTGCCGCCGGCGGCCTCGCCGCAGCACTGTCGACGGCCGCGGGACTGTTGCTGGCAATTTCATCGGCGATTTCGCATGACCTGCTTAAAGGCATGCTCACACCCAATATCACCGAGAAACAGGAACTCATGGCCAGCCGCATCGCGATGGCAATTGCGATTGTCGGCGCCGGCAATCTTGGGCTCAACCCGCCCGGGTTTGCCGCGGGCACCGTCGCACTGGCGTTTGGCCTGGCGGCATCGTCGATTTTTCCGGCTCTCATGATGGGCATCTTCTCCCGGCGCATCACCCGGGAGGGCGCGATCGCCGGCATGATTGCCGGCATTGGCGTGACCCTGTTTTACGTGTTTCAACACAAAGGCATTATGTTTATCCCCGGCACCGCCTTTCTCGGCGATGCCTCACCGAACTGGTTCCTCGGCATCGAACCCAACGCCTTCGGCATCGTGGGGGCCATTGTGAACTTTGCCGTCGCCACAGGCATCTCTGCATTAACCCGTGAACCGCCCGCGGCTGTACAAGAACTGGTAGGACGGATTCGCGTGCCAATGGGTGCGGATGCCCCGCAGCAGCATTGATGCCCGCTGCCCGCACGACACCAGGCCTGCGGGCACAGTGCAGCTGATTGCCTGCGGAGATGATGACGCTGCTCGCCAATAAACACGTGGTCATCGCCCTGTTTGTCGCGCCGCTGCTTGCGGTGTTTACCTGGCTGGCAGTGGGTGAACTGAGCGGAGAAAAGCCCCGGGCGGCACAACCGGGCGTGTCATATCCGCTGCTGGCAAAAAGCAATTGCCGCTACGCCAGCGGGCAGTGTGACCTCGAAAACGGCAACCTGGCGCTCAAGCTAAAAGCCAGACAAACCGAGGGCGGGCTCACGCTGGTTCTCCACGCCTCTCATCCACTGGATCTCGTGTTGCTGGCAAATTCCTCGACGGCATCGACAGTGCCGACAGCCATGCTGCGTCGCGATGAGGGTGGGCTGCTATGGGAAATGCCGCTGGAGGCGAGCCCCGAGGCATCAGACCGCCTGCGCCTGGTCGCCGTGGCCGGGGGAAGTCGGTACTACGTCGAGCATAGCGCTGTATTTTTGCGCACGGGAGTTGAGTGACCAGACGCAGACTGCCCTGTCCCTGGGCACCCCGGATCTCTGGCCTGCTCAGGCTAGAAAATGGTTAGACAGTCGTCACAACTCGCCATCAAGCCGGTCAATTGCCCCGCTCCCGTACCCAGCAGGAAGACGCCGACGTTAAAGCTGGCGGGTGACAGATTATTCGGCACCGTGATGTCAGCGGTAAGGGTCGTTTCATTGACCCTGACAATATTTCGTACCCACAAACCTGGCAGCCAGGGGGACGCGCCAGGCAGGAAATTTGTACCGCTAATCGTGACGCTGGTGGTGGAACCAATGGCCAACAGACTGGGGCTTACCGAAGTGACCGACAGGTCGCCCACTGCGCGGATAAAGACGTCGAGCTCCCCATTGTTATCTCCGGGAACAAGATTTGTCGCGCCGCTCTCAAACGCCACGTAGCGACCGTCCTCCGAGAGATAGGGATTCTGGCTGATGCCGTTACCGTGGTTGGTCTGTGCACCCGCAGCACTCAATGAGCCCAGAAACGTTCTGCCCGCCACCTGGTCGCGGATATAGACATCGGCAACGCCGTTCACATCTGAACTTGCGAAATCCTCGGTCGTTGAAAATGCGATGTACCTTCCATCACCGGAGACAGAAGAAGTACCGTGCCGGGGAAAGACCAGCGATTGATTGCCGTTTTCATCCAGGTTTACACGTGCCGTGGCCCCGGTTTGCAGGTCGTGCACAAACACGTCTTCCAGATTGTTGCTATCGCCAGCAACCAGATTGGTCGCCATGGAATGAAATACCACGTACCGGCCGTCCGCTGAAATGGCCGGGTCTGAACTCGACTGGTTTGCCTGCGTACCGATGCTGTCGACACTCACCCGCGTAGTCGTGCCGGCAACGCGATTATGCACAAACACATCACTCGCAGCGTTTGTATCATTATTGACCAGGTTACTGGCGAAAGATGAAAAAGCGATCAAGGTGCCGTCGCTCGATACATCGTTGAGAAGACTGTCGCTGTTGCCCTCCACACCCAGCGAGTCCACGCTGACGCGCGTGGTAACCTCGGTTGTCCGATTGTGCAGAAAAGTGTCCCAGCGATTATTGGTGTCCATTGGCACAAGGTTATTGGCCGCAGAGCGGAATACGATCCAGTTGCCATCGCCCGATATCTCGGGGCGCCTGCTGGCGGCATTGCCCTGGGCACCTGCGGAATCCACGCTTACTCGTGTTGTGGTGCCTGTCTGACGATCGTGAACGAATATGTCGGACATGCCGTTTGTATCGTTGGCCACCAGTTCGTTACTTTCAGAACTGAACGCAACGAATCGGCCGTCCGCCGAGATAGACGCATCTTCACTGCTGTCAGAGCCTTCGCCTCCTGCACTACTCACACTGACGCGTTCGGTTACGCGACTGACGACGTCGCGAACGAATACGTCGCGTGTGCCGTTAGTGTCGCCGGCCACGAGATTGTCCGCCACGGATTCAAACGCGATGTATCGGCCAGCGGCAGACACGGAACTGTCCTGCGAAATACTGTTGCTTTGCTGATTTGCACTGTCGACGCTGACCAGCTGAGTCCAGCTACAGCCGGATGCAATTAACAAACTACAAACGATAAGCAGAAACGGTTTCCGGCCTGAAGTGAGCCCGGAAACGGGTGTGGTGTTGCGCATGTCAGACGTCCTGTCTTCTCTTATGATAACTACTTCTGTTACAACAATGATCAGGCATTGGCAGCTAATGCCGAGACGACCATTGTGAGCAAATCGTAAACTTATCCGGTTTGTATACTATCTATCAATGCGATCAGAACATTCTGTGTAATACTGCCAAATGCGATCTTTGTGAGACGGCGCGCACCAGATAGCGCTGTAACACCTCAGCGCACCGCTTCAGCAGCTTTCGGTCGGCACCGCAGCCGATGTTTCGGCATGCAAACGGCACCCGCAGCAAAAAGCTGAAAAAGCCAACGACTGGGTGTCAGACGGGCGGAATACGCATGCCCCACTTGTGCGTGACCCGTGTGCACAGCATTGCGGCGCGACCCTTCCGGATCAACGCGCGCATGTAGGTACACTGTTAAAACAGCGTATAGATAAAGGGGGCAACGGCGGATCCCTGCGCGAGCACAAGCAGACCACCCAATACCAGCAAAATGGCAATGACGGGCATCAGCCAGAACTTTTTGCGTTCGCGCATAAAACCCCAGAGGTCTTTGAGCAGATCAAACATCAGAAAGGTCTCTCCATGTTTTCCGGCTTGGGCGAGGAAGACTCAACGCGATAGCTTTCTGCCTCGCTGTCCCAGCGCCTGCGCATTGGATCATTGAATAAACGCATCACCAGGCCGAACGGCAAAAAAACCAGAAAGAAAATAACGCCAAGAATAATACGTGTATTTACCCAGCCCAGCACATTGGCGAACTTCATCCACACGCGGTAAACCGGTTGCAGCCAGGTGGGAAGCAGGAGCGCAAAGAAAGTCAGTACAGCGCCGACGACCAGCGGCCACAACGGAGGGCTGAAATCCCATATCCAGGGAATAAGTCCGTCAAAAAATACGACGAGTAACAGGGCGGTGACCAGGCCAAACTTGCGCAGTTCTGCGGCGCTGAGCGTTGCATTCGGATCATTCATATCGGCTTCCTGGGAGTGGCCATGCTAGTCCAGCTCAAACTCTTCCATCCAGCTTTCATCTTTCTCCACCACCGGCTGATCCGGCTTTTCCATGAGAAAGTTTTCTACCACGAGATAGTCCATCTCGGTGCGCATAAAACAGCGATACGCATCCTGCGGTGAGCACACGATCGGTTCGCCCCTGACATTGAAAGAAGTGTTCACGACCACGCCGCAGCCTGTTCTCTCCTTGAAGTTCTGGATCAGACGGTGGTAGCGCGGGTTCGTTTCCCGGTGCACGGTCTGGATACGCGCCGAGTAATCAACGTGTGTAATAGACGGGAGTTCAGAACGCGGCACATTAAGCTTGTCGATACCGAACAGTGCCTCCTGCTCCGCTGTCATTGGAATACGGATCTGCTCTGTTACCGGCGCCACCATCAGCATATAGGGGCTTGAACAATCATGCTCAAAGTACTCGGACACGTCTTCGATCAGTACCGAGGGGGCGAATGGACGGAAGGACTCACGGTACTTAATCTTGAGGTTCATAACAGACTGCATCTGACGCGAACGCGGGTCACCAATAATGGAACGTCCACCCAGCGCCCGCGGACCGAACTCCATGCGCCCCTGGAACCAGCCCACGACGTTTTCATCTGCCAGAATGTCGGCAAGTCGCGGCATCAGCGAATCATCGTCAAGCTCAGTATAGACAGCACCGGCGGCGTCCAGTTGTTCGCGAATCTGCTCACGCGTAAAACTGGGGCCGAGATAGGAGCCGCGCATACTGTCGCCGGACTCAATGCGTCGCTCCCCACCGTGCTTTTCATACCAGGCAACCAGCGCCGCGCCCAGTGCGCCACCGGCATCTCCCGCTGCCGGCTGTATCCAGATACTGTCGAAAATGCCCGAGCGCAGCAGAATACCGTTGGCCACACAGTTCAACGCCACGCCACCGGCCAGGCACAGGTTTTCACAGCCTGTCTCTGCGCGCACCGTTCTGCCAAGTCTCAGCACCACTTCCTCAGTCACCTTCTGGATCGATGCAGCGAGGTCCATCTCGCGCTGGGAAATCTCGCTCTCCTGTGGCCGGGGCGGACCGCCAAACAGTTCGTCGAACTTGCGATTGGTCATGGTCAGACCAGTGCAGTAGTTAAAGTACGACATATCAAGGCGGAACGTACCGTCAGGCTTGAGGTCTATCAGCTTGTCCAGGATCAGGTCGACGTAGGTCGGCTGCCCATAGGGCGCCAGCCCCATAAGCTTGTATTCCCCGGAGTTGACCTTGAACCCCGTGTAATACGTAAACGCGGAGTAAAGCAGCCCCAGCGAATGGGGAAAGTCTATTTCCCAAAGCGAGCGCAAACTGCTGCCCTCGCCCACCCACGCAGTCGTGGTTGCCCACTCACCCACACCATCGAGGCACAGTACGGCGGCGCGCTCATAGGGACTGGGGAAAAACGCCGAAGCGGCGTGAGACTGGTGGTGCTCCGAAAAGAGCAAATTCGGTAATGCCGACTTTTTCAGTCCGCCCAGGTCTGCCAACTCGGTTTTGAGCGTGCTCTTCAGGTACAACTTTTCCTTCAGCCATACCGGCATCGCGGCGATAAACGAACGCAGGCCGTGCGGCGCGTAGGACAGGTAGGTCTCCAGCAAACGTTCAAACTTCACCAGCGGCTTGTCGTAGAACACCACGTCAGTCACGTCACCAAGCTGAATGTCTGCCTGTTGCAAGCAATACTCAATGGCATGGCGTGGAAAGCCGGCATCGTGTTTCTTGCGCGTGAAGCGCTCTTCCTGTGCGGCGGCAACTACCTCTCCATCACGCAGCAGCGCCGCTGCACTGTCGTGGTAATAGGCAGACAATCCAAGGATATAGACCGGTTCGCTCATTCGTGCTGACCGTGTTTTAATTATTCAGGATGTGATGCCAGTGTAAGTTCTAACTGTTTGAAAATACAATAACTTTACAGGCAGATGTTAATCAGTTCACAGTGAGAGACGGTGTTATGGCAGGCTGGTGGATTGCTTGCATTGCAAGGCTTGCTTCACCAGGCACTGACGCCAACAGTCGGAACTGAACGCTGCCTCCGGCAGGGCTTCGCCAGGAGTAACGGGGTACCTATGAACACCAAGCCATTTGTCAGCACGCTGCAAAACCTGTTGTTGATGACCGTCTCAACCGTCGTCACCCTGCTGCTGATCGAGGGCGCATTTCGTCTCTACAGTTCCGCAACAGAGGCCTCTGGACTCGAGGCGCTGAACCGTGTTGCAGAAAAACCCGCTCCGGGTACGAAAGTCACCCTGGGCAGCATGATTCAGCTCAGCGCCAACCCGGGCATCGTTTACGAACTCATCCCGGACCTGTCGGTGGTGCACCTTGGCCAGCAAGTCACAACCAATGCGGCGGGCTTTCGCGGCCCTGCCGTCACCGGGGAAAAACCTGCAGGTACGCGTCGCATTGTAGGCCTGGGCGATTCGGTGATGTTCGGCTGGGGCGTCGCCGTGGATGAGGCCTACCCCAGCGTTCTGGCACAAACGCTCAACGCCGTGCCGGGCGAACCCCACTGGGAGTTTATCAATACGGCCGTTCCTGGGTACAACACCGCCATCGAAGTTGAGGTTCTGAAAGAGAAAGGTCTGCGTTACCAGCCGGATATTGTGATCGTCGGTTTCGTGGAAAATGATTTTGCCATGCCCCGGTTTATCCAGGAGCCAGTCAACTACCTGGCACTCGATCGCTCCTTCCTGCTCCAGGCACTGGGTATCGGTGCCGCCGGTGAAGCACTGAGCGATGCCGTGCAGGAGTTCGGAGATAACGGCATCCCGCTCGGCGAGGTCGATATGAGCAGGGTTCCGCAGCACTACCACTACATGGTGGGCACATCAGGCGTGATCAACAGCTTCAACGAGTTGCGTCGACTCAGGGATAAACACGGATTCGAAGTCATTGTTCTTGTTAACCAGTTCCTGACACAGGAAGTGCGCGATGCGATCACTGACAATGGATTTCAGATCGTCAACGCGGCAAAGCTCTGGGCGCCCTACGCCGAAGCGCAGGGGTATACCGACGTGCGTGCGGCAATCCGCCTGAGCGAGTCCGACCCGCACCCTTCAGCGGAAGCCCACGCAGTTATCGGCAAAGGGCTGTCGGACAGGGTGCGTCTTCTGATGGCAAAGAGAAGCGCTGTACCGTGACAACGATAGGCGGCGGCACCAAGAAAATTCTCTACACGCTGAACACCGCGCGCAGGATAGGCCTGCTCAACTCAGCGCGGGCCCTTAACGCCAAAAACGCCTGCAAAGCCTGTGGGCTGGGAATGGGCGGCCAACGCGGCGGTATGACGAATGAACTGGGTGAGTTTCCCTCCGTCTGCAACAAGAGCGTGCAGGCCCAATCAACGGATATCCAGCGGCCGATACCGGAGGACGTATTTCAGCACTCGCTAGAGGACTTTCGTGACCTCAGCGCACACGAGTTGGAACACCTGGGACGCCTCGGCAAGCCAATTTTCAAGGGGCCCGGTGACCACAAGTTCCACTACGTCGAGTGGGACTGGGCATTGCAGCGAACCGCTGACGCTTTCAGTGCTGCGCCGCCAGAGCGCACGTTCTTCTACAGTTCCGGCCGGTCCTCCAACGAAGCCGGCTTTGTACTGCAGCTGATGGCACGCCTTTACGGCACCAACAACATCAGTAACTGCTCCTATTACTGTCATCAGGCCACCGGCGAGGCGCTGGACAACACCATAGGGACGGGCACCGCCACCATCGAGCTGGAGGACATTGCCCGGTGTGACCTGTTCTTCCTGATCGGGGCCAACCCGGCGTCGAATCATCCGCGGCTGCTGCACCAACTGATTCAGTTACGCCGACGCGGCGGGAAAGTGATAGTGATCAACCCGCTTCGCGAAGCCGGGCTGGTACGTTTTGCCGCGCCGAAAATGGCCAGCTCACTGATCAAGGGAGGCGACGAGGTTGCCAGCCTCTATGTACAACCCAGAGCGGGTACCGATATCGCGCTGTTCAAAGCGCTGGCGCGCAGGTTGCTTGATCAGCACGCTATCGACAATGCATTTATCGAAAGCAGCACCACCGGGTTCCAAGCGCTACAAACTGCCCTGCTGCGGGAAGACATTGCCGACCTGCTGGTAACTTGCGGTGTTACCGGGGATGAACTGACGGCAGTGGCAGACGCGTATTGCGCAGCCGACAATGTGATTTTCGCCTGGGGCATGGGCATGACGCACCACGCGCACGGCGTCGAGAATATCGAATGGATCAGCAATCTCGCGCTGTTGCGCGGTATGGTCGGCAAGCGTTACGCCGGCCTGTTACCACTGCGCGGACACAGCAACGTACAGGGCATAGGCACCATCGGCGTAAAACCGGTACTACCCCAGGCCGTGTTTGAGCGCATCGAACGCGCCTTCGGTGTACAGCTACCACACCAGGCGGGGCTACACACCATGGCGTCTTTACAGCAGGCGCACAAGAAGCAGGTTGACGCGGCCTTGCTGATGGGCGGCAACCTGTTCGAGGCAACTCCGGACAGAGCCTGGGCTGAACAGGCGATGGACAACATCGGCTTCAAGGTTTTTATGACCACAACCCTCAACCGTGGCCACGTATGCGGTGTCGACAGCGGCGCAACGCTGGTATTGCCGGTATGCGCGCGCGACGAGGAACCCGAGCCCACCACACAGGAGTCCATGTTCAATTATGTGCGCCTCAGTGACGGCGGCATTCAGCGCATCGCTTCCGTGCGCTCCGAGGTGAGTATTCTGGCAGATATCGCACAGCGGTTACTGCCAGATTGTCCTGTCGACTTCAGCAGCTTCAAGCGACATCGCCGGGTGCGCGAGGCTATCGCCGAAGTTATACCCGGTATGGAGGCCCTCGCCGACATCGACATCGCGAGGCAGGAGTTTCACGTCGGCGGGCGCACCTTGCACACACCCGAGTTCAAAACGCCTGGCGGCAAGGCCAGCTTCATCGTCCCCGAGGCAAACAAGCCCGTCACATCACAGCGCCGGTTTACGCTGATGAGCATTCGTAGCGAGGGCCAGTTCAACTCCATTATCTATGAGGAGGCAGACAGCTATCGCGGCGTGGCCCAGCGCTGGACAGTACTAATGAACGCGCTGGATGTGAAAGAACTGGGCCTTGCTGAGGGAGACCGGGTAGACCTGCTGTCGGACACGGGCAGCATGTGCGCGGTGACTATCAAGCTCTTCGATATTCCGCGCGGCAATGTCGCAGCCTACTACCCCGAGGCCAACTGCCTCACCACCCGCAACTGCGATCCACGCAGCCACACGCCGCCGTTTAAATCCGTGCCGGTATCGTTGCGCCCAGCAGATCGCAGCACGGTCTGATCCAGCGGGACGATGGCCGCACTTGCATCGGCGACGCTGCGGTTCATAATCCCCAACGGACACTTCGATTGCCACTCTTCAGAAGGTTATCCATGCGTGTAGCCAGGATCATGCTGCGACTCTTGCTGATATTACTGCTCATCGGTCTGCTGTGCGTAGTCGGCGCGTTGAGCTTTCTCCACTCGGGCGACCTGAACCGTCATACGGAACAGGTTGAAGCACTGGTGGAAAGTATCACTGGCAGGGCACTGGCGATTGATGGGGCCATCGATGTTGATCTCTGGCCACTCCTTACCCTGCGGGCAGAGAACCTGTCTCTGGCCAATGCTCACTGGGGAAGTGCAGCAGCCATGGCCCGGGTCGCCAGCGTGGAGTTGCGGGTCACTCCCCTGTCACTGCTGCACGGCCCAATCGACATTCGTGACCTGAAGCTGCAGGACACCTGGATTCTTCTCGAGGAAGGGCCCGACGGGCAGAGCAATTGGGCACTGGGCACGCCGACGGAGGCGACTGAAACCGATGCCAGCTGGTCAGCCAGCGAGCTTCCGGTAACGCTGCAACGGGCTGAGATCAGCTCGTTGGTGGTGCAGCAGAGCAGCGGCGATGCGCAGAACGAATTGCTGTCGCTCACAACGCTGCAGGTGGAAACACAGGACGCCGCCAGCATGATCGAGGCTGACGGCATGCTGGGTGAATTACCGCTGAATCTCAGCATCAGCGGACAACGTGAGGCATCGCGCGCAACCGCTGCCCTGAAGGGCTCGCTGGGCGAGCTCAACCTCGAAGGCAGCGTTGAACACGTTGACGACCAACTCACCGCCTCGGCCACGCTCACGGGCCTGCGCAAGTTTGCCCTGCAACTGGCGTTACCGGAAGTGCCCGACGTTGAGCTGAACGTCAACGCCGCAGCGACGACTGACAAAGGGCTCAGTCTGTCCTCACTCTCTCTCGCCGCCGCGAATACCCGGATTGAGGTGACTGGCCCCATCGTCCTGGGTGAGACGCAACACGCCCTGCAGATCAGCGGCGCCGGAGACGATCTCAGCCAGTGGTCAGCCGCGCTGCCTGCCCTCGCCTTCAGCCTGAAGGGCGAACTGCACACCCAACCCGGGCAGTTGCAGATTGACGCCCTGGAAGTAAAGGTTGATAACAGCGATCTGGTCATCGATGCAACGCTGGAGAGCGGAGCACGCCCTGCCCTGCGTGGCAATCTCTCGTCGAAGCAGTTTGACCTCACCCGGTTTACGAGCGCAGCGCCTGAAAACGCCGCCCAACCCAGCCGATACGTCTTCACGACGGAGCCTCTACCGCTGGATGCACTGGCCGGGCAACGGGTAGCGCTGCAGCTCAAGGTCCAAACCCTGATTACCGCCATCGATAACCTGCTCGATGTAGACGTTTCGATGGACCTCAACGACGGCCAGTTGGACGCCCGGCTGGATTTTCTGGGCGAGCACGGCGGCAGAGGTACCGCCCGCACCCTGCTGCAGGTCACCGACACAATAGAAGCACTGGAGCTTGCGGTAAACGCCCGCGACCTGCGTATTAATCTGGCTTCAGGGGACGATGCTTCCGCCGGCGACATTCCCCCCGTGAGCCTCAGCGTAAACCTGCGCAGCAAGGGACGCTCGGCGCGCGAGCTGGCGGCAAACAGCAACGGCCGCGTACTGTTGACCATGGATGAAGGACTGGTGAACAACGCGCTGGTAGGCCGATTTTCGGGCGACATCATGACGCAGCTGTTCAGCATGCTGAATCCCTTCGCCAAGCAGCAGGCCCTATCCCGGTTTGAGTGCGCGTTGATCGCCTTTGCCATCACCGATGGCAAAGGCGAGATGAAACCGATTGTCTACCAGGACAGAAAAGTGCTGGTGGTCGCGTCCGGCGAGTTGGACCTGAACACAGAGGCGGTCAACCTGGTATTCAAAACGCAGCCACGTGAAGGTGTCGGTGTCACCGCGGACATGTTTGTCACGCCCTTCGTCGCGGCGGGAGGCACGATGGCCAATCCCACCCTCAGCCTCAATAAAAAAGGAGCGTTACTCCATGGCGGCCTTGCAGCAATGACCGGGGGCCTGTCGCTGTTTGCGCAGGCCGCGCTGGACCGACTGGAAGGTGAACGAGACTACTGCAATACCCTGCAACAACAGCCTGCGTTCGTGCACCCCCCTCTGCAGCCAAGCACAAAAGCACCGGCTGCGACTGAGTAAGGGCTCGTACCACACGCCCTCCGAGCACAGACCGTGAGCAGACCCGCGCCGCCGGGTGAGCGGCAGGGTCTTCCGCTAACGCCCCGTGGCTTTGTCCAGGCCCTCGCGCATCAGCAGCGCCCAGCGCTTGAGAGCGCGTGATGCATCGGCGCGGTTGGTCACACCGTTGGTCCACTGCAGCCGGCCCGTATCCATGCCACGGCGTCTGTCAATAATGCGCGCCAGCACCTCGCCGCTGCCGCCGTCTCGCAGCTCAAGCTGGAGCGTCATCTCTCCGGAGGACGTGGTATAGGTACGACTCATGCCGGGACTCATCGTATCAGGCGCCGCAATGTCCAGGTTCACGATGTGCGGCTCCACCAGCAGTACACCGGGGCCACCGGATTCAGCCATGGCATAGGCTGGCGCCTCACTCAAGGCCGCGGTGAAATATTCGTCACAGAGTGCGCTCAAACTGGCTTGCACCTTTTCCACGTCTTTTTCACTCACGCGCCTGCTGACGTCAACGCGGTTGTTATTCTGATCGCGCAACCAGTTTTTACGAAAAGACACGTCACAGTTGCTGAGTGCAATGCTCGAATAGCCCGTCAGCTCAGCACCGGGGCGCAGGTAGACGTCCTGGAAGCGGGTGTCGGGCTGCAGTTCCAGCCCATCCTCGCTGACCTGCGGTGCAGTGTTGGCGCAGGCGTAAAGAAAGACAGTGGTTGCCACGGCCAGCGCAGCTCTCCAGATAGTGCTCATGGGTGTTTCCTCCGGGTTCAGGTCGGCGACCTGCAAATTCTATTCTAATTGGCCAATGAGATGCAGCTATTGCGCTCAGGGAAAACAGCTTTAACGGCTGCGAGAACTCCCCGCAGCCGCTCAATGAGACTAGCCACATTGATCAGATTTGCCAGCCTGCAGTAAGTTCAATCTCCCGGGGTGTAACCTGGCTCAACAGACCGGAAGGGCGCAGGCGCGATACACGCGGAAAACGCACTTCTTCCGACCTCTGAGCCTGTCTCCAACTGACCCCGGTGCAGAGCAGTGTGCCGCCAGAGGACGGTGTTTGACAGCCACACCTCGCATAGTGAATCATCACTCGTCAGGCCAGGATTCCAAGGTAACCGGGGCACCACAACCTCGGGTTTAGACCGGGCCTCCACCGCTGCAGGAGCGTCAATGGAAGACCTACCAAATTATGGCCTGGCCAATACCGTCACGGGATTCGCAACGCTATTTTCCGGCATCCTGCCCCTCGTTCTGACGCGTCTGATGGGCTCGCAGCCGTCGCGCTGGGTATTCGCCTACTGGATGATTGTGGTTACCGGGGTTTTCACCGTCACGCTGCACGGCTTTGGTGAAACCAATCCGGTGTGGGGCGAGCGCTGGTTCTGGGGCTTTCTCGATACCGGCAGCAACATCGTGGTTGCCTGGGCAGTTGCGCTGGCCATACTGGGGGATTTTGCCAGTGCGGCAACACGCCGCTGGGCCATACCGCTGCTCAGCTTGCTGATGCTGGTGGGCGTGGGGTGGCACTACTATGATCGCATGCCGGAAACGGTGCGCATCATGGTGATTCCATTGGGAGACTGGGGCGGTTTTTACCCGGGCGAAACGTGGTTGATCGCGTTTTCCTGGTTTAACGTGGGATTGTTTGTGCGCTACTGGCGTTCCATTGCGGCGCCCGCAAAGCCCCTGCTGCTGTGGTCCTACGGCCTACTGTTTGTGGGCATGCTGCTGGCTTCTGCCAGCAACCGATATATTGCCTACCCGTTCATATCAGTCCACGCCTTGTGGCACCTGGTCAGCGCCTACTCGTTTATCTTCCTCTGGGCATTCAACCATCAGCGCTTTTGCATGCAAGGTAAGACCGACGCCAACCCGCCCATGGCGTAGCCCGCGATGAACGGTGGGCTCACCGCGCAGGGCTACAAGTCTACGCGCAACGTCACGCCTACTCTCCGCCCCTCACCCACTGAGGCCTGTGCACCGCTCAGATAGGTCTCCAGATTATTGGTGCCGTAGCGGTATTCTTCGTCTGCCAGGTTTTCAACAAACAACTGCGCTGTGTACCTGCCCAGCGCCACACCAAAACGCAGATTGACGAGCTCATAGGAAGGATTAAGCCGCCGGGGGTTATCAGCTACGTCCGATTGAATGTCGTCCATGTAGGAGTATTCGGCCTGCAGATAGGGCAGCATGTCCTGGCGAGTGACCGACCAGGTGCCAAAATCATAACGAGCGACTGCTGAAAACGTATGATCGGGAGAATTGGGTACGTCATTGCCAGAAGCGTCAATGCGATCGCCATCGAGAGTGCCTGCATCCTGAAAGTCACCGAATTCGGCGTCCAGATAGCCGTAGGTCAGCGTTAGCTGGAGCTTGTCGGAGAGCTGCCAAGCCAGATCCAATTCTATGCCAAGGTTTTCAGCCTCGGAGGCATTTTGCACAATCTGGCGCTGCGTGATCGGGTCCTGCGTACGAATCTGAATATCCTGCCAATCCATGTAAAACAGTGCGATCCCGGCGCGCAACTTGCCATCAAGCATTGCGCCCTTGGCACCGATTTCGTAATTGGTAATGGTTTCCTGCTCAAAGCTGCTCTCGTCACGCGGTGTAGCCGGGTTGTCTGCCACCGGGTTCGGGCCACCGGAACGGAATCCCGAAGACACGCTGCCATACACATTGGTGTTGTCGCTTAGCGCATACACCGCCGCCAGGCGTGGTGAAAAGTCATCAAAGGTGTCAGCAACCCCCGGGTTGCTCTCACGCGGTGCGAACGGATCCGCGAGCGGGCCCTCCACGCGGTAGCCGGAAATATCCTCCTCTGTGTAACGTGCTCCAAAACTGACATCCAGCCGATCGGTCAGCGCGTAGGTAACATCGAAAAACAGCGCAGCAGATCGCACGTCGCTGCCAAAATCGACGTTTTCCCAGAGCCCGAAATTGCTGTTCACTCCAATAACATAGGGTTGAAAACCGTCTGCCGGTGCAGTGGGGCAGCCGGGGACGCCGGATGCGCCACCAATGCAGAAAAAGGCGATATTGAAGGGATCGATGCCCACCCCGGGTAGCGGGTTGGTCGCAAACGGATCAGACGCGAGATGGTCAGTAAACTGGTGTTGGTCGACCTCATCTTCGCCGTAGTAGATGCCGGCCAGCCATGTAAGTTTTTCGTGCTCGCCGGAAAGGCGCGCCTCGACGCTGAAGGCTTCAAAGTCCACCGCCCTGAGAACGGTGAAGGACGGGTTGGCTGAGAAGTCGCCTTCACCTTCGCGGACGTAGGAATTGTCGATATAGCCAGCGACTACCGTCAGATTTGTCTCGCCCAGTTCCTGTTGATAGCGACCATTGAAAATTGAGGTCTCATTGTCGCTGGGCGCACCGATATCCGTACTCATGTCACGCGCGTTGTCAGGGAAAACGCCGTTGGGCGTAGGCGGCTCAGCGCCAATCACGCCTGCGATTTCGTTGATGTTCAGCGCTTCGCCAGACAGCGCACTCACCAGTTCCTCCAGCGTCTCGATAGACGTGCTGTTGTTTCCCGTGGGTACGAAGCCGGGCAACTCCTGTGTCTGGTCGGAAAAACTGGCAGACAGATCAAGGGTGCTACTGTCGCTGGGGTGCCAGCGCAACGCTACCCGCAACCCCTTGTTTTCCGTCGCATTCGCGTCACCATGCGGGCCCTGCTGATCCAGAAAGCCCTCACTCTCGTCATAATAGCCGAGCACACGCAGGGCGGCCGTATCGCCGAGTGGCTGGTTGACACTAGCCTCCAGACCAAGGGTATCGAAACTGGAATATTCGACCCTGACATGGCCGCTGCGCGACGATGAATCCGGCTTGATGGTGGTAATGCTGACGGCACCACCCACGGTATTTCGGCCGAAAAACGTACCCTGGGGGCCACGCAGCACTTCAATGCGCTGCGCATCCTGCAATTGCGTATCGACAGTACGCGCCAGCAGGTTGGGAGCAATATTGAACTCGTCGATGTACATACCCACAGAATTGCCGACACCTCCGCGGGATATGGGGCCGACGCCACGAATGGAAAATCGCACATCCGAGCGATCACCCGAGGGATTGCTGAAGGATAGATTCGGCGAGCGCACAGCATAATCACTCAACCTGTACAGGCGTGATTCTTCGATATCCCGTGCGCTGAATGCGGTAATTGATGCCGGCACATCGAACAGCGACTGCTCCCGCTTCTGGGCAGTTACAATTATCTCCTCCAGTTGAGAAAGGGCGGCAATCGGGGTGAACAAAGTCAGCAGTCCAGCCAGCAGAGCAGTTCGTCTGACAGGATCGGTTACCAGGTATCGAAGGATGAACATGGAAAAAACTCCCGCAAACAGTCGCTTTATTATAGGAGGAGCGTTCGGCCGCAAAAAAACCGGCGCCGGCCGTAACGAACGCTACCGAAGGTACTTAACTTAAACCAGGGAGCATGCCCAATGCCAGGGCGCGGCTAACCACCAAGGGCACACGTCAAGCGCGCTTTTCGCTTGCTGTTGCATTCGGCAGCAGCGTATCACCGGCGCGCTCATACCAGTGTTGCAACCCCGACCAGATATCCTGTGCAGTTTCGGCAAACCAGAACAATTCGCGGTCCTCCGGATCGATGACGCCTTCCTCCACCAGAAAGTCAAAATCCACCGCCCGACGCCAGAAACTCTCGCCCACCAGTACCACCGGCAGCGGTTTGATTTTGCGGGTTTGGATCAACGTCAGTGTTTCAAACAGTTCGTCCAGGGTGCCGTATCCGCCCGGGAACGCTATCAGCGCCCGCGCACGCAACATGAAGTGCAGCTTGCGCAATGCAAAATAGTTGAATTGAAAGCACAGCTCGGGCGAGACGTAGGCATTGGGAAACTGCTCGCGCGGCAGAGTAATGTTGAGACCAATGGATTTGGCATCCGCCTCCGCTGCACCACGATTAGCCGCTTCCATGATGCCCGGACCACCGCCGGTTACCACCACCAACCGCGAATCGCCAGGCCCCTCTCCCGCTCGCGCCACCAGGTGGGAAAACTCACGCGCGACGTCATAGTAGTGACTCTTGGACTGCACGCGACGCGCCAGTTCGAGGCGCCGGGCCAGTTGACGATCGTCGGGGCTGACCGCCAGTTCTTCTTCCAGCGCCTTCGTTTCCGCTGCACAGCGTGCCGGCTCAGGTATGCGTGTGCCTCCAAATACGACAATGGTGTACTCGACCCCGTGCTCACGCATCAGCAGTTCGGGCTTCAGGTAATCCAGCTGCAGGCGCACACTGCGAGCGTCGTTGCCACCCAGGAACGACGTATCCATGATTGCGGGAATGTACGAGTTCGATTGAAGAATTGCCTCGATCTGCTCAGCCTCCTCCCTGACCTTGGCCACTTCGGTCGCGGTGTCACCGGGCAGGCGCTGCCGGCGACGTGTGGGATGCGGGGGTTCCGGTACGTTCTTATTCATAGGCTCTCGCTGCTTCGATACAGGTTGCAGGGTGCGGGACGCGACCGACGCGGTGGACAAGCGCAGGCCCGGGCAGGCCCGCGCCCGAAACCCACTTTTTTGGGCCAGTTGCTGCACCGGTAATCACCCCGGTCACCGTAAGATAACTGTGGTTGTAATCCCAACACAATGGTCTAGTGTATGGGAGACGAGCCGATTCAAGAGGTACCGGGCATGTACTTGCTTCTTCCACTGCTGACCGCTCTCGTTCTCCTCTATACTGGCATCGGCGGCTGGCGCGCGGTCATCGCGCTGGCCATTGCCGGCCTGGCGGGGCTGCTTATCGGCGAAGCCTCCTTCGTCACGCTACTGCTTGCTGCCTCAATACCGTTGCTGGGCGCCCTGTTGTGCCTGCCAAACTCACTGCGCACGCGCTGGCTCAGCCGTCCACTCCTGGGTCGCATAGGCGCCATGCTGCCCAGTCTTTCAGACACCGAGGCGCAGGCCCTGAAGTCCGGCACGGTGGGCTGGGAAGGTGAATTGTTCTCCGGCCGCCCCGACTGGGACAAGTTGCTGAACGCAAAGCGCATCCAGTTGTCAGCAGAAGAGCAGGCGTTCATCGATGGACCGGTAAACGAACTCTGTCGAATGCTGGACGACTGGAAGATCACTCACGAAGATTACGACCTGCCGCAGCCCGTCTGGCAATTCGTTCTCGACAACGGCTTTTTTGGACTGGTGATCCCGCAGGCGTTCGGCGGCAAGGGGTTTTCACACACCGCCCACTCGGAAATCGTCATGCGCCTGTCCACACGCAGCGTCTCTGCCGCGGTGACGGTGATGGTTCCCAACTCCCTGGGGCCGGGTGAGCTGCTGTTGCACTACGGCACCAGCGAACAACAACAACACTACCTGCCGCGCCTGGCCCAGGGCGAAGACATTCCCTGCTTCGCCCTGACCTCCCCCATCGCCGGCTCGGATGCGGGCGCTATTCCCGACAAAGGCGTCGTCTGCCGTGGACAGTGGGAAGGCAGCGAGGTTCTCGGCCTCAAAGTTACCTGGAATAAGCGCTACATCACGCTGGCGCCAGTGGCCACGCTCATCGGGCTGGCCATCAAAGTGTTCGACCCGGACCAGTTGCTGGGTGACGAAACAGAAATCGGCGTAACCTGCGTGCTGGTACCGCGTGAACTGGAAGGGGTCAACGCCGGGGCGCGCCACCTGCCGATGAACACCGCGTTTATGAACGGCCCTACCTGGGGTGAAGACGTGTTCATCCCCCTTGACCAGGTCATCGGCGGCCAGGAGATGCTGGGCAAGGGCTGGACGATGTTGCTCGAGTGCCTGTCCATCGGCCGCTCGATATCACTGCCGGCGCTGGCGACAGGTGCCGGCAAGCTGGCCAGTCTCTCTACCGGCGCCTACGCCTACACGCGCGAACAGTTCGGCCGCAGCATCAGCCAGTTCGAAGGTGTGCAGGAGGCACTGGAGCCACTCGCCGGTTACACCTACCAGATGAACGCGGCCCGACTGTTCACCGTTGCCATGCTGGACAGGGGCGAGCACCCCGCCGTGCCCTCTGCCCTGCTGAAGTATCGCAACACCGACCTGATGCGCCGTGCGATTAATCACGCCATGGACGTGGTGGCCGGACGCGGCGTGATTACCGGGCCGCGCAACTTCCTCGCCCGCGCCTACCAGGCTGTGCCCATTGCCATCACGGTAGAAGGCGCCAACATCCTCACCCGCAGCTTGATGGTGTTTGGCCAGGGAGCCATTCGCTGCCACCCCTACATTACCCGTGTTATCGAGGCGGTAGAAAACCCCGACCGCGAGCGCGCTGTGCAGCAGTTCGATGATACGTTCTATGCGCTGGTGGCAAGCAGCCTGCGCAACCAGCTGCGCGCCGTGGTGCTGGCCTATTTCCGCGGGGCGATGGAAACCGTGCCCAGCGGTCACGGCCTGGAAACCTACTACCGGCAACTCGCCCGCTTCTCCAGCGCGTTTGCCTTTCTTACTGACGTCACGCTGCTGTCCGTGGGCGGCGGTCTGAAAGCCCGGCAACGGCTCTCCGGTCGCATGACCGACTGTCTGGTGCATCTGTACTATGCCAGTGCCGTTATTCGCTACTGGCAGGAGCAGGGCTACCAGGACGATCAGCGTGAACTGGTGCAGTGGTGCCTGCAGAATAGCCTCCACGGAGCGCAGCAAGCGCTGCAGGAGGCGGTAAACAACTTCCCGGTGACGGCGCTGCGCCCACTCCTGCGCTGGTCCGTTTTCCCGCCCGGTCACTCGCGAGTGCGCAACACCGACGATGTACTGGGGGCAAAGGTAGCGGCCAGCATCGTAGAGGACACGCCACTGCGCGCGCATCTCACCCATGGTTGCTTTGCGCCGGACGATTCCGAGGAAGCGCTGGGCCGTATTCTCAACGCCTACACACTGGCACGCCGCACCGAGGACGTCAGAAAACGGGTGAACGCAGCCGTTCGCGAGCTGGACGAAGACCAGGTTGACGGTGTTTCTCTGCTGATGGGACACCAGCGCGCTGAGCTGGTCGACTGGGCCGTCAGTACCGGCGTTGTGCGTCCGGACGAACGCGATCTGCTGCTGGAGGCATTGACTGCGCTGTATGACGTCATTCGCGTCGACGCTTTCGACCCGGAGGGTATCAAAGCGCTGGCCAAAAGCTCACGCGGCAAGCGGCAGGTGGTGGAACGCACAGCGCGGGAGGACCTGCAGGCTTTTCGCGATGCCAGCTGACGCACTGCACTGAATTGTCAGCAGGCGAGATCCCGACGCCCGCCGCGAAAAACACAGTGGCCCCACCCTGCCGGCGCAATCGCTGCAGCTCACCTTACAGTGCGTAAAGCAGCACCAGCTGCAGCAGCACTGCCAAGGTATAAATGGCGAGCAACTGGAACAGGCCATCCCTGCTTCTTCGCCCGCAGCCCAGCAACCGACCTCCCTGGACCGCTCTGCGGCGCGGCTGACTGACGCATTCGGCGGGATGCCTGAGTGCGCAAACCGCGGTCGCCTCGATGACGGCACCCTGCGCTGCTCTTCGAAACGTATTGGACAGGGAATTCAGCATTCTGTTTTCTCCTTTTCGTCAGCTATTGCGTGAACCCTGTGTCAATACTAGAGAGCTGGAGATGAATTGGGCTGGCCGTTTATGAAAAACTATGATGAGGGGCACTCCCACAGCCAGTGCCGGGGGAACAGGCGCCATAGACGAGAAGCAGGCTGAATGCCCCCATTCATACTAATTCATTGTTCTTCATTCACACTGAGCGCCAAAAGCGTATATTTTGAGTAACAGAGGTAGCTACAACCCCGGAGAAGGCAACAAACATGCAGCGAAAACTAGCCTACGTGGAGGATGACGACGTCATACGCCGCAATTATTCGGAAATGCTCAGGGATGAGGGTTTCGACGTGACCGCCTATTCAAACAAGGAAGACGCGATAGATGCGTTCCGCAGGGGGCTGCCAGATCTGGCGCTGCTCGATGTGTCACTACACGGCGAGCGCGATGCAGGGTACCAGGTGTGTACGGAACTACGCACGCTTTCCAATGAATTGCCAATCATCTTCCTCACCTCGCACGACGGCGAAATTGACAAGGTTTCGGGCTTGCGTCTGGGGGCCGACGACTACATCACCAAGGATGCCTCGATCGACTACATCATCATTCGCATCGAGGCCCTGTTCAGACGCATCGATGCCGTTCGCGGCGCCACCCGGACACCAGCCACAGCGCCCGCGGCCAGCACGCAATCCAGCCTCGAAATAGACGAAGTTTATTCCTCTGCATCGTGGAAAGGCACGAAAATCGAGCTGCCACTCACCCACTTCTGGATACTGTCAGCGCTCTATTCCGCACCAGGGCAGGTGAAAAGCCATCGAGAGCTGATGCAGGCAAGCAACATCGTGGTGGAGCCGAATACCATCACCGCCCATGTAAAGGCGATTCGGGATGCATTCACCGCTGTTGATCCCGAGTTCCAGAGCATCAAGACAGAGCGTGGGAGGGGTTACCGCTGGGTTGAGGCCTGACGCGCCTCCCCGGCACCGGGCAGTTCGACAGTAAAGATCGCACCCGGAGGATCAATGCGCGGCCGGGCACTCACGCTACCATTGTGAGCCTCGGCAATTTTTTTAACCACGTAAAGCCCCAAGCCAAACCCCTTGTCGCTGGAGCGCGCCTTACCGGTAACGAATGGCTCGAAGATATCCAGTTCGCCATCAAGCGCCTCACCGCAATCACTGACTTCCAGCAGGACACTCTCCTGATGCGGCCTCACCGCAACTTCTATGGGATGCGCCGGATCGCCATGTTCCACGGCGTTATTGACCAGCTTATCCAGCAGTTGGACCAGCCTGTCGACGTCGCACATGACCGGCGCTGGCGCCGCGGCCTGAATCTCGAATCGGTGCTGGGGATACGAGACCGCGTAATCTTCCAGCTTCTCTCTGACAAGCTCGCCCAGGTCAATCTGCTCGGCATTAATCTGCGAAAGTGCGGACTCTAGATTGGTTGAGGCACTCACCTCCTCCAGCAGCCGCTTCATAAAGCGACTGCTCTCGTCGGCGCGCTTGATGTATTTGTCCAGCGCCCTGTCCGCATTCCTTCGATTGATCAACTCCAGGGACGAGGTCACGCCAATGAGAGCGTTCTTGAGCTCATGACGCAAAAAGTCAGTGATCACGCGCAACCACTGGTTGCGCTCGTTCTGGATGGCGATTCGCTCCCTGTAGGCAACGTCATGCGCACGGTTGGACAGAAACATGCGTCGCGACGACATATCAATGCTGTAGCCTGCGTAGGCAAGTATCAGCAGAAAGAACAGTGGCCCCTGGAAAGGCGGCACTGTCACTCCCTGCTGGGTTACGACAGTACCAAGATCCCTGATGACAAAGAGATGTGCGCCGACAGCGATTGACACCGCCGCGAGCGTGATGCGAAAGCGGAAACTCAGCACCAGAAACCCGAACACCATGATCTGGAAGAGCGCCAGTTCATAAAAGATCAGCGCCTGCGGACCACCCTGCTGCAACAATACCGAGGTCGACACGGAGATGGCGATCAACAATGTCAGGATCGCCACCTCTATTATCCGCGGTTGCTTCAAAACCAGCGTAAGCAGAAATGTCGCCAGTATGAGAGGCGTCTGGAAATACCAGCGGACAGCATGATCAAGGCTGTGTATAGCCTCCGGTAACTGGATTCGGGCAAGCGGCTCCACTGCTGGAAAAAGCAGCGCTGCCAGCAGGAGACCTACCCGAACGGTGAGAATGCGATTCCGGTAGCTCTCGTCAAGATAGGCCGTCTCAAGCGCCGCCGGTGTAAAACGAGGCAGCCACCTGTTAGCAAATTCCTGGCCGACGGATTGGGCCGACGAGGCCTCGGGTATCTCCATATCCTGTTCACCTTTGGTGCTTTAAAGCGCGTGGGGTAAGTTCGGCCAGGACCGACGCAACGCTGTTTCGCAGGCCACCTTACCCCGTGGAAGATAGCCCCGATCAACAGGTGCGTCTAGCGCCGCGCTCAAGCAGAAAGCTGGCGAGATCCTGTACGCCGGGCTGTAGCGCCAGACAGGCGTCTCCCTCAGCACTCAAATACATCAACAACTGCTGTGAAAACTCATAGGCCTCGTACAGGTTGATCGCTACCAGGCACGTGGCACACACCACTGTGACAATCGTTCGTTTGATCTGCATGTCGATTCCTTCCCGATTGCGCCGCATGTCGGATTGCATGTGGCGATGGGGTTAGAGTACGACCGGGGTTATGAATGCGCTCGCTCTGAGCATGAAGCTTCGGCGGGCGACTGTGAATTTCGATGAAACGTTCTCGCGGACATGAGGCGGGCAAATTTTCGGATCAATCCGGTGGCGCTTCGACAGCGATCACTACGAGATTGTAGATTCTACATTTTTCCGCAGGTCTTACATTTACGGTACCGGTATTTCTCCCAAGTCTTCGCGGCAACGGCGAGCGCATCGTTGAAAGCAGCCGATTTTCAGTGGGTTAGCGCCTTTTCAGATTTCTTCCCAACGCTGGCACGTTATTTGAAACCACTATGGCACAGGGCTCGATCCCTGGATAAAAGGAGGTAGCAATGAGCAGTAAAGAGAAAGTTGATCGAAGCACCGACGAAGCGTTCAAAGCAACGGTCGGGCTGGTCAATGCAGTCATTCACGAAGACGACGATGACAAGCGGCAGGAAGCCGCCCAACAGTTGCAGCAGTTGCCCGTCGACAAGCCATTCGGCGTCGCCGTGTTTGCCAAAGACCCGACGCAAACGCACGCCTGCTACCAGTTGCGCTTCAATGGCGCAGCCCTGGAGGCGAAACCTGCCGAGGAAGACGAACTCGCGATTGCCTGCAGGGTATCCCGGGAACATCTTGATGACGTCTGTGACTCACCCCAGGAATATTTTGAGCGACCGGCGGAAGTAGAACTGGTCTGGTTAATGTCGCGGCTTGCCGCATAACAAGGGAGGAACCATGTCGAGGTTCGAAAACGCACTGCAAACATATCTGAAGAGCACGCGGCACTGCCCGCGGATTCGCAACAGCGATCCCGGTTCAAAAGTGCGGCGGCCGGCGAGTCGTGGTGCACACGAACGGCGCGACCGGCCAGCGCCTGATCGCGGAAAGTGAGCGGGGCGCGGGCGCACTAACCTCTTTCCTCCCAGCGGCTTCACCGGGGCCGCTGGGCCTGTTTTACCACGTGTCAGTGAGCACAAAGGGCCACGCCCACAACGACGAGAATCAGCGTGCAACACTTGCTATGATCAGCGCCTCGAATAATGATAAACGGCTGATTCAATGACCACCTCTCGACGTAAATTCATCCAACGCTCCTCTTTACTCGCAGCCAGCACACTTCTCCCGCTTGGTTGCAGTGATCATTCTGATCGTCCGGCAACAGGCGAACGCACAGCAATTGTTATCGGTTCAGGATTCGCAGGCTCTGTCGCGGCGCTGCGGCTGGGTCAGGCGGGCATTTCTACTATCGTGCTGGAGCGAGGTCAGCAGTGGAGCGTGACGGGGCCCGACACCTTTCCTACGACGACAAACTTTGACCGCCGTGGGACATGGTCCATACCCTCTTCCGGCTCGAGCAATGCGGGCCAGTCAGGCTATGCGGGCCTGCTGGAAACCATACCGGGAAAAAACGTGGCGGCAGTGTGTGGGGCGTGTCTGGGCGGCGGCTCGCTGGTGTACGGCGGCGTGTTGATTCAACCGGCCCAGAAGGAGTTCGAGCAGGTATTCCCCTACCTGAGCTTCCAGGATATGGACAACATCTACTATCGCCGGGTGCTGGCAACGCTGGGCGCTGCGCCCATTCCTGACGATGTGCTGGCTTCGCCCAACTACGCCGCCCACCGTACTTTCATCGAAGACACCAGCGCGCTGGGTTACGAGGTTCGGCGCCCCCATACAGGATTCGACTGGGACATCATTCGCCAGGAGATCACCGGCGAGGTTCCCGCCGCGGCCAGCATTGGAGAGTATGCATTCGGCTGTAACAGCAACGCCAAGCTGTCGACCGACAAAAACTATCTTCACGATGCCGTCGCCACGGGAAACGTTGCGATTCGCAGCCTGACCGAGGTTGAACTTATTCGCGAGCGCACACCCTCGGGCTACACCGTCGTGTGCCGCCGCATCAGCGCTGAAGGCGAGGTGCTCGAGGAGTACGAACTGGTCACTGATTACCTGTTCATGGCTGCGGGCTCAATGAATACCACCAGGCTATTGCTCAAAAGCCAGCACGCGGGGGAACTGCGCGGCGCAAATGATCGGGTCGGGTCCGGCTGGGGCACAAACGGCGACCTGCTGCTGGCCCAGTTGCACCCCGATGTCAGTACCGGCGCCCAGGGCGGCCCTGCCTGCATTGCAGCAACAGACACATCAAACCCGGCGCACACAGTGACGTTCATGCACTCTCCCGTGAGTATTGCGCCGTTACAATTGCAGATGTCGATGGCTGTCCCGGACAGAACCGGCCAACTGCTGTACAACAGCGAAACCGACGCTACGGTCATTGACTGGGAGTCGGACGCGGGTACGCCCTCGATCCTGGCGCAACAGGCCAGCTTTGAGCGCATCGTCGGCAGCAACGGTGGCGCTGCGGCGCCGTTTATCGAAGGCCAGATCTGGCACCCGCTGGGGGGCGCCGTCATGAATGACGCCTGCGACACGCTGGGACAACTCTACGGCTATCGCAACCTGTTCGTGGTGGACGGGAGCCTGCTTCCCGGCAGTGCCGCCGGGGTAAACCCCGCGCTGACGGTGGCTGCGAATGCTGAACGGATCATGGAGGCGATTGTAGACGGGTTGGTTCGCGAGACGGTATAGCCTCGCGGTTCAAGGCTGCTGCAGACATTGGCGCGACAGGGCAAACCGGCTGTTCAGGAGCGCTGCCCGCAACACCCGGGCAGTGCTCGCCGACGGAGCAAGACAATCAGTCCGCCAGCCGGTCTCGAATCGTCTTGTAGCCTTCCTTGATCTCGTCCTTGAGCATCAACCAGGCGACTGTCGCATCCGCCACGGTAGGCTCCAGATCATGCTTTAACTGATCTTTCTTTGCCACCAGGTTGTCCCACTGACCTTCCAGTTCATCCCACTCATCCCTGACCTCCATGCTGGCCAGGTGCAACTTCAAGCGCAATTCATCGCGCTGTTGCTTCAATGCGTCAAACGCATCTTCAATGCTGTCTTCAAACTTATCCGTATCGCTCATGCATCACCTCTCAAAAGTCGCGGCATGCGTTCACTCGACATACCACTGCTATCATAGCGCGCCTGTCTCCCGCTGCCCATCTCGCACGCCGCTGAACGGGTGCGCGCAAGCTGTCATCGCTGCATGACGCATCGACCAATAAAGTAGTAGGATTAGCGGATAACGCACCCCGAAGCCCCGCTGACAAAAGGACACGCTGTGCCCGATACCCCTCTCGGGTTATACCTGCCGCTCTTCCTCGTCGCCCTGGGCGGCGCCACCCTTCTGAGCGCCGGGCACTATTTCCTGTTGGCCCGACACAAGAGCCTGGGCAGTGAAGCAAGGCTGCCGCGGCAGCTCGTGTTACTGCTGCTGACCGTATCTACCCTGGTCGCGGTTATCGTCGTTTCGCCACTGCCCGAATCCACACGCAACCAGGTACTGGGTCTGCTCGGCCTCGTCCTGTCTGGCGTCATTGCCCTTTCGGCGGCCCCGTTCGTGACGAACTTCATGGCCACCGTCATGTTGCGCGTCACCAAACCCTTCAACGTGGGAGACTTCATCCGCGTCGGCGAAATGTATGGCAAGGTTTCAGAGCGTGGTTTGTTCGATACCGAAATCCAGACGGAAAACCGTGAGTTGATCGCGATTCCCAACGGCACCTTTATCAACCAGCCGGTGACCGTGGTCAGGAGTTCAGGCGTGATTATTTCCGCCACGGTCTCCCTGGGCTATGAGCTGGGGTACAGCCAGGTTGAGCCACTGATGCTCAAGGCAGCGGAAGACGCCGGACTCTCTGACCCCTATATTCATATCGTGGCGCTGCAGGACTTTTCGGTAAGCTACAAGGTATGCGGTCTGCTGGCCGACGTGCAGAGCGCGCTGACGGCGCGCTCGGAGCTGAACCGCCAGCTGCTGGACAAGCTGCATGACGCGGGCTTTGAAATCGCATCGCCCACGATTACGCGACATATCACCCAGTCAGCGGAGACAACGATTATTCCCGAAACCAGTGAGCCGGACGCTTCAAACGAGCGCGTGAAGGCAGAAGAAATCGTGTTCGACAAGGCCACGGAGACCGGGCGGCTAAGCCAGGAACGCGCCGGCCTTAAAGAACAGATTCGCGAGCTCAGTGAAAGCAAAAGCGGTGACAAGCAGAGAAAACAGGACTTGTTGGCGTCGCTCAAGGCCGTTGAACAACAACTCAAAGCGTTGGCCGATGAACCCTAGCAAGCCGAGGAATTACACCTGACGCCGAATGGCCCGGCGGATCAAACAGACGCTTGATGTGCGTCAAGTCTCACGCCCTGCAGGCAGCTTATCCTGACTTTTTTCGCTTTCCTTATCGTTGAGCAGGCCTCGCATGGCACTTACCGAGCTCTCCGCGTCGGCACTGTACCGACAATGCGAGCTGACTGGCAGTAAGTTCGCAACAACGACTGAACTGGAGCCCCTGGAACGGCCTCCCGGGCAGTTGCGCGCAATGGACGCACTCGAATTCGGTGTCGATATTCAACGGCGTGGGTTCAACGTGTTCGCGTTCGGCGCCGCCGGCCTGGGCAAGCATCGACTGGTTCGCGATGTCCTCAACAGGCAGGAGACCAATGGCTTCACCCCTTACGACTGGTGCTACGTCAGCAATTTTTCAGACCCGGGCAAGCCTCGGCTATTGCAGCTTCCCGCAGGCATGGGCACTGCCTTATCCGCGGACATGCTGCAGCTCGTTGAGGATCTTTTAACCTCCCTGCCCTCAACTTTTCAGAGTGAGGACTACCAGAACCGCCGCCAGGAAATCGAAGCTGAAATGGCGGAGCGCTACGAGGCCGCATTCAGCAAGCTGGGCGCACAGGCGAAGGAGCGCAACGTAGCACTGATCCGCACGCCTACAGGCTACACACTGGCGCCCATGAAAGACGAAAAGGTCATCACACCGGAGGAATTTTCCAAACTCGGGGAGGACGAGCAAAAAGCGATTCAGGCCACGATCGCCGAGCTGCAGACAGAGCTGCAACAAGTCGTGGTACACCTGCCGATGCTGAAGCGCGAAGCCAGCCATCGCATCAAGGCACTGGACCAGGAGGTGACGCAGCTCACGGTGGAACAGTTTGTCGCGTGGCTTGAAAACAAGTACCGGGAACACGAACAGATCCTCTCGTACCTGGCTGAAGCCAAAAGTTTCGCCATTGAAAACGCCCAGGACTTTCTCCCGGGACAGGACAGCCTGGAAACCGAGTTTGCCAAGCCCCACGCGAAGTCCTTCACCATGTTTGCCGTCAATGTGCTCGTAGACAACGCACAGGAAAGCGGCAAGCCGATCGTCTTCGAGGACAATCCGACCTACCAGAACCTGATTGGGCGGGTCGAGTACGTATCGCAGATGGGCACGCTTCTCACTGACTTCACACTCATCAAGCCGGGCGCCCTGCACCGCGCGAACGGTGGCTACCTGATTATCGAGGCGCGTAAACTGCTGACGCATATGTACGCCTGGGAGGGCCTCAAGGAGGCCCTGCGCTCAAGGCAGGTGAAGATCGCGTCGCTGCAGGAAACGCTGAGCCTCAACAGTACGATTTCGCTGGAACCAGAGTGCATTCCCCTGGATGTGAAGGTTATCCTGCTGGGCGAGCCTTTTATTTACTACATGATGAACCACTACGACCCGGAGTTTCGGCAGCTGTTTCACGTGGCAGCTGACTTTTCCGCCGATATGCCGTGGGACGCAGAGAACCAGCACCTTTTCGCCCGGATGATCGCTACCTGCCAACAGGAAGACCATCTGCAGCCGGTTACGCGCGAGGCCGTACAACGCATTATCGAGCAGACAGCACGCTGGGCCGGCGACAGCAAGAAGCTGTCCCTGGACCAGGATAGCCTGGGCCTGCTGCTGCAGGAATCTGACTACTGGTCCCGGCGCAACAGCCACAGTGCCATCGAAAGGGATGACGTAGTCAAAGCGATAGAGGAACATCGCAACCGGCGTGGCAGGCTGCAGGAACTGCTCAATGAGCAGGTGCTGCGCGATCTCCGCCTGATCGACACCACCGGGAGCAGGATTGCCCAGGTCAACGGCCTGTCCGTACTGACCCAGGGTGATTACCACGTGGGCACGCCCGCCCGGATTACGGCGACCGCGCGCCTTGGCAAGGGACGGGTCGTCGACATAGAGCGCGAGAGCAAGCTCGGTGGTGAAATCCACAGCAAGGGTGTACTGATCCTGTCCGCATACCTGGCAGACAAGTATGCCAGCGAAAGTCCCCTGCCCCTGTCGGCCAGTCTGGTGTTCGAACAGTCCTACAGCGGCGTTGACGGGGATAGCGCCACCTGCGCCGAACTGTGCGTCCTGCTGTCCGCAATCGCCCGGATTCCCCTGGCACAGAACATAGCCGTAACCGGTTCCATGAACCAGTTTGGTGATGTGCAGGCAATTGGCGGCGTCAACGAGAAAATTGAGGGCTTCTTCGAGATCTGCGCCGCGCGCGGCTTAACCGGCGACCAGGGCGTTATTATCCCGGCGACAAACCAGGCGCACCTGATGCTCAAACGCGATGTGCGTGAAGCCGTCGAGAGCGGCCGGTTTCACATTTACACCGCGAGCCACGTGGAGGACGTCATGTCACGGCTGTGCGGGCTGGCGGCGGGCGACGCCGCTGACGGATTTGCCGAGGGCACTTTTAACCGTCGGGTAATGGATCGCATTGCCGAATTCCAGGCAATTCATCGCTCGTTCGCGGATCAAAGCGCCGGGGAAGGAAAATCTTCACCACGGCCCGACGATGAATAACGCCACGGCAAATGACCAGGCCAACAGCACGGACCGCGTGCTGGTCGTGGTGGATATTCACAGCCAGTTGGTTGCATCACTGGAAGTGGCAGTCGCGATGGCAGGCGCGCGCCGGGCCGCACTGCACGGTATGTGCGTCGACGACCCGGACCTGCAGCAAACCGCGGGGCTTCCTTTCAGCGAAGAGGTGATGCTGCTTGGGGGGCGCACGCGAAGACTCGAACACCAGCAGTTGCGGCGCAGCCTCGGCAACTTCCAGGCGCGGTTCAGATCACTGTTGGCGCAACAGGCGGAAAGCCACTCAATACCCTGGTCCGTATCTACGGTCAGCGGGCAGCGCCAGGTGCTGGAGAGGACTGACCGCGAAGCATCCGATCTCGTCATAGTAGGCAAGCCGGGCCAGGCCCGGGCATCGGGGCAAGCCCCGGCCAGAATCCTGGTGCTGGCGAATGACTGTGCAAGCATACTGCCTACTCTGCAAGTGCTGTTGAATCTGATATCCCGTCAGCGCAACGAGGTACTACTGCTAATGGACAACAGCTCGGAGGCCGGCGCGGTAGACCGCCTGGCGGGACAACTTGGCAACAGCCGGAACACCGTCGTCAGACCCGTCTCCCTGCCAGAGGCGTCGCGCCTGTGCGCGAGCACCTCATCGCCTTTGGGGTACATACTCGCGGCAAGCGACGCCAACCGGGAAACACTCAGCCACATTCTTGGCCGCGCCTCCTGTCCGGTCATCCTCACAAGCTGAGTGCAGAGTGAGCAAAGCAGATGAATGACGGCCTTCTCATCGCCGGTATGCTCGCCGGTGGCCTGGGTTTGTTCATGCTCGCAGTGAGCATGATCACCGAGGGCCTGAAAGCTGCGGCTGGCCTGTCCCTGCGCAACCTGCTGGCCAGGTGGACGCGATCGCCCGCACACGGCGTATTTACCGGGCTGACCATCACCGCCATCGTACAATCCTCCAGCGCAGTCACCATTGCAACGATTGGTTTCGTCAATGCCGGCCTGATTTCCATGCGGCAGGCACTGGGCATCGTTTACGGGTCCAACATCGGGACAACCATGACGGGCTGGCTGGTGGCCATCATCGGCTTCAAGGTAAACATCGAGGCGTTTGCGTTGCCCATCATCGGCGTAGGCATGCTGCTGCGCCTCACCGGCGGCGAAAGACGCCGCGCGTCGATCGGCCTGGCACTCACCGGTTTCGGCCTGTTCTTCATCGGTGTCGATGTGCTCAAAAATGCGTTCGATGGCCTGCTGTTATCAGTCGAACTGGGAACACTTACTGTGGGCGGAGTGCAGGAGATTCTGCTGTTCCTGGTGGCGGGATTTCTGATTACGTTGCTGACGCAGTCATCCAGCGCCGCTATCGCCATTACCCTCACTGCGGCGACCGGGAACGTGATCGGCCTGTACGCGGCAGCGGCGATGGTGGTCGGTGCCAACCTGGGAACCACGTCGACCGCTGCGATCGCCGTCATTGGTGCAACCCCAAATGCCAAACGCGTCGCCTGCGCGCACATCCTGTTCAACGGCGGCACGGGGATCGTCGCGCTGCTGATACTCCCGGCGCTTTTCTGGGTAGTCGAAAGCACCAGTTCCGCGCTGGGCCTGGCCACCGCTCCGGCGGTTACGCTGGCACTCTTCCACACGGTATTCAACATCCTGGGTGTACTGCTGATTTTTCCGTTGAACAATCGCCTGGCCGACTTCCTTGAGAAACGGTTTGTGACGCAGGAAGAAAAGGAAGCGCAGCCGAAGTACCTGGATAAAAATATTCTGGTTTCTCCCGAGTTGGCCCTGCACGCGCTGTCGCTGGAGTTAATGCGAGTCGCCGCAATCAGCCGTCGCATGGCCCTGGCCGCACTCAGCCATGAGCGCGCGCGCAACCAGGCCATTAACCACGACCACGCCATTCTCCTCAGGCTGTCACACCGGGTATTCGAGTTTATTGCCCGCCTGGAGCGCAAAGCCATGAGCGAGGAGGTATCTGCCCGCCTCAGCGGGATGCTGCGAGGCACACAGCATTTAATGGCCAGTGCGGAGCAGAGCATGGAGATCATCCGCAGTGAGGCGCCGTCGTCTGCGCCCAGCGATGAAGTGCTGATGGCAAGCGCTGCCAGTTTCCGCGCAAAGGTCGCCAATCTTGTCGACGCTGCAGACTTGACCCGGACAGACTTTTCCACCGAATCACTGAGGCAGCAGCAGGACGAAATGCAGGCGGCATACGAGGATGTGAAAGCCTCGCTACTGCTGGCCGGAGCCCAGCAGCGCCTCCCGATCAACGACATGATGACCATTGTCGACCAGAACAGCCACATACGGCGCATGGCGCGTCAACTGACCAAGGCCATACAACTGCTGAGCGGCCTTCAGCCCATGACAGAGCTACCTGCGACAGAACTTGAAGACGAAGAGAACCCGACAGAGATCATGGAAACCGAGGGGCAATCGTCGCTAAAGTAGTAACCAGTTCTACGCTGCTTCAAACATGACTCTTTTTCCCGGGAACGACGATGGCAACACTCACTTTTCACGGCGCGATTGACGGGGTTACCGGCTCCGCCTACCTACTGCAGACCTCAACAGCGACCGTGCTGCTTGAATGCGGGCTATTCCAGGGCAGTCGCGAAGAGGAAAGGGCCAATGAAGAGCCATTCCCATTTGCGGTCGATGCGCTGGACGCGGTGGTGCTGTCGCACGCTCACCTGGACCACTCCGGCCGGTTGCCGAAACTGGTCGCCGAAGGCTACGCCGGCCCCTTGACCATGACATCCCCTACCGCCGACTTGCTGGAAGTGTTGCTCAAGGATGCCGCCTCGTTGCAGCAGCGCGACGTTGAGTGGGAGAACAAGCGGCGAAGACGGTCGGGGAAAAAAGAATTGGAACCCCTCTACACGCTGGAAGACGTCGAAGAAACCCTGAAGCAATGCGACGGCATTGACTACGGGCAGCGGCACACCGTCGCAGAGGGTGTAGACGTCTGTTTCCGCGACGCGGGCCATATCCTGGGCTCTGCCATTGTCGAGCTGTTCGTTACCGAGCAGGGCGCGGAGAAAAAACTGGTTTTCTCCGGCGATCTTGGCAATAGCTGTGCAGCACTGCTGGCCGACCCGGCGATCGTGGAGGACGCTGACCTGCTCATGCTCGAATCCACTTACGGAGACCGCAACCACCGGCCTCTCGATGAGACCCTGGTGGAATTCGAGGAGATCATCGAAGACGCCTCACAGAACGGCGGCAATATCCTGATTCCCTCGTTCGCCGTCGGACGCACACAGGAGATCATCTTCCGGCTCGGCGAGCTCTACCAGAAAGGCAGACTGAGACACCAGGCGGTTTACCTCGACAGCCCCATGGCGATCGCGGTAACCGAGATCTATCACCGGTACCAGGATGTCTATAACACAGAAGACCGCAGGGCGATGGGGCGCGATACGCAGCGAAGTCTGCACTCCTTTCTGCCGGTACTGCGCTACTCAACGACTACTGCAGAATCCATGGCGTTGAACAAGATTGAAGCCGGGGCGATCATCATCGCCGGCAGCGGGATGTGTACCGGCGGCCGAATTCGGCACCATTTCAAGCACAACATCTGGCGCCGCAATGCGCATGTGGTGATCGTCGGCTTCCAGGCCATCGGCACGCCGGGCCGGGCACTGGTCGATGGCGCCAAAACCTTTAATCTGGGCGGTGACAAGATTCGCGTCAACGCGAAGATACACACCCTGGGGGGCTTTTCGGCCCATGCCAGCCAATCGCAACTGTTGCAATGGCTTGAGCACTTCAAGGCACGCCGCCCGAAACTGTGCCTTGTTCACGGCGAGGACTCGGCCAAACGCGCGCTGCAGAAGCATGTCGCCGGGGCCGGCTGGGACGCCCATATCCCGGAGAAGGGCGAAAGCGTGACGTTCTGATTCGCCGGATACCTTGATCAGGCAAAGACGAACCGGCTAACCGCAACCCTGCGCAGAGCGCCGGACTCAGTTCGGAAACTCAACCCAGAAAACCCCTCGCAGGTCTCCGACCTTGTACCCGGTTGCGCGATCCTGTGGATAGGCCGTGCGCAGTTGCGAGCTGACGGCAGGCGACAGGCGCTCGCCGTGGCAGGTAAGGCAAATCGGTTGCACCATAATTGGCTCGACGTACCCTGACCGACCACTAGCGATGGAAACGGTGCGTGGCTGCCGTTCTGCCGCGTTGAGCGAGTAGGATTGCAGGATCGGAGCGACCCATTCGGGACCACCGTTGGCCGGGTTACGAAGGCGCTGGCTGGTCCGACCCATCCGTACGCCATCGATCGAGAGTGCGTCTGCAATAGTTGGCGCTTCAAGTTTACAAACGTTGATGGCGGCCTCAGGCCCCTCGCCCAGCCCAGCTTTCAGGGCCTGCTGAAGATCCCGCTTGAACGGCGCAAGCAGCTGTGCGCCGGTTCCCAATGCAGGTTCGCCGGCACGGACACCAACGATGGCCAGGGCCACCAGAAAAACCAACATCGGTATTCGCTGCATCTTCATTTCCGTCATTTCCTGGGGCTGGATTACCCCGCACTGACACTGAGCGCACCGGGATCGCGGGGCAACCTCAGCCAGCGGCTACTTTGGGGGGCGACGCCGATTCTACGCAAGTCGTGCGGTGAGAATAATGGGGATCGCCAATGCAGTATTGACCGGGATCATTAAAGTAGACGGTGGTCGTTGGTGCGCCGGCACGATTTGTTTGGGTATTTGGAAGTTTGTGCTTGAATCGCGGCCTTCGGCCTGGCCCGGCGCTCCGGTGGCACGATTGACCCACAACACCCTATGGGGTGTTGTGGCCCCTTCGGGGCTTCGTCGCTACGCTCCTCGGTCCAAATTGCTCGCGCAATTTGTCGAACGTGCGACCGCCTGCTTCGTAGTTATTATTTGAAATCTTAACTTATTGTTTTTATTTAACTTTACTGTAGATCGCCCGTTGCAAACTGCACCACCATGCACAACCGCGCAGGACTCAACCCGGCAAAAGTCCGGCAGTGACAACCAGTTGGATCAAGACCAGGCAATCTCATGTGCTATGATGTGTACACGTCAATACAACCCCACGGTGGTTTTATGTCCACGACAATGACGATCCGTCTTGACGATGATCTCAAAAAACAATTAGACCGGCTCGCCGCCGTGACGCAGCGATCAAAGTCATTTCTCGCCGCAGAGGCCATTAGGGAATTCATTGAACTCAATGAATGGCAGGTCCAGGAAATACAGCAGGCACTTAAAGAAGCCGATGCCGGCGAATTTGCCAGCCAGAGCGAGGTTAAGCAGACCTTTGCGAAGTGGGGAGTAGATGCAGGTTAGGTGGCTGGCTAAAGCCCTGCAAAACCTCGACCAGGAAGCAGACTACATTGCCAAAGACGATCCCCAGGCCGCAAGGCTTGTCGTGCAGCGAATCCACCAGTCCGTGAATCTTCTGGCTGATAATCCTGCTCTTGGCCACCCAGGTCGCATTCACGGTACTCGCGAGCTCTTTGTGCCAGATACCCGCTACATAGTTCCGTATCGTGTAAGACCTCGACTGGAACGAATTGAAATCTTGCGGGTATTTCACAGTTCCCGAAAAACACCTCGGAACTGCACAAAATAAGGCACGGTGCGATTTAGCCTGGAGTTAGCGGGATGGTACGTAATCGGAGTCGAACGGAAGTATAAGTATAAGAAAAACAAACTGCATAGAGTGGAAAAAATTTCTTTCCAATATCCCGCTGCTCTGCAGGAATTGATCTCTGCATGGCCGCGGGGTTTGCTGAAATCGCGCTTGCATTGTCCAAATTGCCGATCTTCTGTGGTCGTTTCCAGACCGCAGGACACAGGAACCTATACCAATCTGTTATTCAGTGGCGTCACTGCTGTAGATCTATAAAAAAACGGGTTCTGCTACCGCGCGCCCTTCCCCGCGAAAAGGGGCAACGCGCCCGGCGGGGCTCGGGTGGGTGGCACCAGCAGCGGGAGAGTGAGGATGTTTTGTTCCTTCTCGCAAAGATGTGCCAGGATTCTGTCGATAATGTCCTCATCTTCAATACACGCAATGACCCTGACCGAACCACCGCAGCGGCTGCAAACCTCAATGTCTATGCGGATGGCCGCCCCGAGCAAGAACGCCATGGTAGCGGGTGAGGTTGGCCCCAGGTTTGGGTCGGACCGCCCTCGGGCGAGGGCCGCTAATCGCGCAATGAAATCCACTGGCGGATGGCCGCCCCGATCCAATGCCGCCTGGGTCGTCCCGTCCCGGTAAGGCGTGTTCAGGGTATAGAGAACCTTGCCGGTAGAACTGAGCGAGAGGCGAGGAACGGCAACGGCAGGACGGGCGATGTACCGGCACAACCTCTCCCGCTTGTCCTTCTGATGCCCTTCGCAACTCACCCCCACGTGCAGTGAGAAGCCATTGGCCTTGGCCACCCGCTCTAGCGCGGGATCAGGTCGGTCCAGTGGCCGGATGGTGCGGATCATGAAGGCCTTGCGCCCTTGCTGCGGGCCGGCGGCGATCCGGTAGGAGACGGAACTGCCCAGGATCTGGGGCATGGCATCCGTGTCTTCAGCGTGGTCTAGGTCCAGCCAGGAGCTCTCAGCGTCCTGTTCCAGTAAGCCTTGTCGTTCCAGACAGCGCCCACGCGTTTGCTGATCAACTGCACCAGTTCCTCCGCAGTAGCTCCACCAGAGGCCAGAGCCGGATACCGATGCGAGGACGCGGTGACTGTTGCAGTTAAACCGTCATCAGAACGTCAAGCAAACGTCACGGTACGTTCACTTCAAGTACACAAAAAGCGCTCATCGTTACTACGCGGGCGGAAGACGCCACGTTCACCTCAGCATTCGAACCCAACGGAGAAAATCATGAACCTGAAAAGAAAGATCCTGGCCGGCGTTATCGCCATCGCCGGTACAAATCACGCACTGGGCCAACCCGAGGTCATTCCCGAGTATCAGAAGAACAGTACCTGGTACATAGAAGGCCAGAAAAACGTCAAAGCAAAAAACAAACTCGCCAGGAAGGTGGGCGCAGCGAAGAACGTCATCCTGTTTGTCGGCGACGGGATGGGCGTTTCCACAGTGACAGCTGCGCGCATCCTGGAAGGCCAACTTAAAGGAATGCAAGGTGAGGAAAACAACCTCAGCTTTGACATGTTTCCGTGGACCGGCCTGGCCAAGACCTACAACGTCGACGCGCAGACGCCGGATTCCGCTGGGACAATGACCGCGATGATGACCGGTGTAAAAACAGACGTCGGTGTCATCGGCGTGGACGCACGCGTAGAGCGCGGCGATTGCAGTTCCGTTCCCGGTACCGAGCTAACGACCGCGCTGGAACTGGCAGAAATGGCGCGCAAAGCCACAGGCATAGTCAGCACCGCTCGCATCACACACGCCACCCCGGCAGCTGCCTATGCCAAGTCTGCGGACCGCAACTGGGAAGACGACTCCGACATGCCCCAGGAAGCCATCGATCAGGGCTGTATTGACATCGCCACTCAGCTGGTCGAATTTGAAAACCTGTTGGAGGCACGCTACCCGTGGGCAGATGTCGACGGCATCGACGTAATTTTCGGTGGTGGCCGCCGCCACTTCCTGCCCAAGGACGAGACCTACAACATCGAGAAGCCCTTCGGCTCCGGGGCGGAAGGCGACCGCACCGACGGGCGCGATCTGACGGCGGAATGGGTGGAAGCGCATCCCTACGGCAAGTTTGTGGTGGACCAGGCGGGATTCGACGCAATCAGGCCGAGAAAGCACTCGCAGGTACTTGGGTTGTTCAACGAGTCCCACATGCAGTACGAGGCTGACCGTAAAAACGACATCCTGGGCGAGCCGTCTATTGTCGAAATGACGACCAAGGCGATCGATATTCTCAAACACAACGAGAACGGCTATTTCCTGACCGTGGAGTCCGGTCGGATCGACCACGCACATCACGCGGGCAATGCATCCGGTGCCCTGGTCGACACCATCGTGTTTGCGCAGGCCATCGAGGCGGCAGTCAAAAAGGCCAACATGAAGGACACCCTGATCATTGTCACCGCTGACCACAGCCACGTATTCACCATCGCGGGCTATGCCAAGCGCGGTAACAACATCCTGGGCAAAGTCGTCGCTGTGGGTAATACCGAACCGCAACTGGCCGCAGACGGCCTCCCCTACACCACGCTGGGCTACACGAATGGACGCGGCTTTGCCGATTTCGGCCTGGAGACCGACTCCGATGCGATTTACGGCTCCGACCCCTTCAGCGGCCGGGTGGACCTGACCAGCATCGACACCCAGCAACAGGGCTACCACCAGGAGACCCTGGTGCCGCTGAGTTCCGAAACCCATGCCGGAGAAGACATTGCGATCTACGGCAAGGGCCCCGGTGCACACGGAGTGCTCGGCACCAATGAGCAGAACGTGGTGTTCCACGTCATGAACCAGGCGGGAAACCTGGTGCAAGCCGCACTCAAAGGTCAGAGCGAAAAAGGCAGATTTGGCGCGGAACCGGCCAGTGACGTCGCCACGCTCACTGACTTCTGAAGGCTCACCCTGTTCAAGGTACTTCGCGGCGGGGACGATGCGTCCCCGCTTTCTTCTATTTCGGGAAAACACAGGCAAACATGAACGCTCATATTTTTATTTCCATCTTTCTCGCGCTGGCCACATCGAGCGCAACGGCGGCAGAGTGTGCGATCAACCCTGCACGCCTGGGTGCAGTCTACGTAACCGGGGTACTGGACACCGGGGAAAAATTGTCCGAAACCCGGCAACTTGAACTGTGGCGCGACGGGCCGCGCGTGCTGCGCGTAGACCAGGAAAACAACGTGGCGGAACTCTGGGCAAACGCCGCTAACAAGCTCTACCTGACGAGGTATTTCGACGGCCACGAGCGCGGCATCGAATACCATCCGGGAGATATTGACAGTGAGTTGGACCAGGCGCACTGGCAACAGATCAGGCAGATTTTGCCCGACAGTAAACTGGCTGCCATGCAACTGATCAGCGAATCGGGCAGCGGCTGCGACGAAGTGCAAACCTACGAAGCGAATTTCGAAGACACGAAAGTGCGCGTCAAATGGCTTCCTGCCACAAACCTGGTGAAGGAATTGAGGCGCTCAAACACCTCGCAAACAACGCTCTGGTCACTGCGGGAGGTGATCAGTGACGGCCCGGAGATCGCTGCAGCTTTCGCGGCGCGGAATGATTACCAGCTCATCGACTACGCGGATATCGGCGACAATGAATCAGACCCCTTCCTGCACGAGATGGCCCACTTCGATTTCACCGGCCAGAACAGGCACGGCTCGCCCGGCGGTCACGCCCACTGAGGTTCGATGGCGATTTTGCGCAAGATGTGCGGCGAGTGTGGTGCAGATCATCGGCGGGATATTGACCGGGAATAGTGGAGTAGAGGGTGGCAGTCGCCGCCGTGGGTAATAGCTCGACAACCGCATGGCTGTTGCGACGCTAAAGGGGTCAGACCCTCTCGGGTAACCTTGATTTGATTGGCGCGCCTGGCACGATTGTTTGGGTACTCGGAAGTTTGTGCTTGAATCGCGGCTTTCGGCCTGCCCCCGGCGCTCCGGTGGCACGATTGACCCACAACACCCTGTGGGGTGTTGTGGCCCCTTCGGGGCTTCGTCGCTACGCTCCTCGGTCCAAATTGCTCGCGCAATTTGTCGAACGGGGCACGTTGTCTCGACCAGACACTTCAAACACAAAAAAGGGCCACCCTCTCGGGTGACCCTGTTTCGTGTTTGGCGCGCCTGGCACGATTCGAACGTGCGACCGCCTGGTTCGTAGCTCAACAAATGAAATTTAACGTATTGTTTTAAATAGCTTTTCTGGCGACGCCCGTTGCCGACCAAGCACGACAACGCACCACTGAGCACGCTGATGTCGGAAATTTGTCGGAATTGTAAACGTTGTCGATCGAGCTATTTTCGCAGGCTCAATGCACCGTAAAAATACTGACTTTACAAGGTCCATCCCCAGTATTAATATTTAATACATAGTTTTTCAGGTACGCGCACATGGCCAGAAACACCTCCGTCACCCTCGGTGATCATTTTGAAGCGTTCATCACCAGTAAGATAGAACAGGGTCGCTTTCAATCTGTCAGCGAAGCAGTCCGCGCCGGGCTGCGAAAGCTGGAGGAGGATGAAGCCAGGCTTGATATGTTGAGGACTCGACTAAGGGCGGGGGAGGACAGCCCCGTTGCTGAAAACTTTGATAGCCGGGAATTTCTGGAAAAACTCCATAAAAAGCCTCTTGGGTGAAGAAGCGCTATTTCATTCGCGAACTCGCTCTAAGAGATTTGGAGGAAATTTGGCTCTTTACCCTGTCGGGGTGGAGTCTAGAACAGGCTGATGCCTATACCAGTTCTATCCTTGCCCGCCTGAATTTGCTGGCCGACAACCCCAGCGTTGGCTACTATCCATTGAACAACTGGTTCGTAGCCACAATTGTGGCAATTTAGACCCTTGTAAATCGATCACCTGGATACGGCCCGCCCTCATTACACCCCGTATCGACCCGTGTTCTCTAGTAGATACCCTACGGTTAAGCTTGAGGCCCCTCCTTTCCTTGGCACTTCTTTCAAGCCATTGTCGGTGGCGAGCTCGCTTTGAATACAGATAGGGAATCCTGCTGAGCTGCCGATGAGAATGTCACATCAAGCCGCAACTACCCCCTACTCCCTCTTTGACTGCATCCTCCATAACAAATCTGCTCGTAAACTTTTTGGGAATTTCATAAAGACGCCGCTGTATCTTATGCGACGAGGCACAAGGCATACACGAAGTGCTGCAGAATAGCTGTCTGTGAGCAGGGTAGCTGAAGTATTACCCTGCCCATGGGAGGAGGTGGTATTACATTGAAACTTTGCAATATCCGTCATGACGCCACTTCAAGGGCCCCGACATCAACAGACATCGGTAGCTTTACCCAGCCGCTAAGTATCGGGACAGGAATTCGTTTACCATTCTCAAAATCCAGTTTCATATGAGGAAGTAGATCGATGAGCCATTCGAAAGCGACCTTCGCTTCAAGCCGTGCCAGCGCGGAGCCCATGCAAAAATGTATACCTTTCCCCAACGCTAGGTGATCTTTGTTGCGTCGATGCAGATCAAAAGTCTCTGGGGCTTCATAAGTATCAGCATCGAGATTCCCGGAGGAGAAAAGCAACCAAAGCGTATCACCCTTACTGATGTTTTTGCCTCTGAACTCAACATTTCTGGTTGCAATTCGAAAAAGGCCCATTACAGGGCCGTCATAACGCAACATTTCTTCAACGAAATCAGAAATCAATGTCCTATCATTTCGCAAGTCCGCCAGCACATCGGGATGATTCAATAAGAACACTACCCCGTTGCTGATCAAGTTGGTCGTTGTTTCATTCCCTGCAAGCCACAGCAGTTTGCTTAAACCTAGTATTTCTTCTGTACGTAGATTCTCACCTTCCTCGGAAGCATCAAGCATGGCGCTGATAAGGGTATTTGCCTGTGGATTATGACGCGCCGCAGAGATGATTTCGCTCAAGCCTTCCGTCATCTCTTTACGTGAGCCGAGCTGCTGCTGAATGGAATACCCTTCTCCAGCACCAATGGCCAGGGAATCAGACCACATGCGCAAGCGATGACGTTCCTCCAACGGAATCCCCATCATCTGAGCAATTACATACACCGGCAGCGGACTGGCAAAATCATCTACCAGATCCAGCGCTTCACCATTGCGAATTTTCTGGTGGAGTTCGTCCATTAGATTTGTGGCTATTTCCACCACCGCTGGTTCCATTTCGGCGATGCGTTTTGGCGTGAAAGCCTTTGCAAACAGCGAACGAATTCTGGTGTGTTCTGGCGGATCATGCTGAATCAAGGGTAGGAAACCCATGCCGCCATTGTCATCGCGCTGTTCGCCGTCTTCTCCTGCTACGAGGCCCCCACCGGGTCCGGCTGCGGACGAGTATGTGTATGGGTCCTTGAGCATCTCGAGGATATCCTCATGCTTTGAAATAACCCAAAACCCATACTCCTGCGCATAGTAAACTGGATCGGTCTCTCGAAGATTCTTCCAAAAGGGTTGTGGCCGCGCAGCGTATTCTGCAGAGAGAAATGGAAATTCATTAGACATGGTATATTTCTCCTATTCGGGACAACCACCCACCAAATCGGCTGGCATCTTGTCCAACTTCCAATACTCTCAGTTTTCCGACAGCAAATTCGCATGTACCAATTTGAGTAAACGGTAAAATTCCTTGGCCTCTTTAGCAGACATGCCGCGCGTTGCCGCTCTGCCAATATCGCCTACCAGATCTTCAAGCGACTTCAGCATGGGGTCGATTTTATCCGTAAGGCGAACCATCTTCGCACGGCGATCACTAGTATCCTGATGTCGCGCTATCCATCCCGCTGACTCTAGTCGGTCCACAACTTTGCCCAGTGGTGGTTTCGCCATCATCAGGGAATCGGCAATACTAGTTTGCGTCTGCTCGCCGTTCATGTAGAGCAGGTAGAGCACCTGCCATTGTGTGCGAGTTAACCCCAAGTCCTTTACCTGCCTGTTAAAGAGCCGGGCGACCATCAAACTAATTTCGTGAATTAGCGTACTAACAGGCTGGTCTTGCCGCCTTGATTGTTGGCTTGCTATATCTTGCGTTGACAATTTAGTTATCCTAGTTAATATAACTACAGTTAATATTTTAGTTGTAGGTATCGCGGTTTGTCAATTCATGATGCCTCTCGAACTAGTTGGTAGCGATAGTATGCGTTACATCATGCAGACCGTGGGACCCATTTTGGCCGCAGCGATACTCATGGGCTGCGATGGCGAACCCCAAAATGGCACAACCAGTACTGGGATTACTCCACAGCCCTCGTCACCCGTTGTAGTATCGATTACGAGTCCGGAAATAGCGGCATTATCTGAGCCTATTTTTGTTACCGGCACCATTCTCGCACGCCGCTCCACCAATATTTCGCCGATGGTTGGTGGCCTCATCGAAGAAATCTATGTCAACGTTGGAAGCCGTGTTGAAGAAGGGCAGCCCTTGCTGCGTATGCGCCAGAAAGATTTCGAGATTAATGTCCTGCGTCTTTCTGAGGCTAAGCGCCTGGCAGAGGCAGAGTACAAAGACTCGGTACGCGATCTTGAAAACGCCATCGCACTCAGAGAGAAGCAAGCATTCTCTGTCGAGCAACTCGATGACAGGCGCACACAAGTTGAGGTATCGGCTGCGAAGCTCGGTATTGCAAGCGCTAATCTTGCCGAGGCGCAGAAGGAACTGGACGACTCAATAACCCGAGCACCCTACCGTGGCGTTATCACCCAGAGACATGTGGATGAAGGCGCATACGTCCCATCAATCATGCGCTCTGAGCACCCAGTCCTCCAAATCCAGGAGATTGATGTCATGG
>JAUHYL010000017.1 GCA_030426545.1 Gammaproteobacteria bacterium
AGACGCCGGGCGATTGGCAGAAACGCAATAGCGCTACCGGCAGTGGGCCAGACCAGGCTGTTCGCCAGGTTTGTCGGAATTAACCGGCGTTTTTTAGCGCCTCTTCGACCTGGCCGAGGCGATCTTTGCCAAAGAACATGTCACTGCCCACGAAAAAGGTAGGCACACCGAAAACCCCCCGGTCCACCGCGTTCTGTGTGTTCGCTTTCAACTGATCCTTGATCGACTGTGTCTGAGTTAACGTGACGATGGCATCGGCATCCAGCCCACCTGCCTGCAACGTTGCATGCACCACCGCCTCATCGTCCATCTTCAATCCCTCTTCCCACATGGCGGCCAACACAACGTCAACATAGCGCGCTTCGCAACCGAGTTCCTGCGCCGCCAGCAGGCCGCGCATGATGCTGATCGTATTCACTGGAAAGTGTGGATTGAAATTGAACGCCGTGAGCTTGTGCCTGGCGATGAAACGCTGTGTCTCGAGCCGCTCGTACTCCAGTTTCCCCTTTACACCACCGAAGGCCTGCATCGGCGGCTGGTTACCGGTGAGCTTGAACACGCCCCCGAGCAAGACGGGCGTCAACGCCAGTGTCGCACCGGTGCGCGCAAGTATGTCCGGCAATACCTTGTAAGAGAGGTACGCGTTGGGACTGCCAAAATCAAAATCAAATTCAAGTGTTGCCATCAGTTTGGTACCCGCGTCAAAGCATTGGGAGTGTCAGTGATTCCACCAGGCGAGATCGGAGTATGCCCGCAGGTCCAGTTCATGCGTCCACGCAGAACGGTGCTGTTGCGCTACATGAAAGTAGGTCTGGGCGATTTCCTCCGGGAGCATCAGGCCATCGTTCTCGCCCCCGCGCTGCTCGCGCAATGCCTGGAACTGTTCAGCGCCCAGCAACTTGCCCAGCGTATCGGGTGCGTCCACGGCCCCGTCTATGAGAATGTGCGCAACGTGAATTCCGCTGGACGCAAACTGTGCGTTGAGCGACTGGCACAACATGCGTCGACCACCCATCGCAGCGGCATGGGAGTGTTGCCCTGCATTGCCACGCATGGCGGACGTGGCGGAGGTCACCAGTATGACACCCTTGCCGCGCTCTTCCATGCGTGGACAGAGCACCGACGCGGTGCGGAACAAGCCGAAGGTACCCAGCCGCCAACCCAACTCAAAATTCTTGTAGCTGGTTTCCTGCAGCGAACGGTTGCCGATCTGCGCGCCCAGGTTGTACAGCACCACCTCGATCGGCCCGATGTCGGCTTCTACCTCGGCCACACAGTTTTCTATGCTGCCCTCTTCCACGGCATTCAGCAGTCGGCCAGTGGCGGATCCGCCCGCCGCTTCAATTTCCGCCACCTGCCGCAGTAGCCCTTCCTCGTCGCTGCGCCGGCACAGCACCGCGTGGTAGCCCGCCGTGGCAAAGCGCTTGCCAACCGTTCCACCGATGCCCGCACCGGCGCCGATGACCAGACAGACTTTTTGCATGTGCTTTCCTCCCGTATTGACTGATCTTTATATCCTTTTTTTGGCATATAGAGCCACTTTTTTACTTTAATATCCATTTATTGGGACATTATAAAGACTGGCGGCTTGATTAACCTCGGTTATATCCGATAATCTGGACTCTACTCTCAGTTATTCGTTCTATAGTCCCGTATTGGGGACTTTAGTAAAGCTTGTGTGGAGGACTCCAATGATCTTAGCAGAAGACTCCCCGGCCGCCGTCGCCGCACTGCTGGGTGAACGCTTAAAGCAGGCGCGCCTGAACGCCGACCTGACGCAGGCAGAGGTCGCCGAGTTAGCCGGTGTGAGCAGAAAAGCCGTACTCAATGCCGAGAAGGGAAAGGTCACACTCGAAGTCATGGTTGCTATCCTAGGTGCGCTGCGACTCACCGGCCAACTGGATAATTTTCTGCCTGTGCAGCACGTATCGCCCATTCAACTGGCGAAACTGCAGGGCCGACGGCGCCAGCGCGCCTCCGGCAAGCGCTCCAGCGAACAACAGGAGCCGCCCGAATGGTAAAGCAGGTGGTCACCGTTAACTGCGCGGGCAGCGAGGTGGGAGCGCTGAGTTTCGATACCGACAACGGCATCGGCGCGTTCGAGTACAGCACGGCATTTATTGCAGCCGGCATCGAGCTGTCTCCGTTGAAAATGCCACTGGCGCGTCAGATCTACAGCTTCCCCGAATTGAATAACACCTGCTTCCGCGGCCTCCCGGGACTGGTGGCAGACTCCCTGCCAGACGACTTTGGCAACGCGGTACTCAACGCCTGGATCGCCAGCCAGGGGAAATCGCCGCAGGACATCACACCGCTGGAGCGATTGCAGTACACCGGCACGCGCGGCATGGGCGCACTGGAATACGCGCCGGCCAGGAGGCAACGCAACCTGAATGCCTCGACTGAAATAGAGATCGAGGCACTGGTTGCAATCGCCCAGGACATTCTTGATGACAGGACGGCATTTTCGGTTGCGCTGCAACAGGGCGGCAGAGAAGATCGCGAGGCGATGCTGTCGCTGCTTTCAGTCGGCATGAGTGCGGGCGGCGCTCGCCCCAAGGCGGTGCTGGCCTTCAACGAGGATTTCACTCAGGTGCGCAGTGGTCAGGCCAGAATCCCGGAGGGCTTTACACATTACCTGATGAAGTTTGACGGCGTGCACGAGCACCGCAGTGACCGACAGACCTTCGGTGATCCACAGGGCTACGGTGCGATGGAATTCGTTTACTCGCAGATCGCGGGCCGCTGCGGCATCGACATGATGCGCTGCCGGTTGCTCGACGAAGGCAATCGCCGCCACTTCGTCACACAGCGCTTTGACCGCGAAGGCAACCGCAAGGTTCACATGCAAACCCTCAGCGGCCTCGCCCACGTCGATTACCAGCAGCCCGGCTCCTTTTCCTACGCGGAGCTGTTCAGCGTCGCCCGCCAGCTGCGCTTATCGGCACGCGACGCCGAACAATTGCTCAAGCGCATGGTGTTTAACCTTGTTGCCAGAAACCATGACGACCACTCAAAAAACTTTGCCTTTCTCCTCGTTGATGAGCACTGGCAGTTATCACCCGCTTACGACCTGGCCTATAGCTTCAAACCAGACAGTCGGTGGGTGCAAAGCCACTGGATGAGCCTGAATGGCAAGCGGGACGATTTCACCCGCGAGGACATTTACTCACTGGAAAAACTGGTGCCACGCTTTACCCGCAAGTTTATCGACCAGGTGGTGGACCAGACGGTGGAACAGGTGGCAAAGTGGCCTGCACTGGCGCGCGAGCAGCAGGTTCCGAAGGGGCTGGTACTGGAAATAGAATCCAACTTACGCCTCCAGCTATAAACTGGCGGCGCGCAAGCCACACCGTAAACCACTTGAGCTGATTCCATGTCTGCTTCCCTGCAGCAGACCCGAGCGGCACGCTGGAGACGCCTATGAAAGCCTGGCAAGTCACGAAAAACGCCGAACCGCCAGAGGCGCTGGCCATCGCTGACACTGCCCTGCCCTCCCCCGGTGCCGGCGAAATGCGCATCGCCGTACACGCGGCTGCACTGGCGCTACCGGACGTGATGATGTGTCGCGGACACTACGAATTCAAACCCGAACTGCCATTCACCGCGGGCCAGGAAGTCTGCGGCACCGTGCTGGAATGTGGCGAAGACACCAGCGTCCGCGTCGGCGACCGGGTGATGGGCGTGACCAGTTTCGTCCTCGGGCAGGGCGGCTTTGCCGAGGAATGCATGAGCATGGAGGGCTTGGTCTACCCGGCGCCGGACTACATCAGCGACGTCGATGCAGCGGTATTCTGCATCGCCTTCCAGACAGCCTGGATCGCACTGGTCTCGCGCGGCGGTTTGCAACCGGGAGACACGGTGGTGGTGTTGGGTGCCGCGGGCGGTTGCGGCTCAGCCGTGATCCAACTCGCCAGGGCACTGGGAGCACGCGTTATCGCCGTGGCTGGCGGCAGCGAAAAAACAGACTTCTGCAGAACCCTGGGCGCCGACGAAACCATTGACTACCGCGCGACCTCTTTCGTGGACGAAGTCAATCGCCTGACTGACAACCAGGGGGCGGAGTTGATCTTTGACCCGGTAGGCGGTGACCTGTTTGAACAGGCGTTAGGCTGCCTTGCCAGCGGCGGACGCCTGCTACCGATAGGCTATGCCAGCGGACGCTGGGGCAGCATCGACACCCACCAACTGTTGCTGCGCAATGCCTCTGTAGCAGGTGTTTTCGTTGGCGCCTACGACGCGCCAGCCCGCGCGACCATCACGCAGGAACTACTGGCACTGTACCAGCAGGGAAAGATCAAACCGCACATCGACGCAGTGGTTGCACTGGATGAACTCCCAACGGCCCTGAACCGTGTCGCCAATGCCCAGGTCATGGGTCGCATTGTTATGCAGCCCTGAACGGTGAGACAGCCTTGAGCGGTGTGACAGCCCTGAGCGGTGAGACAGCCTTGAGCGGTAAGACAGCCCCAAGCCGTTCTACACGCGGCGCGTTAACACGGACTAATCAGGAAGCTGATCCAGCAGAAAGCGCTTTACGTTCTCTCCCATTACCGCGCGGATTTCCGCCTCGGTGAAACCCTCATCCAGCATGGTCTGCGTGAGCACGGCCAGTTCAGACGTGTCGAAATGAGTGGTTACCGTGCCGTCGTAGTCCGATCCAAGCGCCACGTGAGACAAACCCAACAAATCGATACCGTAGCGAATGGACCGCACAACCCCCAGTGGAGTCGCGTCGCAGACAGCACCGTCCCAGTAACCGACCCCTATCAAACCGCCGGCTTGCGCCACCTCCACCATCAGGGCGTCGCTCAAATTCCTGTCGGTATCACACACACCTTTGAATCCGCCGTGGGACAGTATGACCGGGCGATTTGACAGTGCCAGAATATCGCGCACCGCCGCCGGTGAAACGTGCGCTATATCGACCGTCATTTCCAGCTCTGCGGCACGTGTTACCACCGCGCGCCCGAACGCGGTAAGCCCGGCACCACTCTGCCCGTGCAGCGAGCCCGCCAGAGCATTATCGAAGAAGTGCGTAATACCCACGAAATGCAGGCCTCGGCGCTGCAGAGCATCGAGATTCTCAAGTTTACCCTCCAGTGGATGCGCGCCTTCGATCAGGTACATGGCACCCATTACATCTTCACCCTGCTCACGCGCTGACAACAGCCGCGCAAACTCACTGCTTGTGCGCACCAGCACCAGCCCGTTGTTTGGTTCAGCGACCAGTGTGTGCAATTTGTCGAGTTGGTATTGCGCACGCGCCATCAGCGAACCCCAGGCTTTTATCGGCCAGCCCTGCACGGCTGCGAGTAAAGTAATCCTGTCGGAATCCGCCGTGTTGGATGCATAGTTCTGCCCGGCGGGCGACTTGGTGGTTGCCGAAAACACCTGCAGCGCGACGTTACCCTCGCGCAGCCGCGGCAGATCCATCTGCCCGCGATCAGAGCGGCGGGATAAATCTCGGCTCCACAACAGGGAATCACTGTGCAGGTCTGCCACGAACAGGCTTGCATGGAGCGCACGCGCCTCCGGCGTGATGGCATAGGGCGCGTGTGGCAGCACCACATTCATGCGATGCTCAAGCATTGCCGGCGCCGCCATTCGTATCACGACAAAAAAGGTGAACAAGACCAACAGCACATACGCCAGTTTTTTCATTGTGAGGTGATCGCCGTCACGGGAGGATAAATAACCCGGGCCTTTCAGCCTATGACACACTCCATCACTTGGCAACACACCGGTCGATTTGCGGCCGAAGCCAGAATCGTCAGGCCAGACGCCAGGGAAGCACTGGTCAATCATCACTGTCGCACAATGCGAGGCGCAACTTTTCGCCGACTGCATCTCCCCTGGAAACGCCCGAAGGCCCGCCGAATTCGTCATGGCATGAACTGGCGAGCAGCCGCGGGCGAGCTATAGTTAGTTGTCACATCTGGAGCGGGCACCGGTAGCCCGCAGCATCGGCCAGCCACGATAGGGACGCCAGATGCGTTACCGGCTGAGTCACTGGCAAAGGAGCAAGAATGCGAATAACAAGGCCCATCACTGCCTGTCCCACCATCGCGCCAGTTGCCGTCACGTTGACAATCTGCTCACCCCTGACGGCCCTCGCCGATAAATCCCTGACGCTTGAGGAGGTACTGGTCACCGCCCAGCATCGTACCCAGTCACTGCAGGACGTACCCATCTCCATCGTCGCGCTCGATCAGCAGGTACTGGAGATGCGCGGCATCGACGAGATAGAAGACATCGGGCTGGATATTCCCAACTTCACCGTCAATACCTTCCCCTCCGACTCCACCACCATTCGCCTGTTTATTCGCGGCATTGGCCAGAACGACGCGCAGATTACGCAGGATCCCTCGGTGGCGCTGTACCTTGACGGTGTGTACATCGGTACCAGCGTGGCGGCGGGTTTTGAAGGTGTCGACGTGCAGCGTATTGAAATCCTGCGGGGACCGCAGGGCACACTGTACGGCCGCAACGCCACCGGCGGTGCGGTGAATATCATCACCCGGCGCGCCAGTGTCGAGCGCGTGGAATTTCGACAGGACGTAACGGCAGGCAATCTCGACAAGTTTCAGTCGAAGACTCTGCTGAATGTGCCGCTCGGTGAAACATTCGCTGCCAAGGTGAACTACAACGTGACGCAGCGCGACGGCATCGTCGAGAATCTCGGCCCGGGCGAGGACTTCATGAATGAAGACCGCAAAACGCTGGTCGCCGACCTGCACTGGCGCGCAAGCCACGATCTCACAATGGACTACCGCTTCGAGCAAGCCGAGATTAGCGACTCGGAGCCTTTCAACCAGGTGCTGACCGATCCCGCGCTGTCCAACGGCATCGTCGCCTCCTTAATTGTCTACAACGACGACTGGCGCCGTGACAGGCTGGACAAGGTGACATCCCAGCGCCCTATTCTTGCCTCCGACCAGGACATCAACGCCCACAGCCTGTGGCTGGACTGGGAAATCAACCAGCACCTGCGACTGCACAGCATCAGCGCCTACCGCGAGCTGGACAGTTTTTCGCCCTCGGACTTTCTTCCCACTGCCACCACGCTGGATGGCGGCGCGCCGGTAACAGGACGCTTCAAAACCCGGTTCGAACAATGGTCACAGGAGCTGCAGTTGCAGGGTGATACGGAGTACTGGGAGTACGTCACCGGTATTTATTACTACCAGGATGAGGCGTTTCAGGACAATACCGGCGGCGTCACCCTGGGCGAGGGCGGTGAACCGAATACCACCGAAACGGAGAACTGGTCGGCGGCTGCCTTCTCGCAGGTGACCTGGAACCCAGGCTGGATGGAGCAGCGCTGGCGTTTCACACTGGGCGGACGTTACTCGATTGACGAGCGCACGTCCGAGCGCAACAACCAGTCGTCTGTTTCCACATTCGTCGGCTCCTACAACGAGGATTTTACCAACTTCAATCCGTCATTCGTGGTGGCCTATGACATCAACGACGACATGAACGTCTACGCCAAATTGGAGACCGGCTACAAATCAGGCGGCACATCGCAGCGCTCTGCGCGGGAGGACCTGTTCGCCAACGGCTTCGACGAGGAGGAGATCACCAGCTACGAACTGGGTTTTAAAGGCGAGTTCTGGCAGGGGCGCGGTCGCTACAATTCGGCCCTGTTCCTGATGGAGATCGATGGCCTGCAATCCAGCGTACAGACCGACCCGATCAGCCCCGGCGGGCGAGATTTCCTGCCCTCTGACAACCACGAAATACTCGGCGCCGAGGTAGACGTGAACCTGTTGCTCAGCGAGGGGCTCACCTTTACGTTCAGTTATGGCTACCTGGACACCAAACTCGGTGAAAGCGCCCTGACCACCGACATCGGACTGACCGAGGGGCTGAGCGAAAGAATGCCTTATGCGCCGGAACAGAGTGTTTACGGTGCGCTCGACTACACACGTCCGTTGGATATCGGAACTCTGGCCATTAATGTAAACTATGGCTGGCAGGATGACGTGGGTACCAGCGTAACCGACGGAGGCAACTTTGTGGTGGATGCTTATGGCCTGCTGGGTGCCGCTGTCAGCTGGTCAAATGTGCAACTCGGCGAATTACCCGGCGAACTGCGCCTACTACTCTGGGGACGCAACCTCCTGAATGAAGAGTTTGGACTTTCCGGGCAAACTGAACTGGAGCCTTTAGGCGCCGACGAGACACAAATCTTCGGAGAGCCACGCAGCTACGGGCTGACCGTCACCTACCAATACTGATCGCAGGAATGCACCAGCTCACCAAGCTGGTTTCCGCCTACAAGCGCCCTCGCGGCTGCAATGAGAATTACAGGAAACAGAATGGCACTACCAGCCGATAAACTCACCGACGAAGAGCTGCTTGCCCTTGATCACAATGATCACGCAGGCGCATTCCGGGGTTATTTGCGCGGCTCTCGGCATTCCCGGGACAAACAGGCATTTCTACGAAGCTGGGTCGAACCACAGGAGAAAGATCTAATTTTGGAATGTGGCTCTTCGAGCGGCAAAACCAGTGTGGACTTCGCAAGACACTCTTTATGTTACTGCCTCGGGGTGGACTTTGATCCCAGTGCCGTAGAAATTTCGATAACCAATAGAGATGAGCATTTTCCAGAGCTGTCTACTCGCTGCGAGTTTATACATGGAGATCTGGCAACCATGCAATTCACGAAGCCTTTCAATAAAGTACTCATGCCAGACTTCACGGAACATTTGCCCGATCGAGTGCTTTCGGCGGTATTGCAGAATATTCGCTCACAACTCAAGGAAACCACGCTGTATGTCTACACACCGAATCGCTCGCACCTATTTGAAGTAATGAAACATCGAAATTTTATCCTGAAAAACGCTAGCGGCCATATAAACGTCAAAACCAGAAAGCAGCTCGAATCGTTCTTGCAAGACAATGGCTGGGAAATCGAATCCAGCTCATGGAGAGAATCTGCTATTCCGGTCTTCAGACTGTTGGAACCTGTGCTGGGTCACATTCCCATTTTAGGAAAACTATTCCAGCGAAGAATCGTTATTACAGCCAAACCGGCTTAGTCTGTGTGGCATCGAGAAAAATCATAGATTTCGGCATGAGCCCTTTCAATCCTATTTCGCGCCGCTAGAAACTGGCTGATCCACACGCACGCACTCCAAACTGAATTTGCGGCATCGCTTACCATATGTCGGCGGCGATTCGACCCGCTCGAACGTCCATGCAATCAATGTATCGAATCAAGTGAATTTCAGAAATTGCGCTACCAGAGCGCAATGGAAAGAACATCTGCTGCAAATTCAGGTACGGCTTCGCCGTCTGAGATGGTTGATCAAAAGTAGCGGTGTCAACGCCAGAAGCATTAACGTCGAAGGCACCGGAACAGAAACCAGCCGCACGTTATCGATGGCATCCTGATCGCGATCGTTTGCTTGCGACAACGGGTTACCATTGAAAACCAGCTCTATTTCAATATCCAGGAGAGAAACATCTGTAATCAGATCCTGCCAGTTCCCGCTCGTGACTTGCCACTCTGATTCGATGATGGGGACTATCACTTCTACCCACGCTTCAGTGCTTGGTCGAACTTTTAGCGGATCAGTTACGAAGCTTGCGGCTCCGCCGGGACCCTGAATATCCACAGTCCATCCTGATTCTATTCTTGGCTCGCCACCCAAATAGATTATACGGTGCTCATAAAGCAAGTTGGAAACAAGAGACCAATCACCCAAAAACTGCTCGGGCGCTCTTATTTTGCCGTTCCCACCACCACGCCCATCGCGGAAGAATGCAGAACCCGCTGGATTTCCAACCGTTGAAGAATGAAAAACCACTTCGGTACCACGGGTCACACCAACCCAGCCCTCAAGGGAGGTGTCAAAGGTACTGACAACATCTGAATCGATTGGCATTGAATTGGCTTGAACCGCCATCATGCCGAGCGCACATGGAAGCGCTTGCCGAAACGCTCGCCTTGCTACTTCCCGAAATTTATAAAACATAGTTCGATAACCCAGTGTTTAGCCTGAGTCTAGCAGCGATCACACAACTTTCCAGTGGGCCTCCGGCTGTGCTTCTTCAACTCAGATTTTCAACTCACGCGCAGTCAGCTTACCGAGTTGCGACATGTGCACCTCGTCGGGCCCATCGGCGATGCGCGAGAAGCGCGCGAGTGTGAAAACCGTTGGAATGAGCGTGTCCTGGCAAACCCCCATTCCGCCAAACACCTGCATGGCGCGATCCGCCACCTGCTGTGCCATGTTCGGCGCCACAATCTTCACCATTGAGATGTAGGGAATAGCCGCTTTCATGCCCTGTGTATCCATCACGTGGGCCGCCTGCAGTGTCAGCAAACGGGCCTGCTCTATGTCGCAGCGACAGCGCGCGATTTCGTGCTGTACACTGGTTTTCCTGATCAGTTTCTCACCGAATGCCACACGTTCGTCAGCCCGGGCACACATTAACTCCAAGCAGCGCTGGGCGGCGCCCACCAGGCCCATCGCATACTGAAAGCGGCCGGGGCCCAGTCGACCCTGGGCGATCTCGAATCCACAGCCCTCGCCCTTGATCATGTTGCTGGCCGGTACGCGCACGTTGTCAAACAATAGCTCTGCCTCACCGCCGGGCGAATGCAGGTTGTCAAATACGCGCAGTTCCCGTACCAGTGTTACGCCTGGCGTGTCGCGTGGAACCAGAATGGTGGAGTGCTGGCGGTGTCGTTCGTTCTCTGGATTGGACTTGCCCATCACCAGCATGATCTTGCAGCGCGGGTTGATCGCCCCCGTGGTCCACCACTTGCGGCCATTCAGCACGTAGTCATCGCCGTCGCGCTTGATCTCCAGTTCCATATTGGTGGCATCCGATGACGCCACCTGGGGCTCGGTCATCGCATAGGCGCTGCGGATCTCGCCCGCCAGCAGCGGTTGCAGCCACTGCGCCTGCTGTGCTTCTGTGCCATATTTGGCGAGCACTTCCATGTTGCCGCGATCCGGGGCATTACAATTGAATACGCCCTGCGCCCAGGTGACTTTACTCATGGTTTCAAACAGGGGGGCGATTTCCACGTTGGTCAGGCCGGGGCTCCACGGCTGGTACTCGTGCGGCAGGAACAGGTTCCACAGTCCTTCGGCCCTGGCCAGTTCGCGCAGTTCGTCGTACCAGCCCGGTGTTTGCCAGCGATTGTCCTGGTCCAGGCACCACGCTTCCCAGTCGTGCTCACGGGGATAAACATGTTGCTGCATGAAGGCCTCAAGCTGCGCATTCAACGCAGTCACCTTCTCACTCACTTCAAAACCCATGTACCCTCTCCTTTGACTGTCTATGGGAAACCACTTGGCAGTACACTCCAGCTTGCAGCACCAGGCCAATCGCTGTCGCAGTGATACTGACATAATGTCTGTCAATATGTAAACTTGAAGCCATCGTTTCAATGGCGACCATCACACGGTTGCAACGCGCACAGGGAAAAACTATGTACAGAGGCGAATACCAGCTCGTCGGCTCCGAGATGAGTTTCTTCACGCGCAAGCTTGAAGCACAACTGCGCTGCCAACAGATTCCCTGGCGCTATCGGTTCAAAACCGAGGAACGCAAGGCAGAGCTGGAGGCCAGGGCCGGCACACACTTCATTCCACTCCTGATGACACCCGACAAATGGCTGCTGCACGACACCATCGCCATCGGGCCACTGCTGAGCGAGCGTTTTCGGGAACGTGCCGTCATCCCCGATACGCCCCTGCAGCGAGCCTGCTGCTTTATTCTGGAGGATGCCTTCAATCACTGGCTGGGCCGGGTTTGCGTGCACTCGCGCTGGTGCTACCCGGGTAACGTTGCCTGGGTAGGGCCCCGCTTCGGCGCCAACATGGTGCTGGATCGTTCCATCGACGAGCCCTTTACCGACGCCGAAATCGAGCAGCTTACGCCTGTAGGCAACATGATGTACGAGGGCTTCGGGAAAAACGTCTGCGAATACAACGGCGCGGGGCCAGACCAGGCTGAAAAAGTACAAGCTGACTTCGCACGCATGCTGGAGGCGCTGGCCGTACACCTGGACGCCAACCGCTTCTTGCTGGGCGACAGGCCGTGCATCGCGGATTTTGCGCTTGCCGGGGCGAGCAAAGCCCACTTTGTCTGCGACCCGGAGCCGCGGAGCTGGCTGGGGGCGCACAGCGATCTATTGCACGAGTATACGGCGCGCTTTTTTGGCGAATGGCCCGAAGCGCTTGCTCCCTGGCCCGCTGACGACGCCGTCCCGGAAACACTGCCTGTCGTGCTTAACTACCTGCAGGGCAGCTACTACCAGTCTGCCCCGGCCAACATCAGCGCCGGATTGGCCGGTGAAAAATACTACACCTTCGACTACGGCTTCGGCACAACCCGCGCGCGAACCCAGAAGCGCCTGAACGTCGCCAGGCTGCACGTACGCGATGAACTGTTGCGCGCGGGCGCCGTAGATCACACCGGGGTACGGGCGTTATTCGAGGGGCGCGGCATACTCGACTACTACCTGAACTGAACCTGCGGTTTGCGAGTTTCGTCTATCCAAGGTAAAAGTACGGAGCGATTGCCCTGGGCTATCCCATGCAGATGAAGACCCTGTTCGATTCAGTGGGCCTGAGACAGTTTGAAAACCTGGACCCTGCCGCGCAGGTACAGCGCTCTTTTCCCGGCGCACCGATGGATTGGCACCCCTTGCTCCCGGATACCCGGTGCACGCGCGCGTCAAACCGCTTGTAAACAAGGACAATCAGCCATGACTTATCGCGTTATCCAGTGGGCCACCGGGGGCGTGGGCCGTGCAGCAATAGAAGGCATCCTCTCTCACCCCGAACTGCAGCTGGTGGGGTGCTGGGTCCACAATGAAGACAAAGCGGGCAAAGACGCAGCAACGCTTTGTGACAGAGGCCTTAACCCCTGCGGCGTTGTTGCCAGCACTGACGTCGAAGCACTGCTCGCCCTGGAAGCGGACTGTGTCATGTACGCGCCCGTGATGGCAGATCACGAGCTGGTTGCAAAGATACTCGCCAGCGGTAAGAACGTCGTCACGCCACTGGGATGGTTTTACCGTGGTAAGCGCGATTTCTCCCGGGTAGAAGCAGCCTGCCAGTCCGGTTCAAGCACGCTGTTGGGAACGGGCATTCACCCAGGCGGCGTCACGGAGCGGTTTCCCCTCATGGTCTCTGCGCTGTCCAACGCCATCACCAGCGTTCGCGCTGAAGAGTTTTCCGATATTCGCACCTATGGCGCGCCGGAGGTCATCAGCGAAATCATGCTGTTTGGCAAAACGCCGCAAGAGGCGGCCGAAAGCATGATGCTGGGCATGCTGGGTGAAGGGTTTATGCAGTCCGTGGATATGCTTGCCGACGAAATGGGTTTCAACGTGGACCCCGAGCCGCGCGTGAGCCATGAAATCGCCGTAGCCACACAACCCATCCCCTCTCCCATCGGTGATATCCAACCTGGACGGGTGGCGGCCCAACGCTTTACATGGAGCGCAACCGTGGCGGGTGAGCCGGTTATCACCGCCATCACCAACTGGTTTATGGGTGAAGCGCACCTGGACCCGCCGTGGAATTTTGGCGAGGGAGGCGAACGGTTTGAGGTGGAGGTAAAAGGTGACCCGGACTCACGCGTGACCTTTCACGGCTGGCATCCGGAATCGATAGCCGCCGGACTGAAACGCAACCCCGGCATCGTGGCCACTGCCATGCACTGCGTCAATGCCATCCCTTACGTCTGCGCAGCGGGGGCCGGTATCAAAAGCTATCTTGATTTGCCGTTGATCGCCGGCAGAGCCGCACCCCATCTACGCGAATAGCCATCATCCGGGTAGCGCACCGCGCGCTGCACCGATCTGACCGCAACGCTAGCGCACACATCGCCCCTCGCTCGCTTGCGCAAGGCCCGCAGCGATCAGTTGGGGGTATACACATACTCATCGCCATCGACGAACGACTGGTCGCGGGTCTTGTCAATCATCACCGGCATCTCGACCACCGGTGGATACAGGGGGCCGCGGGAAGTCGCCTGGTGAGCCGCCAGCAGCGCACTGAGTTCGCGCAACTTGTCCGGACGACTCGCCGCCAGGTTGTTCTGCTCGACGGGGTCATCCGCCAGGTTAAACAGCCACTGCTGCAATCCGTCTGTGGGCCGATCATTAACCTGCAGTTTCCAGTCGCCATGGCGCACCACCTGATAGTGGCCGTTCTGCCAGAACAGGGTCGTACGGTTCCAGCCCCGCGCGCCCTCCCCCGTGGCAAGCGGCAGCAGGTTGAGGCCGTCCAGTGTCACGTCCTCCGGCGTCGCTGCACCGGCAGCAGCGGCCAGCGTAGGCATCACGTCGATATGGGTAACGGGCACGTCCACTGTCGTGCCCGCGGCAATCGCCTTCGGCCACCGCACAAACAGCGGCACACGAATGCCGCCTTCAAACATCGTGATTTTCCAGCCTCGGAGGGGATGGTTGACCTCGGGAAGTCCGATATAGCCCGCACCGCCGTTATCGCTGGTAAACACCACCACCGTATTGTCTGCCATGCCCTCGGCAGCGAGGGTGTCCAGAACGCGGCTGACACTGCGATCCACCGCCCTCACCATGGCCGCGTAGACGCGCTTGCGATGCGGCTTGATATCGCCCACTGCGGCGTAGTCCTCCCGCGTGGCCTGCAACGGCGTGTGGGGGCCCCAGTGCGCCAGGAACAGAAAGAAGGGCCGGTGCTTATTGCCCTTGATTACCTTGATCGCTTCATCCGTCCAGTAATCGGTGAGGTAACCGCCGGGCTCAAACTTGTCCTCGTCGCCGGAATTGAACGTGGCTGAATAACCCATTCCCGCCCAGAGAAATCTGTCGATGGCGTCAAAGGGCAGTTTGGCATTCACCACATCGGGATCGTCTTCGGGCAGGTACAGCCCACTCTGCATCAGCAGGCTGTCGTCAAAACCCTGCTCATGCGGTGCCATGCCATTACCGCGTCCCAGGTGCCACTTGCCGATATGGGCGGTGTAATAACCGCTTGCCTGTAACGTCTCCGCGAGGGTTACCTCGGATGCCGGCAGGCCTTTGTGTTCATAGGGGGGCTGTTGCGCTTCTGCCTCCTCGTAGTAAAGAGACGGCGGCATGTCGTGATACATGGTACTGCCAACGGCCAGGGTGATTTTGGCCATGCCGTCCGGCATGGGGGTGAATTCGAAACCCGTCCGGGTGGGGTAACGGCCTGTCATCATCATCGCGCGCGAGGGCGCACAGGTACTGGCGCCTGAATACGACTGCCGGAACACCGCGCCCTCTGCCGCCAGGCGATCGATGCCGGGCGTCCTGAGGCCAGCTATCCCGCCACCGAAGGCGGAGATATCGTTGTAACCCAGATCATCAGCCACGATCAGGATGATATTGGGTGGGCGCTCACTGGCTGGTTCCGCAGGCGCTTCAGGCCCAGCCTGCCAGGGGATGGCCCGGTTCGGCGCCACATCGGCGTAACGCTTGCCAGCCTGGACCTTGGCAACGGCCAGAATGAGGTCGTCGCGGTTGAACCAGGCGATGCTGAGTCCGCTCAGGATCAGCACGGCCAGCACCATCAGTGTTTTTTTCACTCGGAAGACTCCCAGGCCGGGCCAGTCAGCACCCGGCGGTATTCAACGTCAGTTTGCGCTCATGTCGCCTTTATCAAAACAGTGTAATCCGCCTGCCCCTGGGAGCAGGGACTTTATGGGCATCGGGTAATGTGCAGAGCCGGTTCATGCGTGTAACGCTGCCATCTGCGTATTCCCACACCAGCTGCTCGCCGTCCGGGCCGTTATCAAGGTAACGTTTCACCATTTTGGGGCCCCAACCGAAGGCATAAAAGTTGAGTACCCCCTCCTCCCAGATCATGGCGGCTGAGGAGCGCATGCAGTACTCCTGATCGCCCACGGTGAACAGCACGGAGCCCTCGGTGTCATTGGTGTTAAGGCCGGCCGTGCTGTTAGGGCCGTAATCGTGGATGATGCCTGCCGCGGTGACTACCGTGCGGCTGCCACACTGCTCCACCCGCTCCAGGTGACCCACGTGGCCGCCTTCCACACCCAGCCACAATCCGCGAATATCCGCCGCGCCCTCCACCAGCGGTTCCGTGCACGCGGCCAGTATCGGCAGCGGAAAATGCGCGTAACTGCACCCGGGTGTGTTGCCCTTGGGAATATCTGCAGCCCGTTTGCCGCTGCCATCCAGCACCGGGAGATCGCAATAATTGAGTGTACTGCCGTCTCCTGCCAGCGTGGCGGGATCGATCGTCAACGGTGGGCGTGGTGAGAAAAAGCCCAGCCAGAACAGGAACAGCAACAGCCCTGCAAATAGCAGGCACAGGGTTAGCGCCAGTCGTTTCATCTCAGTACCCGCCCATCGCCCGGTTTGCGCAAACATGCTGCCGACACTTACGACTTACCTGCGACATCGAGAATGGCTTGCACACACTGCTGCGGCTGTTCCTGTTGCAAAAAATGCCCCGCGGGTGCGATCGTCCTGTGCTGCACACCCTTGCACCCTGGAACTGCATCCAGAAAAACGCGATCACCGCCAGCGGTGACAGGATCATCGTCGGAAAAAGCCAGCATAAAAGGTTTGTCAAACTGCCCCAGCACCTTCCAGGCGGCGCGATTTTCGGCAACCTCCGGTTCATCCGGGAACAGCGGCACCAGCGAGGGAAACTTGCGCGCACCGGCCAGGTAAGTCTCGTCCGGGAACGGCGCATTGAAGGCGTCCTTCTCAGCATCGGTAAGGGTATGGGCGCCACCGGCGACCGTAAACACCGCGTGTCCGGGGCGCAACATTTCCGGGCTTTCAGCCGCAAACTTGCGCCAGTAGAGCATGCCTGGAATTCCGGACGTGTCGCGAAAGCGACGCTCGAGTTCATCCGAACTTACCACGGGGAGCGACGCGTAGGCCTCTTTCAGCGGCTCTGCATACTCCGCCGGTATCGGCCCGGCGGGAAGGCCACCATTGGCCAGCACCACGGCCGCAAAACGCTGCGGGAAGGTCGCCACCAGGCGCAGGCCAATCAGGCTACCCCAGTCCTGCAGAAACACGGTTATGTTTTCAAGATCCAACTGGGTCAACCAGTCGCTCATCCAGGCGACGTGCCGGGCGTAGGTGTAGTCCTCGGTGCGAGTGGGCTTGTCGGAGCGGCCAAACCCCACCAGGTCCGGCACGATCACCCGGAAGCCGGCCTGCACCAACGGCGGGATCATGTGGCGATACAGGTAACTCCAGGCGGGCTGTCCGTGGAGCAGCAACACCACATCGCCGTCTGGTGAGCCTTCGTCGAGGTAGTGAATGCGCAGCTCGCCCCCCTCCGTGTCGTCTACCTGCAGGTAGTGGGGTTGAAAGGGGTAATCGGCCAGGTCTTCAAAGCGTTCTTCGGGAGTGCGTTGGCATTGCATGGCTTACAGGGTCTCCAGCTCAGGTAGCGGTATTCAAGCCGCGCGGCACGTGGTGTTGATATGCAGCAGGGCTCCCGCTTAAAGCAGCACCCACGAAAGGCACTTGCCTCTTGAATTATATCAGCATATGCTATGCCGATAGTTTATGTCACTGTATATGACACTTCAATATAATTCCAAATTTAAGAGGTTTCATGATGAGTAAGCTCTGGTCTACCTCTCCCGCGATGGTTCTTGCCCTTTGCAGCTCCGTCGCAGTCGCCCAGTCAGTCGTGCTGGAAGAAGTCATTGTCACCGCCACCAAGCGGGCGCAGGGACTGCAGGACATTCCTGTCACGGTAAACGCCTTCAGCGCCCAAACGATACAGGAAGCGGGCATCAACAGCGCCAGCGATGTCGCGATCATGACCCCCGCGTTGAATATCAACGTCAACACCAGCCCCTTCAACGCCAGGATGACCATCCGTGGCGTGGGCACTGCACAGACTGACCCAGCTCTCGAACCATCCGTTGGCCTGTTCGTGGACGGCGTATTCATTGGGCGTACCGGGCTGGGGATGTCCGACCTCGTCGACATTGAGCGCATCGAGGTGCTGCAGGGCCCGCAGGGCACACTGTACGGCAAGAATACCAACGCCGGTGCCATCAGCGTGATTACCAAGGCGCCCAACTTTGAGGAAACCGAGGGCCATCTTGAGGTGTCTGCAGGCGACTACAGCATGGTCCGTCTCAACGGCGCGGCTTCAGGCCCGCTAACCGACGCCCTCGCCTACCGCGTGTCCGGCTCGCTGCACCAGCGTGACGGTTACTATGACAACAGCACGGGCAATGACCTCAATGACGCTGATGACTGGAACCTGCAGGGCAAACTGCAGTGGGATCCCAGCGAATCCCTGAGCATCCTGCTTAGCGCCAGCCATGTGGACCGTGACACTACCTGCTGCGCTGCCGATGCGGTGCAAACAGACGCAGTAAACCAGGCGCTCATCGCACAGGGCTTCAAAGCAGACAGTAATGACCCTTACGACTATGACATTCAAACGAACATCGACAGCCGCTTTGCGATGGAATCAGACCTGGCTTCGATAACGCTGGAGTATGACACGGGTCATGGTGATATCACGTCTATCACTGCCTGGAACGAGTACGACTACGTGGTAGAGACGGACCCCGACCGCTCACCCCTGGACGTGCTCGCACTGGTCAACGACCAGTTCGCCGGTGACAGCCTGTCGCAGGAGCTGCGCTTCACCGCCTCCGCCGGAGACAACCTGGACTACCAGCTCGGCCTGTTCTACTACGAGCAAACCACCCAACGCGGCGGCAGTGGAGAACCTTTTGTCATCGTGGGTGAGGATTTCATCGCCCTCGCCAGCCAGCAGGATTTGCCGTTCCCCGTACCGGTGAACGTGCTCGTGCAGCCGGGCGACAACCTGGTTGCCCGCTTCAAACAGAAAACCGAAACCATCGCCGCGTTCGGGCAGGCTACCTGGCACCTGGGCGACAACTGGCACATCACCGGCGGACTGCGCTGGACCGATGAAGCAAAAGAATCGGACCTGTTCAGTCAGACCAACTCCACCGCCGCGTCCAACGAACTGCTCGGCGCTTCCTTCCTCGATTCCGTGTCTACGCCTATCGACACCACACTCGATCGCAGTACTGACAACGTCGACTGGCTGCTTCGCGCGGCCATGGACATCGGTGACGACAGCATGGTGTTCGCCAGCGCCGCCACGGGCACCAAGTCGGGAGGGTTTAACACCGTCAACGGCGCGGAGGAAACCCGCGAATTTGATGACGAGGAAACACTGACCTATGAACTGGGCGTTAAATCCACCCTGATGGATCAGCGCCTGCGCATCAATGCCACGGCTTTCTATTCCCAGATCGATGAGTACCAATCCCAGCAACAGCTGGAAACCGGGCTGGGCACCTTCGTCTCCAATGCGGCGGAGGTTGAAACCTCGGGTGTGGACCTGCAAGTGGATGCGTTGCCTTTACCCAACCTGACACTCAGCGCCGGCCTGCTCTATATGCACAAGTATGAGATTACCGCGGGACCGGACGAAGGCCTGGACCTGCCCTTCACGGCAGAGTACAGCGGCAACCTGGCGGCAACATTGGTCTTCCCCCTGGGCGATGGCGGTATTTACTGGCGCACAGACTACAGCTACATGGACGACCACAGCACCAACGTTGCGTCGGCAGACGCGTTGCAGGATTCCGATTTCGACGATCGCAACCTGGTGAACATGAAACTGGGCTGGCGCAATGAGCAATGGAACGTTTCGGTATGGGGCAGAAACCTGACCGATGACGAGTACGCCAGCCAGACTGTGGCCACGTTCCTCATCACCGGGATGGACGCTTACTTTCTTGCAGAACCGCGAACCTATGGCGCTACTGTGCGCTACGATTTCTAGCGAATCGACCGCGGGGACGAACCTTTACCCAGCCCTGATCCGGGAAGCGCCGCTACGCGCCCCAGACTTCCAGGTTGTCTACCTGCGCAACAGGACGATCCAGCCGCAGGGATAGCAATTCACCCATGGCGCAGCTGTCGAGCATCTGTTGCACCGACCGCTGCCCATCGGCATCCAGCGCGTCGTATATCGCGTGCACGCGCTGCAGCAAAAAGAAGCGATAGGGTTGTGCCGCCGACGTGATGGTCTGCCCGCGCAGCTCAAATTGACACTGGCCCAGAAAGCGCTCCGCCGCGTCGCCCGAATCAGGCGCGTTATCCTTTAGCCACTGGTTGATCGAGTCCGCGGCTGCACGCGTCTCCGGCACAAAATCTTCAGCGACAACTTTCAGTACGTTGAGCAGGGACTGCGGTACGTCATCGCCGGCAAGGAAATCGCTGCCGGCATCAAAATATTCGGGCACATCCTGGTCGGCGCGGTTCATGCGCTCCACCCAGCGGTAAACACGCACCGCCCGCTGCTGCATAATGCGCGCGGGGTGCGGATCTCGCCCGAGGTGAGCATACAGCGGCGCAAGCAAACCGAAGTCCCCCACGCAGGGGCGCCAACCGAGCAGGTAGGCGTAGTCTTCGAAGTGGGCGTTGAGTACATTCAGAAACTCTAGGTAAAGCGCCTCTACCAGTGCGGTCGTGCTTTCATTGACGCCCCACACCTGCGCGACCTGCTGCATACGCCCCATCATGTGCTCGGTTTTGTCATCGCGGGTTGGCATGTCGCGCTGTGAGTGGAAGAAGTGGTAGCGCACGAAGGCCAGGTTGTCTTCCTGATAATTCCACCGGTAGTGCATAGCGGGGCGCAATAACCCGTCGGTGCCGATAACGTCGAACAGTGCGCTCACAACCTGCTGCTTCGGGCCCGAGGGACGGCAGGGTCGACCGTTGGCCGCCTCAAAGTGTTCGATAATTGCCGCACCATCGCGGATGACCTCGCCCGCAGGTGTCACGAGCGTGGGTATGGTGGGCAATTTTGCTTTGGGTAACACATCGGCCTTGAAACTTTCGTGCCCGGTGGACAACTCCCGAAACGGGATCTGGTGCTTGATCAGGTAGCTGCGGGCGCGACCCGAGTACAGGGAGTGAGTGATGGCGTAAAGCGTGTGCGTGTCAGACATCGTGGTTTCCTGCCCTGGTTGATGAACTGGCTGCTCGGCGGTTGTGGCAACAGCGCGCTACTGCGGTCTGCAGCATGTGCCAGTGCATTATAATGACACATACTATGCCATATTCGAAAAGTGATCGCCATGGACGCTGACCAGCAGACGCCAGTCATCTCCTCACGCGCGCCGCGCTGCCGCTAAAGTACCGCACCCCCCAGCCACTCGATGGCGGCGTGATAAAACGCCGACAGCACGGAAACCTGCACGCACCACGCAACCACCAGACACAAGCCGGCGACGAGTCCGTCATAAAGCGCGCTTGCCTCATCGCGGCGACTCAGCGCAGCGAGCCGACCTGGCGTACTATCGCAGCCAAAGGCTGCCGCCGGCCTGCCGACACTGTGATGATCAACGCTTGAGGTGCGAGCCAGGCGGAGAATGGTTGCCGCCACGCTGGCAGTTGCGAATCCCGCACGTACCGCCTCCCGGTCACAGGCCTGCTCCGCGTCCGCGTTGGCGTCTTCACGCAACTGCCGGCCCGGCGATGAGGGCCAGGCCAGCGTTGCCCAGCGAATCAGCAGTGCACGCAGGTTGTCCAGACGCTGTGCGTGCGCATATTCGTGCGCCAGTACAATCTGCAATTCTTCTTTGCGCAGTGCTTTTACCAGGCCCGCGGATAGCCACACCTCGGGCCGCCACAGGCCTGCGCAACAGGCAATAAACTGCTGGCTGGACAGCAGCCGGTAGCCCTCGCGCGTATTGCGGGCAAAGGTTCGCAGCGCACGCAGACGTCGTCCACTACGGCGCAGCGCCCAGACCACCGATGTCGCCAGTAACAGGGCAATCAGGCTGCCCACCGCGGAAAGCCCGAGCAGGGCCAGCGAATCTACCGCGTAGACCGGTGTATGCAGTGCGCATACGTCGTCGTGGCAGTGATTTGGCACAAACAGCGCACCGAGGGAAGCATTCGAACCCAGCACGAGCGTCGCGGCGGCGGCAAGCGGTGCCAGCAAGGCGTAAAAAAAGCGTGCCGAGGAGCGCATGCGCGGTGTCGCATCCCGGATAGCGCGCCGCAGCAGCGGATACATCAGGGCACTGAGCAAGCTCGCGGCCAGGGCAAGCACGAGCCACCAGCCCAACAGGATCAGCGCCTCTTCAATCATTGTCCTGCTCGTCCGATTGGCGGGGCACGGGGCGACCCAGCGCGCGGGAGACGTCAGCGCCAAGATCAGGCGCCTGCCCGCTGAGGTAGTCCAGGAAGCCCGAAATCATCGGCGCCAGTTCGCCGGCCGCCAGGTTATCTGCGAGTTCGTGCAACAGCCCGCTGATTAACTCTTCCCGGCGCAGCGCGGCGCGGTAGACGTAGGCGCGCCCCTGCTTGGTTCGCAGCGCCAGCTGTTTGCGATGCAGGCGCTCCAACGTGCTCTGTACCGTCGAGAGGGAAATGCCGTCGCCCGGCATATCACGGCACACGGCGCGTGCGGTCGCGTCGCCACGCTCCCATAAAACCTCGAGCACCAACAACTCGCGCTCACCCAGATCGGGCAGCGAGGGGTGACCGCGCAGACCAAACCTGCGCACAAATTTCGGCAAACCGGACATCATGACCCGATGATAGCCGGATGGGGGCGCCATTCCCAGAACGGCTGGCGAGCGCCGAGCCATTCTCGGTGTTTGCAACCGATGGTATACCGCCTTACACGAATCCAGAGGCTGCCAAAGGCTGGACGATTTCATGTCCTTATCTGACAAAGCTAACAACCGTCGACCACGTTATCGAGGGAGGAATAACGCCAGTACACGCTGCGCTAGTGTGACGGGCCTGTGCGTTGCGCTTTCCCTGGCGAACGCTGCCGAGGCACATCAAGGGCACTCACTGGAGGAAGTCGTCGTCGAGGGACGGCGCGACGTATTGGTGGGACAGGCACGTTCGGCTTCCGAGGGCGTGGTGGGGCAAATGGACCTGGCGTTGCGCCCCCTGTTGCGCCCGGGCGATGTGCTGGAAGCCGTTCCCGGCGTGATCGTGACGCAGCATAGCGGGTCTGGAAAATCCAACCAGATGTTCTTGCGCGGCTTCAACCTCGACCATGGCACTGACTTCGCCACCTGGATCGACGGCATGCCGGTGAACATGCGCACTCACGGTCACGGGCAGGGATACACGGACATCAACTTCCTGATTCCCGAAACAGTACAGACACTCACCTACGTCAAGGGCCCGTATCACGCAGAGCTGGGGGATTTTTCCTCGGCGGGCGGCGCCCACATCACCACCTTTGAGCGCGCCCCCGACAACCGGCTTGAAGTGGGCGCAGGTCAGGACGGCTACAAACGACTACTGGCCACAGGTGGCGCCAACCTTGGCCCGACACACATCTACGCAGCGCTGGAAGGTCAGGTCTACGATGGCCCCTGGTCTGATGTTGAGGAGGATGTGGATAAGATCAATGGATTGCTGAGGCTGAGCGGCGACACCGCTGGCGCTACCTGGAACATTGCAGCGATGCATTACGACAACGAATGGAACGCGGCCGACCAGATTCCCGAGCGCACCGTTGAAGCGGGCATCATCGATGAACTCGGCTCGCTCGACACAACACTGGGCGGAGAATCCCGCCGCACCAGCCTATCGGGCAGTGTTATGCACGCAGAGGGCCTGCGTAGCAATACCTTCAATGCCTACGTGATCGACTACCGCATGAAGTTGTGGTCCAACTTTACCTACTTTCTCGATAACCCGTTGCTCGGTGACCAGTTTCAACAGGTCGACAAACGCCGCACCTGGGGTGGCAACTGGCAGTTTCAACAGGCGGCGGGTCCGGGCGACCGACTGCAGCACCGCCTTGGCGCAGCGCTGCGTTACGACGATATTGATGAGGTAGGTCTGTATCACACGCGCGAACGCAGGCGAGTGTCTACGACACGTGAAGATACAGTGGAAGAGGCCAGCGTCGGCGTTTACTACGAACTGGCGTGGCGCCTTGCCTCGAACTGGCGCACCGTCCTCGGGCTGCGCGGGGATTACTACGACTTCGACGTGGATGCGCTCTCCCCGGAGAACTCCGGCAAAGAATCTGATTCTATCGTGAGCCCCAAGGGCAGCCTGATCTACACCGCATCGGACGTGACAGAATTTTACCTCAGCGCCGGCCGGGGCTTTCACTCGAACGATGCGCGGGGCACCACGATTCGCAGGGACCCCGCCACTGGCGAGACGGTTGAGCCGGTGGACCCGCTGGTGGAATCTGAGGGCGCAGAGCTGGGGTTGAAGACTTTGATAGCCGGGCAATGGAACAGCTCGCTGGCACTGTGGTACCTCGAGCTGGATTCAGAGCTACTGTTTGTAGGCGACGCCGGCAATACAGAAGCCAGTCGCGGTAGCCGCCGCTGGGGCGTGGAATTCAACAACTTCTTTCAATTGAATGAAGTGTGGGCGCTGGAAGCGGATCTGGCGTGGACTGAGGCGGAGTTCAGAGGCAACGCGCCGGAAGGAGACGCTATACCGGGTGCGATTCCACTGGTGGCGAGCGCTGCGATCATCGCGAACGCCCCGCAGGGCTGGTTTGGCTCGTTGCGCGTTCGCCACTTTACAGACTACCCGTTGGTCGAGGATGACAGTGTCAAGGCGGGTGGCTCAACGCTGGCCAATCTCGCCCTCGGCTGGCAGGGCACACAGTGGAGATTGCAGGTAGACGTTCTAAACCTGTTCGATTCTGACGATCACGATATCGAGTACTGGTACGCTTCGCGCCTGGCGGGCGAGCCTGCGAGCGGCGTGGAGGACAGGCACTACAAAGTGTTTGAACCGCGCCAGGTTCGCGCTTATGTGGGGTGGAATTTCTAACCGAAACTGCACAGCCCCGATGCGAGGCTCAACTTTCTACCAGCGAATTGATCAGACTGACGACCACATCAATGGCAGCCCGCTTGCCCAGGCCCTGGTGATAGCGCAGGCGATGCCACATCTCAAACGACGCCACCGCATCCACTGCCTCGCGCTGTGTGCGCGTCAATTGCTTCAACTCCGGCAGCCAATCGTCGAGATCCTTGCGCAGACCACGCTGGTAGCGCGCATAGTTTTTACGCAGGGTTTCCGAGCGCCACAGCTGCGCAGCGGTGGAGAGAATCATATTGGTCTCCACCTCGTAACCTTCTGAGCGACGTTCCACCGCGTGCAGAATCCGTTCTTCAAGCGTGCCCTGTCGGTCACCGCCAAGGAACAATGCTTCGGTGCTCTCGCGAATTTGCTCATCGATAGTGGCAAACAGGGTTTCCATGTCCTCGAAGTGCCGAAAGAAAGACCGGATGTTCACCCCGGAGCGATCGGAGATCTGCTGTGCGGTAGGGATCAGCACACCCTCCTCCATCAGGGTCAGGCTCGCGTCGATAATGGCCTGCTTGCTGCGCTCACTGCGCGCACGGCGACCATCCACCACGTCTTCTTTGGAAACTCGCGACATTAACCCTACCTTTTCCCTGCTTTCAGCCTGCGTATATTGGCAGTATAGATGTCATATTGTAACGGGCATTGCCGGCATTTTGCCAGTGCGCCTGGATAGAAGCTGAGAAGAAGACGTGCGCGGCCACTGGTGTAAAGGCGAGTAAAATTATCTACATCGCTTGGTCAGGGTGAAACCGGGGGAAGTGTCAGCGCCCCTGCCCGCCCCTGCTGCGGCGCAACACTGCGGTGTTTCAGTCCGGTGCCGGCCTGGACTCATCGCGGGCAAGGAACACGTCAAGAATCCGGTTGTGCATGTACTCAGCCGTCGGCAGCGTCACACCGTGATCGCGCGCCGTATCGAGGGCGCACTGCAGGTCTTTCTCCGCCAGCTTACCCATCGCGCCAAAGAATTCTTCCATTTCCTCGTCCGAACAATTCTGCGCAAGGCCATTGCGCCCGGAAACGAACATGTACATCTGCTCGTTTACCACGCCGTTGGAAAGCCCAACCTCCTTCAGCACATCGAGGGGTAAACCACACGCCTGGGCCAGGCGCGCGGCCTCCGCCATTGCGACAAATTCCGTGTATTGAATAAAGTTGTTGCACAGTTTCAGCGCGATGCCTGCACCAAGGTCACCGGCATGCACCACTTTTTCACCGGATGTTGCGAACACCGCCCGGCAGCGATCCACCACGTTCGCGCTCCCTCCGACCATGTAGCACAGGGTGCCATCGACAGCCCGGTGGGCACCCCCGGTGATCGGCGCATCAATGAGGTGAATGCCAAGTTCCGCCGCTTGCTCTGCCCACTTCAACAGGCTCGCCTGGGTGACGGTGCTGTGAATAGCGACGATGGTATCGCGCGTGGCATTGGCGAAAATGCCGCCATCACCGTAGAGCAGTTCCTCCACCTGCTGATCGTCGCGCACGCAGATTCCGATATGCGCGCAGCATGACGCCAGTTCCGCAACCGAGGCACAGCCGATGGCGCCTTTCTCAGCCAGTTCGTCAACAGCGGGCTGGTAGACATCAAATACATGCGCGCTGAATGCGTCCGTGATCAGCCGCTCTGCACAGGGTTTGCCGATATTGCCCAGGCCGATATAGCCCACATTGCTCGATTCCACTGCTTCGCTCTCTTCGTTTCCGTACATTTATTAGCCGCGAATCTTATGCTGTCCGCATAGCCATGTGAAGCTTGTTAGAGGCGCTGGACAGCGCCAGGCACGCGCATCCCGGGTAGCACGGCGACCATTGCCTCGGTATTTCCAGTACTATCAGTAGCGGTAAGCGCGCACAGGCAGACGCAGCAAGCAGTTGAAAACTAACGCCACGCGGCTCTTCTGATTAACCACTCGCCCGATTCCTCAAACCACTCCACGTCCACCTGTCTGACACTGCCCTCAGAAGGCACCAATCCTGACGAGCCCGACAGGATCACCGAAACGGTGGAGTCCGCCCGATCGGGATAGTCGCGGTGCAAAGTAGTGCTGATACCCACAATGGTGACCCCGAGGTTTTTGTGGCGCAGGCTGTAAAGCCTGAGGAGCTGCTTCACCTCGTCGATGTCCATGCGTTCGTTGGCAACGAAGCTGCTGTGCAAATACTTCGCTATGGCGGAAAAGTCTTTTGATTCCACAGCGTTCTCAATCGCAGCGATGTTCGCTGCAATTTGCGCTTCAGCATCCTTCTCCGCGCAGGCGGTGAGCATCAGGAGGCCAAGAATCAATGTAGTTACAAGCCGCATGGCGTGAGTGTACCTCGATTACCAAAATCGGTCTTCCGGGCGAAGTCATCAATACAACAGCCACTGGAACGCGAGTCCTTCACAATCAACGTCTAGCTGAGGCGACAGAAAGAACACGATGTCCAGTTACTTTCCCCTTCAGCCGTGTGACTCTTGGCGGCGTCAAATAGTCCTCCTGGGCTGCTTTAGAGTAGGAACTGGCCCCTGTTGCTATTCTGTACCACTTGGTACAGAATGATTGGCATTCACCCCATCGAGCACCACTGTGGCCAGATCACCCGAGTTCAACCGCGTAAAGGCATTGGAAGCTGCTATGAAGCTGTTCTGGACGAACGGCTATCGGGCGACTTCGCTCGCCGAGCTGCTGGCGGTGATGGGCATCGCCCGCTCGAGCTTCTATGCCAGCTTCCACACCAAGCGTGACCTGTTCATCGAATGCCTGGAATTGTTTGGTGACCGCACCCTGGCCATTGTGGAGGAAAGCGCAAAAACGCTGCCGCCCGCGGCACTACCGCGCGCCTTCTTTGAAGCTACCCTGCTGGATGTCTCGAAAAGCCGGGTCAGACAAGGCTGCATGATGGTCAACACCGTGCTGGAACTGGCCGATGTAGACCCGCCACTCAATCAGTTGGCCACACAAAAGCTGGATGCTATTGAGCTGGCCTTCACACGCGCGTTCCAGGTGGCGCAGAAAAACGGCGAGCTGGATACCACACGCAGCCCTGAAGCACTGGCCAGCCTGGTGATGACGATAAACCTCGGGCTTCGCGTTCAAAGCCGACAAAACCCTTCCAGGGAAACGCTCCAGCCCCTCATAGAAAACAGCCTGTCCATACTCGGACTCGCCGCCTGATACTCACCCGGAGGAAGCTCGCCATGCTGTCTGAAACCATGCCTTTCGAAAAGAAATTCGCCACCGTCAATGGCAAACAGATCGCCTACGTTGAAGAAGGCAGCGGCGACCCAATCGTCTTGCTGCACGGCAACCCCACGTCCTCGTTCCTGTGGCGCAATGTGGTGCCGGAACTGCTGGCTTCTGGCCGGGTGATCGTCCCCGATCTGATTGGTCAGGGCGATTCCGAGAAACTGCCCGCCAGCGAAGGGCCAGAACGCTACTCGCTGGAAGTCGCCTACAGCTACGTGGAGGGATTACTCGACACCATTGAAGCCAACGAGAAGGTCACCCTGGTCATCCATGACTGGGGATCAGGCATCGGTTTTCTCTGGGCAATGCGCCACGCCGCAGCCGTTAAGGGCGTGGCTTACATGGAAGGTATTGTTAAACCCGTGAGCTGGGCCGACTGGCCGGAAGCCGCGGCGGGCATATTCAAGGGCTTTCGCTCCGACAAGGGTGAAGACCTGATTCTCAATCGCAACCTGTTCATCGAGGCCGTCCTGCCGAGTTCCGTCATTCGGGAACTGACAGAGGCGGAGATGGACGCCTACCGCGCGCCCCACCTCGAACCCGATGATCGCCAGCCGCTGCTGAACTGGCCACGACAGATACCCATTGAGGGCGAGCCGGCAGAGATTGTCGCCCTGGTGAACGACTACGGTGCATTCATGGCCGGCAGCGACATCCCCAAGCTGTTTATCAATGCAGACCCGGGAAGCATCCTGGTTGGCCAGCAGCGTGAGTTCTGCCGCAGTTGGCCGAACCAGCAGGAAGTGACGGTCAAAGGCCTGCATTTTCTGCAGGAGGACTCCCCCGTGGAGATCGGCCAGGCCGTCGCCAACTGGCTGAAAACCCTCTAATTCAATTTCTGAGCAAAGGAAAGGAACCAGACCATGTCAGACGCCCCCGCTTATGTTGTCGCCAATTTCACCATCAACGACAAAGACGAGTACCGCAAGTATGAAAAGGGTTTTTTCCCGATTCTGAAAAAACACGGTGGTACGTTCTTTACCTATGACGACAATACCCAGCACCTGGAGGGCGCCGAACCAAGAACGGGCCGCATGGTGATCTTTCAGTTTCCGTCCGAAGCCGCAGCACAGCAATGGTATGACGACCCGGAATACCAGGCCCTGTCGGAGTACCGTCGGGCGGGCACCAACCTGGTGTCTCTCACACTGGTGCACGGATTGCCGCCGCGGGATTAGCCCACGACAGCCTGCGCCTTTCATACGGGCGCAGTCGCTGATTCGTTTCGCGCGAGGGGGACTTCGCACGTAGTACACTCGTACGATACCTCGCCGACTGAATCCCCTATACTCTACGCATTCATCAACTTGGCAGGGCTGTAGGTCACAAAGAGAGGGCCTGTGCGATGACAGGCGACCAGGATATTAGAAGCAAGTTACCCTCGGTAGACCGCGTGCTGCAGGCATCGCAGGAGCTGGTCTCTCGCTGGGGCCACCAGCGGGTAAGCGAGGCGATACGCGCACAATTGCGCAGCGTCCGCGCCGGTATAAATGCGCAACAGGCACCCGACCTGAGTGTACAGGCCATTCGTTCTGCGGCAGAGAGAGCGCTATCAGCCAGTGACGCGCACGGCCTGCAGCCTGTCATCAACCTGTCGGGCGTTGTATTGCACACCAACCTGGGCCGCGCCTGCCTGCCCGCTCCAGCCGCTGAGGCGGCTTTACAGGCGGCACGCTATCCCAACAACCTTGAATACGATCTGGAGACCGGTAAACGCGGTGACCGCGACAGTCATGTCGAGGCGCTGATCTGTGAACTCACGGGAAGCGAAGCCGCCACCGTCGTCAACAACAACGCCGCGGCTGTGTTACTGGCGCTTAGCACGTTGGCCAAAGGCAAAGAAGTGCCTGTGTCACGTGGTGAACTGGTTGAAATCGGCGGCTCCTTTCGCGTGCCGGAGGTGATGGCATCGTCTGGCTGCACGCTGGTGGAAGTGGGCGCAACCAATCGTACCCACCTGAAGGACTACCGTGCGGCCATCTCTGCGCAAACGGCCCTGCTGATGAAAGTTCACACCAGCAACTACCGCCTGGAGGGTTTCACCCAGTCGGTGGACGAGAAAACGCTTGCTGAACTGGCGCATGAACACGGCCTCCCCTGCATCGTCGACCTGGGCAGCGGCTGCCTGGTGGACTTCGCCACCTACGGCCTGCCCGCGGAACCGAAAGCCTCAGAATACATCGCCCATGGTGTTGACTTGATTACCTTCAGCGGTGACAAATTACTCGGCGGTCCCCAGTGCGGCATCATTGCCGGTAAGAAGGCACTGATAGAACGTATCTGCACGAACCCCCTGAAGCGCGCGCTGCGCGTTGACGGAATGATCCTGGCGGCCCTGTCGGAAGTCCTCAAACTGTACCGGCACCCCGACAGCCTGAAACAAACACTGCCCACACTGCGGCAACTCACGCGTCCGGCCATCGAAATCGAAGCGCAGGCACAACGACTGTGTGAAGAAGTTGCCCGCCACCTGCCACCCGCCTTCACTGCCACTACCACACCGTGCCAAAGCCAGATCGGCAGCGGTGCACTGCCCGTGGAAACCCTTCCCAGCTTTGCCATCGCTGTCGAATCCATCGAGCACCACGACAGTGATCTCAGGCAACTCGCAGCAGCGCTGCGCCGGCTGCCGCGCCCTGTCATCGGCCGGATACACGACGGCAGGCTGTTGTTGGACCTGCGTTGCCTGGACGATGAAACACTTTTCCTGCAGCAGTTGCCCCACCTTCGGGAGGCGCTGCAGTGCTAGTGGCTACAGCAGGTCACGTAGACCACGGCAAGACCAGCCTCGTACAACGCTTAACCGGCACCAATACAGACCGACTGGCCGAAGAAAAACAGCGCGGGCTGACCATCGAGCTCGGCTATGCATTTGCACCGGCCAGTAGCAATGAGCCCATCGGCTTTATCGACGTACCGGGCCACCATCGTTTTATCAACACGATGATCTCCGGGATCAACGGCATCGACCTGGGCATGCTGGTCGTGGCGGCAGACGACGGCCCGATGCCACAAACGCTGGAACACCTGCAACTCCTGCGCCTTTTGGGCGTAGAGCGCTTCGCGGGCGTCATTACCAAGTGTGATCTCGTTGACAGCGCCAGGCGGGAGCAGGTTGCGCAACAGACCGCGGAGCTGATTCCTGACGCGCCGCTTTGCGAAATCTCAAACCGCACCGGCGAGGGGCTGGATCAGCTTCACTCGATGCTGGACAGCCAGGCGAAGCACTGCACGCGGCGCAGCACCGAGGGACTATTCCGGTTGTATGTTGACCGCGCATTCATCAAGAAAGGCGCCGGCGTGGTGGTCACCGGCACCTGCCTCTCGGGCGCCGTTGACATCGGGGATGAACTGCGACTGCACACATCTGCCGGGAGCAATGCGCAGCTGCTAAGCGTCCGGGTTCGCGAAATCCATACCCAGGGACAACCTGCAACAACGGGGTACGTGGGTCAACGCTGCGCACTGAACCTCGCGGGCAAGATTTCGCTGGAGCAGGTTCACCGGGGCGATTTACTGTGTGCGCACGCCGCAGCGATGCCGAGCCGCCGCCTGGATACACGTTGTTGGATAGCCGAAGCGTCCGGCCGGGCACTGAAGCACCTTGGCCGCGTCAAACTCTACATCGGCACCCGCCGTGTGGGCGCCAGAACCTACCTCTTTGATCGCAACGCGCACAGCCCTGCCGGCCACCGTATCCAATTGATTCTCGACAGGGGCGTCATTGCTTTCGCCGGTGATCGTTTCGTCCTGCGCGATGACAGCGAGCGCACCACCCTCGGCGGCGGCATCGTCATCGACCCGGAAGCACCCCAGTGGGGCAAATCGCGTGAAAAGCGACTCAAGCAGCTCGACGCCCTGGAGCTGGGTCAACCGGTGAACGTACTGGAGCAACTGCTGTTTGATCATAGCGATAGTGTCAGCCTGCAACAGTGTGAGCGTCTCTGGAATCTTTCCCGGGAAGAAATTGACGGCCTACTGGCACTTCCCCCTTTTGACGCCGGGGATCTCGTCAGAATTCGCACCGACGGCGATGAACGCATCCTGTCCGCAACCGTGTGGGAGAACTATCTCCGCTGCCTGACTCAGCAGCTGGCGAAGTGGCATGGCGCGCGCCCCATGGAGCCCGGCGTAAGACCCGAGGCGTTGCAGGCACTGGTAAGCCGCGACATACCGCCTCACCTGTTCAAAGCGGTGCTAAACGCGTGTATACAGGCAGGCGAGATTGCCCATCACGAGCAACTCCTTCGGGCCACCGGGCACCGGCCCACACTCTCTCCACAGGTGCAGCGGGATTGGCAGCAACTTGAGACAAAAATACAGGCCAGAGGACTGAACATTCCGCTGCGTTCTGAAATACAGCAAGATACCGGTTTCGATGCGGGGCAACTCGAAACACTGACACGTCCTGCCATCAAGGCGGGCGAACTTGTCGAAATTGGTGAGAAACGACTGGCCTTACCGGCCACACTCAGAGAGCTGGCCGCCCGAGTAAAGCAGCACACGGATGTCTCAGGCACAATATCGGTCATTGAGGCGAAGGAGGTATTCGGCCTGGGCAGAACCCTGACCATTGAACTACTGGAGTATTTTGATCAAATTGGCTACACGAAAAGAAGTGGAAACGCGCGGTCGATCGCGAACGTAGATTCAGCCTGGCTAAAACAGCGCGGCTAGTATCGCCAAGGCAACTTTGCGCAAACGCGCCACAATTTCAGTTACAACGGAAGAGCGATATCCCCGGTGGGGTACCTGGTCTTCAACACCAGTGAGGCGCGCAGTAACGTGCCTGGTGGGTTCGACTCCTACCTCTTCCGCCACCTGCAAGACAACAGACGATTCGCTTGACCTCACTCTACTCCCGCGAGGCACTCGCGCCAGCCACTGGCTGAACCGCGTAAATCTGTCCTTGACAACGCTCGATTATTAGTTAGGATTCCTATCTATGAAGTTTGACCAGATAAGCGAACCCCTGCCGCAGCGGCTGGCTGACGGCCTTGCCCGGCTCGCCGCTGTAGCGCGGCAACTCGACTGGGAGACGGCTGAAGGTGCGGGACTGACCCCAACGCAGGCGGATATTCTGCGCTTTGTGAGTAACCGTCCGGAGGGTGTGCGCCTTACCGCTGCAGCCGCGCACGCGGGTGTGCGTAAGGCCACTGCCAGTGATGCGGTGGCTGCGCTGGAAAAAAAATCGTTGCTACGCAAACACGCCGACGCTTCAGACGGACGAGCCGTTGCACTCAAGGCCACCACCAGGGGGAATAGGATTGCGCAGCAATGGCCGAGCAGTTTCGCGCCAATCGTCGGCGGCCTGTCGCCTGACGAACAGGAAACGCTACTTACCCTTGTGGTAACGATGATCAGGCACTTGCAGCAACAGCAGTTAATTGCGCCGCAGCGCACCTGCGTCACCTGCCGACATTTCCGTGAGAACGCCGCGCCAGACACCGCGACGCCACACTTCTGCGCCTTTGTCGGCGCAGCCATGGCCGAGCATCACTTACGCGTTGATTGTCAGGAGCACGAATCCGCCGCCTGAAAGCGGCGGGAACCACCCTTGAGTACCACCCAAGGGCATTACTTTACCTATTATAGTTAGGAGTCCTACCATGAAGAAAGCCATCACTATCGCCGCTCTCGCAGTGTTTTCAGCTCCGATTGCCTGGGCTGAGACACCGCTGGTTCCCTACCCGGAGGCGTACCGCAGTTGGCATCACGTCAAGAGTATGGTGATCGAACCGGGACACCCGCTCTACAACGCGTTCGGCGGGATTCACCACCTTTATGCGAATGAGAAGGCGCTTGAAGGCTACACCGCCACCCGCTTTCCCGACGGTGCCGTCATCGTCTTCGATCTACTGGAGGCCGTGCCAGACAATAATGCCGTCACCGAGGGCAATCGAAAGGTTGTCGGCGTTATGCACAAGGATGCTGACGCATACTCTGCAACCGGAGGCTGGGGATTCGAGGGATTTGCAGAGGGGAATCCGGACAATCGCGTCGTGAAGGGCAACGCTGCCGCTGCCTGTTTCGCCTGCCACGAACCCCAGCAAAGTCAGGACTTCACTTTCTCAAGATTACGCGATTGAGGCGCCTATGAACCAGGTCGATAAAGCACCTCCCTGGCACATCTCGGAATGGCTCAACACACCTTCCCCCGTGGATCTGGACGCGCAGCGGGGGAAGGTCGTGGTGGCCTGTGCGTTCCAGATGTTGTGTCCGGGCTGCGTTAGCCACGCCATTCCCCAGCTAAAAGCACTGCACGAGTTTTTTACACCCATGGGGGCGCTTGTTGTGGGCCTGCACACAGTCTTCGAGCATCACCAGGCGATGACACCGACCGCACTGCGCGAGTTTGTTCACGAGTACCGTATTGACTGCCCCGTAGGTGTGGACGCTCCGTCGATAGACGGCGGCACCTTACCTCAGACGATGGCGGCCTACAGCATGCGTGGCACCCCTACCCTGCTGCTAATCGACAAATCTGGGCAGCTGCGTCACCAGATATTTGGACACGCTCCCGATTTACAGTTGGGCGCAGAAATCATGCGCCTATTATCTGAGCGGCCTGCAGAGAACGTAAGTCGAGGTAGCCCGTTTCCAACCGACCCTCGGGTTTGAGAAAACACCGGGTCAAGGCAGCGCCTGGGATTCCGAAAAACCAAACACTCGGCGCACCTCTGCCTCATCAAACCCCCAGCCAGGTTCTTCATCCTGCCCGGCCATCAATTCCTCCAGGTCCAGGGGTATGGGCGTTACACCTCGATCGGGCACGTCAACGCGTGCCGACCATAACAGCGCGTTCAATACGAATTTTCGGTAGTCGTCATTGCCCCAGTTCCAGTGGTAGTGCCCGCCGGTGAAACCAAAGCCGCGGCCTCCATCGGGACGCTCCAGGCCCCAGGCGATGGTTTCTTCCCGGCCTTTGTTAGCTGCAACTTCTTCCGGCACCGTGCCGCCGAACAGGCCCAGCATGCGCCGGGGGTGAGGCACGTGACGTCGCGCCGCATCCGGTGGTGTGGCTACCAGGATCGGTCGAGCCTGGGGTGTAAACAGGATGTTGAAATAGAATTCGTCCTGCGCCGAGAAATCCGCAACGCCATTGAACGCCGGGTGATCACTGTCGGCAGTAAAGTTGCCCCGCCAGTGCGGATTGGTCGATGTTTCTGAATGATAGTAACCGCCGAGCCAGCGTTTAAAGTAGGCCTCGCCAATGGGCTCAGTCGCGTGCACCGCGTAATGCAGGGCCACCAGACCCACGCCCTTGCCTGTCAGGGCATCTACTTCGTCCAGGTGCTCGTTAACCTCGTGACCGCTCTCCCCATCCATATAAAGGACGATGGCCGCTGCGTCCTCGTCGATTCCGGACACGGGCCAGCCATCGCGGTACAGGGTGGCGCGTACAAGGCCGGATGCATTCAAATCGCGCGCAAGAATCTCACCACCGGCATTGAATTCATGCTCGCCATAACCGTGGCTCTGACTGCCTGCAACGATAACGATATGCGGCAGGCCCTGCGCCATGGATGACGCAAGTAGCAGGCACGAAGCCAGTAAACGCTGCAGAAAAACCATTGGGAGAAAACCCCGCTAACCAAACAACCAAGTAACTCTCGATCATTTATACCAGAGGTTTATCCAATTGGAACAGAACAAGTCCCCCAGTGGGTTGCTCGAGCGACGGAAGTTTGCGTCCACAATGGCATAGGAGAAACAGTGCAAGGTGGCAAACACAGAATATTGAGTAGCCAGTGGGTTTGAATCAACTGCATCCGGGTACTATTGGCGCGTTGCCCTCAGCTTGCCATGAAGCCTGCGACACGTTCCACTGTCCAGAATCCGCCAAGACCGCCGATACACCAGGCCGTGATGCTCCGCGCATGCGGTTCGCTCAACGGTGAGAGTTGCGGGATGAATCGGGACACAACGACAGAAATCACCACAAGCGCAGCGACAAACACCAGCTGACCCAGCTCAACGCCGATATTGAAACTCAGCAACGGCAGAAAAACTGCCTCGCCGGCCAGCCCAAAATCCCGCAAGGCACTGGCGAAGCCCAATCCGTGCAGTAGCCCGAAGGCGAGGACCAGCCCATACCGCTCCCCCTGCGTCGTGCCGCACAGCACTTCTCGAGCCATATACATGATAGAAAGCGCGATGCACGCCTCCGTAGGCGCTGCCGGTAGTTGCACAATATCGAGGGTAGCCAGCGCCAACGTAACAGAGTGCCCAAGGGTAAAGGCAGTGATGAGTTTTACCAGCGCCAACCCACGCGCGAGCAGGCACAACAAGGCTACGAAGGCCAGGTGATCCCAGCCGCCAAGTATGTGTTTGCCGCCAAACCAGAGGTAGCTTGAGGCACTGCCGCCGGCTGAGCGACCCGGCAGCAGAATCTCGTTCAGTGGAATTTCAATTGCGCCTCCCGAACTGTCTATGAATCGGCTGTCATCCCCCTGTTCGAGATACACACCTTCGAGGGGCCAGGCGAGCGATAGTTGCCCGGTGAGCCGCTGGTCCGCGGGCGTGCAGGTATACAACCAATGGAATTGCGAAGCGCCCTGAACAGCAGCTTCGCCACCAAGAAGACGACAGTGTTCAGGTAAAACAGGCGCTGGCAGCGTCGTTAATCCGGGAGCTGCCGCTTTCAGGGACAGGTTGCCAGCTTCATCCATCGATACCGAGAGCCGGGCAATGTTCAGTTCGTGGCCGAGCAGCGGAGGACAGAGCAGGAGGAGCAGCGCGGTCAGGGTGTGAATACAGCCCTTACGGAACATCTACCACCTCGTACTTTGACAGTAACTTGTCCAGTTCGGCACGTCGCAGCTGCATCAGCTGGTGTTGCTGCCAGTCATTGGCAAGCTGCGTTTCCACTTCGGCTCGCTGCAGTTGTCGTGAGGCCTCGCGATCAGTGATACGAACCAGGTGCCAGCCCCGGGTAGATTGCAGCGGCCCCACCCAGACGCCCGGCGGCTGGTCGCCCAGTTTCTGCGTAAAAGCAGAACCAAATACCGGCACCAGTTCATCCGCTGCGAAGCGCTTCAGGTCATTGCCCATGTAAAACGCGACGCCCTCATCATCCGGGGAGTCGCCGGTGCCCCTGGCGGCCGCAGTGGCCCGAGCCTGGTTGTTAGCGTAGAAGCGGTGTTCGAAACTGAGACGTTCCTGTGTCCGGTAGCGGTCGGCGTAAGTTTCGTAGAACGCTTGGAGCGCCGCTTCCGAGGGCTCAGGGATATCGTCCGTCAGCAGGTAGAACATCTTGTCTGCCAGACGATGACGCACTTTTCCGTCATTCAGGTACAGGCCTCGCGCCATTGCCTCGCGCACCAGGGCTTCCTGGTCAAGAAAACCCTGCCGCAGCGCACGCTTCTCCTGCTCAGAGAGTGAACGCTCAAGCACCAACTCGCGATCAGCCACCTGGCGTGCGATCTGTTCGCTGCTGACCTCGATACGGGGCTGCTCTTCCTCCGACATCAGGAAGTAGAGCCCGTAGAAGAAAGCGCCGATCAGGACAAAACCGACCAGCGGCTCACGAAGCATTAACGCAATGGCCTGTCAGCAGCTACTGCCCGTCATCGGTCATAACCGGGTTCAGATAATTTGCTTTGGTGATACCGGCCTTGCGCACCGCCAGACCATTCAGGCATTGCCGTGTGATTGCCTTGGCGTTGAGCATAGTGGTGTAACCCGGATCAGAGTCCGGGCGCAGCTCCACCAGTTCGAAACCCACGACATTGGTCTCGGCGCAGAGGCGTCGTATCAGGGGCAGTGTTTCACGCATGTACAGACCACCGGGTTCGGGGGTGGAAGTGCCGGGTATGAAGGCCGGGTCCACCACGTCGATATCGAACGAGATGAAAATATTTTCGGCGGAATTGCGGGCTTCCTTGATCACCCTGTCCATCACTTTCTGCCAGCCATCCTTCTCGACTTCAGCCATCATGTGATAGCGGATGCCCTGCTCTCTTGCCCAGTCGAGTGTTTCAAGGTCGGTCGAGGTTGGCCCGCGAAGTCCCACCTGGATGATGTGCTCTGGTTTAACCAGGTCTTCCATCAGGAGTCTGCGCACCGGGTTGCCGTGCGTCACCAGGCGGCCAAAGTCGGCGGTGGAGTAGTCTGCGTGTGCGTCAAAGTGAATGACCGCAACATTGCCCTTGCCATAAACATCCGCTACACCGGCGACGTCCGGATACATCAGGGCGTGTCCGCCGCCAATGATAAAGGGAATCGTACGTTTGCCGTTCGCCAGTTCGGTGCTGGCAATCTCGCGAACCATTTTGCGAATCTCCGGTATGGAGCGCTCCATACCAAACGGATCGATAGGCGCATCTCCGTAATCCACAGCAACCATTTCGGACAGGGCCGTGCGCCCGGTATCCAGTTCCGGCATCGCCATCTCTCCCCAGGTGTGATACACCTCGGAGCGGTGTGGATTGCGCATTTCAGCGGGACCCCAGGTTCGCGCTCTCGGGTCGCCTACCAGTTCGGCGCCCATGAATGCGATCTCTACCTGGCCGGCGGCTAGATCTTCCGGCGTGAGCGCCACCGGAAGATGGAACATGGTGGGCATGCCCACCCAGGGATAATTACCGGCCCAGCGCTGCACATTGATCGGGCCGGGTTCGCGCCCCTTGCCGAGGTCCTCACGCATCTGGCGCCACGTGTTATTGGTGGGGCTGTTTGCATTGAGCGGAATATCGCCCCCCTGCTCTACCGCGTCCCACTGCCTGGCAAGCTCTTCAGCGCTTTCTTGCGCCTGCACCTGGGTGCCAATGCCAAGCGCGGTGAAGAGGGAGAGTACTGCTGTGATTTTTTTGGTCTGCATGGAAACGTCCTTTTACGTGGTTGCTTGCAAATATCTGGTTCTAATTGCTCAGAACACAAAGCGCAGTCTGGCCTGCGCCACGGTCGCCGTGTCTTCTGTCGTGTCGAAGGCAGGATCGAATATCACCTGGAGGCCAGCGCTCGCTTCGAGGAAACGCGCGACCTGCAGCTTCCAGAACAGGTCCAGACCCGATTCAGAACGCAGGGCATCGTCCGTCGGGCTGCCCCACCAGTAGCCAATGCCTACACGATCGTTACGAAAACCCAGTGGCTCCTTCAGCTGTACGCCCATGGCAATGCGGCGTTCAAAGGCACGAAAGGTATCGTCGGCGGTAGCGAAGCGAAGGTAGGCTCCCAGCCGTTCGCCAAGATCCTGATCAAAGCTGAGTGAGACAGTCGAAGTGGAATCCGTGCCCGACGTCGCGTCGCTGTACGACACGGTGACACGATAGTTACCCGCGCCAAGGCCCAGCACATCGTCCGGTTTCAGACCCGACTCGGCAACGTACTCCCAGTTGCCGCTGTCCAGTGACGAAAAATCTGCAAAGCGCTTGCTCAGGTCTGCGTCTGCGTCGCGCACCATGGCCGAGGCGTACCAACCTGGCCGGCTGTACTCGACGAACGCGCCCAACCCGATTCGCGCCGTGTAGTGCGCGGTGGGATTGTTAACGATCATGGGTGTGAAAAAATCTTCTCGATCACTCACCGCGTAGCGATTCAGGTTCATCAGCACGCGCGAAGTCAGTTTACCCACCTGGATACGCCAGCGGTCCTGCGAGAACTTCTGCTCCCAGGCGATGTGTTGCGCAAGGTCTCGGGATTTACCGGGCGCTGTATCGCCCCCGTTGGGCGGTGAAAGCACAGCGAGGTCGTCCTGAAAATCTGACGTGGTGTTACCGCCCCAGGTGGATGAAATCTGGTACCAGACCAGCAGATTCCCCCGCCCGGCGTCATTCGGATCGAGGACTGCCCACTGTGCGATCAGGTTGGTCTCGTTGTTTGCCGTGTTATCCCAGCCGTTGTCCGGGGACACCTGGTACTGCGGAGCAGATTCGATCAGCCAGTTGATGCCGGTGGATGCCGCAGCGTTTGATTTGAACTCGAAATAGCGATCTGTGGCGCGAGTCACCGGGCCCATCGCCAGGTGTCCGAGTTTTGACTCCGCCTGGGTGTAATCGATCAACACCTGTGCCTCGCCATATTCCGCCGGCTCTGCCTGGACGAAGCACGCCAGACCGAGTGCGCCGAGGAGACCCCAGAGTCGTATTGCAGGACGGCAGACGTTGATTTCGCTTACTCCAGACAGTTGCGAAATGATTGTGCGACATCCCATTGTTAATGTTAAATTAATAAATCATAAGTGTCTTATTCATACAGTGAATGTATTAAGCCATGAATCTGCGCAAGCTCGATCTCAACCTTCTGACCATTTTCGACGCCATCATCACCGAGGGCAGCCTGACCAGTGCGGCCAACGGCATTGGCATGAGCCAGCCGGCAATGAGTAACGCGCTGAGCCGTCTGCGCTATGCGCTGGGTGATGACCTGTTCGTGCGGGACGGACGGAGTATTCGGCCGACCTCGCGCGCACTGGAACTGGCGCCCCAGGTCCGTGAGGCACTGGCGATGCTGGCCAATGCACTGGACGGCCCCACGCGCTTCGATCCCACGGTGCACCACCGCTTCGGCATAGGGGGCTTCGACTATTTTGAGGCTGTGCTACTGCCACAACTACGGCAGCGAATTGCCGACGCCTCCCCCACCAGCGGAATCGTCTCACGTACGGGAACGTCTGCAGAATTTCTCAAGTCCTTGCGCTATGGCGATCTCGATGTGCTGATCGACTATGTGCCGCTGGAACTACCCGACGTCATGGTAGAACCCTTGTACGAGGAACGGTTAGTGATCCTTGCGCGCGAAGGTCACCCCATACACCAGCAGACGCTGAATATGCGCCAGTTTGCCGCGCAGCGTTTTGTCTGGCGCGAGGATCGTTCCGACGAACAGGCACCGGAGATCGATGTACTGCTCAGTTCGCACGGCTTCAAGCGGGAGATGGTCGTCTCCGTCACCAACTGGGTGGCAATGCCCAACCTGGTCTTCCAGTCAGACCTGATTGCCACAATGCCAATGTACCTGGCGCAATGCCTTGGCCAGCACCTGCCTCTGAAAATCGTGCCGCTGCCCTTTGAGGTAAAACCCGTTCCGATTTACATGATGTGGCATGCAACGCGTGATCAAACGCCTGCCAATCGCTGGCTGCGTGCCCAGATCAAGCGCTGCAGCCGGGAGCTTACGCCGCCGGTAGAGGTTGCTCTCGCCTGACAAGCATTACGCGCAGAGTGGCACGAAAAAGCCACGCACGTACGGGGGCGTATCGTCTCCAAAGCCAGCCCACGCCAAGCGCCGACCACCAAACTGACACCGCGTCCGTCGCAAGGAAAGCGCCTTCTCGTCCTGGCATGCGATTACTCCCTGAGAAGTTGTCACACCTCACGATTACCACCACATAGCGACACTAAAGCGGTCGCAAGCGGACGCATGACCACAACACTCCAGGTCTCGCAGAACTGGCGGACAGGCTTGTCAGCATCCTTGACGGGTGTTACAACTGCGCCCAATTCTGCTTCGACATAAAGTGCCAGCGAGGAAACTTCATGCTCTCCAACTCTTACTCGCGAGGCACGATGTTGATAGCAATGGTTGCTTGCAGCCTGCAGTTTTTCGCGAACGAAATTCGCGCAGAACAGCCTGACATTGTGATTTCCAGGGTCTCCATCGCCGGCCCTCCGGGTGCAACCAATACACAGCTGATGGACTTGCACATCACCGACGGCAAGTTGATTCAGATTGCGCCTCACGACGAAACTATTTCGATGGGAGAAGGCGCACTCGACGCCAACTCGTGGACGGCAATCGGAACCTTTCAGCTGAAGGCTCCGGCAAATTTTGTCGTGCTGCGTGGCAATGCAGACAGCAACTTCGAGCTACTGCGTGACACCCGTTCCAATGCAGCCTTTGTTATCCACGATGGCGCGGTCCTGCACAACGAACTACACGCCATTACCCTACCGGCATCAACTGTCGCCAATTCCACAAAAAACGCTGTATATACAGCATCAGATGACATTGAAGAGGAAGCGCCCTGGTACGCGTGGCAGACCAAAAATACGTCAAATCTTTTCGTGGTAGGAATCATTCTGGACAGGGTAGATTGGCTGTCCCAGAACAATGTCAGCAAAAACCGTCTGGATGACCTTTCCAGTTTTGACGGCGGCGAAATTCGCGATTTTCGCTTCGGCGCAACAGGCGACATCACCTATTTCGAGCGGCCCTGGACCTACACATTTTTCGTCGCAACCAATGCCTTCGACAAAGACTACGATGTGAACGAGGGCGAGGACCTGTCTATCTACGACTTGCGACTCGATGTCCCCACATCGGATAGAACGTACCTGGCAATAGGCAAACAGAAAGAACCCATATCCGGTGATCGTATGCAGTCGGCGGTTTTCAATCACATGCAGGAGCGGGCAGCGGTTTCCGACGCACTGCTCAAGTCGCGCAACACCGGGGTGGCGTGGTATGGCTACGATCCTGAACGCACGATCACCTGGGGCGCGGGCGTATTCAATGACTGGCTGGAAGATAACGATAACTCGAGTAATGCCGAGACAACGGTTGCCGGCCGTCTGTCGTGGGCGCCGTATATCGACAGTGCGAAAGATGAATTGTTGCACCTGGGCATCGGCCATCGCTGGTCCGACGTGAGTCGTGGTGCCCGATACGCCGCAGGGCCCGAAGTGTTTATCTCCCCACGATTTGTCGATACAGCGCACGGCAATACCAGCCCCAGGTTCGAAGCCGATAGCGCATCAACCTCGAATGCCGAACTGAGCTGGCAGAGCGGGTCACTGTGGATTGCGTCAGAGTACACCCGCACCGAGGTAGACAGCAGTGAGTACGGTGATCCGGTGTTTGACGGATACTGGGTAGCTGCTTCATGGATTTTCGGCGGTGTGTCTCGACCCTACAACAAGAAGCGGGGGCTCTTTGGGGCCGTTCCGATCGCGTCACGCGTCGACCAGGGCGGGAAAGGAACGCTGGAGGTCTCCGGGCGCTGGTCAAATGTGGATCTAACCGACGGTCGGATCAGCGGCGGTGATATGGATGTGGCGTCGCTGGGTCTGGCGTGGTGGCTAACGCCTCACCTGGGTTTGGATCTGGATTTCCACTACACGTGGACTTCGTTTCCAGGGAGCTCTGAGACAGCCACCGCGGTCAATTCACGCATATTGCTTCTTCTGGAATAAGCGCAGCAGCGGGCCTTGCACTCAATACGCTCGGCAAACCGCTCCAACGCATCTACTTACAGACCTTGTGACGCAGGTCGGCTTCAATCCTGTACTCAATGGAACCGCCCGTCTGCAGTTAACGATGATTGCCCAGGTCACGGTGTTAAGGAAACGGGCGTACTTAACGCCGGATCGTTTTCAGGCCGATGCACGCAGCGCGTGCCATCGGGATGGTAAATGTAGGCAACGCAGGCGTTGCAGTTGTCGCAGCCAGAGGCTTCCAGTTCACCGGATTGAAACTTGTTCACCAACGCGGGCTCGTGCAGCAGTGCACGCGCAAGCACAATGCACTCAAAGCCCTCATCCATCGCCTGCCGGGCATTGGCAAGAGACTTCACACCACCCAGATACGCCAGGGGAACGCTCACCGCTTTCCGAATTGCGCGGGAGTACTCCAGAAAGTACATTTCCTTGAAGGTAATTGTGGGTTCGGACTTGGCAACCACACCCATCATAAAGGCGGTGATCCACTCTTTTTGGGAACGCAGCATGTCGGCAACAACCTGACGATTCATGTTGCTGCCAAACATGAACCACGTGGATTCCACATTGCGTCCGCCGGACAGCACCAGCATGTCTGCCCCAGCGGCTTCCAGCGCCTTTGCCGTAACAATCGCGTCGTTTTGATCCGCCCCCCTGCGCACTCCGTCAGATACGTTTATCTTGGCCAGCACGGCAACCTCTTCCCCCACCGCCGCTTTTACAGCCTTCAATACCTGGGCAGGGAAACGCACCCTGTTCTCCGCTGAGCCCCCGTACTCATCCGTACGACGATTGTTCAATGGAGATATGAACTGATTGAGCAAATAACCGTGGCCCATGTGAATTTCGACCGCATCAAAACCCGCGTCCCTCGCCTGCTCCGCGGCGGCGACAAACTGGGAAGTCACCTGTTGCATATCATCGCAGGCCATGCCGCGGGTAAAAAAGTTGCCCTTCATCATGCCCGCGGGATTAAAGCCGGAAACGGTGCTCATAAGGCGCTGACCTACGTGCATACCCGTGACAAAGGAGCCTCCATGCGTGATCTGTGCTGATATAGCCCCTCCCTCCGCATGGACTGCGCTTGTGAGAACTTTGAGATCCTCCACTATCTCCGGGCGCATCCATATCTGGTTGGGCAGGGTACGACCGACTTCTGAAACAGCGATGTAGGCAACGGTAGTCATGCCAACGCCGCCAGCAGCAAGCGCTTGATGATGCTTCACCAGCGCCTTCGTGGGACGACCACCCTTACTCATGGCCTCGTTTGCACCCGACTTGATAAACCGGTTGCGCAAAGTCAGGGCGCCAATCGTAACCGGGTCGAACGGTGAGATTTTCGTTGTCATAGTTGTTCCAGGTGAGAGCCGCCACAGCCCTGCAGCAAAACCAGTGCGGCGGCGACTTCGACGTTCGTACTAAAGGTATTCATAGCGCTCGAAGCTCGTGACCTATTTTCGGACAAAGCCCTGATAGCCGTCGGCCACTGCTGACTCACACAACTGGGCGAAGCGGGGAAAGCCACCCACGTAAATCATCAATCCGCCTTTCTTGCCCTCAATATTCTTGCCGTTGTACCAGGAGTCAGCGAACCTGTGAAGGGACTGCATCGACACCATTTCAACTTCCTGCGCCCATTCGGTTTCGGCTTCCGGCGTTACGTCAATGCATGTGAATCCGTCCCGCCCCATGGCGTCGATGATATCGGCAGTCCAGTTGACCTGCCATTCGCCGGTTGTGATCATCTGGGCCTGAGCTGCCGGCGTGGATGGGCCGTGTATCATAAAGAGGTTGGGGAAGCCGGACGTCATTGCACCAAGATAAGTCGTGGGGCCATCGACCCACTTGTCCACCAGTTTGCGCGAATCACAGCCCTCGATTTTTATCCGATCCATCGCCCCGGTTACCGCGTCGAAGCCTGTGGCCGTGACGATGACATCCAGATCGTAGTGTACAGAAGACGTGCGCAAACCGGATTCCGTAAACGCTGCAATGGGCGCTGTTCGGGCATCAACCAGGGTGACATTCTCCCTGTTATACATCTCGTAGTAACCGCTGCCGATACATAGCCGCTTTCCACCGATAGGGTAAGTCGTTGGGCAGAGTAATTCTGCAGTAGCGGGATCTTTCACTATGGTACGAATTTTTCCCCGCACGAACTCGCAGACCATTTCATTGACCTCGGCATCCGTCAGTACATCACGGAACGCGAACAGCAGCTGAAACGCACTCTTTGAGTTCCACGCCTGCTCAAGAATGTCTGCGCGCTCCTGTGGGGTGTAATCATGGCCGGAGCGATCAGCGTAGTTGACCAGGGAGGCACCGTAAGTATTCAGCATCTGTTTACGGCGCTCGGGGTAATTGGCCTTCCATTCCTGCTCATGCGCTTCGTCAAGCGGCCTGTTGCCCGAGGGCATGCAGAAAGCCGGGGTACGTTGAAATACGTAGAGCGCGTCGGCTTCTTCAGCAATGATAGGCATCGCCTGAATGCCGGTAGAACCGGTGCCAATGAATCCAACCCGTTTACCGGAAAAATTGACACCCTCTGCTGGCCACCGAGCGGTGTGATAGATCTCTCCCGCAAACTTCTCGCGGCCTGGCCAGGGCGGCAAATTGGGCGCGGTGAGACTACCGGTTGCTGCAATCACGTAGCGGCAAGTCAATTGATCGCCATTCGCCGTATAGACATGCCAACGATTTTCGCGCTCGTCGAAGGTCATGCTATCGACTGGATTGGAGAAACGGATGTGTTCGCGCAAATTGAAACGGTCCGCCACGTGGTTTGCATAGCGTTCCAGATCCGGCTGTGCGGAGAAGTACTCGGGCCAGCTCCACTCCTGCTGCAGTGTCTCGTCGAAGCCGTAGGAATACTCGACGCTCTCAATATCCACTCGAGCCCCGGGGTAACGATTCCAGTACCAGGTACCCCCCACACCGTCACCGGCCTCCAGACACACCACGTTATAGTGACGCAGGCGATGTATGGCGTACATGCCTGAAAAGCCGGCGCCAATAATCACTATATCTACCGTCTCAACCTTCGAAGTGCTCATAGGCTTCCTATTGCGGATCAATCGGCCAATCTATCCGATGCTTCACGTTTTCCGATGGCCACCAAGGTACACCAGTGATCCCCTCTCCTGACAACCACAGACCTCACCCGATAAAGCATTTGCAACGGTGTCACGATGATACCGAAGAGCACCATGGCCGCGAAATGGCTCCCGGCTCAAATACTCAGCCGCACCGGCGAAACAAGCCTTGAAGTGAGGCAACACAAGGCATATAACTACTTCTGCAATGGGCTAAGGAACGCAGCTGGGCTTAGTTCAGACCAAACCGGCCTGCTGGCTGGTCTGGTTACAGGTCAATAACAAGAAACCAGGAAAGGTATCCGCCATGTCACTTCACCGCAGCATCACCCTCGCCTCAGCCATGGCCATTTCGGTCACCGCCGGCTTCACCCACGCCCAGGGCAGTTCCGGCAACTCCCTCGCATTGGAAGAAGTGATCGTCACGGCCACCAAGCGCGAGCAGAGCATGCAGGATGTCGCCGTTGCGGTGACAGCACTGACCGACGAAATGATCCTTGAGCAGCAGATCAATACCTCGGAGGACCTGACGAAACTGGTCCCTGCGCTGACTCTGCAAAAGGGCTCGAATCCACGGCAGACCTCGTTCAATATTCGCGGTATCGGCACACAGTCTTTCAGCACCGCAGTAGAACCCAGCGTTTCCACCATGGTTGATGGCGTGGTGATGGGACGCTCCGGTCAGGCCTTCATGCAATTGCTCGATGTGGAACGTGTTGAAGTACTGCGTGGGCCGCAGGGCACGCTGTTTGGCAAGAATTCCACCGCTGGCGTGGTGCACATCGTCACCCAGAACCCCACCGAGGAACACAGCGGCGAAATCATGGGCAGCGTACTGAGCGAAGAGGAGTACCGTGCCGGCCTGACCCTTTCGGGGCCGATTACCGACAGTCTCGGTTATCGGTTTAGCGCGTCGGGCGACGATACGGGCGGGTTCGTTAAAAACTTTTATACCGGCAACGATCTGAACGGCTCCGACAACTGGAGCGTGCGCGGCAAGCTTCGCTGGATCGGGGATAACCTGGAAATCAAGTGGGCCAGCGACTATGGCGAAGGCGATTGTGACTGTACCGCTTCCCCGATTTATAGCCTGGAACCCTTTGACGGCAATGAGGATGACGTCAACGAAATACTCGACCTGATCGACCCCGTCGTACCGGGCGATGAAAATGACGAAGTGAACCACGACAAGGAAGGCGCTTTCGAAAACGAGCAGTGGGGCCATTCACTGGAAATGAACTGGGACATCGGCGATTTCACACTGACCTCCATCACCGCGCTGCGCGGCTGGAAGATCGAGGGCAAGGCCGATGGCGACATCGACAGCCAGCCCATCGAAGTGCTGGGATTCGACCAGAGCGGATCCACCGACCAGGAGCAATTCACCCAGGAAATCCGCATCACTTCGCCCACGGAGGGCAGGCTTAACTACGTAGCCGGGCTGTTCTACTTCGATCAGCAGGTTGAACGACAGTTTATCCGTGCCTTTGAAATTGTACCCGGTGATCCGGGTTTCGGTGTCGCTGACTTCGATGCGGACACGAAAAACTGGGCAGCGTTTGGCGAGGCGACCTGGAATATCAGCGACGCCTGGCGCCTGATCCTGGGAGCGCGCTACACCCAGGATGATCTGAGTTTCACCTTCGGACGCACCCGCGAGGGCTTTCCGGTGGGGGTACCAGACCCGGTCGAGCCCACCAGTAAATCCACCAATGAGGACGACCTGTCGGGTAAAATCGCATTGCAATGGGACTACAGCGACCGGGGCATGGTCTACCTGAGCTTTGTTCAGGGTTACAAGGGCCCGGCCTTTGACCTGACATTCGGTACCGACCCCACCACGGCCGAACAGGTCGACCCTGAAACTTCTGACTCCTGGGAACTCGGCATCAAGTCCACCTTCCTCGATGGCCAGTTGATGCTCAATGCTGCCCTGTTCCACTCGCTCTATGACAACTTTCAGTCACAGGCGTTTTTCGATCCGGATGGTCTGCCGGATTGCCCGGATGATAATCCCGGTTGCGACCCGGAAGATGAACCGGGTGGTTTCTTCCTGATCAATGCCGGTGAAGTGCAGACGCAGGGCCTTGAAATAGACCTGCTCTACCAGGCAACGGAGAACCTGCGTCTCTCGGGAGGGCTGGCGCTGGTGGATGCCACGATCGAGGAATACGATATGGGTAACTGTAGTGACGGACAGAAGTTCCGCGGCGAGTGCCCGGACGGACTACAGGATCTGAGCGGTGGCGACATGCCGCACTCCCCCGACTGGAAACTCAACCTGACCGCTGCCTACACCTGGACACGCGACAGCCTGTTCGATGTTGTGTTTATCGGCGCGGTTACCGCACGCGATGAAGTGCAGTACGGCCTGCACCAGGATGAGAACACTATCGGAGACGAACTGACGCTGCTCGACCTGTCGGCTCGCCTGCGCAGTCATTCCGACACCTGGGATACCACCTTCTTCATCAAGAATGCCACCGATGAATTTTACTCGACAGCCATCTACTCCGCCCCCACGGCCTTCCTGGCGAACGGCTATAACCACCGGGTACCGAAGCAGCACGAGCGAACCTATGGTGTAGAAATGCGCTACCGCTGGTAGCGCACCTCTCTCGCAAGGTACTGTTCAAGCCAGCCGGGGTAGTCGAGGCGCTGCACCGAGGCTACGGCGCGCCTCAGCACCTCGGTCATTACGGTATCCTGCTCCGGGTTGAGGCCGCCAAAGCCGATGGAAACAACCAGCGTCATCAATGGGTGAAAACTGAACCCGCGGTAGTCCTGCCATACAGCGTTGGTATCCAGCGGTGCTCCGTACCGGCTGCACTGTTCGACGTAAAAGTTCACCAGGTCGCGCTCGCAACCCGCCAGCACTTCAGTCGGCACTGAATTAGACAGGAAATACTGCACGTCGCGGATACCCTTGCCCCAGTGCACCGCCTGCCAGTCGAGCATCCCCATTTCGTCACCGCTGGCAAAAAAATTGCCCAGGTGACTGTCACCATGTAGCAGCGATAACGGGCCGTCAAACCAATACTCGAGTAAGCGCGGCCATTCCCGCACCGTCACGCGATAGGCCTGTTCGACCTCTCGCGGGATCAGGCCAGGTCGCTTCTCCATACACGGATCGAGGGCGAGCCGATTGAGTGTGCGCGAAACAACCCCCATACGCGGCGAGAGGAATGGGTGGAAGCGGTGAGGAAGAATACGCTCCCGCGCGCTCTGATCCAACCCGAAATGGTGACTGTGCAGGCGCGCGAACGCTTCCAGGCACCGATAGATCAGCTCCATCGACGGCCCCTCCACCATGTCGGGATTGGTAAACAGTGTCACCGTCGGGTCGTCGTACAGGTTTTCCTGCGCGATGAAGAAGCGGCTGCCGCGCCATGCGGTGGCAAAGGTCAGCGGCGTGCGCAGGGGCAGATCACGGGCCACGTCGCGGAAAAAATGCGACTCAAGGCGCCAGGACTCAATGATGTTCATAAACCAGCGCGTGGCGTACGACTCCATCGGCAGCTTTAGAAAAAGACTGGCGGGAAGTTTGCCGGCAGCCTCTTCGATGTCCAGCACCACGTTATGACAGTTGCTGCTGACCGACGGAACAGCGCGGCGTGTGAGACCTGTGATACGCACCGGGCCGCGCACAGGCTCCAGCAGACCGGTGTTAAGCAGTTTCGAAAGCGCATCGGGATGCGCTACCTCGTCCACCCTGTATACCATGGCGCTGCCGGTGAGGTCCGCCATGGCATCCAGTGACAGGCGGCCCGCGGCAACACCTGCCATTAGCGCCATGCGCGCGCTATCTGTGATCGCCGCCATGAGGTTCCTGGTTGCCGTTGTAGGGGCTGGCTTGTCGCTATGAGGCGTTTTCCATAGTATGTCCCATAGTGAGGCAGGACAAGCCGACAGCCAGTCCACAGAGGACCGCCATGAACGCACAGACCCGGCCCGAAGAACGTTTCGACAGCATTATCATCGGCGCCGGCCACAACGGGCTGGCCACTGCACTGGTGCTCGCGCGTAACGGCCAGCGTGTGCTGGTGCTGGAAAAAAACAACTACGTCGGCGGCATGGGAGGTACCCGCGAAATTCTCAAGGGTTGCCGCAACGAGGTCGGCGCCAGCTGCCTGTTCCCCCTGTCACATGAAATTCGCGACTACTTCGATTTTGAGAACCACGGCGTGGAACTGATTCCACTGCCGGTCATGGCCGTCAACCTGGCAGGCCCGGGCACACGCCCACTGATCTTTTATAAGAGCCAACTAAAAAGCGCCTGGAATATCCTGCGCGCCTTCGGGCCCGGTGCGATGCTCGGCTTCGCCCGTTTTCTGAAATTCTGCGAATACCCCGCCCGCGTGCTGGACAGGTTCACCGCGCGCAAAGCGCCGCGACGGCTCGAGGACCTGATCGCCGAAGCGCAGACGCAGGAAGAGCGCGAGCACCTCGAACTGGCCTTCAACGGCTCTGCCATGGAGATCATAGACCGCTTCTTCCCGAACAAGGTCAGGCACGCGGAACTGCGTGCGAGCATGGCATTCGCGGCGGTACAGGCGACCTACAAGGGGCCCTACACCAAAGGCTCAGGGCTGTGCCTGATCTACACCATGGCGCAGGAGGGCTCGGCGGGACTCATGCAGCGCGTGCGCGGCGGCATCGGCAGTCTGTCGGAAAGCCTCGCGCGACAGATTGAGCAACACGGTGGCGAGGTGCGGTTGAAGCAGCGCGTGTCCAGTATCATCACCGAAGGCGACCGCGCGATGGGCGTAAAGCTCAAGGACGGCACGGCACTGTATGCAGAGACTATTGTTTCCAACCTCGACAAGCAGGCCACGTTCGATCACCTGCTGGCAGAGCAGGCACTGGGCAAGCAAGCACAGGAGAAAGTTGATGCCTTCACGCACAAGGGCGCCTTCGTACACATGCTCTTCAAGTTGCGCGGGCGCCCGACGTACTCAAAAGAACTGAACAGACTGAACGGCATTCACGGTGCGCATTTCGGTGGCGCGATGGTACTGCCACCGGAAGAACTACAGGCGGCGTACGAGGCCTGCCAACGCGGCGAACTGCCGCAGCGCATGCCGCTGGCGTTCCAGGTGCCAACGGTAATGGACCCGACGCTGGCGCCACCCGGTTATCACATCGCCAGTGCGTACGGCTTTTACTTTCCCTGCGACGCGGACAAATCCGCCCGCGGCAAACTGCGCGACAGCGCGGCTGAGAACATCATCGAGCACATCAGCCAGTACCTGCCGGACTTTCGCGAGTTGATAGTGGACCAGGCAATCTTTTCCGGCGACCACTTCGCCAGCATGCACGGCGTGACCAACGGCGACTGGACGCACGGCCTGTTGCACCCTGACCAGATGATCGGCGAGCGCTGCCTGATCGACGGTACGGGTCATACAACCCCGATACGGAATCTGTTTCTTTGTGGAGCGTCCTGCCATCCCGGCCCCGGCGTGACCTTCCTGCCCGGATACAACTGCGCCCACGAGATGCTGGCCACGGCGGTCGCGCCTGGCGAGCGTACTTCAACCGCACCGGCACCTGCAGTGCGAGCAGCGTAGCTCACCGTTCTCTCTTCGGCCCCGACTTTGCCGGGCAGCAGCATTAGATCGCTACGGCGTACCGCACTGCGCTCCCTCGTAGAGGCCAACATTGTCCAGTTGCACATCGAGATCGCTTTGGGCGAAATCAAACGCGATCCGCGCCTGCAGGTCCGTTTGCGTCGCCTCGAACGTGAGTCGGTACTGCTCAAAGTCGGCGGTCAGCGCGGCCACCAGATGACCGCCGAGATTGATGTAGTCTCGCCGATTGGTATCGACAAAGGCAGACATCTCACGCGGGCCGTCTGCGCGCGCATCGAAGCAGAGCGAGTATTCCTGCCCCTGCACGACCATCACGGGATGACTCACCTGGGCATGTGAGGAATTCCCCGATGCGGTGCGCATGTCAATCTGCAGCACACCACCCACAGCGTCTATGCTGTTGGCGGCCGTGGTAATCGTGCTCCAGTCCAGGCTGAACGTGTTAAAGGCACCGTCCCCGTTTATCAGGTTCCCCGCCCTGGGTGGCAGCGGCGCCTGTTCTGAGAAAAACATCATATCGTTGGTGACGCGGCCGCGCGGATTCTGCAGTTGCAGGAAGTACACACCGCCGGCTTCCAGTTCCTCGTGAAACTGCACGGTCAACAGTTCTCCATCACAGTCAGGTAGCACGCCAGACTCGCAACGAACTTCCCCCGGCACCCGCAAACCGTCGAGCAGAACGGCTGCACCGGGCTGTACATGCCGCCCCTGAAAACGGAGGCTGCCGCCCTCAGCCAGTTGCGGCAGCTCGACATTCTGCGTCTGCACCTCAAACGGGGATGTCAGCCAGATTCCCGGCTGCGGTGTATCTGCCTGCGCACCCTCCCCCATGCGGCCAGTGAACGTCGCCACCAGCCTGCCATTGGCCGCAGCGCCCAGCAGCTGCCCGCGGCTCATGGGAGCGATCCGGGCGTTGCGGTCCACGTACTGGCCCTCTACATAGTCCAGTCCAATACCCCGGGGAACGCCCTCCTCCCACCATACTCCCTCGCCCTGCAGTTCAATAGCTTCCGCTGCAGCCGCTTGTTCCAACGCATCAAGCAGTGTCGCGGCCTGCGCCGAGCCTGCTGTCAGGCTGCTGAGGGTCAACTGTCGACCAAAGGCGCCATGGAACCCTGTGCTGCCCTGCAGCACCATCTCCCATATGCCATCGGTGGATCCACCCAGCGTCCAGATGTCCTTTTCCGGCAAGCTGTCGTCGATGCCGACCAGGCTGAACAGGTCTGCGGTGTTCGCGCGGCCCTGGGGCAGGATCATCCAGCGATCGTAGGCGCCGCGCCACGTCGGCGGATCCATGCCGGTACCGCCCGTATTGGTGCTCACAAGGAAAGGATTCTTGTGACAGTTACCGCAGGTTCTGCCGCCGGTGCTGCGGCTGCCCGCCGTATTGGTGTGTTCAAAGCTGAACTCGAAGAATCCGTCGCGACCATCCTCGTCGATTACGTTATCAATCGGGCGCCGCTGTGACGGGGGATAAGGAATCTTGAGTAAGAAATGCGCCATGGCGTCGCGTTCTGCAGCGTCCAGCGCACCGGGCTTGCCCTCATTGTTGAGCGGGCAATCGGACTGGTCACACATGGTTGACCCCATGCCGCCGTCCACCAGCACCCGCGTGCAACTTTCGGGTACAGCGAGATCACAGTTCGGTTCGACCGGGGTATTAATCGACGCGGTGTTCCTGCCGCCGTAGGGGTCACCGGGTATGCCGTCCCAGTGGTAGGGCGCGGTATCCTGCAGGCCGCGCACTGGCATGGTCAGGCGCGGAGGGATTTGCGTACACCCGGGTACATCGCAGATCGGCGTGTCCAGAATCCACAACAACTGGTCGGTATGCCCGTCCGGGTGGCAGCTCTCGCAGGAGAAGGTTTCAGACGTGGAGCCGGCCGCATTGTTGAATGCCTTGCGGCCCGCTTTGACCAGCGCTGGCGTTGGATCCGCAAGTACAATGCTGTCCAGCACCAGCGGCGCCGTTGCATTGGTGAGGTCCAGCAAGTCCACCGTGTTATCCGCCACGTTCAGCACCCAGCCCTGCAGAGTTGCGCCGGGGCCGTTCCGCAAGGCAATACCACGTGGCACAGCCCCGACATCAACGCGTCCCAGTACCTCGCCACTGTCCGGGTTCATCGTGAACACGCGGTTGGAACTGGCCGCGGTGGCCACGATAAGACTGTCATCACGGGTTATCGCAATCCCAAAGGGCGTCGCCAGCGCCGCCCCGGGTGCAGGGTGTTGCGGGGGCAGCGGCTCCAGGTCGAATCGCAGCGGCGCCGCACAGTCCGCCGCACAGTCGATCCGCGTCACCTGGTTGAGGAAAGCGCGGTTCCCCATCTCCGGCAAGCCATGCTTCTGCGTGCCTGCACGTCCGTTCACATCGTTGCGCGCATCGGTCTGGGTCACGAAGACGCTGCCTTTGCTGTCTACCGCCAGCCCATACAACAATGTGCCCACACCATTAACCGTTTGCTGCAGGCTATCGGTACGCGTATCGAAGACAAACAGGTCGCGATCAGGCAGCGCCGGGTTGACTACGATGTCCGCGTCATACCCCAGCGACAGGATGTTGTTGCTCAGTACCACATGGGTGAGCATGTCGAAGGTACAGACGTCACCGTCGATCTTGTGCGGCAGACAACCGGAAATCTGCGTCTGGTTGTTTGATTCAAACGACACCACGAAAAGCCTTTCGCCACGCACGGCGATGGCCCGCGGATCCTGTGCCTGTACCGGCAGGCGGCCCAGCACCGAATAGTTGCGCGCATCTATCGCGACGATTTCATTGTCCGGCCCCAGCGCAACATAGGCCTTGTTTCTGCCGGCAAAGGCAATGCCCGTCGGCTCATCAAAATCGGTGACCAGACCACCGTTCTCGAACGCCTGGACGGTCGCGATGACCTGGTGCAGCGTGGGACTGCGCGGATCGATGTCGATCACGCTGATCGAGTCCGAGACGTGATTGGATACCCACAGTTCCGTGTCGCCAGGCCGCACGGCCAGTGCCACGGGATCGATACCGACATTGATACGGGCGACAACCGCCCTGGTAGTGGGGTCGATAACATCAACCGTGTCTGACGGTGTATTGGTGGCATAAACGAAATAGCCGCTGCTCACGATGGGATTGACGTGGGGGCTGAGGAACATTGGGTGGCCCACGTTTTCGCTGGCAGGAACACTCAAGCCCAGAGGCAGCGGCTCAAACACCGGCCGCAGAAAGTACTCGCTGTCAGATGCCAGCAGGGCCAACACATCGGCATTGCCCGCATAGGGCGTGGTGTCCAGCGGCCCGCAGGGTCTCGCCAGACCACCGCAAATCCCCGCGGCGACTTTGGCCCAGCCTGTAAATACGTAACCGGGGGCCGGGATGGCTTCAAACGTCTCATTGAAGGTGGCGTCGCTGACATCCACTTCACAACGACTATTGGCACCGCAGCTATAGGTGCCGGAAAGGCTGTGGACACTCCCGTTTGGAGGCACCTCAATGATGATTTTGCAGGCGCCAAGTAGTAGCGCGAGAAGTGGAACGAGTGTAGAACGCAGATTATTCATGGGCGGTATATGCTTGCAGGCGAGCCAGAAGTCCCGCCTTTTATCGGGTTTTGTGGGGCGCTATCACTATGCATAATAGCAAAGCAAAGAAATATTGCCCGGTTAGGGGAGCTCTCCTTCCGCGTCGAGGCCGAAATGCGACCCAACCTGCGGCGTGGGCGCTGCCTTCGTCGGTACCGTCACGATCGACGGCATAGAATGGGCGCAGTCCGGAAGGTGACGTTGACTATGACGAAACCGATTCCGCCCGGGTGCTTGCCTTCATCGACGACGGATGGAGTAACTTGATCAACCTGTTTGGCCAGGGGTACATCGTAGATGGGTACTTATGGGGCGACATTTGGCGGAATATCGGTGAACTGGATGAAGAACAGTTCGACTTCGGTCGTGCTACCGCCTCAAACAACACCTGCGAATCGATGATTAGCGTGAGGGCAGAAGGCAACCTCGGCGGCTCCTATACGGAAACTGGCGCCTGGTTCTATCGTCCCCAGTGATCCCAGCACAGCCGGCGTATTCAGAACGCAGCCGCAAGAACGCACGCCGGCGGTGTGATAACTTGATCGCCGAGGGATAGTAACTGCGGGGAACGCGATGAAAACCACCGTCACGCATGATGCAACAGCGCAACGGTATGCCGTCGATTTCGGTGACGGCAACATTGCCTGGGTGGACTACAGCCATCGTGGGAACGGCGTTATTGCGCTTGAACACTCCGAAGTACCGCTGACATTGCGCGGTAGGGGATACGGCGCTGCGATGATGAACCAGGTATTGGCAATGATCGATTCTGAGGGTCTGAAAGTCGTCCCCATTTGTGGTTACACACGTCACTATCTGGAAGCGAACGAACAGTGGCGACACCTGGTAAGTTAGTACCAGGCCCTAATCCATTTGCCGCCCGGGAAAAATCCGCGTGGCCGAACGCATGATCTGATCTATACTTCGCGCATTCCTTTCATTCCAACTACCATTTTCTGATGTCGACATTTTTGCTGCGCATTTTACCACTTCCAATTTCGCTCATGCTTGGCGCATGTGGCGGTGGAGGCGGATCGGACGAATCGCAAACGCCTAACAATCCCGGTGGCGGCCAGGCGGCGGCCTGCTTTGATTCCTACAGCGCAAGTGATCCCGGCGCGGAGCCTTACCGCACAAACCGGGGTCAGGTTATCTATACTGAAAACAGACAAGGCTCAGTCAGCAGTCTTGACCTGGCCAGCTTGCAAACCGGGCTGATTACCAATGAAGCGGAGGGCTCTCGTCCATCGTCCGCCAGTCCATCAAATAGCGGAGACTACATTGCCTACGTGCGTGGCGGTACTACTGGCGCTTCTATAGCGTCTCTTGTTGTCGAAGATGTACGAACAGGTGCCACCACCGATGTATTTACCGCGCCTGGATTCACTCTGGGCGTGGTTGATTGGTCACCCGCAGATGGTGGCTTCAGCACTTACACGGGCCTTGTTCAGGTATTGGCCTACGGAGATCCCTTCGGAAACATTGAACTGGAATCCCTTTTCATGGGTGCTCCCTCCGTCACCTGGGCCCGCGATGAAAGTCGTTTGGCAATCTCGGGCCAGGAGACTGTGGCGGTATTCACGACCACGCCGCTCGAAAAAACCTACGAACTGTCTGTCGATGAGCTTCCAAACAACACTGATAACATTGAAGCAGTCAGTTTATCGCCCGATGGGAACCACCTGTTGGTGCGTACTTCAGTGGTTTTTGCGAACAGGGGACTTAACGATTACGTTCTGGTAAATCTCGCAACGGGGCAACAGAACCTCCTTCTTAGCGCGGTTAACGGGTCAGGCGGCATCCCGGATTTCGCCTGGTCGCCCACGGGACAATATCTTGCCCTGGCGGTGGGAGAAGGGGAAAGGTCCGTGCTCTATATGTACTCCCTGCAACAGGCAACGCTTCGGGAGGTATCCAGAACCGGCGAACAGAGAATCGATATGTTGTGGGCTCCGGGCGCAGATAGGCTTTTGTTTGTGCAATGGGAACCCGATCAGGTTCGCAATTTGATGCTACTTGATGATCCCAACGCCACAACGACCAGGCACATTGATACTGGGAAGGACATTCCTAACATGGCCTGGTCCCCGAACTCTCGTTACTTCGCATACCTCGCAGAACGAGAGGAATTCGCCAGAGAGCTGATGACTGGCGATGCCCTCGCGGACTGTACCATCAAGATTGCCGATATACGGGCGCACGTACCCACACTCGGCTGGTCACCCTGGTCACCCAGCGGACAGTTCCTACTCTTCCCTCTCATCAACACTGAAAGTTACGCGGTAGGACGCCCGGACGGCACGGAAACTCTGTCATTGGTCGACCTGATTTTCAATTCCGATGACTTCGACTCTATAGACGTTCGTTGGACCTCGGAGTCTGATACGCTCTTTTTCGTGCGGCGAATGGGAGCAGCTGCCGGACACAGCATTCACTTTGTTGAAATTGACAGCCTTTCCACCTACCACATTGACCTTGCAAGTTCTTATGGCAGCGAAAGCGTTTGGTTCAGGTCTGCGCTGGAGTAAATCCATGGCATTAAGTCGCTAAACGGACCTGAGCCAACTGTTACTTCTTTGGTGCAGCGGAGTGACGAACCGCGTCAGCACTTTCAATACAGTTACCACGGTAATAAGCTTGCTTAATCATACAGACGGCCGCTGGCACTCATTCTGATTCCGGTTCGGATTTGAGCAAATCCACCGTCACGGTACCGCTCACATGAGCGCCCATACTGTTTTCCCCTACCACCGCAAGATCAACGACGTGCTTGCCATCAGCCGCTCGCTTTGCAATGACATCACCGCGCATCACCATCTTGTCACCCGGATAGTTAGGGGCGCCCAGGCGTATTTTTACTGCAGTGAGTATTGCTTCAGGGCCAGCCCAGTCGGTCACGTAGCGTCCGACCAGCCCATTGGAGGTCAGTATGTTCATAAAAATGTCTGGCGAGCCCAATTCCTGAGCGCGATCTTTATCGTGATGAACATCCTGATAGTCACGCGACGCTATCGCCGTCGATACAATCATTAAGGTGGTTATATCAATCTCCAGTGCTGGCAGCTGATCGCCCACGGCCACCTCGGCGAAAAAAACGCCGTCATTTTCCTGTGTTGCCATGGTCATGCCCTGACCCGCCTTCCTGAACATTGGTACGTTCAGTGCCATATCACACTGAATAGCCTCCAGTTGCAGTGGCGCACCCTTTTCCAGTTCGTTTTGCTCACTATCGACAAGCCCGGCGAGCAGTTGAATACCTTCTTCCAACTCCACCAGGGCTACGGTCCTGACATGCTCGAATAACGGCACAAGCGGCTGATGCATAGTTACGTAATTACAAAGCGTTGCCCTGCCTGACGCCTCTACCGTATCGTGCTCCAGCGAACGGCATTTGGGACATGCAGGAGAAGTCGGATGCCGTAACGCCTTACACGACAGGCACCGCTGGATCAGCAAGCTATTGTCTTCATGCAGTCCCTGCCAGAAAAAATCGATGTCGCGTGTCATTCCAGGGTGGTCGGGCGGCGGGCTTTTCGGCGCAAGCTCGGCGGGCTTATAGCACAGGATTGTGAAGCGCATTTCGGCGACCGTTTCGCCTTCCTCGGTAAAATACTCGGACAACTGTGTCAAAAAGAAGCCGGTTCCCAAGCCGGTCTTTTTCTCGTCTGATATCGATTCCAACCGCGACTTATGGTGCAGCCTTTCACCCGGTCTGACATAGCGCAAATAAACCTGCTCGCAATTAGTGGCCACTACCGCACCATAGCCGGCGTCGGCAATGGCAGTGGACGCACTGCCCAAGGGGTCTGTCGCGGAGGTTCCCGGTGCCGGACCCTGCAGTCCCTTCATGGTCCAGGCCTGCAGCATTGTCGGTGGCGCCACCAGGCCTCCATGGCGAGTATTGCTGGCGAACGCCGCATCTGTATAGATGGGATTGTGGTCGCCCATCGCCTGGGCCCAGTGCCGTATCATCGGAGCGTTCACTTCATCCCAACTCGTTGTGAGACCTTCCTCACCCTTGTCGAGACAAGCTTGCAATACTGCGGACAAGTCCGACTTCGCGTTATGCATTTGGTATTCCCTGTCACCGCTGGTATCACGAAAGATAGCGTTGAATTGAGCGACAAAAAAGCACATTTTTGCCTGAACACTCTGTTCATGCTGAAATGTGGCTGTTTCAGAAAGAGCCCGTATACTGAGCAGTAAGAACAACTTTCTGCGAACAACGGTCAGTATTACGCACCGCCCCCTCCGGTGCGTTTAATGTCTGCGCGCTGGAGCAGTTTCCCGCAATTCTAGAGAGAGAATAATAGTGCCAGTACAGAAGACTTTCTGCTCGATATGTTCGGCTTTCTGTGGCTTCGAGGCCGAGGTGGAGAACAACGTCGTCACCGCGTTTCATCCCGATCGCGACCACACGATGAGTCGCGGCTTCAGTTGCAGCAAGGGCCGCAACTTCCATCGCCTGCTCACCAGCGATAGTCGCGAGTCCCGCTGCCTGCGCAGAACACCTGACGGACTGGAACCGGCAGAACCGGAGCCGGTGCTGAACGAGATCGCAGATAAATTGCGCCGCATCGTGGACGAACACGGCGCGGAGTCGGTCGCTATCTATGCCGGCAACGGCGTTTCGTTCAAGGCGCTGGTGATGCCCGCCGTGCGCGCGTTTCTCAGGGGCCTGGGATCGCACCAACTCTACACCGCGCTGACAATCGACCAGCCTGCCAAGGTGATCAGCACGGTGCGGCACGGTATCTGGGTAGCGGGCGGGCACAGTTTCGAAAGCGCGAACGTGCTGATGTTGTTTGGCAACAACCCGTTTGTGTCCGGGCTCAACGGTGCCGGCTGTATACCGGGCTGGCAGCCCGGGGCGGTGAAACGGGCGCGCCAGCGGGGGCTGAAGTTGATCGTGGTAGATCCAAGAGAGACGGAGACAGCGCAGCAGGCCGACCTGCACCTCGCCATCAAGCCGGGCACCGATGCCTTCCTGCTGTCGGGCATGATTAACCACATCCTGCAAAACGACCTGCATGACCGCGAATTCTGTCAGCGTTACGCCGATGGCCTGGACGAGCTCGCAGCCCAGGTGGCACCCTACGACCTGGACACCACGGCGACCCTCACAGGACTGGATGCGGACCTGATCCGCACGGCTACCGAGCTTTTCGTCAGCCAGCAGCGCGGCACGGTGAACAGCGCTACGGGCCCCGATATGGCACCCCACGGCAACCTGACAGAGCACTTGATCAACAGCCTCAATACGCTGTGCGGTCGTCGTAACCGTGCAGGTGACAAGGTCAGTGTCAGTTTGCTGACCCCGGACGTGGCGCCGATGGAAGCCGTGCTGCCCACTGAATTTCTGCCCGAGCCATTAAACCCCGCCGGCAATACCCGGCGTTCACGGGTCAGCAACGCGCAACAGGTGTTCGAGGAAATGCCCACGGGAACACTGGCCGAGGAAATACTCACACCGGGTAAGGGCCAGATACGGGCGTTGCTGGTTATCGGCGGCAATCCGGCCCTGTCCGTGCCGCAGAGAGAACAGATTGGGCGAGCGCTTGCCTCGCTGGAATTGCTTGTGTGCATGGACGGGCGCATCACCGAGACTGCAGAACACGCGGACTTCTTCCTGCCCACCACCTATGGCCTGGAAAAAACCGATATGACGGTTTTCAACGATATGTTCTGGGGCTTTCCGTTTCACCAGGTAAGCCAGCCGCTGGTTACGCCGCCGGGTGACGCTGACGACGAGCAGCGCTACCTGATGGCACTCGCCCGCCGACTGGCCGTTCCCATGGCCTATCACGGCGTGGAAATCGACACCGCCAATCCGCCGGACGATCTGGAACTACTGAATTTGCAGTTTCCGCACGGAACTACCCGCGTGCCGGTCGCCGAAATTGCGGCCTCTCCGGGCGGCCGGTCATACCCTGAGTACGCCGAGGTGGAAGTGGTGCCCGGTATGGAAGGGTTTAACGCAAAGTTTCAATTTGTGCCCGAGGGTGTGCAGGAAGAGTTCCGGACACTTGCTGACGCGAAAGGAGAAACGACTGAGGGTGACTACCTGTTGATCTGTCGGCGCAATCCTCACGTGTACAACACCATGTGTCACGAGTTGCCCCAGGCGCCCGCGGAGAACATCGCCTTCCTGCACCCGGAGGACCTGGCCAGCGAGGGCCTCGACCAGGGCGAGCGCATAGTGGTCCGATCGGCGCATGGACAAATCGAGGTGACCGCTGGGGCCGACGACAAATTGCGGCGTGGCGTGTTGTCCATCAGCCATGGCTTCGGTGGCAAGAGTGGTGGCGCGTCAGTGAATGAACTACTCAGTACCGCCGACACCACCGATCGAGTGGCGAGGATTCCACGTATGAGCGCAGTGCCGGTGTCCGTCGGAAAAGCACAGGTTTGAATAGGGCGCAACCAGTCGGCGGACGACCCGCCCTTGCACTGCGCTTGTAGAAGCGTGGA
>JAUHYL010000018.1 GCA_030426545.1 Gammaproteobacteria bacterium
TGGGAGCGATGGCTGGACAATGAGCGTGAAATTGACGCCGACGATGCGCTGTTTTCCAGTGTGCTGAAATACCCGCTGCGCCTTGCGCCCCTGCCTCGGGTGGTGAGTAACGCCCGCAATAAAAATGGCGATGACATGCAGGTCGAAGCTGATGTGATTGAGCTCAGCGCCTGATTGTCCGGTGAGCGTGCAGGTAAGACTTCCCCGCAAGTGCCCTGTATGACAGCAGCCTTTGCGCGACCGGATGGTCTGACGTTTACGGACTACGCTAGGGGTAGGGCAGTACCGGCTTGGCGTGCTCGATGATGTCGCGCGCCCTGTTGTAAATGGCGGTAACGCTCTCGGTATTGTTTACCGCCCGACGGCGCGCAATCATGGTCATCGGGAACAGGTAATTGTCAGTTTCCCGGTAGCGCAGGGCGCGGCTGCGCCCGATTTCGTCTTCGTAGACCACCCAGTGCATACCCAGGTCTTGCGCCAGGTGATCACCCAGGATGACGCCCATGGCCTGTAGTTCGCGGGTCTGATCGCCTTTTACGATGCCTTTGTCCAGCAGATCCTGTAACAGCGCCAGGTCCCGCTCCCGATCGCCGTTGAAACCCTTGCCCAGCGTGCGCCTCGCCTCATCTTCCAGCAGGCCTCGTTGCTGCGCCATGAACTGTTCATCCAGCACCGAAAGCGCGTCGATGCGCGTTTCCCGGGACTGTGCCTGAGCCTGAGTCGGTGCAAGGACGCTCCAGCACAGCAGGGCACAGGCGAAGACGGTGGCGGCAATTTTCATCAGTTTGTGTTTCCTGCCCATCTGACAGCAACGGAAAAAGGGGGTTCCGCTGCATTTTATAGCACGACGCATTCTTCTGCTGCAGCCTGCGTCAACCGGATTGGCGCAGGCAGGACTATTGGCAGTTAGCACCGCTTGTTATCCCGTACGGGTCATGGATAATGGCGGGCTTTCCCGACGTGGAGACGTCTCATGATTACCGGCAGTATCGTCGCCCTGGTCACGCCCATGCACGCCGATGGCAGTGTCGATTGGGATGCGCTGGACAAGCTTATCGAGTGGCATATCGAGGCGGGCACTGCTGGAATCGGTGCGGTGGGAACCACGGGTGAGAGTGCCACGCTGAGCGTGCCCGAACACTGCGAGGTTATCAGCCACTGCGTCAAAACCAGTGCCGGACGCATTCCGGTGATTGCCGGTACTGGCTCCAACTCTACGCGCGAGGCCATTGAACTGACCCAGGCTGCCGCTGGCGCTGGCGCGGATGCCTGTCTGCTTGTCACCCCGTATTACAATCGGCCGACGCAACGCGGTCTGTACGAACATTTCAGGGCGGTTGCCGAGGCGGTGGCCGTGCCGCAAGTTCTGTACAACGTACCCGGACGCACCGCGGTGGATATGCACAACGATACTGTCGTTCGCCTGTCAGAGATCGAGAATATCGTGGGCATCAAGGATGCCACCGGTGAGCTGGATCGCCTGCCCGACCTGCGCGCGCGTTGCCCCGACGATTTCGCTGTCTATTCCGGGGATGACCCCACCGCCATGGAACTGATGCTCGGTGGCGGCCAGGGTGTGATTTCGGTCACCGCCAATGTTGCGCCAGCGCTCAACGCCGAGTTGAGCAGGGCGGCGCTGACCGGTGATCGCGACACTGCGGAAGCACTCAATGCCCGCATGGCTCAGCTGTATGAGGCGCTCTTCCTGCAGGCCAATCCTATTCCGGTGAAGTGGGCGCTGTATCACCAGGGCCTGATAGGCGAGGGGATTCGCCTGCCTTTAACGTTGCTGGACGAGGAGTTTCACGCCCCCGTCGTTGCGGCGCTGGAAGCGGCCGGTGTTTAACGTGATGAGCGGAAACTGGCTACGGGTTACTGCCTTACTGGGTGCCTTAACGGCCCTTTCCGGCTGTGGCTTCCTGTTCGGTGACGACGGTGTATTCCGTGACCGTTCCGAAGATTACCGGCATGCGCCGGAGTTACCTCCGCTGGCCGTCCCTGAGGGCAAGAGCGCGGACAAGCTGCGCGAAATTTATGTTATTCCCGAAATCCAGGAAAAGGTGGTGCCTGCGGGAGAATTCGAGGTGCCTCGCCCGGCTCCGCTGATTGGCGGTGATGCCTCGGAACTGGTGCGTATCCAGAAGCTGGGTGACGATAGCTGGGCGCTCATCGACCTGGCGCCGGGCCAGGTGTGGCCCCAGGTGCGCGGCTTCTTGTCCGCCGCCGGTATGCAGGTGGCGAGCGTGGATGCCCGCGCCGGGCTGATAGACACCACCTGGCTGACGCTGGAGGGCCGTCCATTGCCCAGCAGGTTCCGCTTCCGGATGGAACAGGGCGTGCAGCGTGGCAGCAGTGAACTGCACGTGCTGCAAATGAACCGGTCGGCGCAGTCCGATGAGTGGCCCACCGAGTCCGACGATGCCGAGCAAGAGCAGGAAATGCTGCGCGCGGTGGCCCAGTTCCTGGCCGACAGTGCCGATTCCACCCCCGTGTCGATGATTGCTGAGCAGGGACTGAGCGCTGATGGCAGGATTTCCCTGCAGGAAGCGGCGGACGGTTCCACCTATATTCGCCTGCAGCTGTCTTTCGAACGTGCCTGGGCCTCGCTGGCCAGGGCGCTGGAAAAGTCATCCTTTGAGATTACCGACCGCGACCGTAGCCAGGGCCTCTACTACGCGCGCTTCCTCGGCTCTCAGGAAGAGGACGAGGACGGCTGGTTTGACTGGCTCTGGGGAGACGATGAGCATCCGCTGACGGGTGAAACCCTGCTGGTGCAGATGAAGTCGCTGGACGAGGGCGTGGTGGCGATCAGCCTGCGGCCGGAAAGTCAGGAAACGGGCATGGATCGTCGTCAGGAGCAGGATCTGCTGACGCTGATCAAGGGCAATATCAACTAGCCAGCAAGCCTGCGTGTTTGCGCTAACCCAGGGTGCGTATCTTCCCGCAGCGTGGCATCGCTTTTACTCGCGGCCACCAAACCGCGCGCACGTCGATGCCCGGGTGGGGTTGGCTGCCAACTGTCCGCATAGTCAGGTAGTGTTATGAAGTTTGCATCACTGGGGTCCGGCAGCAAAGGCAACGCAACGCTGGTCTCGGCGGGTGGCACACTGGTGATGGTGGACTGTGGTTTCTCGCTGCGAGAAACCACGCGCCGTCTGCAGCGCCTGGGTATTGCGCCTGAGCAACTGGACGCGATCCTTGTAACCCACGAGCACAGCGATCACAGCAGCGGCGTTGCCGCCCTGTCGCGCAAGTTTGAAATTCCCATCTTCCTCACCTGGGGCACGCGCTCTACCGGCCGCTTGGATGGTGGTCACAGCTACCATTGTTTCAATTGCGAAGACCAACTGGATATTGGCGATTTGCGCGTCAAGGCGGTTGCGGTACCCCACGATGCGGCCGAGCCCTGCCAGTACCGATTGCAATGGAGTGGGCGTACCCTGGGCATTCTCACCGACCTCGGTAGCATTACCCCGCATGTGGTTGAAAACTACCGCGCCTGTCAGGGCCTGGTGCTCGAGTTTAATCACGACCTGCCCATGCTCTGGGACGGCCCCTATCCGCAACACCTGAAGCATCGCGTGGGCGGTGACTGGGGGCACCTTAACAACACACAGGCGGCGCAGTTTTTGACGGAAATAGACTGCGCCGGACTGCATCATCTCGTCGTTGCCCATGTCAGCGAGCAGAACAATAGTCGTAGCAATGCCGAGGCGGCGCTGGCCGGCGCGCTGGGCTGCCTGGACAAGGTGGTATTTGCTGATCAGCGAGCGGGCTTCGACTGGCTGGAGATCACCTGAGGGTCTGACAGTTCCCTACGGTGAGCGCTTCCAGCGGCGATTGGTCCACAACCAGGTTTCAGGTTGGGCGCGAATCGCCTGTTCGCTCGCGCTCGCATAGCGTTCGATAATCTCGGTTTCGCCCAGCCCTTCCTGCGGCACAGCCAGTAATTGGTAATTCACCTCGTAGCGCCCCCGGGCTGTGCGCGTGCAGCGCGCAAAGATCACGGCCGCGTCGAGCGCGTGAGCAAGGCGTGCTGGCCCCAGGTGAAACGCCGTAGGCCTGCCAAAGAACGACACCCAGTGTTCGCGTTCGCCCTGTATGGGTGACTGGTCTGCCAGCATCAGCAGGCAGCGGGGCTCGCGCCGATGTTGCAGCAGGTTTCCGGAAACCTGCGCAATGGGTAGTGGCAGCGCGCCAAAGCGGCCGCGAATCTCCCGCATGAGGGTATCGATGGCCGCATTGTGTAGAGGCTTGTAGACGGGCACCAGCGGCATGTCGATGAAATCCCGGATACTGTGCAGCATCCACTCCCAGTTGCCCTGATGTAGTGTGAGTACGATAAGAGGCCGCCTGAAATCGTCACTTGCGCTGCGTAACAGGTCGCTGCCGTGAGTGTGATTTCTGCGCTTAAGTGCCTTCTGTGGCATGCATCTTGCGCGCAGGATTTCTACTGCCACATTGGCGAGATTGCGGTAGACGCTTTTTTCCAGAAGTGTGAGCTCTTTCGCGTTCTGTTGCGGAAAGGCGCGGTGCAGGTTCTCCCTGACTACCTGTCTGCGATAGCCTAGCAAGCTGTATAGAACAACGCTGCCAACCGCTGCCAGTGTGTGAAGCACGGCAAGGGGCAGGTGCCCTGAAAGTTGCAACAGTTGCAAGGCTGGGGAATGTCGACCAGATGAACCGCTCACTGCATCAGTTGCAGTGTGCTGGCAGGAGCACCGAGTTCACGGCGGCAAATCCCGCTTCCCGGGGGCATTGCAAACCGGGATTGCCAGACAGGTCCAGTCTTGTCAGATGCGGTAGCCGGTAAAGGGGAACGGGGTCAATAATGCGGTTTTTATCCAGAATCAACTCACGCAGCGCGGTGAGTTTTTCCAGTTCCACCAGGTTGCGAATGTCGTTGGCGGACAATTTGAGTCGTTCCAGTGCTGTGAAGGCCGCCAGGCCAGAGAGATCGCTGATGCCGGCATGGCTGCAATTCAGTGTTTTCAACTCCTCGGCGCGGGCAATGGATTCGGCGCTGATGACCTCTTGCAGGCAGGCGCGCAGGGCGGGATCGGGTACTTCCAATCCGCGCAATACCGGCGTTGGACTGTACACGATTTTTTCATTAATCCTGACGTCATATCCCGCGCAGGCTGGCAGCAGAAGCAGGGTTAGCAGAACACCCGGTAGTGATAAGCGCGTAGAGGTTCTTATGGCGCGCCATGGCTCCGGTCGCGGCGTGCCATACGGCGAGCGCCTGTCCAGCCGCCTTGCGCCTGCCCTGCGTGACAGCCTTCGATGTGTGCTCCCGCGATGACTCAATCGGGCAATTCTCAGGTGTGTACACCTCATAACAATGCCAGTACATTGGGCCTAGATCACTTCATTGTACCGTCGATGCGGGTGGGCCAAAATATGGCGGATAGCAAAAATGAGGCCGGTTCAGGTCGCGAGGCAGCGGGCAGCGGGCAAGCAAGCCCCGGCACGGAGCCGCTGGAGGCAATCAGCATAGTACAGCGCGGCAATTTCAAGGCGCTGGAGAAGACGCTGCGCAAGCAGTGGCGCATGGGACAGAATATCGTGCTGTGCTGGAGCGCTGATGAGCGCGGTCTGCTGGTCATCCTGGTACCCCACTACTTTTTGGGCAATTACTGCGCAGCGAGCGATGGTAATCGCGCTAACGAGGATTTTATCCGGGAACTGATTTCGGGGGAGCGCCGCAAGACGCGCGATGAATTATTCGCTGTCAGCGAGCGCCTGGATGTTTCGCCAACATTTATCAAGCTGAACACCGCGCTTACTGAAGAACCCCAGGTGCTGGACGCGGTGGAAGAGCTGATAAAGCGTTATGGCATCAGCTATGTCGAGAGCCGTGCGGTGTTGCTGTTTGATATCGTCGATTTTTCGTTGTTTACACCCTTCGAACAAGCCAGTCAGTTGAACAGCCTTTCGTACTCCCTGAACTCTGCTTACAACAAGTTGATGTCCCAGGGTATCGAAATCAATTTCGCGCGCACCACAACGGGCGACGGTTACTACGTTTGGAATCGTGATCTCGGTCCCAGCGCCAATCAGGATCTTTTTGTCTTCATGCTGCTGGTGGTTGCTGACAACGCGGTTGCGCGTGCGGCATCGCACGGCAATACCGTGCCCGTAGTGCGCACGGGTTACCATATTGGTGGCCACTACGAGCTGTACCAGGCAGAGGGAGTAAACCCCTCGGTGTTCAGCTACATCGTAGGCGATGTGACCATCGAGCTGGCGCGCATGCTGGATCTGGCGCAGGCCAATCAAATTCTTGTGGGTGAGTTTCACTGTGAGCAGGCGGGTTGGGGGAATAGCGCGGTCAAGTCTATTACCTCGGTGTCTGCGACCACCTTCGTCAGCGCCTGTAACCGTGCACTGGGCACATTGAAGGGCCTGCAACTCTCCAGCAAGGATATTCACGCTATGTCCTGTCACTTGTCAGAAGTGCAGGATCAAGACGGCCAGACGCGTCCGCGTCGCTTTCGCATCGTCGATAAGCACGGGCTGGCGCGCTATGCCTACAACCTGGAAATCGAGATTGATCTCGATGGACAACCCCTTTCTCTGGGACTCGACAATGTTCGATTACCGCCCCGATCGGACAAGGCTGCTTCTTCCAACGACAATGACAGCAAGATGGTGGAAGGCGCACCCAGCACTGAAGAGCTCATTGATGATCTGTCAGGCATGCTCAACAGGCGTGGCAGCAAGGCGATTACCGAGGACTAATTCACATGGGGCAAATTCAGCGCGCGGGCCACATGGATGTGAGCAATAGCGTAGATGTCACGGACGGTCGGGCGGTCTTCGTAGCGGTTAAAGCAATACTGCTGCGACGCTATCCCGCAGTGGATTGCAACGCACTTGAACGACTCTACAACGATTTTCTGCGGCTCTACGGCGGCGACTATCCCGGGTATCACGGCTGTGATATTCGTTACCACAACACACAGCACGTTCTGGATGTCAGCCTGGCGATGGCACGGCTGCTGGAAGGTCACGCTGGCTGCCATGCGGAATCGGAGCAGCTTTCCGCTGACCGTGTGCTGGCCGGTATGGCAGCAGCACTGTTTCACGATTCCGGCTATATTCGCCGCACTCGCGATACGCGGCACAAGAACGGTGCCGCCTACACGCGGGTACACGTCGTGCGCAGTGCGCGATTTCTGAAGGAGTATTTGCCCGGTGCAGGACTGCAGCAGCTGGTGGGAACCTGTACCCGGATCGTTCACTTCACTGGCTATGATGTCGAGCCGGAAAAAATATCCGTTGCCGATGACGGTGAGTACCTGCTGGGAACATTGCTTGGCACCGCTGACCTGATCGCGCAGATGGCGGATATTGACTATGTGCGAAAATGCCGCGAGTACCTTTACGAGGAGTTTGTCGCAGGCGGGATGGCGGGCAGCAAGGGCAAATACACGCACGGCCACACCGGCACTATCTATCGTTCCCCTGAGCAATTGCTGAGCCTCACCCCCAGTTTCATTCGCAATGCTATCGACGTGCGCCTTGACCGTCAGTTCAATAGCGCCCACCGCTATGCAGCCGCGCACTTCAATGGACGGCACCTGTACATGGATGCCATCCTGCACAATTGCAGCGCACTGGAAACAATGCTCGCAGCAAAACCGGACTAGGCCTCGTGCCCCGCGGGTTCTGATGGCCAGTATTGCGGTACAACCCGCCACGCCTGCTGATCAAAACCGCGCGCAGAGCTTGTCACGTGAGCTAAACCTGCCACTGCTGGAGCAGGGCTCAGACCTCACCAAACAGACTGCCCTGCAGGCGGCTCTGCACGTCGCGGGCAAGTCTCTGAGTTTACGCCAGGCGGGACCTGGTGCGCCGGGCCCGGTCGCCGTGGATTTTGGTGCCGGGACTATGCGTCACCGACGGCGAGGTGGTAATAACGAACTGCTGGGGCGAGCGGTCGGTGTCGGCAAAAAAACACCGCTGCGCGTGCTGGATGCAACCGCCGGCCTGGCCAGGGACGCCTTTGTGCTCGCCGACCTGGGCTGTCAGGTACACTTGTGTGAGCGCCATCCTGTGATCGCAGCCCTGATAGCCTCCGGTATGGCGTGCGCCCTGGACGGCGAGGATCCCTGGCTGCGCGATGTGGTGTCGCGTATGCGGCTTTTTACGGGCGATGCAAGGGAGCTTTCCGATTTGCCCGCACAAAGCGACGTGATTTATCTGGATCCGATGTTCCCCCTGCGAGACAAGCGCGCCGCAGTGAAGAAAGAGATGGCGCTGTTCCAACTGCTACTTGATTCTGCGCCGGAGGCTGCGGCGCAGGACGACTTGCTGGACTGGGCCTGCACGCAACCCGTTGCGCGAGTTGTGCAGAAGCGACCGCTGAAGGCGCCCGTGGTGGGCAGGGAGCCGTCACACTGTATTCGGGGCAGGGCGGTGCGCTATGATGTTTATGTATTACGCAGCTTGTCCTAGCTGCGGTTTTTGATGGTTTTGTCTGACTCGGTATCACCCTGGGGATTTTCTATGGCTGAACGCAAGCGAACAGCGCTGGTGACCGGTGCCTCAGCGGGCCTGGGTGTGGAGTACTGCAGGCAGCTGGCGCAGCGCTGTGAGGTAATTATCGCTGTGGCGCGTCGCGCTGATCGGCTGCAGGTGTTGGCGCAGGAACTGTCCGGCGTGTGCGAAGTGCACTGCATCGAGGCAGACCTGACTACCGTGGAAGGTGTGACCCGTACGGTGGAAGCGCTGCGCCAGAAAGGGCCGGTAGACTACCTGGTAAACAATGCCGGCTTTGCGCCCCTGGGCCAGTTTGTTGAAACTCCCCTGCATGAACAGCGCGACATGCTTAACCTGCATTGCGAGGCCACCATGACGCTGTGCCGTGCCGCTATTCCCTTCATGTGCGAGCTCGGTGGTGGGTCGATTATCAACGTGTCGTCCCTGGGTGCGCTTGTGCCCAGCAAGGGCCTGGCTGTCTACGGGGCGACCAAGGCCTTCCTGAATTATTTTTCGCAGGCCTTGCAGGCGGAGGTGGCTGCGGACGGTATTGAAGTGCAGGCGTTATGCCCGGGCTATATTCGCACGGAGTTTCATGACGCAATGGTTGCAGAAGGGTTCGAACGCGAACGCATACCGACCGAAATGTGGATGGACCCCGAAGCGGTCGTAGAGGCCAGCTTGTCTGCGCTGGGTACAGGTCGTGTCGTTGTGGTTCCCGGAGAGGGCAATGGCGAGCTGGCGCGTGCGGTGCTGGCGTCTCAACTGGAAGATTTCCAGAATCCGGCGGTGTAGTTGCCGGTCCTGCTAACGCGATGACGGCAGCAGCAGGCGCTCAAGGATACCGCGATACATTTCAGCCAGGCGTGGCAGGTCTTCCGCCCTGACTTCTTCGTTGATTTTGTGAATGCTCGCATTCACTGGGCCCAGTTCCACGACTTCTGCGCCAAAGGGTGCAATGAAGCGACCGTCGGATGTGCCGCCGGCTGTGGATAGCTCCGGGGTTTCGCCACTCACTTCCTCGACACTGGCCACCGCCGCTTCGACGAGGGCGCCCCTGTCGGTCAGGAAGGGCTGGCCGCTGAGTTGCCAGTCTATGCTATACGCCAGATCAAATCGGTTGAGGATCGCCTCGGTGCGTTCGCGCAATTGCTGTTCGGTCACCTCCGTCGAGAAGCGGAAGTTGAACAGCACTTCCACCTCGCCCGGGATGACATTGGTGGCCCCTGTGCCGCCGCTGATATTGGAAACCTGCAGTGAGGTAGGCGGAAAAAACGTGTTGCCCTGGTCCCACTGCTCGCTGGTCAGGGCGTGCAGTGCGGGCAGGAGGCGGTGTATGGGGTTGTCCGCCAGGTGTGGATAGGCAATGTGGCCCTGAACGCCACGCGCGGTCAGCGTGGCGCCGAGAGAGCCACGCCGGCCGTTCTTGATGGTATCGCCAAGCGTTGCAGAACTTGAAGGCTCGCCCACCACGCACCAGTCGATGCGTTCACCCTGCTCACGCAGGTAGTCCAGCACTTTGACGGTGCCATCGACCGCCGGACCCTCCTCGTCGGAGGTGATCAGAAAACCGATGCGGCCGGAATGCTCAGGGTTCGAGGCGATGAATGACTCGCAGGCGATGATCATTGCGGCCAGGCTGCCCTTCATATCCGCGCTGCCGCGACCGATGAGCATGCCGCTCGTGACGGTGGGTTCGAAAGGCGGCGAAGACCACTGGTCGATCGGTCCCGGCGGCACCACATCGGTATGTCCTGCGAAAACGACGATAGGCCCCTGGTCTCCGCGGGAGGCCCAGAAGTTTTTCACAGCGCCAAAAGGAAGTTCAACACAGGAGAAGCCCAGCGCGGACAGCCGCTGCATCATTAGCGCCTGGCAGCCATCGTCCTCGGGTGTAACCGATTGTCGACGAATTAGATCGCAGGTAAGTGCCAGGGTGTTTTCCATGGGTTGGGCCTGCTCAGTTGTGGGCGTGCAGTTCTTCGTTCAGCTCAATTGCGCTTCGGTTGGTCAGGCATTCGACCGCCCCCGTGCTGGAGTTGCGTCGAAACAGAAGATCGGACTTGCCCATGAGATCTCGCGCTTTCACGGTGTCCGTGGCTTTGCCCCCGGCGTCCAGCAGGGTGACTTTTGTTCCCGCGGTGACGAACAGGCCCGCTTCCACGGTGCAACGGTCACCCAGGGGTATGCCGATACCGGCGTTGGCGCCGATGAGGCACTCCCGGCCCACAGAGATGACGATATCACCTCCGCCGGACAGGGTGCCAATGGTGGAACAGCCGCCGCCCAGGTCGGAGCCGCTACCCACTCTAACGCCGGCGGAAATACGCCCTTCGATCATACCCGGGCCGTCAGTGCCGGCGTTAAAGTTGACGAAACCCTCGTGCATGATGGTGGTGCCTTCCCCGAGGTACGCGCCCAATCGCACGCGCGCAGTATGGGCGATACGCACACCGCCGGGCACCACGTAGTTGGTCATCTTGGGGAACTTGTCGATGCAGCTGACTTCAAGTATCTCGCCACGCAGCCTCGCAGACAGCTGGCGCTCGGCTAGTTCATCGATGGCAATCGCGCCTTCATTGGTCCAGGCGACGTTGGGTAATACGCCGAACAGGCCGTCGAGATTAGTGCCGTGGGGTGGGACCAGTCTATGTGAAAGCAGGTGGAGTTTGAGATAGCCCTGTGGAACATTGGCTGGCGCCGTGTCTTCGGCCAGCAGTACGCCGGCGACCGGTCGACCGCTGTCCTGCAGTCGCCCCAGCAGTGCCGCCTGCTCAGGTTCACCGGCCGCGACCAGAGATTCGCGTAAACCGCTCATTTGTTCCAGGCTCAGCGCAGTGTCGCTGTCTACCCCTTTCATGACTTCTGCCAGTGCGCTGGAGGGCGAGAGCAGCGGTCTGGGGAAGTACACCTCCAGCCATTCCCCGGCGCTGTTGTGTGTGCCTATGCCAAGGCCGAAAGCAAATGCGCTGTCTGTCATGGTTCTGTTCCCGTTGCTGATGTCTGCCCGCTTACAGGGCGTGTTTTCTGAATAACTGACGGTAGCTCTCTGCATTGAAACCGCAATGACGTTCGTGGCCGGTATCCAGCAGGGGCCGCTTGATCAATGTGGGCTGTTCAATGATTGCCGCTACCGCCGACTCGGCATCCATGGCCTCGCGCTGCGCTGTATCCAGTGATTTCCAGGTGGTGCTGCGCTTGTTGATCACGACCTCCCAGCCCAGTTCATCGACCCACTGCTGCACCTGTCCGCGCGTAATGCCGTCTTCACGGAAGTCGTGAAACTGGTAGTCCACAGTGTTTTCATCCAGCCATTTGCGGGCTTTCTTCACGGTGTCGCAGTTCTTGATGCCGTAGAGGGTGACCACGCCGAGAGCTCCTTTTTTGGGGCGCAAAGGATAGCAAATCTGTGTGGGTAGATATAGCGCTTGCCGTAGGCGGAGCGCTTTGAAACGGCCTGGACAGCTGCGTTCAGGCCTTCCTGGTTTTCTTCGGATGTTTACGGGTTGGATAGCAGGTTCTACAGATTTCGCAGACGCGGCCGTCACACCCGCGAGCCGTGCAGTATTCGCGGCCGTAGTAGATGATTTGCAGGTGCAGTTGGTTCCAGTGCTCTTTTGGGAACAGGCGCTTGAGGTCGCGCTCGGTTTGTACCACGTTTTTGCCGGAAGTGAGGCCCCAGCGCTGTGCCAGGCGGTGAATGTGAGTGTCCACCGGAAACGCGGGTATGCCGAAGGCCTGGGACATCACCACGCTGGCAGTTTTGTGGCCCACGCCCGGCAATTGCTCCAGTGCCTCCATGTTGGCGGGCACCGCACCGTTGTGCTCGGCCAACAAGATTTCGCTGAGCCGTTTTATTGCTTTCGATTTCTGTGGCGACAGTCCGCAGGGTTTGATGATGCGCTGTATGTCAGCGACATCCTGCCGGGCCATGTCCTGTGGATTGTCTGCGAGCGCAAACAGCGCCGGGGTCACTTTATTGACACGCTCGTCTGTGCACTGGGCGCTGAGCAGCACTGCCACCAACAATGTGTAGGCATCATGATGATCCAGCGGAATGGGGGTTTCGGGATAGAGCGCCTGCAGTTTGTGCAGGATATAGGCGACGCGTTCTGCCTTCAGCATGTTGCCGGCCTGTCCGTTCAATGGTGTTGTATGAAATGCGCTATGCGCTCCGCGGCTTCAATGCAGTCCTGCGCCGACGGCACCAATGCCATTCGCACGCGGTTTGCGCCGGGGTTGATGCCGTTCGCCTCGCGCGCAAGGTAGCGTCCGGGAAGGACGACGACGTTTTCCTCGGCGTAGAGCGCTTGTGAAAAACGCTCATCGCTTTGCGGCGTTTCCGGCCACAGGTAAAAGCCGGCATCGGGCATATCAAACTTGAGCTTACCCGCCAGGACCCTGGTCACGGCAGCGAACTTTTCGTGATAAGCCTTTCGATTTTCCTGCACGTGTTGTTCGTCACGCCACGCTGCGATGCTGCCTAACTGGTGGTGTATGGGCATGGCACAGCCGTGGTAAGTGCGGTAGAGCAAAAACTGCTGCAACAATTCGGCATCCCCGGCGACGAAGCCTGATCGCAGGCCAGGCAGATTGGAACGCTTGGACAGGCTGTGGAAGACCACGCAGTTGCGATAATCGTGATTGCCGAGCTTTGCGCAGGCCTCCAGCAGGCCGGGCGGGGGAGAATCCTCGTCGAGATAAATCTCGGAGTAGCATTCGTCGCTGGCGATAATGAAGTCATACCGATCTGCCATTTGGATCAGGTATTGCAGTTGCTCCAGCGTCAGAACTGCTCCCGTGGGGTTGCCCGGACTGCAGAGGTAGAGCAGTTGAGTATCGCGCCAGGTTTGCTCTGTAACGCCGTCGAAATCGGGGGCAAAGCCGTTGTCCGCGGTGCAGTTGAGAAAATGAGGTGTAGCGCCCGCCAGTAACGCCGCCCCTTCATAAATCTGGTAGAAGGGGTTGGGGCACATCACCAGTGCGTCTTGCCCTGGTCGGACAACAGTCTGGGCGAAGGCGAACAGCGCTTCGCGCGTGCCATTGACCGGTATCACCTGTGTGTCGGCGTCCACTGCGGCCAGCTTGAAGCGACGTTGCAGCCACGCGGCAATAGCTTCCCGTAGCGGCGGCATGCCGGCCGTCAGCGGATAATTCGTCACTCGTTGCAGGTTCGCCGCTATTTCTTCGATAACGAAAGCGGGAGCGGCGTGCTGTGGTTCGCCCACAGACAGCTTTATTTCGCGCTGCTGCGCTGGCGTGGTACCGGCGAACAGTTCGCGCAACTTCGCGAACGGGTAGGGCTCCAGTAATTCAAGTCTAGGGTTCACGGCTGGTCAGGCGGCCGCCTGCTCATCCAGTTCTTCGCGAATGGTTTGCTGGATGGCTTCTCTCAGCTGGGGATCGCGTATTGCCTGCTGGGACTGATCAGTGATGAAAAAGACGTCCTCTACGCGTTCGCCCAATGTCTGAATTTTCGCACCCTGCAGCTCGATGTTGTAGCGCACGAATATACGGCCAATTCGCGCCAGCAAGCCTGGCCTGTCCGGTGTCGCCACCTCCAGCACCGACAGGTTTTTGGTTTCGTCAATGGACATGCTGGTTTCAGTGGGCATGAAGAAAGACTTCATCTGTCGCGGCGTGTGCCGCTCAATGATACCGGGTTCGCCGTCTTCGCTCTCCAGCGACTGACTGATGAAATCTCGAATCTGTTTCAGCCGATCACTGTCTTCGGCGATCGACTGCCCGTCCGAGTCCAGCACGAAAAACGTTTCCAGGCTCATGCCATTGGTAGCACTGTAAATGCGTGCGTCATGCACGCTTAGATCCAGGTGTTCCAGCGCTGCGCAGACTCTGGAGAAGAGGGTCGGCCGCGAGCGCGCGTGAATAAATATCTGCGTGGTATTGGCGACGCTTGATTCAGCGCTGTTATGCACCAGTACCAGAGGCTGATCCCTGTCGACGTGGTCGGCGATGGCCTCGGTGTGCCAGGCAATATCCTCCGGCCTCTCGCGCACAAAGTAGTCATCGTCCCGCGCCTGCCAGACCTCTTCGAGTTCCTCTGACGTGAAGCCTCGCCCCTCAAGGATGTCGATGGCAGAATCCCGCGTTTTGCTAATCAGCGTGGATTTTTCCACCGGATTGTCCAAACCACGGCGCAGGGCACGGCGCGTCTCCGAAAAAAGCTGGCGCAGCAAGCTGCCGCGCCATGCGTTCCAGAGTGTCGGGTTGGTTGCGTTGATATCCGCAACGGTTAGCGTGAACAGGTAATTCAGGTGGCGCTCGTCGCCAACATGTTCGGCAAATTCCTGTACCACCTTCGGGTCCGAGATATCCTTGCGCTGTGCGATCGCCGACATCAGCAGATGATTGCGCACCAGCCAGACCACCAGTTCGGTGTCTACCGCGTCCAGCCCGTGGCTGACGCAAAAGCGCTCTGCATCCACGGCGCCCAGCTCGGAATGGTCTCCGCCGCGACCCTTGCCGATGTCGTGATAGAGGGCGGCAATGTAGAGCAGTTCGACTTTGTCCAGGCGGCGCGCAACCCGACTGGATACCGGCAGGTTCTCCTGCATCCCGGGGTACATGAAGCGCCTGGCAAATTTGATGACCTCCAGCGTGTGGGCGTCAACCGTATAGACGTGGAACAGGTCGTGCTGCATTTGTCCGATGATCTGCCCAAACTCGGGCAGGTAGCGTCCAAGGATGCCATAGCGCAGCATGCGTCGTAGCTGACGCGTCATCTTGTGCGGGCCGCGCAGGATGGCGAGGAAGGTCTGCTTGTTGCGTTCGTCGGCGCGGAATTCGTCGTCCACCAGGTGGCGACAGTCACGAATCAGGCGAACCGTCGGCGCCGCCACACCCTCGATGCTCTCGTCATTGACGCACAGCAAGAACACTTCCAGCAGCGCAGAGGGGCAGTCGGTAAACAGCTCCGGGTAGCGAGCCGCCAAATAGCCATTGCGAACCTCGAAGCGCTCGTTGATTTCGCGTACATCGTCGGCCGTATCCTGGCGCAAGATAGCCTGGTCAAAATACTGGAGAATCACCTCGTTGAGCTGTGCCAGGGCCAGCGCCCAGCGGTAGAAGACCTGCATAAACTGTTCTACCGCGAGTCTGTCGCCGTCCTGGTGACCCCACAGCGCCGCCAGTTCGCGCTGGTGGTCAAACAACAACCGGTCTTCCTCGCGATCAGTAATCATGTGCAGCGCGTACCGGACCTGCCACATGAAGTCGCGACCGCGCGAGATGATGCCGATCTCTTCTTCGGTGAGGAAATCACCGGCTGCGACCTGCTCCAGGGAGTCCACGCCGAAGTGACGCTCAGTGATCCAGCCGATGACCTGCAGATCGCGCAGGCCGCCGGGTGAGCTCTTGACGTTGGGTTCCAGGTTGGACTCGGTGTCTGCAAAACGGGCGTGACGCACCCGTTGTTCTTCCAGCTTGGCCTTGAAGAAATCGCTGCTGGGCCACATTTCCGAGGGGCCTGTGCGGCTGCGCACGGTATCGAGCAGTGTGGCGTCGCCACGCAGCACGCGTGTCTCCATGAGATTGGTCAGCACGGTGATGTCTTTGCGCGCCTGATCGACACACTCGTCAACGGTACGCACGCTGTAGCCGGGGTTTAGCCCGATGTCCCACAAAAACGTCGTGAACGCTGCCACCGATTCGCGGTAATCGTCCGGCTGACCACCCTGCAGGATGAGGACATCGACATCGGAGTGGGGGTGCAGTTCGCCGCGGCCATAACCGCCCACCGCCACCAGGGCCATGGGCGCGTTTTCCCAGCCCTGGCGGTCCCAGAGCAGGCCCAGTAACTCATCGACAAACTGCGCGCGTTGGTGGATCAGTGCCGAGGCCTGCGCCCCCTCCCTGAACCGCGCGTGCTGATACTCTTTCGCCTGGGCGATAGCGGCTTTGCAGCAACTGATCGGGTTTTCAATTTCCAGTTGCCCCTGCAGTGCCGCGGGGTCGAACATTTCCTGCGGCAGCGACGCAGTTTGCGGAAGGTCTGTCATACTGGCAGGTTTTCAGTACTGCGCTTGGTCAGGATCTCGCAGCCGTCGTCGGTTACGCACAGTGTGTGCTCCCACTGCGCGGATAGTCGCCCGTCTGCCGTGGTAACTGTCCACCCATCTTTCTTGTTCAGACGTGTCTGGCGACGACCGGCATTGATCATCGGCTCTATGGTAAAGGTCATGCCGGGCTGCAACGCCAGGCCCGCGCCCTTGCGACCGTAGTGGAGCACCTGCGGGTCTTCGTGAAAAACGCGACCAATGCCGTGGCCGCAGTATTCACGCACGACTGAATAGTAGTTCTTTTCCGCGTGAGTCTGGATGGCGTGACCGATGTCTCCCAGTGTGGCGCCGGGTTTAACTATTTCCAGCGCGAGATAGAGGCATTCCTGGGTAACTGCAATGAGGCGCTGCGCGTGCGAGGGAACCTCGCCTACGGTTATCATGATGCTGGAGTCGCCGTGGAAGCCATCCTTGATGACGGTCACGTCAATGTTGACGATGTCGCCGTTTTTCAGCTTCTTGCTGTCAGAGGGAATCCCGTGGCAAACCACATCGTTGATCGAGGTACAAATGGAGCGGGGGAAGCCGTTGTAGTTAAGAGGGGCTGGAATGGCGTCCAGCTTCCCCGTTATGTAGTCGTGGCAGATGCGGTCCAGTTCACCGGTGGTGATGCCCGGCTCAACACAGGGCTCGATCATTTCCAGAACCTCGGCAGTCATGCGCCCGGCGACCCGCATCTTGTCTATTTCGTCCGCTGTTTTGATCGAAACTGCCATCGATAACCTTTTGAAATATAAGGATATTTGCCGCCCAGATACGGCTCCCTGCGCGAGGGGCAGCCATTCTAACCCAATCGCGCCCGCAATGAGTACTTATTGGCCCTGCCGGCGGCGGCGCGGGCGCTGCATTCGCGCTGCTTTCAACCAGCCGCGGCTTGTGGTATAAAGCGCGCCACTTTTCCGGCCAGTCTGAATACTGCCCGTGTTTGCTGGCAGTTCACCTGGCAGGAAAAGAAAAACGACACACACATATCGCAACCCCTGACAGGGTGCCCGGGTGGGAATACCACGGCGGGTTTGTTCAGCGGGGATATGTGGAGGCCTAACCCACACAAGGTAACTATTATGTCAGACGTGCAGGTAAGTATGCGCGACCTGCTGCAGGCAGGCGCGCACTTTGGTCACCAAACCCGTTACTGGAATCCCAAGATGGACCAGTACATTTTCGGTGCCCGCAACAAGATCCATATCATCAATCTCGAGCACACGGTTCCCGCGTTCAATGAAGCGCTGGATCTGATCAAGCGGCTCGCTGCAAACAAGAACAAGATTCTGTTTGTCGGCACCAAGCGTGCTGCGGGCAAAATTGTCCGGGAGCAGGCGGAGCGCGCCGGAATGCCCTATGTCAGTCATCGCTGGCTGGGCGGCATGCTCACCAACTACAAGACTATCCGTGCTTCGATCAAGCGCCTGCGTGAACTTGAGGCGCAGCAGACCGACGGTACATTCGACAAGCTCACCAAGAAGGAAGCGTTGATGCGTCAGCGCGACATGGAGAAGCTTGAGCGTGGTATCGGCGGTATCAAGGACATGGGCGGCCTGCCGGACGCGCTGTTTATCGTCGATGTCGATCATGAGCGCATCGCGATTTCAGAGGCGAACAAGCTCGGTATTCCTGTCATTGGAATTGTCGATACCAATAGCAACCCCGACGGGGTTGATTATGTGATCCCGGGCAATGACGACGCCATTCGTGCAATCAAGCTGTACGTGACTGCCGTGGCCGACGCCTGCCTGCAGGGCAAACTGGAAGCCGGTGAGCCGGTGACCGCCAACGACGAATTCGTTGAGGAAACCGCAGCAGCCACTGCTGAGGCACCTGCCGCTGAGCCGGCAGTTGAAACTGCGGCCGAGCCGGCTGCCGAAGAAGCGCCCGCAGTTAGCGAGCCAGCCGCCGAAGCGACGCCAGCGACTGAGCCGGCAGCGGGTGAAGAGCCGGCAAAGACCGAAGGCTGAATCACGCAGGCGGGCCCGGCCCGTCGTCGCGTCCACGTTTCCACAGCACACTCTCCCGAATGCGTTCGGGAATCAGCAATGTCAGGGCCCCCTGCGAGGGGCCTTTTATCAGGAGGAGTACCCATGTCAGCAGCACTGGTTAAAGAACTTCGCGAGCGGACCGGGCTCGGCCTGCTGGAATGCAAGAAGGCGCTTGCTGCCGCCGATGGTGACATCGACAAGGCGATTGAGGAATTGCGCAAGTCCAGCGGCATGAAGGCTGCAAAAAAAGCCGGCCGTACAGCGGCAGATGGCGTGGTCGCCGCCCGGGTAGCCGATGACGGCAGCTACGGCGTACTGATTGAGGTAAACAGCGAAACGGATTTTGTCGCTCGCGATGAAAACTTTCAGGGCTTTGTCGGCGTCGTGTTGGACGCGGCCTTCAGTTCTCGACAGACGGATGTCGGTGCCTTGATGGCCGGTGATCTGGAAGCGCAGCGCGAAGCGCTGGTGCAGAAGATCGGCGAGAACATCGGCGTGCGACGTATAGCGTTGATCGACGCAGGATCCGGCGTGGTCGGTGCCTATGTTCATGGCAATAACCGCATCGCGGTGCTCGTTGAACTGAAGGCAGGCGATCAGGATCTGGCCAAGGATGTGGCTATGCATGTTGCGGCTGTCAATCCGCAGGTGGTTTCTCCGGACGATATGCCGGAAGACGTCGTCAACAAGGAGAAGGAAATCTTCACCGCGCAGGCACAGGAATCCGGAAAGCCGCCGGAAATTATCGAGAAGATGATCGGTGGCCGCATCAAGAAGTTTCTGGCGGAAAACAGCCTGGTGGAACAGCCCTTCGTCAAGGACCCCGATGTCACCGTGGGCAAACTGGTCTCCGGCGCGGGCTCCGAGGTAGTGTCTTTCCAGCGTTTTGAGGTGGGCGAGGGTATCGAGGTAGAGAAGGTGGACTTCGCCGATGAAGTGGCCGCGCAACTCAACGGCTGATCACTGATCGGCAAACAATCAGACGGGGCTTCGGCCCCGTTTTTTTATGCTTTGTCAGCCTGAAAATCCGGCAAATCCCCTAGGGGCACGGCTCCCTATCCTGTAAGATACCCAGCAGTTTTTTGGAGGTGGATGTATGCCCCAGTCGGCAGGCGATAAGAAATATCAAAGGATACTGCTGAAGCTCAGTGGTGAGGCCCTCACCGGTAGCGAGGACTTCGGGATAGACCCAAAGCTGCTCGATATGATGGCGCTGGCCATCGGTCAACTGGTGGGGATAGGCGTACAGGTCGGGCTGGTCATCGGCGGAGGAAACCTGTTCCGAGGCGCGACCTTACAGGCGGCTGGCCTGGATCGTGTGACCGGAGATCACATGGGCATGCTGGCGACGGTAATGAACGCGCTGGCCATGCGTGACGCGCTGGAACGCTCCAATATCGCGACCCAGGTGATGTCGGCGATACCCATGAGCGGTGTTGTTGATCACTACGACCGGCGCAAGGCCATGCGCGCGCTCATCAACGGCGATGTGGTGATTTTCTCCGCGGGTACCGGCAATCCCTTCTTTACCACGGACTCCTCAGCCTGCCTGCGCGGCATTGAGATAGGCGCTGATCTGGTGCTGAAGGCTACCAAGGTAGACGGCGTTTACTCGGCCGACCCAATGAAGGTCAAGGATGCCGTGAAGTACGACCGCCTTACTTATGACGAGGTGCTGGATAAGAAACTCGAGGTGATGGACCTGACGGCAATTTGCCTGTGCCGTGACCACGGGATGCCGGTGCGGGTGTTTGAAATGGAGAAGCCCGGCGCTCTGCTGAATATCGTGCGCGGGGGAGAGGAAGGCACACTTATCGAGTGACTCGGTGCCGAGTGACACGGTTCGCGTGACACGGCAGCGAGTCACTGTAGTCGGGTGATTTGAGCCACGTAATCGAAGACAGAGAAAAGGGCCGCCACAGGAGAGGACGATGATCAACGATATCAAACAGGAGGCCGCCGAGCGCATGGAAAAGAGCCTCGAGGCACTCGCCCACAACTTCAACAAGATACGCACCGGACGCGCGCACCCCAGCCTGCTGGATGGTCTCAAAATCGAGTATTACGGCGCCGAGACGCCGCTGAACCAGGTAGCGAATATCAATGTCGAGGACGCCCGCACCCTGTCGCTGACCGTGTGGGACAAGTCCATGATTCCCGATGTGGAAAAGGCCATCATGAAATCCGACCTGGGTCTGAATCCCAGTACCGCCGGCGAGGTCATCCGCATCCCCATGCCCATGCTGACGGAAGAGTCGCGCAAGGGGTTCACACGCCAGGCGCGCACCGAGGCAGAATCCGCGCGGGTATCGGTACGCAACGCGCGGCGCGATGCGATGGGCATGTTGAAGGAACTGCTCAAGGACAAGGAAATCAGCGAGGACGAAGAGCGGCGCGGCCAGGAAGAAATCCAGAAGCTGACCGATGGCTACGTCGCCAAAATAGAAAAGTCCCTGTCGGAAAAAGAAGCCGACCTGATGGAAATCTGACATTTTGTCTGACGATTCATCCAGTGCAGACGGGTGTGGCGCGGGCAATACAGACGATAACATCGTGCCTCGCCACGTCGCCATCATCATGGATGGCAACAATCGCTGGGCTAAACGCAGGGGCTTGCTCGGCCCGGCCGGACACCGCGCCGGCGTCGAGGCAGTGCGCGGGGTGTTGCGCGCATGCAGGCACCACGGCGTTGAAGTGCTTACCCTGTTCGCATTCAGCAGTGAAAACTGGGGTCGGCCTCTGCCCGAGGTGCGTGCTCTGCTGGCGCTCTTGTCGCGCTATTTACGCAATGAAGTGAAAGAACTGCACGAGGACGGCATCCGGCTACGCTTTATCGGTGAGCGCAGCCGTTTTAGTCCGCGACTGCAGCATCTGATGCAGCAGTCAGAGAATCTCACACGCGAAAACACGGCGGCGACGATGGTGATTGCCGTTGACTACGGCGGTCAGTGGGATATTGCGCAGGCAGCACAGGCACTTGCTCGCAAAGTGGAAGCGGGGGAGATGCGTGCCGAGGACGTTACCGCCGAGGCAATAGACGCCAATATTGCCGTCAGTGAACTGCCACGTCCGGACCTGTGTATCCGTACGGGAGGCGACGCTCGCCTCAGCAATTTCATGCTGTGGCACTTCGCTTACAGCGAGCTGTATTTCACTGAGACCCTGTGGCCGGATTTCGGCGAGCTGGAATTTGCCCGCGCGCTGGACGACTATAGCCGACGTGAGCGCCGCTTCGGCCTTCGCGATCCGCAGGACCTGGTGTCCGGAGGGGAAGAGAATGCTTAGGCAGCGCGTGATCACCGCTCTTATCATGGCCGGTTCCCTGCTTGCCGCGCTGGCTTTCCTGCCGGTGATCTGGCTGGCGGCGTTGCTGGCTGTCCTGATTGCGCTGGGTGCCTGGGAGTGGGCGCTCCTCGCCGGCTGGAAACACCCGGTAGCCCGCAGCCTGTATTCGCTGCTGGCGGTGGCGGCCTGTGCCGGCCTGTATGTCTACAGCGGGCTACAGGTCGAACCCAGGCGTGAACTGGTACAGCCGGTTCTCGGCGTAGCTTGCCTGTGGTGGGCCTTTGCCTTGCTCTGGGTGAAGGGTTATCCCGGCAGCGCGGTGCTCTGGCGCAACCAGGTGATGCGCAGTCTTATGGGTTTGCTGATACTGGCGCCCGCCTGGCTGGCTGCTGTTTATCTGGTTAGCCTGCCAAAGGGGGGTGCGCTGCTGGTTGTGATGGTGATGGTGGTTGCGTCTGCCGACATCGGCGCGTATTTCAGCGGCCGGGCTCTCGGCAAGCACAAACTCGCCCTGGCGGTTAGCCCCGGCAAGACCTGGGAGGGCTTCTGGGGCGGCATTGCCTGTTGCGCCTTGCTGGCCCTGGCCCTGTGGTACATGCTCCCCGACGCTGCCTCTCACATGAGCCTGCTGGCCGTGATGGGCATCGCCCTGAGTACCGCCCTGGCCTCGGTGGTCGGTGATTTAACGGTCAGCATGGTCAAGCGCGAGAGCGGGGTGAAAGACAGCGGCACTCTCCTGCCTGGTCATGGTGGCCTGCTGGATCGTCTCGACTCCCTGTGCGGCGCAGCGCCGGTCTTCGCACTCGGATTGTTGCTCGCAGGGAATTAGCCGTGTCGTCGAAACAGCGCCGGGTCAGTGTTCTGGGTTCTACCGGCTCCATCGGGTTAAACACGCTGGACGTACTGCGCCGGCACCCGCAACAGTTTTCGCTGTATGCCCTCGCCGCACATTCCTCTGTGCAGACAATGCATGAGCAGTGCCTGGAATTTCAGCCCAGGTTTGCCGTCATGATGGACGCCGATGCCGCGGCGGCATTACAGCGCAAGCTTCCCGCAGAGTGCGCCACCGAGGTATTGCACGGACAGGATGCGCTGTGCAGCGTGGCCAGCGCTGACGAGGTGGACACGGTGATGGCCGCGATTGTCGGCGCGGCCGGCCTGCCGTCGACACTGGCAGCGGCAAACGCCGGCAAGCACGTACTGCTGGCGAACAAGGAGTCACTGGTGATGGGTGGCCACCTGCTAATGCGGGCAGTGCGGCAGAGCGGCGCAACCCTGCTGCCCATCGACAGTGAGCACAACGCAATCTTCCAGTGCATGCCCGTGGACGCGAATGGCACGCCCGGCCAGCGCGGCGTGAGCAAAGTGCTGTTGACCGCATCGGGTGGCCCGTTTCGTAACTGGAGTCTGGCGCAGATGCGCGATGCGACGCCAGATCAGGCCTGCGCTCACCCAAACTGGTCCATGGGTCGAAAAATTTCGGTGGACTCTGCGAGCCTGATGAACAAGGGCCTGGAGTTCATTGAGGCCTGTTGGATTTTTGACCTGCGGCCTGACCAGGTGGAGGTGGTTGTGCACCCACAGAGTATTATCCACTCCCTGGTGCAGTACGTGGATGGCTCCTTGCTCGCGCAGCTGGGTAATCCCGACATGCGCACGCCCATCGCTTACGGGCTCGGTTGGCCGGAGCGGCTTGAATCGGGGGTGGCGCCGCTGGATCTGATCGCAACCGCGCAGCTGGATTTCGAAGCGCCGGACGAGGGCCGGTTCCCCTGCCTGCGCCTGGCGCGTGAAGCGGTGGCCGCCGGCGGCACCTCAATGGCGATTTGCAATGCCGCCAACGAAATTGCGGTTGCCGCGTTTCTCGCGGGAAGTGTGCGCTTTACCGATATCCCGGCGATTATCGAGAAAACGCTCGAGGAGGTCGCGGCAGTGGAACCCACCAGCCTGGCGGATGTCGAAGCTGCTGATGCCCGGGCCAGGGAGGCCGCGTCCGGGCAGCTGGCAATGTATACTGATAACAACGCGCTGCGGCAGAATTGATGGATCTCCTGTTCACAATAGCAATTACCCTGCTGACACTTGCCATCCTGGTGGTGGTGCACGAGTACGGGCACTACTGGGTAGCGCGCCGCTGTGGCGTGCAGGTACTGCGGTTTTCGTTTGGTTTCGGCAAACCCCTGTTTGGCTGGCGCAACAAAGAGGGGACCGAATTCAGCGTCGCGATATTCCCCCTGGGCGGCTACGTCAAGATGCTGGGCGAGCACGACAACGACGTGCCCGAGGAGCAATTGCATCGCGCGTTCAATCGCAAGCCGGTTCTGCAGCGTATTGCGATCGTCAGCGCCGGCCCACTGGCCAATCTCGGCCTGGCAGTGATCGCCTACTGGGGTCTGTACCTGGGCGGCGAATCAGGTTTCGTGCCGTTGATCGATGCGGTGGAGCCGCAGTCTGTTGCCGCTGAAGCGGGCCTTCAGCCGGGTCAGGAAATCGTCGCGGTCGACGGGGAAGCCACACCGACCTGGCAGGCGTTGAGTTTCAAGTTGCTCGACCGCATCGGCGATACCGGCAACATGACGATCAGTGTAAAACTGCCGGATTCGGACATCGTGCAACAGCGTGAGGCGCGCATTGAGCGCTGGCTGTCAGCGCAGGAGACGCCAGACCTGTTTGGCGGCCTCGGCGTCACCCTGTACAGGCCCCCCATGAAGCCGCTGGTGGGTGAAGTGTTGCCGGACAGTCCCGCGCAGCGCGCCGGCCTGCAGGCAGAGGATTTGCTGCTCAGCGCCGATGGCTGGGCGATGTCCCGCTGGGAAGACTGGGTAGAGTATGTGCGCGCGAGGCCCGAACAGGCGATACAGCTGGAGGTGCTGCGCGCTGGCAGCGAGCTCAGCCTGCTCATCGTCCCGGAACGCATCGAGGTTAAAGATGGCGAGGCCATTGGCCGGGTGGGTGTTGCCCCTGTGCCGGTAGAGATGCCGGATTATCTCGTCAGGAAGTTTCAGCGCGGACCGCTGGAGGCATTTACTGCTGCCGTGACGCGCACCGGTGAATTGACGGTATTTACGGTGACGTCAATCCAGAAAATGATCACCGGCCTGATTTCGCACAAAAACCTCAGCGGGCCGATCACCATCGCAAAAGTGGCCACGGCCTCGGCAAAGTCGGGGCTGGAATCCTTCATCGGCTTTCTTGCGCTACTGAGTGTGAGCCTTGGCGTGCTGAATCTGTTGCCCATCCCAGTATTGGATGGCGGCCACCTGTTGTTTTATACGCTGGAGCTATTGGCGGGACGCCCCGTACCTGAGAAAATACAGGCCCTTGGTTACCAGTTGGGCCTGTTTCTGGTGCTCGGGATAATGGTTTTGGCCCTGTATAACGATATTGTGCGCCTCTAGTGGCTGCTGTCATGGCTGCTCTGCGAGGCTTTACACACGACTCATCCTGCAATTGAGTGAACTTTGATTAAACACTTGCCCAACTGGCTCGTGCTGGCCCTGCTGTTAGTAGCGCCCGCCGCCATTGCACAGACCTTCATCATCTCCGATATTCGCGTCGAGGGGTTACAGCGTATTTCCGCGGGCAGCGTGTTCGCAGCGCTGCCGGTGGGGGTCGGTGATGTGGTGGACGCAAGGCTGATTCGGGAATCTTCCCGCAGCCTGTTTGCCACCGGTAATTTCGACGACATCAGCCTGGGCCGCGATGGCAACGTGCTGGTGGTGATCGTGACCGAGCGTCCCAGCATCAGCGAAATCAATATCGAGGGCAACAAGGCCATCGAAACCGAGGCGCTGCTGGACGGGCTGAAGGGCGCGGGGCTGGCGGTAGGCCAAGTGTTCCAGCGCTCCACCCTCGAGGGCATGCAGCTCGAACTGCAGCGTCAGTACGTGCAACAGGGCCGCTACGACGCCAAGATTGAAACCGAAGTGATCCCCGAGCCGCGCAATCGGGTAACGGTAAACATCGATGTGGAGGAGGGCGAAGTGGCTGCCATCAAGCACATCAATGTCGTTGGCAACGAGGTTTTCAGTGACGAAGAGCTAACGGATCTGCTGGAATTGCGCACCACGGGGTGGTTTTCCTTTTTTACCAATGACGACAAGTACTCACGTGAAAAGCTGACGGGCGATCTGGAGACCTTGTCCTCCTATTACATGGACCGCGGCTACCTGCAGTTCCGCATTGATTCAACGCAGGTTTCGGTTTCCCCGAACAAGGAAGAGGTCTATATCACGGCGAATGTTTCTGAAGGTGAGAAGTACAGCGTCAGTTCGGTGGACCTGTCGGGTGACCTTGTCCTGCCCGAAGCTGATCTGCAGCGCTTTCTACTGGTAGCCGAGGGACAGACCTTCTCCCAGCAGCTGGTGACCTCCACCGAGGAGTACATGACCAGGCGTCTCGGCAACGAGGGCTACAACTTTGCCAAGGTCACCGGGATACCCGAGATTAACGAAGAAGACAAAACAGTGTCGATGAAGTTTTTTGTCGATCCGGGCAAGCGCACTTATGTGCGGCGTATTTCTTTTGAGGGCAACGACAAGACGGTCGACGACGTGTTGCGCCGGGAGATGCGGCAGATGGAGAGTGCGCCGGCCTCCGCTGCGGCGATCGAGCAATCGCGTATTCGCCTGCAGCGCCTGGGCTTTTTCAGCAAGGCAGAGGTGGAAACACCTGAAGTCCCCGGCCATGACGACCTTATCGATGTCGAGTTCACGGTGGAGGAGCAATCCTCCGGCAGCATTGGCGCGAGCATTGGCTTCGCGCAGGATGCGGGCCTGATCCTGGGTGTTAACCTGCAGCAGGACAACTTTCTCGGCACCGGCAAACGCGTGGGCATCGGCCTGAATTCGTCCAAGTACCAGGACGTGTACAACTTCAGCTATACCAATCCGTATTACACCGAAGACGGTGTCAGTCGCGGCTTCAATATCTTCTATCGCGCCACGGATCTCGACGAGGTAAACGTGGCCAGCTACAGCACGAATACCTTTGGTGGTGCGATCAACTTCGGTTACCCGATCAAGGAAACGGAGCGTCTGGGCTTCAGTTTCGGTATCTCCAATACCGAGATCAACACCGGTCGCTTTGCGGTACAGGAGATCGAGGCCAGCCCGCGCCTGCTGGAGGGCATCGATTTCTGGTATGAGTCCAATCTCCAGGAGGACGGCACCTACTCTGCTATCGAGGAGTTGATCCCACTGACTAGTCTGCCGCCGGACTATCTCTCGCCACCCGAGCAAGCGGGTTTTATCGATAAAAACGGCGACGAGTACCTGAACTGGACGATGACCACCAGTTGGACCCAGTCCACACTGAACCGGGGCCGGTTTGCCACGCGCGGTGCCTCGCAGTCAGTGGCGCTGGAGGTGTCTTTGCCCGCATCGGATCTCGAGTTTTACAAGCTTACCTACCGCGGAGAGATCTATTTCCCGGTACCACTGCTGGAAACCTGGAGTCTGCGGTTGCGTACTGAGCTGGGCTACGGCGATGGTTACGGCGACACCACGGAGCTGCCGTTTTACGAGCACTTCTTCGCCGGTGGCTTCGGTTCGGTTCGCGGCTACGAGAGCAACACCCTGGGGCCACGCAGTACGCCCGCGGATGAGTACCAGTTCAACCGCGCCGTCACCGCTTTGAATGAAGACGGGACACCTGCTGAACTCAGCGAAGAGATTGGTTACCTCGCCAGCGGGGACAAGCTTATTGTGCAGGATGTGCCTGACGATCCCGATCCCTTCGGTGGTAATATTCTGATGGAGGGCAGCGCAGAGCTGATATTCCCGCTGCCCTTCGTGAAGAACCAGAACCAGTTGCGCTCGGCATTCTTTTTCGATTGGGGTAACGTGTTTAGCGACAACTGTCGGACCTCGCAGTTGAATTGTTTTGAGGTTGACCTTGATGAACTGCGCTACTCCGTGGGTGTGGGTCTCACCTGGATCACCGGTTTTGGGCCGATGACGTTCAGTCTGGCCAAGCCCCTGAATACCGGCGATTTCGACGAGGACGAGGTGTTCCAGTTTACGCTGGGGCGTGGCTTCTGAAGCCAGCCGCCGGGCGTTAGTGCAGGGCGACAGTCGCGTACTGCCGCGCCGTGGAAAAAGTTTACTTAGCTGAAGTGTGGAGAAAATCGTGTCTAACCTAGTGAAAGTTGCTTTGTTTGTAGTTGCCGCCGCCGTTTCCAGCGCTGGCTGGGCTCAGGGTAAGATCGCGGTCGTCGATCTGCAGGAGGCCATTCTGCAAACCGATGTTGCTCAGAAACGGATTGCCGACGTGCGCAGTCAGGATGACTACAAATCCGATAAGAAGGAGTTCGACAAGCTCAAAGCCGAATTTGATGACCTGGTAAAAGACTTCCAGAAAGATGCGGCTGTGATGAGCCAGGAACAGCAGGTAGCTGCGCGCCAGAAGCTGGCCAACAAGCAGGCCGACCTCGAGCATGTGGGCGGTAAACTGCAGAAGGCAGAAGCCGCCGCCGGGCAGGCACTGTTGCAGGAAATGGCGCCTAAAGCACAGGAAGTGCTGAAGGATATCATCGCCAAAGAGGGCATCGGTCTGTTGCTGCAGCGTCAGGCAACCATTTACGCAGACGCAGGTTTCAGCATCACGGCCAAGCTCACTGACAAACTGAACCAGTCCGGCAACTAGGGCGGTTTCCAGCCGATTTACCCGGCGGCAGGATGCATACACTCGCTGAAGTCGCCGACTATCTTGGTTTGAGCTTCAGCGGTGATGCCGACAGGGAACTCGCCGGCCTCGCTTCGCTGGCGAACGCCGGTCCCTCCCATCTGTCTTTCCTGCGCGATGAACAACACCTGGAGCAACTGTCGGCTACCCGCGCCGGGGCAGTAATTGTTGCACCCCGCTGGCGTGAGCACTGCCCGGCGGACTGTTTGCTCTCGAATGACCCTCACCTCAGCTTTGCCCTGGCCTCTGCGCTGTTCGACGACACACCCCTGGCATTTCCGGGTATTCATAGCGCTGCCAGCGTCGATGAGGCTGCCAGTGTGCACGAGCAGGCAGTGGTAGCAGCGGGAGCTGTCATCGAGGCGGGGGCCACCATTGCTGAGGGTGCACAGGTGGGCGCCGGAGTCTATATTGGCCACAACAGCACGGTAGGTCCTTTCACACGGCTATACCCGCAGGTGGTGGTCTACCACGGCGTCAGTATCGGCGAGCGCTGCATTGTGCACGCGGGCGCGGTGCTCGGTGCCGACGGCTTTGGCTACGCTCAGGCCGAAGATGGCTGGCAGAAAATCCACCAACTCGGTGGTCTGCGTATTGGCGATGGGGTGGAGATTGGTGCCGGCACAACGGTGGATCGCGGTGCCCTGGATGATACTGTTATCGAGGACGGCGTTGTCATCGATAACCAGGTGCAGATTGGACACAACTGCAGGATCGGCCGCAATACTGCCATTGCCGGCTGTGTTGGCGTGGCAGGTAGTGCCGTCATTGGCGCAAACTGCACGCTTGCGGGCGGTGTCGGTGTTGTCGGTCACGTGCAAATCTGTGACGGGGTACACGTGACCGGTATGACAATGGTGACGCGTTCAATCAATGAACCGGGGTCCTATTCTTCCGGCACGCCGATGTCAGCAACCCGGGACTGGAAGCGCAACGCTGTCCGTTTTAACCAGTTGGACGCCATGCATCGCCGCGTCGAGAAGATCGCGGCCCGGGAGGACGCTGAGCCCGTTGCGGGTAGTGACAAGGCAGCGCGGCGCGGTAGAAAGGAGACGTAAGGCATGATGGATGCTCTGGAAATTCGACAGTACCTGCCGCATCGCTATCCGTTTCTCCTGGTGGATCGGGTGGTTGCCATCGAATCCGGCGAATCGATACAGGCTTACAAGAATCTCAGTGTGAACGAGCCGTTCTTCCAGGGGCACTTCCCCGAGCAGCCCATTTTTCCCGGCGTGTTGTTGGTGGAGGCCATGGCGCAGACCGCTGGCATCCTGGGCTTTTACAGCCAGGGTAAAACGGTTGCCGACGGCTCCACCTACTACCTGGCGGGCGCGGACGAGGTGCGCTTCAAGCGTCCCTGTGTACCCGGAGACAAGGTAGAACTTTGCGCCCGGGTGCAATCCAATCGACGTGGAATCTGGAAGTTTGCAGTCAGTGCCCATGTCGAAGACGAACTGGCGGCCAGCGCAATCCTCCTCTGCGCCGATCGCTGATGATCCACGAGCAGGCGATTGTTGACCCTGCTGCGCGCCTCGCCGCAGATGTGACGGTGGGCCCGTGGACCTACATTGGCCCTGATGTGCAGATCGGCCCAGGCTGTGTCATCGAACCGAACGTCGTCATTCGCGGGCCGACCATTATTGGCGCTCGCAATCATATTTTTCAGTTTTCTTCCGTTGGCGAAGTGACGCCGGATCAGAAGTACCGAGGTGAGCCTACGCGTTTGCTGGTGGGCGATGACAACGTGATCCGCGAGGGCGTTACCATTCACCGCGGTACCGTGCAGGGTCGTGCGGAAACAGTGATAGGCAACAATAACCTGATCATGGCCTATGTTCACATCGGTCACGACAGTGTGGTGGGTGATCACACGGTGCTGGTGAACAATTCCGCGCTGGCTGGACACGTAAGCGTGGGCGACTGGGCGATCCTCAGCGGCTACACGCTGGTGCACCAGTTCTGCCAGATAGGTGCACACAGTTTTTCGGGTATGGGCAGTGCCGTAGGCAAGGATATACCTGCCTTTGTCACAGTTGCCGGCGCACCGGCGCAGGCTAAGTCGATCAATGTGGAGGGCTTGCGTCGCCGTGGGTTTTCGTCCAGCGCAATCAGTGAATTGCGGCGTGCGTTCCGTATTGTCTACCGCCAGAATCTGACGCTCGATATCGCCCTGCGCCGACTGGAGTCCATGCTCGAAAGCTCGCCGGAGCTAACGCTCTTTATCGAGTCTCTCACTTCCTCTGAGCGGGGCATTGTGCGCTGACTATGGTGCGGCGTTTGCGGCTTGGTATTGTGGCTGGCGAGGCTTCCGGCGATTTGCTGGGAAGCCGCGTGATGCGGGCGCTGCAGGACCACTGTGAGGAGCTGGAGGTTCGTGGCATTGGCGGCCCCGAGATGCAGTCCGCCGGAATGTCCAGCCACGTGGACATGGATCGGCTTTCTGTGATGGGTTTTATTGACCCGCTGCGGCGATTGCCGGAACTCTGGCGCATCCGCCGGGCGCTGCGGGATTATTTCCTGGCGGACCCGCCCGATGTTTTTCTCGGCATAGACGCGCCGGATTTCAATCTCGCGTTGGAGCGTGCCCTGCGTCGCGAGGGCGTGCGCACCGCGCACCTGGTCAGCCCCAGCGTCTGGGCCTGGCGTCGCGGCCGGCTGCCGGGTATAGCGCGAGCGGTGGACAGGATGTACTGCCTGTTTCCTTTTGAGACGGCAATCTACCAACGGCATGCCATCCCCGCGCAGTTCGTCGGCCACCCGCTGGCTGACGAGTTGGCTCCCTCGCAGGATATAGCAGCATTGCGGGCCCGCCTGGGAGTCCCGGTAGAAGGCCGCGCATTGGCGCTGTTACCGGGCAGTCGCGCCGCAGAAGTGCGCCACCTGGGCCAGTTGTTCCTGCAGGTCGCCGACCGTTTATGGCGCGAGGGATGTGTGGACGCCGTGCTCTTGCCGCTCGCCAATGCTGAATGTGAAAAGGCGTTGCAGCCCGCAATGTCCACCTGCGGCGATTTGCCCCTGACCGTGCTGCGTGACAATGGCCGCGAGGCCATGGCGGCGGCGGACGTTGTGCTCACGGCAGCCGGTACTGCCACGCTCGAAGCAGCCCTGTTGCAGCGCCCCATGGTGGTGGCGTACCGCACGTCAGGGTTCAACTGGTTTCTGCTTTCACGCCTGGTAGATACCGAGTATGTGGCCCTGCCTAACCTGCTGGCGGGCAGGGCGGTGGTGCCGGAGTACTTGCAGGACAAGGCGACAGTGGCGACACTCTGCACAGCGGTAGAGGTGCAACTGGCCGGTAGCGGCGCAGTGCAGTACGCCGCATTCGAAAGTATTCGCCAGAGTCTGCGGCGCGATTGCGCACAGCAGGTGGCGAGCGGTCTGCTGCAGTTGACCCAGTCATCGCCGGGTCGCGACGACAGACTCTGAGTCGTGGATACGGCAAAGCGGAAGATTTCGGAACCGGTATGAGCGATTTTTTTTCAGTGGATGTCGAACTGGCAGGGTTGGCCGGCGTGGACGAGGTCGGTCGTGGCCCCCTGGCGGGTGATGTTGTGGCCGCGGCGGTGATACTGGATCCGGCTCATCCTGTCGCCGGCCTTCGAGACTCAAAAAAACTCACAGCAAAGCGCCGTGATTCCCTTGCCGCGCAGATACGGGAGAGGGCATTGGCCTGGTCGATTGCGCGCGCCAGCGTTGCGGAGATCGATGAGTTGAATATCCTGCAGGCCTCGCTGTTGGCCATGCACCGGGCAGTTCAGGCGCTGGACCCACAACCGGTCTATGTCATGGTCGACGGGAACCGGCTGCCACGCTGGTCCTATCCCTCTGAGCCGGTGGTAAAGGGGGATGACCGTGTGCCCGCCATTGCGGCGGCCTCGATTCTCGCCAAGGTGCAGCGCGACAGTGAACTGGTAGCGCTTGAGCAGCAGTACCCAGGCTACGGGTTTGCAAGCCACAAGGGCTATCCTACCGCGGCACATCTTGCCGCCCTGCGCGCACTTGGCGTCACGCCCGCGCATCGGCGCAGCTTCCGGCCGGTGAGGGATTTATTGTGATGTCCGGTTTTTTGCGCCTGCCGGTGGCGTAAATTCTCAGGCCAGTGTTAAATTTCTACGCCGGGTGCTGCCCTCGCGTTTCGATCCGCAGTAAACTCCCAGCATGACCCAGTTCGTTCACCTGCGCCTCCATACCGAATACTCCCTGGTCGACGGGCTCGTCCGCATCAAGCCCCTGATGCAGCGCGTGGCGGAGCTGGGTATGCCTGCGGTGGGTATTACCGACGTCAGCAATTTCTATGGCCTGATCAAGGCGTACAAGGCAGCGTTTGCCGCCGGCGTGCAACCCATTTTTGGCGTGGACCTCCGGGTGATGGAGGGCGAAGACGCTGAGAAAGCCTATCCGCTTTGTCTGCTGGCGATGAATCAGGCCGGCTATCACAATCTTACCCTGTTGATTTCCAGGGCCTTTACCGAAGGGCAGCATCTTGGCGTGCCGTACGTGCAGAAGGCGTGGTTGCGCGATTGCTCGGAGGGCGTGATTGCGCTGTCCTGTGGCGCCGCCGGCGATGTCGGCCAGGCGTTGCTGGGCGGTAAGGACACACTGGCGCAGGAACGCGCGCGGTTCTGGATGGATCTGTACCCGGGGCGCTTTTATCTGGAGTTGCACCGTACCGGCCGCGAGGGGGATGAGAATCATCTGCATGCGGCCGTTGAGCTGGCGGACGAACTGCAATGCCCGGTAGTTGCCACCAACGATGTGCGTTTTCTCGATGCCGAGGAATTCGAGGCGCATGAGGCCCGTGTGTGTATTCGCGAGGGCCGCACGCTGGACGACCCGCGCCGTGTTCGCGCCTATACCGACCAGCAGTACCTGCGCTCGCCGATGGAAATGGCGGAGCTGTTCGCCGATCTACCGGAAGCGCTGGCCAACAGTGTAGAGATCGCGCGCCGCTGTAGCGTGGTGCTGGAACTGGGTAAGCCCTACCTGCCCGACTATCCCGTGCCCGATGGCCTGACGATGGACGAGTACTTCCGTCGGCTGTCCCACGAGGGCCTGGATAAGCGCCTGGCCTTCCTGTTTGAACCGGACGCCCCGGAGTTTGCGGACAAGCAGAAGCAATACCGTGAACGACTCGACTTCGAGCTGGAAACCATCATCCAGATGGGTTTTCCCGGTTACTTCCTGATCGTGATGGACTTTATTCGCTGGGCCAAGGAGCACCACATTCCGGTCGGTCCCGGCCGGGGTTCCGGCGCCGGCTCCCTGGTGGCGTATGCGCTGCAGATTACTGACCTGGATCCGATTGAATACGATCTGCTTTTCGAGCGTTTTCTGAATCCCGAACGGGTCTCGATGCCGGACTTCGACGTGGATTTCTGTATGGAGCGTCGCGACGAGGTAATCGAGTATGTCGCCGAGACCTACGGTCGCGAGGCGGTATCGCAGATCATTACCTTTGGCACCCTGGCGGCCAAGGCGGTCGTTCGAGATGTTGCGCGCGTGCAGGGCAAGTCCTACGGTCTTGCCGACAAGTTGTCCAAGATGATCCCTTTTGAGGTCGGGATGACACTGGAAAAGGCGCTGGATCAGGAAGAAGTGCTGCGCGACTTTCTCCGCGACGACAGTCAGGCCCAGGAAATCTGGGATATGGCCGTTCAGCTTGAAGGCGTCACCCGCAACGTGGGCAAACACGCCGGGGGCGTGGTTATCGCTCCGTCCAAACTCACTGATTTCTCGCCGCTATTCTGCGATGAAAGCGGTGGCGGTCTGGTTACCCAGTATGACAAGGGCGATGTCGAGGACGCCGGGCTGGTCAAGTTCGACTTCCTCGGACTGCGGACGCTCACGATCATCGACTGGGCGGTGAAGATGATTGACGAGGCGCGCGCGCGGCAGGGCGAGCAGCCGTTGGATGTGATGGCGCTGCCGCTGGATGATGCCCCGAGTTTTGAACTGCTGAAATCGGGCAACACCACGGCCGTCTTCCAGCTTGAATCCCGTGGCATGAAGGAACTGATCAAGGATCTGCGGCCGGACTGTTTCGAGGATATCGTCGCCCTGGTGGCGTTGTTCAGGCCCGGGCCGCTGCAGTCGGGAATGGTCACCAACTTTATCAACCGCAAGCACGGGCGCGAGGAGATTTCCTACCCCGACCCACAGTACCAGCACGAGTGGCTGGAGCCGATTCTGCAGCCGACCTACGGCATCATCCTCTACCAGGAACAGGTGATGCAGATCGCCCAGGAGCTGGCGGGATATACCCTCGGTGGAGCGGATATGCTGCGCCGGGCCATGGGAAAGAAAAATGCTGACGAAATGGCCAGGCAACGCGCGGTATTCGAGGACGGTGCCAGCGCCAGGGGAGTGGATGGTGATCTGGCCATCAAGATTTTTGACCTGGTAGAGAAGTTTGCCGGTTACGGTTTTAACAAATCTCACTCGGCAGCTTATGCGCTGGTCTCCTACCAGACTGCCTGGCTGAAGGCGCATTACCCAGCCCAGTTTATGGCCGCGGTCATGAGCTCGGAACTGGACAGCACCGACAAGATCGTGATTTTCGTAGACGAGTGCAAGCGCATGAAATTGTCGCTGCGTCTACCGGATGTCAACGAAGGCGAGTATATGTTCACGGTAAACGCCGACAACGACATTATTTACGGCCTGGGCGCCATCAAGGGACTGGGCGAGGGGCCCGTGGAAAATATACTGGCCGCGCGCAACGACGGAGGCCCGTTTTCAGACCTGTTTGATTTCTGCGCGCGCACTGACCCGCGTCGAGTCAACCGCCGTGCGATTGAAGCGTTGATTCGCTGCGGCGCCTTCGACACCCTGAAGACGGAGCGCTGGGTATTGATGGCGTCGCTGGATGACGCCCTGAAGGCGGCGGAGCAGAGCGCCGCCAATCGCGACAGCGGCATCGACGATCTTTTCGGCGAGGTGGTCGACGGGGTTGCCGGCAGCTGTGGTGACGTGTACGCCGCCTTTCGCCGCGCCCGACCCTGGTCCGACAAGGAGCGTCTGGGCGGCGAACGCGACACGCTCGGTCTGTACATTACCGGCCACCCGATCGATGAATACCGCGACGAGGTGCGCAAGTTTGCGCCGCGCCGGATTGTGGAACTGCAGGAAAGCCGACGTGAGGATCAGACCATCGTCGGTCTCGTGATGGCCTCGCGCACCATGAATACCCAGCGCGGGACCATGGCTGTGATGACGCTGGATGACGCCAGTGCGCAGATAGAGGTCACGCTTTTCTCAGAGGCCTATTCAGAGTTCCGCGAGCTTGTCGTTAAAGACACCATCGTCATTGCTGAAGGACGCGTTTCTATCAGCGACAAAACGCAAAAGCTGGAGATGCGCGCCAGCCAGTTGCGCAGCCTGGAGGAGGTGCGCCAGAGTCGCAGCGCGGACCTCACGATAGAAGTGAATGCAGAACACGTTGACGACAAGTTCAATGAGTTGCTGGAGCGCATACTCGCGGGCGCCGGTGGTGGCACTTGCCCGGTATCATTGATCTATAAGCAGCCTCGCAACTCGGCGCGAGTGCGCCTGGGGGAGCGGTGGCAGGTGATTCCCAGCGAGGCGCTGCTGGAGGAGTTGCGCTCCGAGCTCCGGGCGGAACGCGTCTTTATGCAGTACCGGTAGCGCGCTGTGCCTCCCGACCGAACGAATACCCGATCAAGCGAAATCCATAGGAGAAGTCATGCTGTTGAAAGATAAAATCGTCATTGTTTCCGGCATTGGTCCCGGTCTGGGGCAGGAGCTGTCTACCCTGGCTGCAAAGGAGGGCGCCGCAGGCGTGGTACTGGCCGCTCGTACACAGGAAAAGCTGGACACCGCCGCCGCAGAAATCGACGATCTGGGTCTGGGTACCCGAACGCTGAAAGTCGCCACCGATATTGCCGATCCTGAGCAGTGCAAGGCACTGGCGGAAGCGGCCGCGCAGGAATTTGGCCGTATCGATGTGCTGTTTAATTCCGCCTACAATCCCGGGCCCTTCGAGCCCATTGAATCGGCCAGCATGGATGGCTGGCGCCAGGCGATGGATGTGAACTTCTTCGGCACCATGCACCTGACGCAGGCCTGTATTCCGGCCATGAAGGCGGCCGGAGGTGGCTCCATCGTGATGATTGCCACGATGGTGGAACACAAGCCACTGGCCACCCAGGGCGGCTACGGCGCTTCAAAAATGGCCCTGCGCAGTGCCACCAAGCATCTTGCGCTGGAACTGGGGCAGTACAATATTCGTGTAAACAGTGTGCACATGGGCTGGATGTGGGGCCCCTCCGTGGAGATGTACTTTGACTGGCAGGCGCAGGCCACGGGCAAGAGCAAGGAAGCGCTGATGGCCGACGTTACGGCCAATATCCCATTGGGCATCATTCCCGACGATGAAGACTGCGCGAAGGCGGCCCTGTTTTTTGGGTCCGATTACTCAAACGTGGTGACCGGTTCTGCACTGGACGTGAATGGCGGCGAGTATATGCCTATCTAGGGCGCGGTTTGGCCTTAACGCCCTGTATCAATGGCGACAATGGCCGGGAATGGCCAGTGGCCTGTTCCAATGGAGACAGTATGAGCACGAACGAAAAGATTGAAGCCGCGGCCTTTCGGCGCCTGTTGCAGCACCTGGACGAGCGCAAGGACGTGCAGAATATAGAGCTGATGAACCTGGCGGGATTCTGTCGCAACTGCCTGTCCAAGTGGTATATGGCGGCGGCTGAGGAGGAGGGCATCAACGTGGACTATGACGCCGCGCGCGAGCGCGTCTATGGCATGCCCTACACCGAATGGAAAGAAAAGTACCAGACGCCGGCAACCCCGGAACAACAGGCCGCATTTGAGAAATCCAACCCGGGCAATTAACGTCGGGCGATGGTTGCCCGGACGCCTGAGAGACTCAGAGTGGGCCGTAGGGCAGGAAGCGGTTTTCGTTGACCTGGCGCAGCCAGAGCAGGAATTCACGCTCCAGCCTGTGCCCGCGCTTGCGCAATACCTTGGCCAGCGGGATGACCGGCGAGCGGTCGCCCGCTTCCCAGCCCGGCAAGTTTTCTGCCACGGCGAAAAAGCGGATGAGATCGCGCAGGCTGTCCTCATCCAGTGCCTGGGCGGCGGCTGTCCAGGCGCCGTGATCGATGTGCATCAGACCCGACAGGCGTTGACTGTCATCGTCGTTGAGTTCCTCGCTCAGTTGGTCCAGCTTATCGGCGCGGCTATAGGCCACCAGGCGCTGCAGCGTGGTGTCATCGATAGCTGCTGACTTCGCCGCTGCATCTGCGTTTGGATCCCAACTTCCCAGAGACATCCTGCCCTCTCACTGATTGAATGCGGAGCACAGTTTACTGCGTTGCATACTGGCAGGGAAACCGGCTTGAGTCAGGCTATGTGTTTTAGCGGGCAGGCCGGCTGGATGGCGTCGGGCCCGTGCGCTATCGTGCGCATGAAAGCCCGGCGCGTCAGCAACGATTGCAAGGTGCTAGCGTTGGCGCCTTCGCCAGGCAGTAACAACCAAAGGAAAGGAGAAACTGTGCATGAACAAGGCGCCCAGACCGCTGGACGGATTGCGCGTAATCGAACTCGGCCAGTTGTTGGCCGGGCCCTTTACCGGAACCATTCTCTCTTACTTTGGCGCGGAGGTGATCAAGGTGGAGCCGCCGGGCGGTGACCCTATTCGCACCTGGCGCATCCTGCGTGAGGAGACTTCTCTGTGGTATTACAGCCTGGGGCGCAACAAGAAGAGCGTCACGCTGGATTTGAAGTCAGAGCGCGGGCGTCAACTCGCAGGTGATCTGCTGGAGGGTGCGGACGTGGTGATCGAGAATTTTCGCCCCGGCCTGATGGAGTCCTGGGGCCTGGGGCCGGAGGAGATAAAACAGCGCAACCCCGGCCTGATCTATGCGCGCATTTCCGGCTACGGTCAAACCGGGCCCTATGCGGCGAAACCCGGTTACGCATCGGTGACAGAAGGTTTTGGCGGTCTGCGTTACATCAATGGTGAGCCCGGCAAGGCGCCGGTGCGTCCCAATATCAGTCTCGGTGATACCCTGGCCGCGATTCATGCGGCCTTTGGTATCGCCCTTGCGTTGATCCAGCGCGCGCGTCCCCCAGCCGAGGGCGGTGGCGCGGGGCAGGTGATTGATGTCGCCCTTTATGAGGCGATTTTTAATCTCATGGAGGGGATCATCCCGGAGTACTCCGGTGCAGGGGCGGTGCGCGAACCCGCTGGCACCACCGTAACCGGCATCGTACCAACGAATACCTACCGCTGCGGCGATGACAAGTACGTGATCATCGGCGGCAACGGCGATTCTATTTTCAAGCGCCTGATGGTTGCCGCAGGCCGCCCGGATATGGCGGAGGATCCCGCGCTTGCCGATAACGCCGGGCGAGTGGCCCAGGAGCCAGCCATTGATGCCGTCCTGGCGCGCTGGTGCCAGGACAACGCATCCGTAGACATCATAGCGATGCTGGAGGAGGCGCGCGTGCCGGTGGGGCCGATTTACAGTGTGGCGGATATGTTCTCAGACCCCCACTACGCGGCCCGAGGGCTGTTTGAAACGGTGGAAATCGACGGTGAGCCGCTGGAAATACCGGCGATCATGCCACGCCTGACGGGCACCCCCGGGCGCACGGACTTTGCCGCGCAGGCTGCCGGCAGTCACAATGAGGAAGTGTTCAAGGAGATACTGGGGCTGAACGATGAAGAACTGGCGGACCTGGCGGAGCAGGGCGTCATCGCAAAGTAGGCCTCCCGTGAGCATCGACAGGCGCATGGGCGTAGCACGGGAGAGATGAGCAGCGTCGCACCGGGCGCGACCGTTGTCGTGGCCTACCAGCCCAGTGGCTTGCCCTTTTCCAGTTGCAGTCGCCGCCAGCGGTCGGCACGGCCACCTGTGGCAGTCCCCGTGAGCCTGCCCGCCAACTCGCCGGCTGCCATCAGCTTTTCCAGGTCTATACCGGTCGTATAGCCCATCTGGTGCAACATCATGACAAGGTCCTCGGTGGGGACATTGCCCGTGGCGCCGGGCGCGAAGGGACAGCCCCCCAGGCCACCGACCGAGGCATCGAAGCGTTGAATGCCCGCCTGCAGCGCGGCGAACGCGTTGGCCAGCCCCATGGCGCGGGTATCGTGAAAGTGGCAGGCCAGTCGCTCACTACCGTGCTCGGCCACCAGCTCACTCATTAGTTCGAAGACCGCCGCCGGATTGGCCGCGCCAATGGTGTCGGCGATCAGCACCGTCGAGGCCCCCATCTCGAAATAACGGCGTGTCATATCAAAGACTGCCTGTGGGGGAGTTTTTCCTTCGAAGGGACATTCCCAGGCCACCGCTACCGCGGCGATCGTCTCCACGCTGTCTGCGGTCGCGCGCTGGATCAGGGCCTGTGCCTGCTGCATTGACTCATCTACCGAACAGCGCACGTTTTTTACGTTCATGCTGTGCGTCGCGCAGACGAAAACCTCCACGATACGAATGCCCGCTGCCAGGGCGCGATCGTAGTATTTGAGATTGGGCGCGAGGGCTGAATAGCGCACCCGGTCAGTGGCGGGTAACGCCGCGCAAATCTCCGCTGTGCCGGCCATCGCGGGCACGGCTTTTTCAGAGACGAAGCTGCCAACTTCGATGGAGGAGACGCCGGCATCGACCAGTGCCTGTATCAGTTGCAGGCGCTGGGCAGGCGTCAGTATCGTTGACTGGTTTTGCAGGCCGTCGCGGGGCCCTACGTCATTGACCTGGACGTGCATGTGTTCGATGGGTGCGGCCACTGCAGCGCTCCTGATGGCATCCGGGTGATTCGCCCGGTGCGAATTTTACACTTGAGCGCGGCCGCTGGCAGCTATGACTGCGACAAAATTGGGCTGTGCCTGTACGCCATCAGCAGCACAGAGGCTGGTAGTGGTGTGTTGTTCAGCTAGCGGCTACTTCGGTGCCGTTGCGCCGGCGCTGCTTTGCTCAGCGCCGGTTGCCGACCATCTCGCGAAAGTACTGGTAGCGCGAGGTGTAAGGCTCCAGCGCGCTGTCCTTTAACTGTTGTAGAGCATCGGCGACTGACTCACCGCTGTCCTCTTCCTGGTTCAGGAATTCGTTAACACCGTCACCGATGGCACTGGCGCTTTCCAGCGTTGCCTGTATCAGGAACATCTCTGCCATCACAAGGTCGTTGACGGCCCGTCGCAGCGGACCCGGTTGCAGATCTGATGATTCCATGTTTCATCTCCTTTACTGTGTTGTCTTCCTGGCTGTCATGCAGTGCGGTCGGGCGCGCGGGCTGCTCCGTTTCAGTGCGCAATGCCTCCTGATGCAGCAGTGTGACTCCCGTTTGGTCCAAAAGTGCCGGGCGCAGCCCTCGTTATTCCCCGCGGTGAACTACTGCAGCAATCTGCGTGCCAGTAACCGGCGAGTTCGGGGGGAGGTATGGTAGTTTTTTTTCCCGGCCTGCCAATCTCTATCGGTAGAAATTGGGCGATTCGCGTAATTTTCACAGTAGCGGCGCCATACCACTTCAGGGGGACGCGCTCGGCGGGCCTCTTGTAATGGCCGCGGGATGCCGGATACTTAGCCCGTTCCAAGGCAATCCCTGAAGACGGAGACCATTATGAGCTTGCGGATCATCCCCCGAATCGCCCTGGTTGCGTTTCTAGCGACCGTTTCCTTCCCCCTCGCAGCGGCTGACAAGCCGAATATCCTGGTGTTCTGGGGCGATGATATCGGTATTACCAATATCAGTGCTTACAGCGACGGGATCATGGGCTATCGCACGCCCAACATCGATCGGATCGCCGAGGAGGGCATCCGTTTCACGGACTATTACGGCGATCAGAGCTGTACCGCGGGCCGCTCAAGTTTTATCACCGGACAAACGCCCCTGCGCACAGGGATGAGCAAGGTGGGGCTGCCCGGCGCGGACATGGGCATTCAGGACAGGGATATCACTATCGCGGAGGTGCTCAAAACCCACGGTTATGCCACCGGGCAGTTCGGCAAGAATCACCTCGGCGATAAAGACGAGTTCCTGCCCACCAACCACGGGTTCGATGAGTTTTTTGGCAACCTGTACCACCTGAACGCCGAGGAAGAGCCGGAGGACGTGGATTATCCGCAGGACCCGATGTTCCGCAAGATGTTCGGGCCGCGCGGTGTGATCCATTCCTTTGCCGATGGGCGTGTGGAAGATACCGGTGCCCTCACGCGCAAGCGGATGGAGACGGTGGATGAGGAGTTTATAGCGGCCGCGAAAAAGTTCATTGATAAGCAGGTCAAGGCGAAAAAACCGTTTTTTGTCTGGGTGAACACCACGGGTATGCACTTTCGCACGCATCCTGCCGCCAAGCACCGGGGGAAGTCCGGGCAGGATTTCTACAACGACGTGATGGTGGCACATGACGAACTGGTAGGCGAAATGCTGGGTCAGCTTGACGATCTGGGTATCGCGGACAATACCATCGTGTTCTATTCGACAGACAATGGCGTGCATTACAACACCTGGCCGGATGCGGGTATCACGCCCTTTCGCAGTGAGAAAAATTCGAACTGGGAAGGAGCCTATCGGGTACCTGCGATGGTTCGCTGGCCGGCGCGTATAGAGCCCGGGCAGGTCTCCACTGCTGTAATGTCACACCTGGACTGGATGCCGACCCTGCTGGCTGCTGCCGGTGACACAAGTTTGAAGAAAGATCTGCTGCAGGGCCGCAAGGTGGGCAGCAAGGATGCGAAAGTGCACCTCGACGGCTACAACTTTCTGCCCTACTTTACCGGGGAGACCGCCAAGAGCCCGCGCCGCGAGTTCATTTACCATGCCGATACGGCAATGCCCGTGGGTGTGCGGGTAGACGACTGGAAAATCGTTTATGCGGAGAACCGGGCCCGCACCATGGCACTCTGGGCGGAGCCCTTTGTGACGCTGAGGCTGTTCAAGATCTTTCACCTGCGGCGCGACCCGTTTGAGCGCGCAGATCACAATTCCAATACCTACTGGGACTGGATGATAGATAAGGCCGCCCAGGGTTACCGCGGGGCCGCATTTACGCAGATGTACCTGCAGACGTTCAGCAAGTATCCGCCCAGCCAGACGCCGGATTCCTGGTCTATCGACAAACTCACCGACAAGTTTCTGAACTATGAAAAGGGGACCGCGCAATGATAAGTAATAAAAGGAGTGTCGGTGGCGCGCTGCTGACGCTACTGTTACTACTGAACCAGTCTGTGCTCGCGGAGGAGGCGTCCGGCATTCTCACTGTCGAAATAGGCGGGCTGGTCGACGCCAGCGGGAGTGTCTTTATCGCCATCTACGATAACGAGGATGACTGGTTGGGCAAGAATACTGCGGCCAGAAAGGAAGTGGTGATAGAGGATTCACGCTCTGGCGACTTCGTCGTGACTGAGATGGTGCTGCCGGTGGGAGAGTACGCTCTGACGGTCTTCTACGACGCCAATGGCAATGGCAACCTCGATACCAATTTCATTGGTCTGCCCAAGGAGCCCATCGCCCTGTCCAACAATGCCAAGGCGAAATTCGGTCCACCGAAGTATAAAGATGCCCGATTCAAGCTGTCATTGGAGCCGCTCATCCAGCGCATCAGCATGGGGCAGCTCTAGCACCGTGAGAACGCAGTCCAGGGTAAACGCCACCTGGACATTCCGTATAAACGGGCCGCAAACCCGTTTATTTTTGTGTTTCTTTTCACAAATCGCCCTCGGCTCATTGCGTGCCCGGGTAGCTTTCAGCTATGTATAGCGGTAGATCAGATGTGGTTGGGGTGAGCAGTGTCGAGCGCTATCAATGGGCAGGGGGCGCGACAGCTTTCATCCGCGCAGGCGTTTCGCCTGAGGATGGAAGGTCAGTGTCAGCAAATCGAGCAATACCGTTTAAAAGAGATGGAGCGCTCGGGCAGGGAGATGACCCTGGACGAGGCGGCGTTTGAGTGGATTGAGCGCTACGCAGAAGCCTTCGCGCGTGACTACAACTTCTCAATAGACTGACAGCGTCTGTCTGGATCAGGCGCCATTGGACGCCCGGCGTTCACCCTCGCTTGGCGCTGTAGGCAAAACTGTACCGCTGCAGCGCACCAATCGCCGGGTTAAAATTCGCTACTCAGCTGTAGTTTTCCGCACCCCAGTAAGCCTTCATGTCGACAACTTTCCCGGCATCGTTGAAGTAAAAGACGTCAATGATGTCGATGGTGTTATCGCCCATGACGACCTGGAAGGGGAAGGCAACGGCACTGCCGGCACAGCGGCAGGCGCCGGTCAATCTCAGCTTGGCGCCCGATGACAGTGCGTTTTCGTAGAAAGCGACAATGGCGTCGATACCGTCGTGGATATCGGTGCCCACCGGGTCTTCTACCTTCGCGTCCGCTGCGAACATGTCTTTAATGATGGTGATGTCTTGCTTGTCAAACGCTTCGACGTAGCGCTGTACAACGGCAATTTTCTCGCTGGGTTCCATGGAACTGTTCTCCGATCAGTAGTTAGTTGCTAGTAGCCGTTAAGCGTGGCGTAGCGATCCTTGTGAAACCCGGTGTCGCCAAAAATCTGCATGGCCACGCGGGCGCGCTTCAAAAAGAAGCCTATCTCCAGTTCGTCAGTGACGCCGATGCCACCGTGCATCTGCACCGCTTCGTTGGTAACGAGCTTAACCAGTTCGTTGAGGTTGGCTTTGGCAAGACTGGCCATCTGCGGCAACTGCTCGGGCGATTCGTCTACGGCGGTGAGTGCTTCCATGATCACCGAGCGACTGAGTTCGAGCTCAGCCTGCATGTGTGCGGCCCGGTGTTGAAGGGCCTGGAAACTGCCGATCAGGGCACCAAATTGCTCCCTTTCCTTGAGGTAATCACTGGTGCGCTCGAAACACTCCAGTGCGTAGCCCATCATCTCCGCCGCAATGGCCACGCGGCCGCGGTCGAGCAGCGGCTCCAGCGTTGCCCAGCCCTCGTCGCATGCCCCGAGCAGGGCATCGGCGTCGACTTTCACATTATCAAAGGTGATGTTCGCCGCATTGCGGCTATCGGCCATAATCGTGCGCTGCACCTGGATACCGGCGGCGTCCCGATCCAGGATGAACAGGCTGATGCCGTGGGTGTCGTCATGCTCTCCGCTGGTACGGGCGACCACGATCAGCTTGTCGGCGCTGTGTCCGTCCAAGACAAAGCACTTGCTGCCGTTGATCAGGTACCCATCGTCCTGCGGCGTCGCGGTGGTACTGATCTGGTTCGGCCGGTGATGATGGGTTTCCTCCAGCGCCAGTGCGAGGGTCAGTTCACCGGCACCAATGGCCGGTAGGATGGTCTCTTTCTGTTGCTCGCTGCCCGCCAACACCAGCGCGGATGCGCCAATGACCGCGGTCGCGAAAAGCGGAGAGGCGCTCAGTGTTCGTCCCGATTCCTCCAGTACAACGCCAAGGCCTATGAAACCGAAATCCATGCCGCCGTAGGCTTCGGGCAGAATGATGCTTGCCCAGCCCATCTCGGCCATCTGTCGCCAGAGCTCAGGTGTATACCCCAGCGGATCGGCCTCGTCGCGCAGTTTACGCAGCGCTGCAACGGGTGCACTGTCGTGCAGAAAGCTATTTGCGCTGTCTCGCAGCAGCCGCTGTTCCTCGTTCAATACCAGACTCACGCTACGACTCCTTATGCTGGGGAAGTTCCAGCACGTTTTTCGCGACCACGTTGAGTTGCACCTCTGATGTGCCGCCGGCGATAGTCATCGCGTAGCTCATCGCCCATAGCCGCGTGGTGTCGAGCTCTGCCTCCGTAAAGCCTTCGCCTTCCCAACCAACCCCGCGGCTGCCCAGGATGGCCAGAAGCAATTCGCTCTTTGTTTTTTCTGCCTCGGTGCCAACGTACTTCATGATCAGGGGCGCGGGGCTTCGAACTTTGTTGATTTTCTCCTCAAAGGTGCGGAAATGTGTCAGCGCTACCGCCTGCATACGCATGTCGTAGTCGGTGATGCGCCCGCGCAGTTCCGCATCGGCAATTTTCCCATCCTTGAATTCGAGGTACTGCCGCGCCGCCTCGTTCGGCGTCAGGATCTGGCGCGGCGAGTCGCTGCCAATCTCTGACATCAGTTTGCGCTCGTGCACCAGCAACGCCTTGGCGACGGACCAGCCCTTGTTCAACTCGCCCACCAGGTTTTCTTTGGGGACTTTGACGTTGTCGAAGAACGTCTGACAGAACTCTGATTCGCCGCTGATCAGTTCTATCGGGCTGGTGGAAATACCCGGATCGTCCATATCGATGAGCAGGAAGCTGATGCCCTTCTGCTTTTTCGCGTCGGGGTCGGTGCGCACCAGGCAGAATATCCAGTCGCATTCGTCGGCCTTGGTGGTCCATATCTTGGAGCCGTTGACCAGGAAGTGATCGCCCATGTCCTCAGCCTTGCACTGCAGGCTGGCCAGGTCGGAACCGGAACCGGGCTCTGAGTAGCCCTGGCACCAGCGCAGTTCACCGTTGACGATGGCGCGCAGGTGTTGCTGTTTCTGCTCCTCGTTGCCGTATTCGAGCAGGGCCGGGCCGAGCATCCATAGCCCCAGACCCAGCAGCGGTTTGCGGGCGTTGATGCCTTTCATTTCTTCCGCGACGATTTTCGCCTGCTGCGGTGATAACCCGCCTCCGCCGTACGCTTCGGGCCACTCGGGCGCTATCCAGCCGCGGTCGCGCATGCGTTCAAACCAAAGCCTGGCGTCATCACTGGGAAAGCTACCGCGCCGTCCGCCCCAGTATTGCTGGTCTGGCGTCATGGGCTGGCGCTGTGACTCTGGGCAATTCTGTTCCAACCAGCTACGAACGTCGCTGCGAAACTGATCGAGGTCTTCCAAAATGTCACTCCTGACAGGGGCCGTCACGGCAAACTCCTCTTCGTTACTGCTGACCGGCGATGCCGGCGAAGGAGGGTATGATACGGCTGCACTTGGGGCATATAAAGATACAAGAAAAACGGTACACAGGAATGGCTTAATAAGTCAGTCCGAAGTGACGAAATACGGCTAAATCACGGCTGAGGGTCCCTGCCCGCGTCCATTTTTGTGAATTAGGGTGCAAACTCTAATATTCACCCTCAGGGCCGATCACCGTGCTGTGCGCGGCGGTACGAATTTGTCAGGTGTTGGGTGTTGCTAATTGCAACTGTGCGCCGACTACGGAGGCAATAATGGACAGGTTTAAGGACAAAGTCGCGCTGATTACAGGTGCCGGAGCCGGCATCGGTCGGGCGGCCGCACAGCGTATTGCCGCGGAGGGCGGCGCGGTTTTCTGCGTCGACCTCAATGAGGAGGCGGCCAGCGAGACGGCTTCCCTGATTGTGGATGCCGGCGGACAAGCCACGGCTCACGTTTGTGACGTGAGTGATGAAAGCAGCGTCAATGCCTGCATAGAGGCGTGCGTTGCGTGCTATGGCAGCCTGTATGCGCTGGTGAATATGGCCGGGATGCTGCGCTTCGACGACACGCAGATGCTCGAAAGCGCAGACTGGCAGAAAGTAATCGACGTTAATCTCACGGGTACGCTGTACCTCTGCCGCGCCGCGCTGCCCCACCTGATCACCTCCGGAGGGAGTATCGTGAACGCGGCCTCTACCGCGGCGCTATCGGGCCTGCCCTGCGGCGTGGCTTACTCGGCCAGCAAGGGCGGTGTGCTTGCCATGACGCGCAGCATTGCGGTGGAGTACGCCAAGCGTGGTGTGCGCGCCAACTGCATTTGTCCCGGGGATATCCAAACTGACATGGCCAGGGGTATCGATTTCCCTGCGAGCATGGACTGGGAACTGATGCCGAGAATCCAGTCGATCAGCGGTCCAAAGCCGCCGGAGACAGTTGCCGGTCTGATCGCGATGCTGGCCTCCGAAGACGGCGTGCATATCACCGGAGAAGATGTGCGGGTCGACGGTGGAACCCTGTCCTGAGTGTGATCGCCCGTCGCCGCGACACCCGATAGCGGGCTGACGCAGACTCACTGCGATTCGATCAGCCGCACCTTGTAGCGCTTGCGTTTCTCGCCCAGGAGCGTCGTAACCTCTACCACATCGCCCGGCTGGTGCTTTTCGATTGCGCTGAAGTAATCGTCATGGCTGCGGATTTCGCGGCCCTCGATCGAGGTGATAATGTCGCCCAGCACGATATCGCCGCGGGCATTACGCCAGGCGCCGGTCATACCGGCCTCGGCAGCGGGCAGCCCGGGGAACACGTGCACTACCGGCAGGCCCTTGATGCGGTTGCGCCTGATCCAGCGATCACTGGCCAGTTCTACGCCTATCATCGGCCGTAGAATGCGACCGTAGGCGATGAGCTGCGGAACCACCTCCTTCACGGTATTGACGGGGATGGCGAAGCCGATGCCGGCGCTGGCGCCTGAGGGGCTGTAGATTGCCGTGTTGACGCCGATCAGCTGGCCCAGTGAATTCAGCAGCGGACCGCCGGAATTGCCCGGGTTGATGGCGGCGTCCGTCTGGATGACACCGCGGATTTTACGGTTTCCCGGCGCCTGAATCTCCCGTCCCAGTGCGCTGACGATGCCGGTCGTCAGCGTGGTATCGAGGCCAAAGGGATTGCCGATGGCCAGCACTTTGCGCCCGACGGTCAGCTCCGATGAATCACCCAGCGGCAGGGTGGACAGGTTGTCCGGTGGATTGGCGATGCGCAACACCGCCAGATCCTTCTCCGGTGCGACACCGATAATGTCTGCGGTGTGCTCGCTGCGATCGGCCAGGGTGACCGTCAGGCGATGTGCGCCGGCCACCACGTGGTAGTTGGTGACGATCAGGCCCTGCTCGCTCCAGACAAAGCCGGTGCCACTGCCGCGGGGGATCTCCCGAACATCCAGACTGAACAGGCTGCGCCGCAGCGCGGTATTGGTGACATACACCACCGCCGGGCTGGCCCTGCGAAAAATCTCGGTGGTGTTGGCTTCGTCCTCAGTGGCGAAACTGAGGTAGTCGATATCGTCCGCCTGAGTCAACGCGCCCTGCGCCATTAGCAGCAGGGCCAGGAGTGCGCCGATCAGGCGGCCATACAGGGCTACGTCATTGACCATTGAACGCCGCGACAAAGCTGCGAATGCGTTTGGCATTGGCGCCAAGATCGCCCAGTCCAACGCGTGATACCGAGCGCAGATCCAGGTAGGCCCCCTCGGCATTGCCACGCACGCGGATCACGATGTCGTCCTTGAACGCCATGATGAGAGTGGTATCGACGGCTTCAATGATGCCGGCGCTCCTGTCTTCGTGGTACACCTCCCAGCCAAGTTCCCCGGCCACGGTCAGCGCCTGTGAGTAGGCCTGGTCGATAGTCATTGTGGTGCGTACGGTGGTCAGGTCCGGATAGGCGCGCAGCTGCTCGGCGATGGAGTCTGGCTTGATGTCCAGCGAATTGGCGTCCTCGCCGCGTTGCTCGGCGGCGGCAACAAAGCGCGGTGGATCACTGGTATCGGTGGTGATGTCATGGATGCGTGGGTGGTCTCCGGAGAGTGTGAGGCTGAGCAGTGCAATGGTCCCCGGTACGGTCAACAGCGCCTTCGTTCTCAAGCCTGCGCGGTGCTCGGTGTACTTGGGATGCAGCAGGAACAGGATCAGGACGATGAGCAGCAGCGCGCTGCCCAGGCAGGCCAGGGCGTACAATGCCAGCCCCTGCTGGAAGGCTCCGGAGCGCACGGTGAGCACCGATAGCGGCAGTAAAAGCAGCAGTGCGATGGCAAGGTAGCCCAGTACATTGATCGAGTTAGGTGTTTCGCTGGTCTGGTTCATAGTGTCTTCCGCGGACGGCCATGGTGTGGCGCAAGAATACTACTGCCGCGGCGCTCTGGCGAGCGTCTACGGGGGCTCAAATGGGTCTGCCGGCCGGTTCAACTGGATGGCCCCGGCGCTGGTTTGACGGCTCAGGATTTGAGCTTGTCCCGGCCAGGTGCTTAACTTGCGCGGCAGTCGACCGGCGCGAGGCGCTCATGCTGCGGCTAAAGACGGGCGCAGCAGTCGAATGCTGTGGAAATAAACCGGGGCGCGCTATACACGCGCCCTGACGACGCGATCAGGAGCAGACATTATGGGAAGAGTTGCCGGCAAGGTGGCCATTGTGACAGGGGCCGCCAGTGGTATGGGCAAGGCAGACGCGATTTTGCTCGCCCGGGAAGGCGCAAAAGTCGTCGTGACCGATATGAATGATGTGGATGGTCAGGCGGTGGCAGACGGTATCGGCGACAACGGCCTGTTTCTGCACCTGAACGTGACTGACGAGGATAATTGGAAAGCGGTGGTGAAAAAGACCGTGGAGACCTTCGGGCGCCTGGACATTCTGGTAAACAACGCCGGGATGATTGCGCTGGGCAGTGTCGTCGACACGGATCTGGAAACCTGGCGACGCATCAATGCGGTCAACAGCGACGGTGTCTTTCTGGGCTGCAAACATGCCATTCCCGCCATGGCAGAGTCTGGCGGTGGCTCTATTGTTAATATGTCATCGGTCGCAGCAGTAACGGGGCAGTCGTTCGTCGCCGCCTATACGGCGAGTAAGGGTGCTGTGCGCTCGCTGACAAAAAACGTCGCAATGTACTGCAAGGAGCAGGGCAACGGTATCCGTTGCAACTCGGTGCACCCCGACGGCGTGAAAACACCGATGGTCGTCAAGGTTGCCACCGGGCAGGAAACCGCCACGCAGGAGCAGATCGATAAGCTCGGCGAAATGACCAACATGTGCGAGCCGGAAGATGTGGCCAACCTCGTCCTTTTCCTTGCCTCGGAGGAATCGCGCTTCATCAACGGTGCCGAGATGTTGATCGACAACGCTGCAACCATTACGCCGCCGGTCGGCGTGTAGGCCCGCGCAAAGCAGGGAGGACGCCCCAATGGAAAAAATACAGTATGCACTGTGGAAGAACGCTGCACAGGAAGCGGACACGTTTCGCGATGAGCTTTTGCAGCAGGTGGCGCATCCGTTGTGTGATGTCCCGGGCGTACATGGTATTCGCCTGTGTGTCGCCGACAGCGCGGTGGCACCGGCCAACGGCCGACGCATGCAGAGCGCTTCTTCCGTGCCGGATGCGATGCTGTCGCTTTGGGTGGACGACGCCGGCGCTGCAGCCAACTGGGAACCCTTGATCGATGACCACGTCCTGCGACGCAACGGCTATCTGGTGACCGAGGCGGAGCCGTTGATCAATCAGCAGGCACACCCCACCCAGCCGGGCGACCGCATGTACGGTATGTGCCACGTGGTGTTCATGTCGCACCCGCAAAGCCAGACCACCGAGGAGTGGTTTAGCGTATGGAAAGACAGTCACACCGAGGTAGCAATCGAAACCCAGTCAACGTTTGGTTATCGCCAGAATGTGGTCGTCAGGTTACTGGGCAAGGATACGCCACACTGTCATGCGATCGTCGAGGAGAACTTTCCACCAGAGGCGATGACCGATGATCACGCGTTTTATGCCACTGGCGGCGATGATGCGGTGTTGCAAAAGCACATGACCGCGATGATGGAAAGTTGTTCGCGGTTTATCGATTTTGAGCGTATCGATGTTATTCCGATGAGTGAGTACCCCGTTAAACTGCTCCACAGTCTGTGATTGGAAGCGCGGTCTTTATAGGGTGCCGTAGCTAAATAGTTGCCGTTAGAAACGCAACCGCTCCGTGGTTTCGCCGCTGGGTTTCTGCCGCCGTTCAGGCAGGATTGCGTTAGCTGCAGTCGCTGCGTAACCTGTTGGTTCGCTCGGTGATCGGTGTTTGCCCATGCGCAATCTGCTGCTCGGCTTTCTGTCCCTTGTCGTTGCCCTGACTGTCCTGGTGATGGCTGGCGAGCTCGCCGTGCGTGGCTATCTGGTGGCGCAGGCGGTGTTGAACGATCATACCGTGCTGCTTTTTGCGCCAGACGAAAAGCTCGGCTGGCGCGCCGCGCCCAATTATCGCTTTACCGGCGAGCTTCATGACGCCGCCGGGCAGCCCTATCCCGTGCGAGCACGCACCGACGCGCGCGGATTCCGCGCCTTCGGCGACCCTGCTGTAAAGGATCGTGCGAAGCTCATGTTCATCGGTGATTCCTTTACGCACGCCAGGCACGTATCTGATGAGAATGCGTATTTCAGTGTGCTCGGGGAGAAGCTGTCCGCCGAAGTCTTCGCGCTGGGAGTCGGTGGCTACGGCACGCTCCAGCAGTACCTGATGCTGGACAGCTATATCGATGAGATCGCGCCGGACGCGGTGATTATTCAGTTTTGCCCGAACGACTTCATTAACAATTCGTTTGAGCTGGAGTTCAACAGTGCCAGGAACAACAACCACAAAAGGCGCCCCTACTTCAGCAACGGGCGTATAAGCTACCGGCTGCCGAAGCCAAGCCCGGCGCTCTGGCACTTCGCCAATGAACACTCGCGTCTGCTGTATTTTCTGCTAACGCGCCTGGATCGCCTGCGGCCGGCGCCGCAACCCTCCAGCGAAGATCAAATCAATAACCGTGGGCGCAGCTTCCCGGCATTCGCGCAGGCGGTGGAGGTTACCGGGCTGCTGCTCGCAAAAATACGTGAGCGTGTGCCCGCAGAGGTGCCTGTCTATGCGTTTGTCACCAGTGAGGCCGATATATTCCGTGAACTTGCTGAGGACAATGGCATACGGTTTATTCCGGAGGTGCCGCGCGCACTCAGCATGGCGCGTGCACAGGGGGCAGTGCTGGAGGCAGGGGATGGTGCGCATTGGAACAATGCCGGACACCGTCTGGTTGCCAACGCGTTGTTGCTGCCACTCGGCGCGGTAGCGCCGGGTGGTGTTTTCGAGCCCGTGACAATCAGCCCTGCTGTAAGGCCCTGATCCTGTCGTCCAGCGGTGGGTGGCTGGCGAGCAGGCTCATCAGACCCTGCTTCATGCCTTCGCTGATGCCAAAGGCAGTGAGTTGACCCGGCAGGTCCTGGTGCTGGTTCTGTTCCATTTGCAGGCGCTGCAGGGCGGCGATCATGGCGCCGGGGCTGGCCAGCGAGGCGCCGGCGTGGTCCGCACGGTATTCGCGCCAGCGGGAGAACCAGGCCACTATCATGCTGGCGAGAATGCCCAGTACGATTTCTGCCACGATGGTCACCACGAAATAGCCTATGCCGTAGCCGCGCTCGGTCTTGAAGATCACGCGGTCGACGGTATGACCGATGATGCGCGCAAAAAACATCACGAAGGTGTTGACTACGCCCTGGATCAGCGCAAGCGTGACCATATCACCATTGGCGACGTGACCGATTTCATGGGCCATCACCGCGCGCACCTCCTCGGGGCGGAAGCGCTGCAGTAGACCGGCGCTGACGGCGACCAGCGCGTCGTTTTTGTTCCAGCCTGTGGCGAAGGCGTTCGCGGTTTCGGACGGGAAAATACCGACTTCCGGCATACCGATTCCCGCCTCTTCGGCGAGTTCGCGCACGGTCTCCACCAGCCACTGCTCGTCGCGGTTGCGCGGCTGCTCAATCAGTACCGTGCCGGTGGCGCGCTTTGCCATCCATTTTGACAGCAGCAACGAAATCATGGCGCCACCCATGCCGAACACACCGCAGAAAATCAGTAGTGACCCGTGATTGAGGTCCACACCGTTCGCGGCGAGGATGCCCTCAAGCCCGAGCAGGTTGAAGACGATACTGACCAGCACCAGTACGGCGATATTCGTGGCCAGGAACAATAATATGCGCATTGCTTTGCCTCAGTTTTCTCGCTCAGTAAAGTGGGGCGAACACTGCACCCGACTCACAACGTTAGCATAGACACCGCCAGCGACGGCTTGTTCACTGCAAAAACTACAGTTCAGTAACGATAGATGTGGTCGGATCGCTCAGGAATCAAGGGTGGCGACGTTGTCCCCGGCGTCTACCGGTTGTAACTCGGTTTCGGGAGGGCTTGCCTCGGCCTCGGTATCCGTTTTCTTCGGTAACAGGTGCTCGCTGGGCTCGATAATGACCTCGTTCTTGTCGGTCAACTGAACCGCGGTGACTTCACCGCGCAGCTCGATGTCTTTCGAGCTGAGTTCGAACAGCGTGTTCACCGCCTCGTCCTCGTGTTTGGCGCGCATAACCCCCCGTGGCTCGGTGCCATCTACCCACTCCTTGCCCTTGCCCCAGTAGTGCCCAAGCTGGTTGCGTACGACAAATACCTCAGTCATGGTGTTGTGTTCTCCTCCACCTGTTGTGTTGGCATTGATTGCCGAAAACGGCTGCTAATCGTTGCAAGTGATGCCTGCTGCGCGCGATTTTAAGTGCAGGACACGGCTTTTCCCAGCGAAAAATGGCGCGGCTCTGCAGTGCGTGTATTGCGTGGCATTAACCCAGCAGGATGTCTTTGGCCTGGTTTACCCTCGAGGCAAGGTAGTCATTGCCGCCGCGATCAGGGTGCAGCTTCTGCATCAGCCTGCGGTGTGCCTGTACGATATCTTCCTCGCTGGCGCTTTCATCCAGGCCCAGCACCGCCAGCGCCTCGGCGCGGTTCATCTGGCCGCTGCCCTGACTGGCGGTTGAAGACTGAGCGCCGAACGGGCCCTCACCGGGAAAGCGTTGTTGCAGGTAGCTGTCCAGTAACTGCACAGCATCCTGATCCTGTTGCTGGCAGTAGCTCAGCAGCGCCTGCAACTGCTCCCGGTCCATATCCTGCAGTCGCCAGCCTGTGTACTGCCCCTTGAGCACCTCGCCCTGTAGTTCGCCGCTGTCGTGGTCCAGGTGCATGAGCAGTACTTCACTCTGTACGGTAGAGCGCTGCCCGCCGCTGGCGGCGGCGTTTTTGCCGCGCAGGCTGGCGAGCATGGGGAAAAAACGGATCGCCAGCGGTAGCAGTTGCCTGGCGCCCACCAGCAGGGCAGTGAAGGCGGCGCCGATCCAGTGCATGCGCCCGGTCAGGGTGAGGCCGATGACCGCCACAACCAGCACACCGATACCAATCTTGATGTACTCGGCGCGCCGCTTGTGCGGCGGCAGTGCTTTGACCCGCCGCAATAGCAGGTAGACGACGGCGGCAATCGCCAGCAGCAGTATCAGTCTGGGCACAGTGAGTTAAAGCCCCGCGCTTAGTCTTTTAGTTGTTGGAGGAGCAGTTTAGCACCCTCGCCGGTGCGCTTCTCCAGCGCCGTGCGGCCGCCGGCTGCGTAGCTGGCCACCGCGCCGAGCAGGCTTGCGAGTGTGGTTGCGCTGGCGCTGTCGAAGCGTGCCCAGGCACCGCCACTGATAGTGCTCATGCTGCGCAGGGTGCGCTCCACAGCCACGTTGTGACCCTCCTGAAACAGGAACAAAGGCAGCTTGAGCATGCCGCATTGGCCGGCGAGGTCGCACAGCGTGTCGGTACTTTCCTCAATGGCATCGCCGATGAAGACCACCGCGCGTACCGGCTGCTTGCGGTGTTCAGCCAGGGCGTGTTTCAGCAGGCGCGCAATCTGCGTGTGACCCCCCTCACAGCGTACGGATCCCATCAGCGAAGAAAGGGCGTTGCTGTCGGTGAGCCAGCGACTGGCGTAAAAATCGTGGAAGCCGCGGTAGTAGCAGAGTTGAACTGCCAGTGCGGCGATGCTGGAGGTGGCGCGAAACATCTCCTGCTGCAGGTGACAGGCGCGATCCCAGGTGGGTTGTCGGCTGGCGGTGGCGTCGACGGCGAACAGCAGCCGTGGCTGCTTGTCGACGACCGCGGTGATGGCCTTGCTTTTAGCCAGGAATTGCGCGATCTCGTTGCTGGAAGAGCGGCGCGAAGGTGGTTTTGCCATAGGCAGGCGCGGGTTGCCCTCAGTGCGTATCAGGCCCCAGTTTACCCAATTCCTGGAGTTCCTCCAGGTAGCGCCGGCGGCGCGCCAGTTCGGCAACTGCTTCGGACAGTTCCGTCGCGCTGATATCGCCATCCCGGTCGTTGATCAGTTCCCACAGTTTGCGGCTGCAAAGCTCGCGGGCGTCCAGTTGTTGTGTTTCCATTACTCTTTTCGCTGTTCGTTTATCTTTTGGTCAGTGATTAGTTGCAGCGGGCCTTGTCAGGGCCGCTTCCTGCTCGGGTCATTGGACTGTCTCTGCCTGCTCCGGTTCCCGGGTAGACGCGGAATACCTCAAGCCCGCCGCTAGTGTAGACGGCGAATATGACAGGATAGTGAATGCCCGGCGCTTGAATTGCGCAAGGCAGACCAGCTTACACGTTGCGTCAGGAGAATGGAAACGGCGCCTGCCCGTCAAAATGGGGGCCGGCGAGTTGGGGTACCGTTCCGCCGTCCCACAGCGGCAGGTCAAACCGGGCGGTGTAGCGAATCTGTGGCGGGGTTGTGAAGTCCTCGCGGCAATCCTCCAGCGCGACCATTTGCACCGTGAGTTGTTCGCTACTGAACCGTGCCAGGCCGTAGCCATTCACGGTGGTGTCGGTATACATGAGACCCGTATTGGCGCTGTTGGGCCCCAGCCAGCGTGCCGCGGCCCGCAGCCCGCTGCGGGCGTAAATCGATGCCGCCAGCACGCCGTCGAGCATCGACATGTGCCAGACCGGCTCCAGCGGTGCTCCCGGCTCAGTTTCCGTAAACACCAGTGAGCTGAATCCGCCGTGGCTCTCGCGCGCGGCCGCCACCAGATCGCCGAACACCGGCGAGGAACTCAATCCTGCTACGGTGAAATCCACGGTCACGGCGGGTGCATCAGGCTGCGAGGCCGAGCGGTTCACAATCCCTGCGCCGTGCATGTGATGATCGCCTGACAGCGACACTACACCGCCAATGCGCCGTTCGCTGATGGCATCCATCAGGTACGCCTGCTCCGATGGGTAACCCCCCCAGGCATCCAGATTGATGAGGCTGTCCTCGTAGTCTGTGAAGGGCAGGGTGGACATGTCCAGGCGCATGGGCAACAGCGGCAGGGAGTTACCCCACAGCTTCCAGGTTGCGCGCGACTCGCCCAGCGTATCCAGCAGCCACTCGCGCTGCTCGGCGCCCAGTAGCGTGCCCGCCGGTCGCCGCTGTGCCGGGTTGGGCGTGGTGCCGTCGCCATAGGGCAGTGTCGGCGGCGGTTTGCCGCCGTCATAGTCCTGCCCGGCATCGCAGATCTCCACGAGTTTCACCGTGTTCAGTGGCAGATCCAGGGTTTCGGCGAATCCTTCCGCAAGGCACGGTGGACTGCGGTAGCTGCGCGTGTCGGTCAGCACCACATCCACCAGGCTTCCCCAGCGCAGTCTGCGGTAGATGCACAGGCTGTCTATTGCGGTGCGGTTGTCCTGTTCATCGCCTGCGCCGAGGGCGCCGGCTTGAAAGCCGCGAGCGGGCTGCCCCTGTAGTTCGTCCAGCACCGCCGGCATGAATTCAAACCAGGCCTGGTTGGCGCGCAGCTTGCGCGCCGGATCCAACCGGTGTTCGCCGTGGTAGGTGGAGTAGCTCTGGTAATTGTCATTGGCGTATTCATGGTCGTCCCAGGTGCAGACAAATGGCCAGCGTGCGCGCGCTTCCTGCAGGTGTGGGTCGCTGAGGTAAACCTTGTACAGGTGGCGATAGTCCGCCAGCGAAACGGCATAGCGGTTTTCATCGGTGTCCACACCGTCCGGCAGGTCCGGCACGCGGCGCGCCTGCGGTGAGCCATCGACGCGTGTATGCCAGCTACGCTCGTAGATGAAGTCGCCCAGGTGCAATACAAAGTCGATCTGTTCTTCCACCGCTGCCGCCCTGTCTTCGGCGATCATGCGCGCCCAGCCACCGAAGTGGGCCTGCTCGTAACTCTGGCAACTGGTGAAGGCGACGTTCGCGGTGCGGGCGCTGTCGGCGGGCGGTGCAGTACGGGTGCGGCCGATGCGCGAAAACGTATTGTTGGCCGCGCGAAAGCGGTAGTAGTAGCGACTGTCTGCCTGCAGGCCGTTGACGTATGCGCGCACCGTGTAGTCGGCTTCCGCCGTGCAGGCAACCGGGGTTGAGAGCACCTTTTGCGTAAACGCTTCGTCCTGTGCCAGTTCCAGTAGCAAATTCACCGCCGTGTCGGTATCGGTCTCAGGCACTGCCCGCGTCCACAGCATAATCGCGTCCGGCTGCGGGTCGGCCGAGGCCACGCCCTGCTCAAAGCCGGCGGCACTCAGGGTGGTGGGTAAGCTTGATGGGCTCGCGGAGGGGGCGTCCGGTGTGGTGTCGTCGGCAGCCAGCGGCACTGGAGCGGCGGTAAGGAAGAAAGTGCTGCTGGATAACAGGCCCAGCATCTCGCGGCGGGTGATCGGCATGTTGCTCTCCAAGGGGGGTGGATTACTTTAGCCGAATTGTGGCTATACTTGCAGCCCATGAGCCTGTTTGGAAAACGTGCAATGCCAATGCCGACGAAAGAGACGGCGCTTCCCGGCCGGGATGAAGCGATGCCCGTGCCGCCGGCACATTACGTCAACGGTAATCCATTACAGGGGCCATACCCTGCACACCTGCAGCGGGCAATGTTTGGTATGGGCTGTTTCTGGGGTGTAGAGCGCAAGTTCTGGCAGTTGGAGGGGGTGTACACAACCGCCGTCGGCTATGCGGCCGGACTGACCCCCAATCCCACCTACCAGGAAGTCTGTACCGGGCTGACCGGCCATAACGAGGTTGTCCTGATGGTATTTGATCCCGACGTGATCACTTATGCGCAGTTGTTGAAAGCGTTCTGGGAGGGGCATGATCCAACACAGGGCATGCGTCAGGGCAACGACGTGGGTACCCAGTACCGCAGTGGCATTTACACCTTCGACGAGGCGCAGGCGGCCCAGGCGCATGCCTCCAGAACCGACTACCAGCAGGCACTGCATGACGCCGGCTTCGGTGACGTCAGTACCGAGATTATCCCGGCGCCCGAGTTTTATTTCGCCGAGGACTACCATCAGCAATATCTGGCCAAGAATCCGGGGGGTTACTGCGGCCTTGGCGGTACCGGGGTGGGCTGTGCTGTCGGCCTGGGCGTGGCCGGCGACTGAAGTGGGCGGGCTGTCGAGCGCCGCATTTCCAGCTGCCAGTGTGGCGGGCTAAAGCCGGGCTGATTTAGGGGGCACTGGTTCAAGGAGTCAGTGTTTGCCAATAATAATACGATTGTATTAAAACATGGCGCTGCCTATAGTGCCCGGCACGTAACGCTTACTGTGCTGTTTCCTTCTCATTCCCGGGAGAAGCTGGATGTCTGACACCCTCCGCATCGACGACCTCGCGCAGCCCGTGCTCAGCGAAGAGCAACAAGCGGTGCTGGCCTTTGGTGAAACGCTCGATGTCTCGCTGCAGCCTGATGACATTCTGAGTGAGGCGCGGCAATCGCTGGGACTGGAGGATTTTGGCCCACAGGATTTTGTTGCGCGCCTTGCCTTGCTCTGCGACGAGTGGGGCAGTGACGCGGGGCTCAACAACCTGGGCCGGCTTAGCCTGCGCAACAAGCTGTTGCTGTTCGCAAAAAACCGCCTGTTGATCCACGATCTGCTCAAGCGCCACCCTGAAATTCATGACGTGGAGATCCGGGCGCCGATCATCGTGGCCGGTCTCCCTCGCTCTGGCACCACGCACTTGCTCAACCTGATGGCAGCGGACAGTCGTTTGCGTGCCTTGCCGCTGTGGGAATCCTACGAGCCGGTACCCACACCGGGCGAGGAGACGCGTGCGGACGGAGTAGATCCCCGCTACCAGCGCTGCGCCGATCAGTGGGCGACCATGCAGCAGATGACGCCCCTGCTGGCGGCCATGCACCCGATGAATCCCGATCACATCCACGAAGAACTGGAACTGATGGGGCCTGACTATGCCTCCTACAATTTTGAGTGGTTGAGCATGTGCCCCCGCTGGCGTGATCACTACTATGCGACGGATCAGACCCCGCATTACGAGTACATGAAAACGGTGCTGAGAATCCTCACCTGGCAAGACGGCGATACCGACGGTTCGCGCACGCGCTGGGTTCTGAAGTGCCCGCAGCATCTTGAACAGCTGCCCGTGCTGCGCGCGGTATTCCCGGATGCGACGGTGGCCATCACTCACCGTGACCCGGTGGCAGTCATCCAGTCGGCCGCCACCATGCTTGCCTACGGCCAGCGTATGTCGCGCACCGGCGTGGATACGCACAGCATCGTACAGTACTGGTCCGATCGCGTATTGCACCTGCTGCAGGCCTGCGCGCGGGACAGGGCAGTATGGCCTGCTGCGCAGAGCATCGATGTGCTTTTCCATGAGTTCATGGCTGATGATATCGGGATGGTAGAGCAGATTTATGCGAAAGCGAACCTGCCCATTAGCGCAGCGGCACGCGCACAGCTCGATACGTTCCTGCGCGACCACCCGCGCGGTAAACACGGGCGCATTGTCTACAATCTGCAGGATGATTTCGGTGTAAGCCCCGAGCAGCTGCGCGAACACTTTGATTTCTATTTCAGGCAGTTTCCTGTGCGGCCGGAAGTGCAGTAACACCTTGTAGGTAAACAGTCCTAGATTGCGCGAATTGCAATCCAGTAAACGCGGCATTGGCAGGGCCAGTTACCGCCGTTAATCGGAGAACGCTAATGCGAAACCCCGTGCACAAGTCCAGACCCGTTGAGCCCAACCCGGCGCGGTTCGGTGGGCAGCGTATCAATGACTTTATCGTGCTGTCGGAGGCGTTCTCGAATGCCTACCTCATCACGACTGCCGAGGGTAACGTGCAATTGAACGCCGGCATGGGCATAGAAGCGCCTGTGATCGCGTCGAACTTCAGGGAGTTCAGCGAAGCACCGTTGCATTCACTCATACTGACCCAGGGTCACGTCGATCACCTGGGGGGCACCGCGTATTTTCGCGAGAACAACCCCGGGCTGAGGGTGATCGCCGGTGCCAACAACCCAGAACACCAGGCGTACGACACACGCCTGGCCACCTTTCGCGCCAATCGCTCGGCCTTTGCCTTTACCTCGAAATTTGGCAGTGCGTTTCAGTACTACGCCGAACACGGGCTAACCGAGTTCCCTGC
>JAUHYL010000109.1 GCA_030426545.1 Gammaproteobacteria bacterium
TGGTGCAGGGCATCGCCCGCGGTATTGCGCGCGGTGTAGGTGAAGTGGCAGGAGGGCAGTTCGCTGAAGTCCACGCGGTAGGGCATGGTATTGGCTATCATGATGCTGAGTGTGCCGCTTCCGGCGGCGTTGAGCGCGAAATAACCCTTGGTGTAAAGGTTCATGCAGCGCGCAATCTCGGGCGCAGTGGTCAGCACGATGTTGTCGCCGTCGGAGGGGTTCTTCTCCAGCTTCACCAGCCCGGGCTGGTAATTCGAGAGACCCTCGCTGGCGTTGCGATAGAGCTCGACATCCTGCCGGTAGTAGTCCTGCAGGCGTTCTACCAGGTCTGCTGCCATGAAATCACGCGCGTTGATTTTGGCCACGGTGTCCAGTTCGGGCGGCAGGGTGTCGACGAATCGACCCGCGGCGTGTTCCTCGGCCGGGGCCTCCCTGGTGAGCGTGGTGTTGTGTTTGCCGACGGTCAGGGCACGCCCTGTGACTTCACACAGTTTTGCCTGCAGTCGGTCCAATTGTTCCATGGTGAAGATATCGTTGTAGCGATCCACGCCGGGTAGGAACAGGTGTTGTGGTGCCCAGTGTGGGTCCAGCCGTGCCGGATCCGACGCCAGCAGGTACTCCACAAACTCGCGAAACGTCACGCCCTGGTTCAGGTCGACCCGCGAGTCGCAGCGGATGGTGCGCACAGGATCCAGCGTGTGTTCGCGGTTGCCGGGCGTGTGCCGGTTGAGCAGGAACTTGTCCGTGTAGGCACTGATGATGCGGCGCACCGGTTCGCGGATGATGGCGAACTTGTAGTAGTCGGCGCTGCTGACCACGCGGCGCGCGGTGTCGATATCGTGGTCGCGCAATTTGGCGCCGGTGCAGAACAAATCCGTCACCTGGTGCACGCCGTGTTCGAGGATCAATTCGCTGTGCGGCAGCTGCGACAGTTCCACCATCAGCCGTTTCACCGAAGTGCAGGCACATTTTGCGATGGGCGCGTAGAGCAGCTTTTCCTGCTCACAGACGAAGAAGTAGTTCACCGGGCGGGGGAGGGTGTCGGTGCTGTACTCAAAGTGCTGGGCGGCGGCTGCTTCCCAGGGCTCACCAGAACCCAGTGCTCTGTTGGGCTGCCATAGCAGCATGCAATTATCCTCCGGATTGCCGCCAGGCGGCCGGTTACTCAGAAGCGCTGAACGCGTTTTCCCTGGGTGCAAGATACGCCAGCGCTGGGGCTATTTGAAGTCGCGGCGCTGCATTCACGCTATGTCGGGCTATTCTCTGTGACCGAGCGCACACCTGCGCAAAAGTGGCGCCGGGATAGATAGGTGGTCCGCACGCTGCGGCGTCTCGTATATACTCCTATGCGCCTGATTCGCCGTAGCCAGGCATACGAACAGCAGGCGTGCGGCGGCCACATTAATGGGCAGGCACCCTTTTACTGTCGCTAATAATAACAGGAGGACTTCCGTCCATGTCTTTGAAGGTAGCCGTTTGGGGCACCGGTAACGTCGGTCGCCCGGCCATTCGCGCGGTGTTGTCCCATGCCGAACTGGAATTGGCCGCCGTCGTGGTAGCCAACCCCGATAAAGTGGGTGTGGATGGCGGTGTCCTTGCAGGTACCGCTGAAGCGGGTGTTCTGGCCACTGACGACTGGCGCGGCATGCTTGATGCCGAACCGGAGAGCAGGCCGGATGCGGTGGTTTACACCGCCACTGCCGACATCCGTCCCGAGGAGGCGATGGCCGATCTGCTGGCCTGCCTGGAGGCGGGTGTCAACGTTGTCTCCACCGCTTTTTATGCGTTCCTGCACCCGGCGTCGGCGCCACCCGAAGCACTGGCCCCGGTTCAGGCGGCCTGCGAGAAAAGCGGCGCCTCGCTATTCATTTCCGGCATCGACCCCGGTTGGGTCATGGATGTGCTGCCGGTTGTTGCCAGCGGCGCCGTTTCCGGGATCAGGGAAGTGCGTACGCGTGAGATATTCAACTACGCGCTTTACGACCAACCCCAGGTGGTGCGGGAAGTCATCGGCTTCGGCACCAGCATGGATGAAACACCGCTCATGCTGCACGATTTCGCCATCGAGATGGTCTGGGCGTCGATGGTGCGACTGGTGGGCGATGCGCTGGGCAAGCCTGTGGAGAGTATCGAGATTAGTGTGGAGCGCCTGCCGCTGGAACAGACGATAGAAGTCGAGGGCATGGGTACCTTTGAAGCGGGCACCCAGGGTGCGTTTCGCTTCGAGGTCAAGGGTATGCATGCCGGCAAGGCGCTGTATGTGCTGGAGCACGTGACGCGCATTGATGACGAGTGTGCGCCGCACTGGCCCTATCCTGCGGAGGGGCGCGGTTGCCACCAGGTGGTTATCAGCGGTGACCCCGACCTGCACATCAGCGTGCACGGGCAGGATCATTTCGAGCCCGGCGCTGCCGGTGGCGGCAATGCCAGCGCAGCCAACTGGATTGTGAATGCCTTGCCGGCGGTGTGCGCGGCGACGCCTGGTGTCGTCACTGCCTTTGATTTGCCGCGCATTACCGGCGCTGCGCAACTCAAGTAGCGGCGCAATTTAAATCGAGGGTCATGCCATGAGCGAAAAAGCTGTTGAGTCGGTGGTGAAAGAGGCTGCCGGGCAGTCGGGTGAGCCCGCAGCGGCCAGCGAATCTGCCGCCGAACAGTCCGCGGAACACGCCACGCCGAAGCCGGGTGCGGAGTCTGACCAGGACGGCCCGCCACAATCCGTATCCGAGGCCCTGCAGCGCATGAGTTCAGAGCAGCGTGCAAAGTTCAGGTTGACGAAACTCGCGGCCGTACACGCCCTGGTCTGGCTGATGGCCATGGGTCTGTTTGCGGCAGCCGACAGCTGGCGCATGTTGTCTGATCTTTCGTTGGCCAGCTTGCTGGCCGTCGTGACAGGCGCAGTGGCGGGGATTGTTAGCGCCAACGTGCTGCACGAATGGGGCCATTACCTGGGCGCGCGCCGCTCCGGTGGCGCCTTCGAAATACCGGAGAAACTCGGTCTGTTTGTGTACGACTGGGATTTCAAACGCAACAGCGTGGCGCAGTTTCTTACCATGAGCCGGGCCGGCACGATCGGCGGCGCGCTTGCACTGGTGCTGGGTTGGTGGCTGCTGCCGGCGGACACACTGGCACGCGCGGCGCTGCTGGCTGGCCTGCTGGGAAGCTTTGCCTTCGCGGCCCGAATCGAGTGGCCGGTGCTGCGCCGCGTGGGGGAGGGTGGTGATCCCCTGACCGAGCTGTCCAAAATCGACGAGGGCGTGCTGAAGAGTGCGACGCTGGTGGCCAGCTTCGTAGGGCTTGTGGCGCTCTGGTTCCTCTCTCCCTGACTCGTTCGTGGCCTGCGTGCGCGGGCGCCCTGAACAGCAACGCGATTCAGCGCGGCTACTGGTCAGCGGCGGGTGCCTGCCTATAGTATTGGGTGACTGCCCGCCACCGGAGAATTCCCGCATGAAATTTTCGTTTGCCACCGTCACCGCATTGCTGCTGGCGTTACTGGTTACTCCCCATGTGCAGGCGCGCGATGCAGAGTCTATGCGGCGCATTGTGGTGACCGGCGAGGGCAGTGCAGCGGTAGCGCCGGATATGGCCGTGCTGAATCTCAGCGTGATGCGTGAGGCGCCCACCGCCCGTGAAGCGCTGAGCGCCAACTCCGAGGCCATGGCAAAGGTAGTTGCGGCGATGAAGCGCTTCGCTATCGAGGATCGCGATCTGCAAACCAGTGGCTTCAATATTCAACCGCGCTATGTTTATTCGCCGAAAAACAACGGGGGACAGTCGCGCAAACTGACCGGCTATACCGTGCGCAATTCACTCACGGTGCGGGTGCGCGATATTGAGCGGGTCGGCGAGGTGCTGGATACGTCAGTCACCCTGGGCGTTAACGAGGGTGGCAGCGTCACCTTTACCAATGCCGATCCCTCGGACGTTATCAGAGAGGCCCGAATCGCCGCGGTAAAGGACGCGCGGGACAAGGCGCAAACACTGGCGCAAGCGGCCGATGTCAGGCTGGGGCCGCTGCAGGAGATGTCCGAACAGAGCCACAACCCGGGCCCAATGCCGGTGATGCGGGCAGAAATGAGCATGGCAGCGCGGGACGGCGCAGTGCCGATTGCGCAGGGGGAAAACAGCTATCAGGTGCAGGTGCATTTAACCTTTGCGATTGATGATTAGCCGCTGGCCACTACCCCTCGCACCTCACCCGGACAGCAGCCATGGGAATAGAAATCGACAGGACGGAATTCAGCGCCGCTGACTTCACCCGCTTTCGCAGCGCATTGCAGGAGAACCTGACCACCCTGGGCCAGTTGCTGGCCTCGCCGGGCTTCGGTGTGGGCGCGGGTTCGCTGGGCGCTGAACTGGAGATGTATATTGTCGACGAGCAGGGTCTGCCCCTGCACGCCAACCAGGAAATTGAGCAGGCAGCGGCTGATCCGCAGCTCACGCTGGAACTGAATCGCTACAACCTAGAGTACAACCTCTCGCCCTACGCGCTGTCGGAGCAGCCCTTTCTCGCGACGGAGCAAGAGATCCTGGCAAAAGTGGCCGGGCTGCGCGATGTCGCGGCGAGTTTTGGCGGACGTATAGTGCCCATTGGCATATTGCCCACCTTGCGCCAGTCGGATTTTGGCGCGCACTGCATTACGGATCGCCGGCGCTACCACGCCCTGGTCCGTCAGATGCTGCGTCGGCGCGGTGGCAAGTTCAGGATCGATATCAACGGTGAATCACCACTGAAACTCGATATGGAAGACATCACGCTGGAGGGAGCCAATACCTCGTTCCAGGTGCACTACCGCGTGCAGCCCGAGCAGTTTGCGGATACCTTCAACGCGTTCCAGCTGGTGACGCCGCTCGCGGTGGCAATCGCCGCCAACTCGCCCACGCTGTTCGGCCATCGTTTGTGGCACGAAACGCGCGTGCCGTTGTTCAAGCAGTCGATTGATACGCGCTACGTTGATCGCTACTCCTGGAACGAACCCCCGCGAGTGAACTTTGGCCAGGGCTGGGCGCGCCGCGACGCGTTGGAACTGTTCGCCGAAGTGGTGCGCATCTATCCGCCGCTGTTACCCATCTGCGCAGCCGATGATGCCGCCCGACCCGGCTGCGCTGCCCCCCTGTCGGAACTGCGCCTGCACCAGAGCACCGTGTGGCTGTGGAATCGGCCGGTGTATGACGATGCCGACGGTGGCCACCTGCGCATCGAGGCACGTGCGCTGCCAGCCGGACCCACCGCGGTGGACATGGTAGCGAATGCGGCGTTCCTGATCGGTCTCGCCGAGGGCATTCGTGCGCACATCAACGAGATATTGCCGGCGATACCGTTTGGCATCGCCGAGTACAATTTCTATCGCGCCGCGCAGTACGGACTGGATGCCCGGCTGGTGTGGCCGCAGCCAGGCCAGTCCGGCTACCGCGAGCAGGCCATCGCGGACATCCTGGAGAATCTGTTGCCGCTGGCCCGCAGCGGGCTGGCGTCGATTGGCATTGCCAGCGACGAGCGCGAGCGCTATCTGCAGGTGATCGAGGGGCGGCTGGAACGACGGCAGACGGGGGCGACCTGGCAGCGCGGTCGCCTCGCTGCACTGGAGCAGCGCGTCTCGGCCGGGGAGGCACAGCATGCCATGCTGGAAGAATTCATGACGCACAGTGAACAGAATCTACCCGTTTCGGAGTGGCCGACGTGAGGCGTTTCAGGTTTGTCCGCAACCCACTGGCCACCGATATCGGCGACAACGCTGAGCAGTTTCTGCAGGCGCTGGGCGCGCCCACCTGTTTCTTTCTCGAGGGGCAGGACAGCAGTCGAACGCGCGCCCTCGTGACGCTGCTGCATGGTAATGAACCCTCGGGCACCATGGCGCTGTTTCGCTGGTTGAAATCGGCGCAGTCACCGGCGGTGAACGTCGTTTGTATTGTCGCCTCCGTGGTGGCCGCGCTGGAGCCGCCGCTGTTCAGCCACCGGATGTTGCCCCGCGCGCGGGATTTGAACCGCTGTTTCAAGCCACCCTTCGACGATGCGCAGGGTGAACTGGCGGAGGAGATTCTCGAAATTCTGCACCTGCACCACCCCGAGGCTGTCATCGATATGCATAACACCTCCGGGTCCGGGCCGTCTTTCGGCGTGTGCACCCACATGGACAGGCAGCACGACGCGCTGGTGTCGTTGTTTACCCAGCGCCTGATCATTTCCAATCTGAACCTCGGTGCACTGATGGATATCAGTGAGCACAGCTACCCCACGGTGACGGTGGAGGTGGGTGGCAGGCTGGATGATGCCGCGCACGAACTGGCTTACGAGGGGATGTGCCGTTATTTCACCGCTGACAATGTCTTCGACCCTGCGGTGACTGACTGGGGTCTGGACCTGTTGTTGGATCCCATACGGCTGGAACTGCAGGAGCATGTTACGTTGACGTATGCCGATACTCCGCAGCCGGACTACGATCTCTCCCTGCGCCCCGATATTGAGCACCTTAACTTTGGCTCCGTCGCCCCGCACGTGCAACTCGGCTGGGCACGCGTTCCGGTACAGGAGCTGTTCGTTGCCACCGACGCCGGTGGGCGCTGCGCGGTCACGCGGTTGGTACGTATCGAAGACAATGAAATCTACCCTGCACAGCCGCTCAAGTTGTTTATGATCACGACCAATCCGGATATCGCCTCCACCGATTGTCTTTGTTACGCGGTGGCTGATGACGGTTCTTCTATCCGGTAATCAACGTTACCTCGCGCCGGGGGGTGGGGCGCTCGACAGTGCCTGCCGTTGCTGTGCACAATGGACGACCATTTTTCAGGCCCGGGGGTTACCCCTGAGGCAGTCACTACTGCAAGGAGCCCAACATGCGGATAGGCGTATTTGCCGGCGCTACCGGAGATACCAATTTTGGATTGAGTGAGTTGATCGCGTTTGCGCGCGACGTGGAGCAGCGCGGTTTCGACAGCCTGTGGCTGCCGAATATTTTTGGCCTGGACGGTGTCGGCGCCAGCGCCCTGGTCGGCTGGGAAACCCAGCGTATCGAAGTCGGCACAGCGGTTACGCCAACCTACCCGCGCCACCCGGGAGCGCTGGCGCAGCAGGCTGTCACCACACAGATTGCCTGTGATGGCCGCTTTGCGCTGGGCATTGGACTGTCGCATCAACTGGTGATCGAGGGCATGTTTGGCATGTCGTACGACAAGCCGGCGAAACACATGGCCGAGTACCTGCAAATTCTGGCGCCCATGCTGCGCGGCGAGGCTGCCGATTTTACCGGCGAACAACTCACCGGGAGAATGCAGCTTGAAGTTGCTGGCGAGCCCGTGCCGCTGCTGGTCGCTGCACTCGGCCCGGCCATGCTGAAACTGGCAGGTACGTACGCGCAGGGCACGTCCCTGTGGATGACAGGTCCGAAAACCATCGAATCCCACATTCTTCCCGGCATTACCGCCGCCGCAGAGCAAGCGGGCAGGCCGCAGCCGCGCATCGTGTGTGGCATGCCAATCTGTCTCACCGACGATGCCGACGGCGCCCGCGCGTTTATTGCCAAAGCACTGGAAATTTACGGCATGCTGCCCTCCTACCGCGCCATGCTGGACCGCGAGGGTGTGGAGGGGCCGGCGGAATTGGCGATGGTGGGCGATGAGGCCACCCTGCGCGCGGGCATTGCCCGGCTGCGCGATGTGGGCGTTACCGATTTCAACGCCGCAGTGGTCCCCTTTGGCGATGGCGGCATGGCGCCGCTGTTGGATTTACTGCAGTCTGAACTCAGCTAGGCTTGCCAGCCGCGCGCTACCTGGCGCTCACGCCGCGCGAGATCCACCGCCGCGTTTACTGGCTTTCTTTTTTGTGGCGGTCGTTTTGCGCTTCCCGGCGGAAGCGCTCGCCTTGCGCTTCTTTTTGGGTTTACGCGCGGCTTTTTGCAGTTCCACAAAGGCGTCCGTTAGGCACTGTTTGTAGACGTCGGGATCCGGCAGCATCTCGCGGCAGGAAATAAAATTGATAGTGATCTTGCCCGCCCCGGAAATCACCGCGTGGAACAGTCCCATCATGTGGAGCAGCGGCCCCATCCCCATCATGAGTTCTACTTTGGCGCCCGCCAGGTAGAGCGGGAACTGCGGTCCCGGCACATTGGAGATGATCACGTGTGCCGGTACCGGTATGTCCGCCTGAGCCGCTGCCCGGGTGGCAGCCTGCAGTGTCCAGCCGGCCACCTGCGGCACCAGTATCTCGCTGATTTCCATCACCATGTTGGAGCCAACCTTGTTGGAGAAGGTTTTCGACTCCAGGGCGTTGATATGTACCGCGCGCAGCCGCGCCAGGGGATCTTCGATATCGGTGGCCATGTTGATCATCATCATGCCGACCTGGTTGCCCTTGGAGCCGCTGTTGCGTTCGTTGCGCACGTTGATAGGTGCGCCGCAACTCAGGCTGTCTGCCGGTAGTTCACCCTTGCCGCCGAGGTACTTGCGCAGACCACCACCGACCACGGACACGATGATGTCATTGATCGTCACCTGGTTGTCCAGCGCCTGGCGGATCGCCTTCAGGTCTTCCAGTTCCATGATCAGGGCGTCGGTGACGCGCGTGGAGGTGACGCGGCCATTGAAACGGGTTTTTTCAACCAGGGGTTTGCGCGGATCCTTGTCTGATTTCCCCACCGGGCTTTCCCGGTTGGCGCGTATGACCGCGGGCACCAGGCTGCCCACCGTTTCAATGAACTTCACCGGCCGTTTCAGATTGTGTATATAGGCGCGTGACCACACCTGCCAGGGAGACGGCTCGCGTTCGCCCTGCCAGGTATCCACGACTTCCCTGGGCTCGATTTCATCGGTAAGGCTGTGAATCGCCGTCAGGATTTCTGCGCCTGAAACGCCATCGATTGCCGCGTGGTGGATCTTCAATACCAGCGCGAAGCAGTTTTCCGGCAGCCCTTCCACGCCGTTCAGCCCCTCAATGACGTAGGCCTCCCACAAGGGCCGCTTCATATCCAGCCCGCGCGCCTGCAGCCGGGCCAGCAGAATGCAGAACTGGCGCCAGTCGCCGGGTTTGGGCAGCGCGATGTGCCGCACGTGAAACTCCAGGTCGAAGTCTGGATCCTCTATCCAGTAAGGTGTGTCGAAGCCCATGGCACCACCGGCCAGTCTGCGGCGAAAGATGGCCGACTTGTGCAGGTTGCGCTCGAAGACGGTGAGTATTTCCTTGAAGCGCACCTTGCCACTCTTGCGGTGGGATTGGTCGTAGATGATGACCGGGCTGATATGCATGGGTGTTTCAACGCTCTCCTGTTGGATGAAGGCGTTGTCCAGTTCGGTCAGTTGTTCCATTACATCTACTCCTGATGTTTCGCGGTGCTGCTTTGCTGCCCGGGGCGTTTACTACCCTGGACGGAGGATGGGTTCATTATAGACCAACCGCGTTTTTATCCTGCAGCGGGTAGTGCCACATATCTGCAATTGAAAAAGGGAGAGTGGTGTTCTGGCGACCCTTCGCCGGTGCGGTACGGACACCTGTCGCCAATTCAGGCGGATGGAAACGGGTGGCCGAATTTAATGCTTTTTGGGGCTTGCAATCTGATTTTCAAACACTGAGTATATATACAGTAGTTTTGCTGTATAGCCGCACAGGTGTCCGGCAGTAGTCAGGCAGGTGTTGTGCAGAATGAATCCGTACAGGCCATAGCGATGAAGGTAACAAGCTAGAAACGCAACACGCCGGGTTATAGAAAAATAACCCAGGGTCGGTCATCGATGACCGATAATTGCAAGATCGTTGAATTGACGGCAAGAATCCAAAGACCAGCAACCGCGAGAGGGGACACATCATGGATGCAAACAAGGAAAAAGCACTGGAAGCAGCACTGAGCCAGATCGAGCGCCAGTTCGGTAAGGGCACTGTCATGCGCATGGGCGACCGGGAGCATGTCGCCATCCCGGCGATATCAACCGGCTCCCTGGGCCTGGACATCGCCCTGGGCATAGGTG
>JAUHYL010000019.1 GCA_030426545.1 Gammaproteobacteria bacterium
CGCCAGTCAGTGCGCCGAAGTACACGCAAATGGGTAAAGCTACAAAATAGATCCACTTTAGCTGGCTACTATAGACATATAGGCATATCGCGGACAACACTAGCCACCCAATCAAAATGGGCACCAGGCGGGACAAAAAGAGTGGGACCAGAGATAGAACCCACCACATCGAAACATCTTCAAAGGGACGAAGAAAATACGCTGCTATAACAATGAGTACGGCATAGACAGCAATGTTGTAGAGGTAATATCGACCGAAAGCGAACTCTTGCTTAAAGAGCGGATCGCCAATAACTTTCGGCTTCTCTTCCAGGCTAGCCATACGCACCCCAACATAAAAACAGTATTAACCGAAACTCCAATTTCGACGTACTATCCATCAGTACCATCCAAGATCTCAGAACCTTAAGCAAACCATATGGTGGGCTCACTTGATTCGCAAATCATATCCCGCCACCTTCAATGTGCATCTAATCAATCAAAAAAGGTATTGCGCACCGATACTGACTATGACATCGGTATGCTCTGTTTTGGCATTGCTAATAACTACCGGTTCAATTTGCGTTGCAGGGTCTATGGTAAACACTTCCAAGACAGTAGTTTGGCTGTCTGACTCATAGCTCTGATATTTGGCAGCCGCTCCAAAAAACCACCTTTCGGTTACAGGCACAGTCCATTGCAGACCCGCACTCAGACCTCGGCCCACGGCACCGAAATTGTACTCTCCAAAGGTAATAGGTCGGCCTACATCACGCTCGGAATTCAGGTCAACATCTCCGAATTCAAGATCAAGAAAAGCGTATGCGACACTTATTGCCATAGACATACGGTTGTCGAAAACCCACTCATAACTTCCGCCCAAAAAAATCCCTTCTTCTTCGTACCGGGTATCTTTACTGCCAAGGATAAAGTTATAGCCAAGTCCATTCGCTTGAAATCTTGTATACTTGTACCCGCCAAAAAGGCTAAAGCCATATCCCGCGTCGAAGCCCACCGTGAGACTATAATCTTCCCTCTCGAGCTCATTTTTCCAAGGCTCCTCAGGGTTAAACTCAGAAAAATTATCGGCAGTTACCAAGATGTTCGCGTTCTCAGTCGGCGCTAACTCAACGAGTGCTTTGGCATAGACGCGATCAAAACTAACGGACCCCCAAAACCCAAAATTATAGAGTGTTTCTTCAAGATTGAGGCGGACTTCTCCAGGCGGCGCCAAGATGGCAATAGGATTACCACTCATGTCCAGCAACTTAACTTCCTCTTGCATATTTGTGAGCTCAAAATCAATATCCCGAATACCGGCAGTTACACCAGCAGCGAAATGTAATTCAGAATCTTCCGCCCAGAGTAGATTGGGGCTCGTGATGATTGAGAGTGCGAGCACAACTTGATGTTTTTTTGTCATTTTCAGCCCTTTTTTGTTTGGATTTATTCGTAGGGATGTTATAGGCCTGCGCTTTAGTATAGTAGGCTTTGTTTGTATGTCTAGCAACGCGGACCACTATATGCATTGTGCGAAATACTTATCCAAAATTTGATCGACCCCATTGAACAAGCGGCTCAACCGCAACGGCCAAAGTGCTAGGCTCTTACAAACTAAACGATTGGTTTCGGACTTACATACACTCAGCTTCGACCTATCCGAAGACAATCATGCGCAGATTTCAGTGGACCGATACCACTTACATTTTCAGCATGCTGCTAGATGCGCATTACGTGTCACAGACTCTCGAACACTAATTTTCTAGAACGTCGTGTAGCTACGACGGCGTGACTTTTTTAGGTCCTCGATTTTTTCTTCAAATCGAACGATAAGCGTATCTACATTCGACAAGTCTAACTTCGCTTCGCTCAGCGCTTTGTGATAAACCATCGCGAGTTCCTGCGATTCCGGATTTGCAAAAGCATTGAAGCGCAATGCGTAGGCCTCATCCAAGCGACGCATCACACTTTGAGCATCCGGCAGCTTTGGATACTGTGCCTGAGCCGAACGTAGAGAGCGGTATGCGCTAATAAGGTTCGCTGCTTGTGCCGCATGGTAGGCAGTACTCCTTTTGGAATCCACCTCACCAAGACTATCGAGGACACTCAGGGCCGAGGATAACTGCTGCTCAGCTATCCTCCGACTACTGCGAGCCTGCGCCAACTGCTTACGGAGTGCTTCAGCACGCTCACTATCGCGGTCTTTAGTCCGGAGATTGTTTAGAGCCTCGCTGGCAGCACTCAAATCATCGGATGCCAATGCCTTCTCTGCCAGAGCCAGCTCGGTATCGAGGGCTTTTGCCAGTCCCTGTCGGGCCGCCTTATCCTTTGGCTTCAGGCGCAACAGTTGTTCATAAGCACCCATTAATTCTCCGCGTTGCGCTGCTACTGGAGCCGACAACAACTCCATCTCCCGGATGCTTTTTTGCAAATCCGCCACTTCCATTTTATGTGTATCTGATTTGCGCTTTATCTGTCTAGTCTCGGCGCTGAGCGACTGGTAGAGAGAATCAGGCGCCTTCCCTTTCATCTGTGCAAGCAGTGTTTGAGCGGAAGAGACTCTCCCATTGGCAAGCTCCTTTCGAATAGTCGACTTGGTTGTCGCATGCAGCCGATCGCGCATTGCGCCAAGTTCTGGTAAATCTGGAAGCGCCTCCTGGATCGTTTCTATAACTGCGAACGCGCTATCGTCGACAGGAAAATATAGCCGACCTTCACGCATATGCTTGTCAAAATTCTTCGCGAGGGCCTCGGTTTCCATCTCCAACTCTGCCAGGCGGTCGCGCTCCAGGGAGGCCACCTTCAAGCGCAGAATAACCTCTTCAGACTCTACGCCAAGGGATCTTACAATATCCAAATAGCCTGATGCGGTTTTCACCCGGCGCTCATCCAAGGCCAGCTCCGCTTTTTCAAGCGTCTGGTTTGCGAGCGCTACCAGTTTTTCGTCGTCCGCTGAATCGGCTTCAATAGCCATGTCCACCAGGGGAACCGATATAGGTTCTGACTCGACATGCTCGAGAGTCATTGCCGTTTCTGAAGTTTCGTCGAGCAACATCGAGTCCAAGCCCCTTTGTGAAAGCCAATAGAAGCCGCCGCCCACTGCTGCGGAAACCAACAAAGCAATGAGTGCTGTCGATAAATAGGCAAAACGAGGTTCGCCAGCTTCTCTAATGCGGGAATTTCTGGACCGTGTACGACGTCTCTTCGAGCGAATATTGCTAGCGCTGGATCCCAAAGAATAGTTCGAGTCAGCCTGGGGCTTGCTTAGAAGAATTGTAGTCGCAAGGTCTTCAGGCATTTCTTCGCGCAATCGTTCAATATCGTCAATAAGCTCTTCACCGCTCTGATAGCGCTCATCAGGTTGTTTGGCGAGCGCCTTATCCACGATGCCCTGAAAGAGACTAGTCTCAATCGGTAGGGGCGGAACCTCAGATGTGATGTGTTGGGCACCCACCCCGGCTGCACTACTTGCCTTGAAGGGCACGTCTCCAGACAGCATTTCATAGAAAACGATGCCAATACTGTAGAGATCGGATCGAATATCGACAGCCTGACCAAGGCTCTGCTCAGGACTCATATAGCGCGGTGTACCAAGAATCGTTCCAACTCTAGTTACTTCTGTATCGGAGGTAATGTCACGCGCTATTCCAAAGTCGACAATTGCAAGTGTGCCGTCTTGACGGAACATCAGATTTGCTGGCTTTAGGTCGCGATGAACAACGCCATGTTCGCAGGCATAATCAACCGCATCTGCCATAGCCGTCACAATATCCAACGCCTCAAGCAACGGTACGCCGCTTTGAATTCTCGTCCGAAGATCACCGCCGGGCAGGTATTCCATGGCCAGAAAGTAACTACCGTCAATCGTGCCGGTATCGTGTACCGTGACAATATTCGGGTGGGACAGGCTTGCAGCGATTTTAGCCTCACGCAGAAACCGCTGGCCAAACTGTTCCGTCTCTGCGCGATTCGCGGTGAGTATTTTTAACGCCACGGGGCGCTCAAAATTTAGTTGTTCAGCGAGATAGACGGTAGACATACCGCCCTCTCCCAGTTGCTGAATTATTCGATAGCCAGGAATTTGAATACTAGACATCAGGTACTTGAGGTCACCAAATTTGACCCATTAGTATAGACGGAAAACAAAATTTGGTAGCCAACTGACCAAAAGTGGGAACAGGGTCCCAAGAGCTACCCTGAAACCTCATCCCGTTCAAAGGTAGCCGAACGACTGCAGTGCCACAATAATCCAATGTTCAGACTTCTACGGCTAGAACGGGCTGCTTGACAGCCTATACCACCTACCGTAGCGTCCAATTATCTGTACCTATGTTTCAAGGCGGCCCGCCCTATGGATGCCTGCGGTATATCTTGGCAATCTGCCGGTGCGTCTGACACCGGCCTGGTTCGCGAACACAATGAGGACTCCCTACTCGATAGGCCGGATTTGGGCTTATGGGTTGTAGCCGACGGTATGGGCGGGCACTCTAGCGGAGATTTCGCCAGCCAGACGCTATGTTCAGAACTGTCCAAACTGCCTGGGCACCTCACACTCGCTGATGCAGTGGACTTCGTAGATGACACTTGCCTGCTTATCAATGAGCAGTTGGTAAATCTCGCTAATCAACGTGGGGGCGGCACCGTGATCGGCACTACGGTGGTGGCATTGGTCGCCAGGCAGAGCACGGCCATTTGTCTGTGGGCGGGTGACTCACGCCTGTATCGCCTGCGAGGTGGCACGATCGAGCAGATCAGTCAGGACCATAGTTATCTGTCACAGCCAGAGCAGGAAGAGCACCCCGAGATCGCTGCAACGCATGGCCACATCATAACCAGGGCAGTGGGTGCGGCTACTGACTTACATCTGGATCTCGAAGCAGTTCAACTGGCCGAGGGGGATCGATACCTGCTGTGCTCAGATGGCTTGACCAACGAACTCAATCTTGAAAACCTTCAACAGACACTTGCACAGGGTTCGGCAGAGGAATGCTGCCAACGCCTGGTTCAGCAAGCCGTGACGGCGGGCGGCAGGGACAATGCTACAGCGTTGGTGGCGGACTTTGGTCAATTACGCCGTGAGCAGGCAACTGAATGAGCCGGGCTGATAAAACAAGAAGGCCCTCCACTCTACGCCAGCTTGCGAGAGAGTATTTTGAAGGATCCCTGGATAGAGAGCAGTACGTTATTCGCAGGCATCAGGCAATTTCCGCCCTGCAGCAAGAACCGGGAACAGCAGCTCAACGGTCGTCTGATCGGCAAGAAACTGAACGCTTCCGCCAGGCCGATGCACCCAATGAATTTCGTTCTGAGGAGCCGTCTACCTCGAAAGCGGATCGCGAAGTCAGTGCAGCTCACCCCGGGGAAGATGACACAACGACAGACTCACCCCATGCGAAACAACCTGTCCGCGGGGCCATTCCGGAACACCGCCCTCCGCCAGTCAGCGGCGTATCAAACGGCGAGCAGCTCCAGAATACTGGCAGCAATGGTCGAGTCAGTCCCTGGCGTCGCGGGGCGCTGGCACTTATCGCCTTGCTATTCGTGCTGTATATCCTCTATACCTATGTTATATGAGCTCTGCGTGCTGATCGTCTACAATCCAAGCTTATCCGCGCTATCACCGTCGTAGTGAGAAGAAAGCGCTGGCGCGCCCTTGCTAATGCGTCTTATACATTGAGCCCCTGGGCGCGCACCAGTTCGCGCTCTGCGGCAATATAGGCACTTCCATCCGGCCGCAACAGGTCGTGGAACCAGGGCTCGGGCTCCTTCGTTACACCCGGCGGGTTGGACCAGCCGTACAGTGTATTGGTTTTTCCCGCCACCAGTCCCCAGGAGTAAGCGCTGATATTGCGCTCACGGAAGATCGACAGATGCGAAGAGAACACGCACTGCGGCCGGGCGAGCCACTCACTGCACACCAGTGGACGTTTGATTTTCGCCAACTCGTCGATAAGCCTTGTCGTTCCTGTCACATCCTCGTAATTGTGGAAGCTGACAATATCTGAATGTGCCAGTATCACGCGGTTCAGGCGCGGGAAATTGAAATACACCGCCGCCGTCACCGGTTGCGATGGGGCCTCATCGCGCACCCAGCGAAACGTCTCCAGCATCAGGCGCTCGGCGGGGCCCTGCATCAACACCTGGCGCACGTAGTGCAGCGCATTGGAAGGCACACGCACCACCCACGGTGAGTGCGCCGAGTGCATGAAGCGATTGCATACTTCATTGTAAACATCCCAAAGGATGATTCTCGGGTCATCACCCAGCGCGCGTACCACACCGCGCACATAGGCTTCCAATCGCGGCCATTGCGAGCGATCACCAATCGCGACGCTACCGGGTGACATCGCCCAGCCTGAACCGTGTAGGCCGGGTACGGGCTCCGGTTGTTTGCCGGCCCTGGGATGGTCCTGCCAGCAATCGTCAAAGAAGACCGGCATCACACTGATGCCGTGACTCTCAGCAATATCCAGAAACTGCCGAATGCGTGCAAGAAAGCCGTCAGCGTCCTGCTCCCAGACCAGGTCGTGCAGAAACACCCGCACACTGTTCAGACCGAAATCGCGCGCCCAGCCCAGTTCCCGGTCGATCGCCTCAATATCAAAGGTATCGGCCTGCCACATCTCGAGCTGATTGATCGCGTAGGCGGGAATATAGTTGCAGCCCAGCTTCCAGCCGTGCTGTTGCTGCCATTCGTTGGCGCGCGCGACTGTCCATAATGTCGGACGTTTACTCATGCATCAATTTCCTCGTTCAAAATTGCCAAGAAACAGGGTAACCATGGCGTCGCTGTGGGCCTGAATCATCGCATCCGTTGTGGCGTCCAGGCCGTAGACGGCACGTATTTCAGCGCTGGCCAGAAACGGCTGGTGGGCCGCGCCCAGAAACGCGTACTGCAGCAACACAGGGTCCAGCCCCTTGTAGAAGCCACGGCGTTGCAGCAGCTGCAGCCCACGCTGGAAGTCCGCGAGTGCGGCGCTTCGCACATGTTGCGCCGCCCAGGTGATACGCGGGTTGGGGGACGCCGCCTCGCGCATCACCATTTTGAAGTACTCCGGGTGCCGTGCGGCGTGAATCACGTAGGAGCGAATCCACTGGGCGGTGATCTCTGTTGGGGGGTTCTCATCGACGGAAAATGGCGGCGGTGGTAAATCCTCGGTCATGAGCTGGTGTGCGTGCACCAGCGCTGCGCGCCACAGACCCTCTTTGTCATTGAAATAAAACTTGATCAGACCCTGGCTGACCCCGGCGCGAGTTGCGATGCTGCGCCAGGTCGCTCCGTCGTAGCCGCGATCGGCAAACTCCTCCAGCGCGGCCTGCAACATGCGCATCTGTCGCTTGTTGAGCTTGCCGGGCGCAGCTCCGCTTACGGCGCCGGCCTTGCTTCCCTTGGCGGACATGCCTGCTTTCCGTGAACTGACGTTATCAGAAGGCAGCCCGGTGGGCGGCCATCACTCACCGACCACTATGGTTTTCTCCGCGGCTTTACCCTCCAGACCGAGCAGAGCGCGGTAGCCGTTGAGCATTACGCGTGCATCCACCACCATGTCCAGTTCGCCACTGTCATGCAATTGTACGTTCACACCGTGCACCGCAAACCAGACCACGGTGGGACCCTCCTGGTCTGGCGGAACCTGGATCGTGTGCGTACACCCGGCGGGCTCGAACAGATAGGATCCCGGCCCATTCACCGCCTCGGGAGACTCTTTGTAAAACCACTGGCCCTCCAGCGTCACGGCGTAGACCTGCCCCGAGTGATAATGCGCCGGCACTTTCGCGCCGGGCCAAAAACGGTTGAAGACGATCCAGATGCCCTGATTCAGATCGGCGTGCACCACCTTGACGTCAACGCCTTCGAGGATAGTGACATAATCGAGTTCCTCGGCACCGACATGAAGCGTGTCAGTGTCCCAGGAAGGGATGGGGCGCATCAGGTCGGCAAGCGCCTGTTCATCTGCAGAAATTTCGGGGGAAGTCTCGGTCATGATCGTCTCCGTTTACTTGGATAATTCGGTTCAAAAAGTGAACCGGTTAGATTGGGTTTATAACACCAGTTGATAGCGGCAGTTTTCAGGTTCGTGTCGCCCTGGCAATTCCAACAGCCGATCACCGGCTGGTCACAGCTTGTATTTTTCCCGGTGCCCTCGCTCATAGTTTTTTAGCGGGCAGACCGTATTCACGCTGCAGCAGCCGGTCGCGCAGCCCTGCGGGCAAACGCATCAGGGTGCGCAGCAGCGCGTTATTGCCGCCGGCAGCTACCACGCGCGGCGCCTTCTTCGCCAACAGCTGCGGTGTTACACGCGCGGCAAATTCTTCGGCAGACATGGCGACGTTTTCTTGCCCTTCGAAGCGCTGGCGAATGGCAGCGTAAAACTGCTGGTAACGAGAACCTTCGCCGGCAAACACTTCAACACCAACGCCCGAACGGGCTTCGATTTCACTGGCAACGGCGGCGGGTTGTACCGTGACGACATCTATGCCGAAGGGTGCAAGCTCCAGGCGCAACACATCAGACAACATGTGCAAGCCGGCCTTGGTGGCACAATACGTTGCGGTAAACGGCACCGGCAACTCTCCCACCACGCTGCCAACGTTGACGATACGTCCTGCGCCCGAATCGGCCATAAGAGGAAACACCGCCTGTATCATGGCGATACAACCGAGTAGATTCGTTTCCACTACCGAACGCACGCGCGCAAACTCAGTTTCTACCAGCGGCGCGGTCAGGCTGATACCCGCATTGTTAACCAGCATGTCGACGCCACCAGCGCCGTTGATCTGACTGACCGCCGCATCGATGCTCTGCTGATCCAGCACGTCCAATGGTAGCGGTGTGATTTGCGCGCTTTGCAGATCGGCGATGCTTTCGGGTCGGCGTGCGGTGGCATAAACCAAACACCCCTGCTCTGCGAGTTGTAGTGCCAGGGCACGACCGATGCCGGTTGAACAACCGGTTACCAGTACACGTTTGATAGCCTGCATGCTGCCGTTCCCCGCTTGTCAGTAGTCAGGCGAATCAAAGTTGGCGATACCCAGACTGCGCGTATCATCAACCCTGGACAGGAAGTACTCGGGAAAGCTGGTGCACAGGCGCCCCTTCCACTGATCAACGCGTGGCAGGTAAAGCTCCAGTGGTTTGTCGCGCATCACGTCGCCGACAATGGCTGTAGCCACCTCTTCGGGTGTCAGTGCTCTTGCGCCGGCAAACGTCAACGCGCTGCGCACATCACCGCGTTGCTGTTCCAGCATCGCAGTTTTTACGCCCGTGGGGCAGACCAGGCTGACCTCAATGCCCTGTGGGCGCAGGTCGCCGGCGGCAGCGATGGTAAACCCGCGCACACCGTGTTTGCTGGCGGCGTAAACCCCGTTGCCGGGTGTGGCAAACACGCTTGCCGTGGAGCCTACATTGATGATGTGGCCGTCGCCGCGCTCCAGCATGTGTTGGGCAGCGGTATTGGTGCCGTAGATCAGGCCCAGCAGGTTGACGTTTAGCTGCAGCGCCACGTCCCGTGAATCCAGTTCGCCGGTAACACCCGCGCGCAGCACGCCCGCCACATTCACCAACACATCCACTGGGGCACTGGTCCAGGCCTCGCCAAAGACCTGCTGCCAGGCCTGGGCGTCAGTTACATCCAGTTGCAGATTGGCCACTCCAGGATCCTCGCCGTAGAGCGTATCCAGCGCCGAAGAGTCGATATCGCAGGCACTCACCGCGTGGCCCTCTCGCCTGCAGGCGGCAACCAGTGCCGCGCCAATGCCACCGGCCGCTCCGGTGATGAATATATGCATGAATTGCGCCTCCACGCGCGCCCTGCGTGTACCGGAGTACGGGATCGAAGCACCAGACTATAGAGCATTTTTGAGTGTTTGCTCAAGTGGGGGTAGGATAACCCCCTCAGTTGCCCCACTCAGTAGCGTGCAAACCCCATGTCGAAACCGCCAGAACCGTCAACATCGTCACCTCCACCCCAGTTCATCTGGTCGACCGGCGAGGAAGGCTCCGACCCCTGGGTGCTCAAGGATGGCAGCAAAGTCCGCATGGATCAGTTCGCCTGCAGCGATCATCTGAAGCGGCAGGCGAGCGACCTTGCCGATGTGGCGTCACTGGGGGTCAAACTATTTCGCTATGGTATGCCCTGGCGCCTGGCAGAACCCGCACCCGGACAGTACGACTGGACCCTATGGGACCAGGCCTTCGACGCCTGCGCTGCAGCCGGTCTCGAGCCGGTGGTAGACCTGCTGCACTTTGGCCTGCCCGACGACTGCGCCGGTTTTGCCGAGCCGTCATGGGTGCCGCGTTTTATTGCCTACACCAAGGCGTTCCTCGCCCGCTATCGGCAACCGCGCTACTTCACCCCGGTGAATGAGCCGGCTTTCACCGCCATGGCCAGCGCCTACTTCGGCCTGTGGAATGACCGGCTGAGTTCCGAGGCGGACTTTGCGCGCACCCTCTCACACGTGGTGCTGGCCAACCTGGAAGCACTGGCGGCGATTCACGCAGACCGCGAAGCCTGGTGGCTGGGTGCGGAAGCCTTTAGCGTGCCAGTGGCGACAAGCGACGAAACGCACGCCGAAGTGGAAAAGCGACGCGCGCGAAGCTGGCTGGTGTGGGATCTGCACTTCGGGCTGGAACCACTGCCAGAAGCGCAGAACATGCTGCGGGCCATTGAGCCGGACATACTCAAACGCATTCGCGCATTAACGCTCAAAGACAGGCTGATCGCCGGTCACGATGTTTACCCCGTAGGCATCCAGCGTTTGGGTGACGAGGGCAATCCACCGGGCATAGAGCAGCGCCTGCGGCTGTACGAAGCAGAAGCACAGCGCTGGTACGCGCGCTACCGGCAACCGTTCTGGATTTCGGAAACCTCAAACCTGTCTCTGCCCATCGCGCAGCAGGAAGCCTGGCTGGCGGGGTGGGTGGATTGCATTGGCCGCATGCACGGCAACGGGCTACCGCTGCGCGGATTATGCTGGTACAGCCGAGGGGACCAGTACGACTGGGACACGGCGCTGAACAACCCCACAGGCGCGGTTACCGAGGTGGGCCTGTTCGACGCGCAGCGCGGCAGACGCCCCGTGGCGGGCCTATTTGAACAACTGGCAAAGTCCGACACATTCAATCACTGAGCGCTTACATTGCGGCGCTATAGCGCGCCGCGTTTCAGGGGTATACCAGCGTGTTCATATCGCTGTCGGCAAGCTCGCCCGGCGCCCTGCCCCCAAGAAAGTGCTTCGCGTCCCCTTCTCGGCTGGGGTTGCTCAACTCGTCCACGCGCGTGCCATCGGGAAAATAAGTTATGATCATCGCCTCGCGCATGCCAGTGCCGACATTGGGACTGGCACCGTGAATGGTCCAGCCGAGATGGAACGTCGCATCTCCGGCCGACATGGCCTGTTGCCAATTCGGATAGCCGCGTTTTGCCACCAGTTCATCAAACACGGCCTGTGAATCATCCGAGATCGCGTGCTGCCCCACGAAACCCTCTTTATGGGAGCCGCTGGCAAAACGAATCGGACCCATCTCAAGCGACACGTCGCTCAGCGGCATCCACATGCCCAGCGCTCGATCAGTGGCCAACGGCCAGTAGTACTGATCCTGATGCCAGGGCGTATGCGCACCGCCGGGCTCCTTAAACAGCGCCTGTTCGTGATAAATGCGTACTCGATCGCGCTGCAGCAGTTGTGCCGCGATACTGGAGAAGCGTTTAGAGAGCACAAACCGTTTTACACCGGCATGACGATAGCGCAGGTTCAGCGTCTGCATAAACGCTTTGCCATAGGCATCGCGCTCCGCCATGTCCGGCATGTCGCCAAAGTTCGCGTAGGCAGCCTCGCGAATCACTTCGCGGTAGGCGGCAATTTCATCGGCATTACAGACGCCATTGAGACGGATATGCCCGTCGCGCCAGAATTGTTTTAGCTGTTGCTCACTGACGCTGTACGGCTCATCAAGTTCCGGCAGCGCTTCAGGTACCACTGATGTGGTGCTCATGGTCATTTCTCCATTGCCCCGGACGGTATCCCGGCGTTATTGTCAGCGTCGGTACCAGGTTGAGCGCTGTTTCCGTTAAACGCACTGGCAGGGATACTCAGATGTCATTTGCAATACAGGCCATTATGGCATGGCTACCCCTGCTGCTGATTGCCGTGCTCCACGAGCTGGCTTTCCTGCGCCTGCTGTCAGCGCGCCTGGGCACGCAAAAAGCCATCGCCGCCAGTCTGCCAAGTCTACTGCTATTACTGCTGCTCTATAGCCTGTGGGCGATCGACTTCTTCGGCCTGCACACGCCGGTGTTGCAACTGCTCACCGGTGCAATCTGGGCCGCGCTCACGGTTGCCTTCGAATTCCTCTTCTGGCACTACGCTGGGAAAAAGTCCTGGCAAGAGATCGCTGCGCGCTTTGGGCCCACCACGGGTGATGGCACGCTGCTGCTGGTTGCAATAGTCGCCGTGCTGCCACTGCTCGCGGGGCTGTTACCGTGGCGGCCCTGGTAGAGTCCTACGCATCGCGCGCCTGCGCCTTGTCAGCACCTGTATGAGAGAGCGCCATGCCCTTTCTTCCGCGATACTCCGGGACTGGTCGTGGCTAGGCACCCGACACTGAGGGCAGTGACGTGCGAAGCGGGTTTAGTGAATATTGGTGCATCCCCCCTTAATGGGGGAGAGCCGAAGCGATTGATACAGATGGGGGGAAATGGTGGGCCGTGCTGGATTCGAACCAGCGACCAATTGGTTAAAAGCCAACTGCTCTACCAACTGAGCTAACGGCCCCGTAGGAAGGCGGCCATGGTACGGATTTTGGGGGAAAACTCAAGGGTATATTGAAGGATATCAGTGGCCTGGGGCTGTCTCAGCAGTAGCGGGTCGGGTCTTCCACACCGGCATCCAGGAAGCCCTGGCGGCGCAGGCGGCAGCTGTCACAGCGGCCGCAGGCCAGGCCCTGTTCGGTGGCCTGGTAGCAGGAGACGGTGCGGGAATAGTCCACCCCCAGGTCGATGCCGGCGCGGACGATATCGTCCTTCCCCATGTCCATCAGGGGAGTGTGAACCGTGAATTTGCGGCCCTCCACGCCATCGCGCGTGGCGAGGTTGGCGAGGGTTTCGAAGGCGGCAATGTACTCGGGGCGGCAATCGGGGTAGCCGGAATAGTCCACGGCGTTCACGCCGATGAAGATATCGTGGGCACCCAGCACCTCGGCCCAGCCCAGGGCGATGGACAGGAAGACGGTATTGCGCGCGGGCACGTAGGTGACCGGGATACCCTCGGTAGCTTCCTCGGGCACGTCGATGGCGAGATCCGTCAAGGCCGAGCCGCCAATGCTGTCCAGGTTCAGGCGGACGACTTTATGCTCCACGTCATCCAGGGCGGCCGATACTCGCTCCGCCGCCACCAGTTCCGCGCGGTGGCGCTGGCCGTAATCGAAACTCAGGGTATAGCAGGCATAACCGCGCGCGCGTGCCATGGCCAGCACGGTGGTGGAGTCGAGGCCGCCTGAGACCAACACCACGGCTTTTTTGGGATCTGTCACAGGATCAATGGCCCGGCTCGTCGTTCCATAACAGCTTGTGCAACTGCAGTTGGAACCGCACGGGTAGATTGTCCTGCAGTATCCACTCAGCCAGTTCACGGCCATCCAGCTGCCCGTGACTGGGCGAAAACAACACGTCGGCCACGCGCTCAAACAGGCCGCATTCGTCAATTTTGAACCGGGCCCACTCATAGTCTTCCCGGTCGCAGATCACAAACTTCACCTGGTCCTGCGGCTTGAGCAGGGCAATATTGGCGTAGTCGTTACGCATTACCTCGCCCGAGGCAGGGGTTTTCAGGTCCATTACTGTCACCACGCGCTCATCGACACTCTCGAGGCTCAGGGCGCCAGCGGTTTCCAGCGATACTTCATAGCCGGAATCGCACAGCAAGGTCAGCAATGGCAGACAATTGGGCTGCGCCAGGGGCTCGCCGCCGGTGACGGTGACGTAGCGCGGCGAATAGCGCGCCACCTCAGCCGTGATATCCGCCAGTGACATCATCTCGCCGCCGGTAAACGCGTATTCGGTATCGCAGTAAACGCAGCGCAGCGGACAGCCAGTCAGGCGCACAAATACCGTGGGCAGACCCACGGTGCGGGCTTCGCCCTGCAGGGAATAAAAGATCTCGGTGATGCGCAACTGTTCTGCAGCGGCGGTCTCACCGGCAACGGGTTGGGATGACATGGCTAATCTAACGGGCTTGAGCGGCTCACGGCCGCTCAGTAGTTCTCGGCGATAAAATCTTGCGCCAGTTTTACCACGGTGGGATTACTGGAGCCATACTGCTCGATCACGAGATCGAGATACTCCCTGGCCTTTTCACGGTTGCCCTTCATGAACTGGACTTTGCCCAGCTTGAAAAAGGCATCCGGCACCTTGGAATGATCCGGATACTGGCTGATCAGCAGCGCGAAGGCCTGCCGGGAAGACTCAAGATCCGGGGGGTCGAGCACCAGGTACAACTCACCCAGCCAGTAGTGCGCATTGGGCGCATACTTGCCGTCCGGAAAATCGCGCAGAAACTGCTGGAATGCTGGAATCGCGCGGTCGAACTGGCGGCCCACTACCAGACCGTAGGCACCGTCGTAGGCGGACTTTTCGCCCGGCTGCGCACTCCCGCCTGAACCGCGGTTGGCTGCACCGGCGTTAGCCACCGGAATGGGCGCTGCCACAGGTGCCGCACTGCCCGAACCGGACGCCGCACTCGCGCCGGCGCCACTGCTGAGGCGTTTGTCCAGGTCACGGTAACGCTGCAGGCTCTGCTCCTGCAGTGTGCGCAACTCGTGCGCCTGTTCCTCGACTTTGCCATTCAGCCGCATAACTTCCTGCTGCAGTTGTTGAATCTGCAACACCAGGCTGCCGAGATTGCTGCCGGAGGCAGGGCCAGCCGCAGCGGAAACCGGTGCTGAAGCATTGCCCGAGGCGGGATAATTGCCACTGGCGCCGGGCGATTGTGTGCCGGCAGTGGCAATGGGAGCAGGATTGACGCCGTAGCTGGTTACCGGGTAACTCGGCGTGGGCTGTACACCGTAGGGATCAGCGGGCACGCCCTCCCCCGTGGCCGCCCGGGCAGCCTCGCGCGCTGCCGCCTCGGCCTCCAGATCAACATAACCGCTCTGGGCCTGCGCCGTGAATGACAGCGGGCCGGTCATTACAACCAGCCCGCACAGGAGAATCAGCTTACGACTGTCGAACATCGCTATCCCGTTACTTCAGTTCCACACGACGGTTCTGCGACCAGTTGGCCTCACCGGATCCGTACGCCAGGGGGCGCTCTTCACCGTAGCTCACCGTTTCGATGCGGTAATTGGCAATGCCATTGGCAACCATGTAGTCGCGCACAGAGTTCGCGCGTCGCTCACCCAGGGCCATGTTGTAATCGCGTGTGCCGCGTTCGTCTGCGTGGCCTTCCAGGCGGATACTGCGCTCCGTCTGTTGCAGCAGTGCGATGTGCGCGTCGAGTTTATTGATGGAATCCTGCGTTAACGCAGAGCTGTCGAACTCGAAGTAAAACAGGTTGCCGACTGCCGCTGCCGCTTCCTGCAGGCGCTGCATCTCGGCCTGCTGCGCAGTTGCCGCCGCCGCTCTGGCCGCCGCTTCCTCTGCTGCGCGGGCCGCCGCTTCGTCCTGCTCTTGTGTATCGCTGCCGGAACAGGCCGCCAGCAGAAACGCGCTGAAGATCAGCGCGGTTACTTTCCCCACGGTAGGTACAAGTTTCATAGTCCCTTTCCTCGGTTTCCAATGAGAAGTTGTTTCAAATGGCGGGAGTGTTTTCAGCGCCCCGTCCCCAAACGGCCATCATGGCATATAGGGTGACCAGGCGGGCTCTCTTACGTCGCCCTCCCGCGCCGGCAGGCGGAATTTCACCGAACCGTTCACGGCCACCGCAGCCAGAATACCGCGCCCTGCGTGCTTGGTTGCGTACAATACCATAGAGCCATTTGGCGCGATACTGGGGCTCTCGTCCAATTCGGTGGTGGTCAGCGGCAGCATTCTGCCGGTCTCCAGATCGAGCACGGCAATATTGAAATCACTGTCCTTCTGGTGCACCAGCACCACGTCGCGCCCGTTCTGGGCAACCCGCGCACGGGCGTTATAGCTGCCCTCAAAGGTCAGCCGCTGGACATCGCGGGAACGCATATCGTAGCGGTAAATCTGTGGCTTGCCGCCGCGGTCCGAGGTGAACAGCAGGGAGCGCCCATCGGGCATCCAGGTGGGCTCGGTGTCGATTGCGTAGTGTGTGGTCACGCGCGTCAGGCGCCGCGTGGCCAAATCCATCAGGTAGATGTCCGGACTGCCGTCCTTGGACAGGACCATGGCCATGGTATTGCCGTCCGGTGACCAGGCAGGAGCGCCGTTCAATCCCCGGAAGTTGGTGAGTTGCTCGCGCTTGCCGGTCGCCAGCTCCTGACGGTAGATCGCGGGGCGAGTGGTTTCAAAGGAAACATAGGCAATGTGTTTGCCGTCCGGAGACCAGGTGGGCGCGAGCACGGGCTCGCGTGATTCCAGCAGCACGATGGGCCGCGCGCCGTCGGAGTCCGCCAGCGTGAGGCGGAAATAGTCCTTACCGCCCGGCACGCGGGTGACCGAGACGTACAACATACGCGTGGCAAAAGCACCGGGAATGCCGGTGAGTTTCTCGTAGACCGCATCCGCCACACGGTGCGCGATCATCCGCGCCTCGCTGGCCGGCCCCTTCACCATCCCGGAATACACCATCATCTGGCGGTTTACATCGAACAACTCGTATTCCACCTGTATATGACCAACCACCTCAGGCAGCGCCCTGGCGCGCCCGATCAGCAGGTAATCCGAGCCGATTGCCCGCCAGTCGCGATAGAACACCTCGTCGGGTTTGCTGGGTCGCCCGAGCATATCGGCGCGGCCCACCGGGTCGAACTGGCCTGAGCGGGCAAGGTCACCGTCGATGACACCGGCCAGATCTTCCGGAGCGGTTCCCGCGCCGCTCCAGGTAAAAGGCACCACGGCGATGGGTGTGGGGTTATCGACACCCTGGGTAATCTCGATTACCAGTTCGGCGCGCGCGGCCAGGCTGCACACAAGCAGCAGTAGAGACGCAAATACGGCGTGGGTTCTGTTCATCAGTAACGTAAATCCTCTGGTTTAAAGAGCAGTCTAAAGCGCCGGAAAGTGCGTTCAAACTCTGCATTGGGTAGATTTTGCAACTCCGGAAAGGCGCCCGCCTTTTTCACCGCGTTAACGGCGGAGGCATCAAAGGCGCTGTTGCCGCTGCCTCTCAGTACGGTAACGCTGACCACCTCGCCGGTGGGCACCAGCTGTACCTGCAGCAGCGTCTCCATACCATTGCGCGCGCTGGGCGGCCGGCTCCAGTACCCGATGACCGTCTGCTGAATCAGGGCGGCGTAGCTGGCGGTCATCTGCTCCGCTGTGGCGGACTGCTCCGCGGCGATGGCGTCGTTCAGTTCCGCCTGCGCAAGGGCCGCCAGTTCCGCGGCGGTAACGCGCGGCTCGGGTTTCGCGACCTCGGCCCTGGGTTCGGCTTTTTTGACTTCGGTTTTCGGTTGCTCAACTTTTTTGGGCGCCGGTTTCTTCGGCACCGCCTTTTTTACCGGCGGTGGCTTCGGCACGGGTTTCTTCGCTACGGGCTTTTTCGGCGGCGGCTTTTTCACCGGCTCCGGCTTTCTGATCTGGCTCACGTCCACCAGCGTCGCGTTAATGACCTTGGGGGCTGGTTTTACGCGCACCACATCGGGCTCGCCAAAACTGATGTTCAAGGTCAGCAGGTAGATCAGCAACGCATGCAACAGCACCGTTGCCAGCGCGGGCCGCAGCACGATGCGCGGCATAACGGGCTTGGCGTAAACCGAAGCGTTCATGGCGCGTCTTCGGTAACCAGACCAACGCTGGGTGCGCCGGCCTCCTGCAGCGCGACCATAACGGTCACCACGTCACCGTAGGGCACTGCGCGGTCACCCCAGATAAGTACCGGTTTTTCCGGGTTGCGGCGCATGACGGCGGCCACCCTGTCCTTAATCGTGGGCAGGGCCAGAACCTGCTTTTCCTGGCCCAGGTTCAGGTACAACTGGCCCGAGGCATCCACCGAGACAATCACGGGTTCGCTGTCCTGGTTTTCCACCGGATCGGCACTGGCCTCGGGCAGATCGACCTTCACACCCTGCATCAGCATGGGCGCGGTCACCATGAAAATAATCAATAACACCAGCATCACATCAATGTAGGGGACCACGTTGATCTCCGACATTGCGCGGTGCTTGTTACGCCTGCCCGTCATAAGACGCCTACTCCCCCCGGTTGCGCAGGGCGTAAGCCTGGCGCGACAGGATGCCCGAGAACTCGTCCATGAACGTGTCGTAGCGGCCGTTCATCACATCCACGCGCGAGGCGAAGCGGTTGTAGGCCAGCACCGCCGGGATGGCGGCGAACAGGCCCATGGCGGTGGCGATCAGGGCCTCGGAAATACCCGGCGCCACCGTGGCCAGCGTTGCCTGGGTGGCGTTGGCCAGCCCCCGGAAGGAATGCATGATGCCCCACACGGTGCCAAACAGGCCGATATAGGGGCTGGTAGAGCCGACGGAAGCGAGGAACGGCAGGTGTTTTTCCTGCCGCTCTTCTTCGCGCATGGCCGCCACGCGCATGGCACGGCGGGAGCCTTCTATCACCGCTTCTGAATCCACCCCTTCCTGCTGGGCGAGGCGGGAAAATTCTTTGAAGCCGGCGCGAAAAATACTCTCCATGCCCAGAATGGCATGGCCGTCGGAGGCTTTTTCATTGCCCTCGCGGTACAGCTGCGACAAATCGATGCCGGACCAGAAGCGCTCCTCGAAGCGGTACATTTCATCCCAGGCATTGCGGAAGTAGATCACCCGGTTGACGATCATGTACCAGGACACGACCGAGGCCAGCAGCAGCAACAGCATGACCAACTGCACAGTAAGGCTGGCACCCAGGATCAGTTCCAGCAAGCCGATTTGTTCTTCCAATTCTGATTTCCCCCAACGTAAGTGCTTGTTTTTTTACCTGGCCAGTCAGGCAGGTTATTACGTTTACTGCGGCCTGTTTTTATGCGGCGTTTTTACCCGGCAGCCCCTTGTTTACGCCTGAAAATCCTGCAGGTCATTCACCATGACAGCGGGCAGGCGCCTCACCTTCTGCCCTGCACGATCCACACAGGCCACCGTAATGGTGCCAGCGGCCAGCAACTCCTGTGCGCGCAGAATACGCTGTTCGAACACGATGCCGGCGCCTCGCACCCGGCTGACCCCAGCAGTGGCCATAAGCTCATCGTCCAGCCGCGCCGGGCGTTCGTAGGAGACATTCACATCGCGCACCACGAACATCAGGTCATGGTTAAAGATGTAGTCCTTGCCATAGCCCAGGGAGCGCATAAATTCCGTGCGCGCCCGCTCCATGAACTTCAGGTAATTGACGTAGTAGACGATGCCCCCGGCGTCGGTATCCTCAATGTAGACCCGCACGGGGGTCGAAAATTCCTTCACCGGTGCTACTCGCCCTCACCCGGGCCCGAATCGTCGCTGTGTTCATCGCCCTGCCCTTCAGGGCTGCCCAGATCCAGAGACAAATTGGCCGCCGCGCTGTCCCGGTTCGCGGCGGGTGCCGGCAGGCCAAAGTGCAGGTAGGCATTGCGTGTCACCATGCGACCCCGCGGGGTGCGCAGCATGTAGCCCTGCTGGATAAGGTAGGGCTCCAGCACGTCCTCTATCGTACCGCGCTCTTCGGAAATGGACGCGCTGAGGCTATCCACACCCACCGGTCCGCCGTCGAACTTCTCGATCATGGCCAGCAACAGGCGACGATCGAGATGGTCGAAGCCCTTCTGATCCACACTGAGCATGTCCAGCGCGCGATCGGCGATGTCGGCATCGATGCGCCCATCGCCCTTTACCTCCGCGTAGTCACGCACCCGGCGCAGCAAACGGTTGGCAATGCGAGGCGTGCCACGGGCGCGCCGCGCTATCTCCGCCGCGCCGGCGGGATCCACATCCATTTCGAGAATGTGCGCCGAGCGCTCCACAATATGGGCCAGATCCGACACCTGGTAAAACTCCAGGCGCTGCACGATGCCGAAACGATCGCGCAGTGGCGAGGTCAACAACCCCGCCCGCGTGGTGGCGCCCACCAGGGTGAACGGTGGCAGATCCAGCTTGATGGAACGGGCCGCCGGGCCCTCGCCGATCATGATATCGAGCTGGAAGTCCTCCATCGCGGGGTAGAGGATCTCCTCCACGAACGGGCTGAGGCGGTGAATCTCGTCGATAAACAGCACGTCGCCCGGTTCAAGATTGGTCATCAGGGCGGCGATATCACCGGCTTTTTCCAGTACCGGGCCGGAGGTCGTCTTCAGTGAGACGCCCATCTCATTGGCGATGATGCTCGCCAGCGTGGTTTTGCCCAGGCCGGGCGGGCCGAATATCAGGGTATGGTCCAGTGGCTCCCCGCGTCCCTTCGCGGCGGCGAGAAAGATGTCCATCTGTTCGCGCACGGCGGGTTGGCCCACGTATTCCTGCAGGCTGCGCGGCCGAATCGCCCGGTCAATGGCATCTTCGCGCGGACTCTGGGCCGCGGGGGCGATTAATCGATCGGTTTCTATCATGCGCGATGCCTCATGCACTGACTGCCGCTTTGAGTGCGCGGCGAATGAGCTCTTCGCTGTCGTCAACGCTATCCTCGTTCACAGCGGCGACCATGCGGCTGGCCTCCTGCGGCTTGTATCCCAGCGCCACCAGCGCGCCCTCGGCGTCGGCGATAATATCCACCAGCGGCTCCACGGGCATTGATGCCACCTCTGCGCCCTCGGCATGCGCCAGCCAATCCTTGAGTTTATCGCGCATCTCCACCAGCAGGCGCTCGGCGGTTTTCTTGCCCACACCCGGCAGTGCCACCAGCGCGGCCACGTCATCGCGCTGCACACAGCGTACGAAATGCGTGGCATCCATGCCCGACAGAATCGTCAACGCGAGTTTTGGCCCCACGCCGCTGACTCTGATCAACTGTCGGAAGAGCACGCGATCATTCTCGTCGATAAAGCCGTACAGTAGTTGCGCGTCTTCGCGCACCACAAAGTGCGTGACCAGCGTGACCTCGCTGCCAACCTCGGGCAGACGAAACAGGGTGGTCATGGGCACCTGCAGTTCATAGCCGACGCCGGCCACCTCCACCAGGATATCGGGGGGTTGCTTCAGCGCCAATACACCGCGGATTCTGCCGATCATCTGAGCCGCCGCCTTCTGACGGCCGTGGCGCCGGCCATGTGAATCAAACTCTGTTGGGTATGCGCGTGGCACAGTGCCGCTGCCAGCGCATCGGCGGCATCCTCCGCCGGTGCTGCGGGCAGCTTGAGCAGAACCTTGACCATATGCTGCACCTGCTCCTTGTCGGCCGCGCCGCTACCGACGACGGATTGTTTAATCTGCCGCGCAGAATACTCTGCCACGGGCATGTTGCTGGCCACGCAGGCGACAATCGCCGCGCCGCGTGCATGCCCGAGCTTTAATGCAGAGCCGGCGCTCTTGGCCATGAAGACCTGCTCCACCGCCGCCTCCTGCGGGCTGTACTGCTCCACCAGTTCGCTGACGCTCTCGTAAATGATTCTGAGCCGCTCTGGCAGCTCATCTTCGGGCAGGCGAATAATGCCGCTGGTGACGTACTCGTTACGCCCCGCCACGTGGTTGATGATGCCAAAGCCGGTTTTCCGGGAGCCGGGATCGATCCCCAGTATTAGCGACATGCCTTGCTCAACATGAGTTTTTCCGCGCGGTGGCTACTGCGTCCTATTATGTACAAATTTACAGTGTGGGTCAGTAGGGTTTGTGGGCTGTGGGGGCGGGTTCTGCGGGGTGGTGTGGGGGTGCAGGGCCTGACGGTGCCTGGGTGGCGGGGTTCGGAGGGCTAAGATACTCACCCCGCCACCCAGGCACCGTCAGGCCATTTGTTGTCTCTTGCCGCTGGAAGAGTATGGAGGTTGGGTTCTTTGGGCGATGGTCTGCTGGGCGTTGCTAATGGCGCAGCGACTTGGAAGCGGAGAATAGTCGGAATTAGAGCGCCGCCAGCACCTCGTCGGGGATATCGACGTTGGTGTACACGTTTTGCACGTCATCCAGGTCTTCGAGGGAATCCACCAGCGCCATCAGTTTTTCTGCGCCATCGGCATCGACCGGTACGGTGGTGGAGGCAATCATGGTGACCTCACCTGATTCGGCGACGAAACCAGCGGATTCCAGCGCTTCCTTGACGGCGCCGAACTCCTCCCAGGGCGTGGTTACATCGACGGAGCTGTCGTCATTGCTATCGAAATCCTCGGCACCGGCCTCCAGCGCGGCCTCCATGAGGGCGTCTTCGTCTACACCGGCCGGAAAATTAAGCTGGCCCTTGCGGGTGAAAAGGTAGCCCACCGAGCCATCGGTACCGAGGTTGCCGCCGCGCTTGGTGAAGGCGTGACGCACTTCAGCGACGGTGCGATTGCGGTTGTCGGTCATCACTTCTACCAGCACCGCAATGCCGCCGGGAGCATAGCCTTCATAGGTCAGCTCCTCCATGTCGTCGGCGTCGTTGGTGCCCGCGCCGCGGGCGATGGCCCTGTCGATGGTGTCGCGCGTCATGTTCGCGCCCAGGGCTTTGTCGACGGCGGCGCGCAGGCGCGGGTTGTCCTCGGGAAGGGGGCCACCCTGTTTGGCGGCCACTACCAGCTCGCGTATCAATTTGGTGAAGACTTTACCGCGCTTGGCATCCTGGGCTGCCTTGCGGTGTTTGATGTTCGCCCATTTACTGTGGCCGGCCATTGCGTCTTCCTTCCTTTATACGAATCTAATCCGCGGGTTTATTCTCTTCGCGCGCCTGGCGCAGGCGGATGTTCAGTTCCCTGAGCTGTTGTGCGCTGACATCACCGGGCGCATCGGTCATCACACAGGCCGCACTCTGCGTCTTGGGGAAGGCGATCACGTCGCGAATGGACGCGGCTCCAGCCATCAACATCACCAGCCTGTCGAGACCAAAGGCGAGTCCCGCATGAGGTGGGGCGCCGTATTGCAACGCCTTGAGCAGGAAGCCGAACTTCTCGCCGGCCTCCTCCTCGCTGATCCCGAGTATGCGAAACACCGCTTCCTGCATGTCGCGTTGGTGAATACGAACACTGCCACCGCCCAGTTCGCAACCGTTAAGCACCATGTCGTAAGCGCGTGACAGGGCATCGGCGGGGTTATCTGCCAGCTCCTCGACGCTGCAGGACGGCGCGGTGAAAGGATGGTGCAGCGGGGTCAGGCCGCCGGCACCATCTTCTTCGAACATGGGGAAGTCGACTACCCAAAGCGGCGCCCAGCCTTCACCGACAAGCCCGATGTCCTCGGCGACCTTGATGCGCAGCGCGCCGAGGGCTTCATTCACAATGTTGCGGCGGTCTGCACCGAAGAAAATGATGTCGCCATTGGCCGCCTCAAGGCGCTGCATCATCTGTGCAATCACGTCGTCCGGCATGAACTTCAAAATGGGGGATTGCAGGCCCTCGACCCCGGCGTCGATATCATTGACCTTGATCCAGGCCAGACCCTTGGCGCCAAAAATACTCACGTAGTCTGTGTAGGCGTCTATTTCCTTGCGGCTGATGGTGGCGCCGCCGGTCACCTTCAACGCGGCCACGCGGCCCGCCGGATCATCCGCCGGCCCGCGAAATACCTTGAATTCCACCTGCTGCATCAGGTCATCAATGCTGATGAGTTCCAGCGGGATGCGAAGATCGGGCTTGTCGGAACCGTAACGTTCCATCGCGTCTGCCCAGCTCATGTGCGGGAAATCGGGTAACTCCACGTCCAGCACGTTCTTGAACAGCTCGCGAATCATACGCTCGGTAATTTCCATCACCGCTTCCTCGTCCAGGAAGGCCGTTTCAATATCTATCTGTGTGAATTCCGGCTGTCGATCGGCGCGCAAATCCTCGTCACGAAAACACTTGGCGATCTGGTAATAGCGATCAAACCCGGAAACCATGAGCAGCTGCTTGAACAATTGCGGGCTCTGCGGCAACGCAAAAAACTGCCCGGGGTGGGTGCGGCTTGGAACCAGGTAATCGCGGGCGCCTTCGGGCGTCGCGCGGGTAAGAATGGGGGTTTCGATGTCCAGAAACCCCTCGTTATCAAGAAAGTTACGCACTGCGGAGGTGATCTTCGAGCGCAGTATCAGGCGATCCTGCATCTCGTGCCGGCGCAAATCCATGTAGCGATACTGCAGGCGCACTTCCTCGCCAACGTTGGTGTACTCGTCGAGCTGGAACGGCGGGGTGGCAGCGCTGTTAAGAATCTGCAGCTCCTTGCCCAGCACCTCAATCTCGCCGGTAGGCATGGATGGATTCACGGTCTCCGCGGAGCGCGCCCGCACCCGGCCGGTGACCTTGAGCACGTACTCACTGCGAACACGATCAGCGCGCTCGAAGTGTTCCTCGGTATCCGGGTCGAATACCACCTGCACAATGCCTTCACGATCGCGCAGATCGAGAAAAATCACGCCCCCGTGATCGCGGCGACGATCTACCCAGCCGCAAAGGGTGACGGTCTCGTCGATGTTGTCTGTGGTGAGTGCACCACAATAGTGACTGCGCATAGCTGGTATCCGTGTGAGTGAGTGGCCCGGTGACTCAGGCTGTCTGCTGGCCGTTACTGCCGCCAGATTTACCGGCGGGCTTGGCGCTCTTGGCGTCACCTGAGCCTTTCTCGGACGACTTCTTATCCGAGGAATCCTTCGGCGCGCCGGAGTCACCCTCCGCGGCGAGGTTCTTCTTGTTCCCTGTCTTGAAATCGGTCTCGTACCAGCCACTGCCCTTCAAACGGAATGCGGCGGCGGATACCTTCTTCTTCAACGCAGGCTTTTTGCAGGCCGGGCATTCGACCAGCGGTGCATCGCTGAGCTTTTGCAGGGCTTCCAGCCCCTCGCCGCAGTCCTGACACTGGTATTCATAGATCGGCATGGATCAACTCCACCAAACTTGGCTGTAAAAGAGAGAAAAATCGAGGCGCGAATTCTATCGCAAGGCAGGCAGCAGGCCAAGCTGAGGGCTACAACCAATCGGATGGACGGCTCTAGTAGATTCGGGGGTGAGGGTGCCCTGCGCCAGCCAGCGCCAGGGAGGGAAGCGAATGACCGGCCCCGCTTCAGCGTGAAGCTGGGCTGAGCCGGTCAGGGCAATCCTTTAAGAAGCAGCGTATTCCTTCAGCTTCTTAAGAGGACGGATCTTGACCGCGATGCTGGCAGGCTTCGCCTTGAACACAGTCTCTTCACCGGTGAAGGGGTTGATGCCCTTGCGTGCCTTGCGGGCAGGCTTCTTCACAGTGGTGATCTTCATCAGACCGGGAACAGTGAACTCGCCAACCGCGCGCTTCTTGATGCTGCGCTCGATCAGGGTTTCCAGCTCTTCCAGTACGGCGCCGACCTGCTTCTTCGACAGATCTGTGCTGTCAGCAATGCTGCCAACGATCTGGCTCTTGGTCATTTTGTCGCGAAGAGCGGGAGCCGCTTTCTTTGGTGCGGCTTTTTTGGCTGCCTTTTTACGTGCAGGAGCCTTTTTTTTCGCCGCTTTCCTGGCCGGAGCTTTTTTCTTTGCTGCTTTTCTGGTTGCCATTTTTGTAGAACCTTCCCTAATAATTTTGATGGATCACTTTTTGTTACCTTTAGGTTCGCTTTCCAACGACTCGAAAACTCACCTGCCACAAGGAACACGCAATGTATACTTGATGAAACGCTACAATACAAGCGTTTTCAGCGCCCGAACGTAAAAAAACCCCTGTTTTTTCAGTGTCCGCGTTGCGCGCGTAAAACACGGATTGCGTTTTCGCGATTGAAACCGCGGTGCCGGCTTCACCCTGTCGTTCGCAACACACATTGTTGAGTGCTGTACCCTCTAACAGTTCGCACGTAAACTAGCTCGCTTACCGAACAAGCTGCACGACTGACCTAGAGCCAGACTGAAAAAATGCGCACCAGCAACTTCCTTATTTCAACTTTGAAAGAAACCCCGTCCGACGCTGAAATCGTCAGCCATCAGCTCATGCTGCGCGCCGGTTTGATTCGCAAGTTGGCCGCCGGCCTCTATTCCTGGCTGCCCCTGGGCCTGCGTGTTGTGCGCAGGGTAGAGGCGATAGTGCGCGAGGAAATGGATCGCTCAGGCGCGTTGGAGCTGAGCATGCCGGTAGTGCAACCTGCTGAATTATGGGAAGAATCCGGCCGCTGGGAGCAATACGGACCCGAGCTGCTGCGCATCAAGGACCGGCACCAGCGCGACTTCTGCCTGGGCCCGACACACGAGGAAGTCATCACCTCACTGGTACGCGACGAGATAAAAAGCTACAAGCAACTGCCTGCAAACCTGTACCAGATACAGACCAAGGTGCGCGATGAAATTCGTCCGCGCTTCGGCGTGATGCGCTCGCGAGAGTTCGTAATGAAAGACGCCTATTCCTTCCACGTTGATCAGGCGTCGCTGGAAAAGACCTACGGCGAGATGTACGACACCTACTCGCGAATATTCACCCGTCTGGCGCTGGAATTTCGACCCGTCATAGCCGACACCGGCAGTATCGGCGGCAGCGGCTCACACGAATTCCATGTTCTGGCGAATTCCGGCGAAGATGCCATCGCCGTTTCCGACAGCAGCGACTACGCCGCCAATGTCGAAATGGCCGAGGCACTGATACCGGAACAAGCAAGACCGGAACCCGCCGGCGAAATGCAGCGCGTGGCGACACCGGGCGTTGGCAGCATCGAGGAATTGACCGGGCACCTGTCCGTCGAGGCAAGCACCTGCCTGAAAACCCTGGTCGTTGAGGGCGAGGAAGACGGCAGCCTGGTGGCCCTGGTGCTGCGTGGCGATCACCAACTCAACGCCATCAAGGCTGAAAAGCTCGCCGGCGTCGGCAGCCCCCTGCAGATGGCGGACGAGGCGCAGGTGAAAAGCGCCTGCGGCGCCGGTTTCGGCTCGCTGGGCCCCGTCGGCCTGAAACTCCCCACCATCGTGGATCGTGCAGCAGCCCAGGTTGCTGACTTTACCTGCGGCGCCAATGAAGACGGCTGGCATTACACCGGTGTCAACTGGGAGCGCGATTGTGAGCCGGGCGAGATCGCCGATCTGCGCAATGTCGTAGAGGGCGACCCAAGCCCCGACGGCCAGGGCAAACTGTTGATACGGCGCGGTATCGAGGTAGGCCATATCTTCCAGCTGGGCACCAAGTACAGCGAGGCGATGGGCGCACAGGTACTGGACGAAAACGGCAAGAGCATTACCGTTACCATGGGTTGTTATGGCATTGGAGTAACGCGCATCGTCGCCGCTGCTATAGAACAGAACCACGACGACAAGGGCATTATCTGGCCGGACAGCATGGCGCCCTTCCAGCTCGCCATCGTGCCGCTGAACATGCAAAAGTCTGCGGATGTGGCGGCCTGCGCTGAGGACCTGTACGCAACGCTGTGCGCTGCCGGTATCAGTGTGCTGCTCGACGATCGCAACGAACGGCCGGGTGTAAAATTTGCTGACATGGAGCTGATCGGGATTCCACACCGCATCGTCATCGGTGATCGCGCGCTGGCAGACAACAACATCGAGTACAAAGGGCGCCGCGATGAGGATTCGCAACTGGTTGCACGCGACGACATTATCGATTTCCTGCTGCAGCGCCTTGCCACGTAGCTGAGATGAACGTCAGGCGCAGGTTAGCCCGCACTCCTCTCCACCTGGCCCTGGGCTTTCTCATGTCGGTTTTTTTTACAGTTGGCGCTGCGCCTGCCGCCATTGCCCAACCGGACGACCCGCAGGAGCGCGCCGAACTGCGCGACTTCCTCGAGAGCACCATCGTGGGCGCGGACAGTTTCGAGGATCGCTACGACGCCGAAGTCTGGCTGGTCGACATGTCCGGCAGGCTCAGTCGCTTCGTGAAAGATCCGCAACAACGCCTGCAACTGCTAAGGCAAATCCACAGTGCGGCCATCCGCGCCGAGCTGCCACCCGAGCTGGTGCTGGCGGTCATCGAGGTGGAAAGCCACTTTGACCGGTTTGCGGTTTCTCGCGTGGGTGCCCAGGGCATGATGCAGGTGATGCCGTTCTGGAAAGATGAAATTGGTCGCCCGGACGACAACCTCACGGACAACCTCACCAACTTCGATTACGGCTGTCGCATATTGCAGTTCTACCTGAAAAAAGAGAACGGCGACCTGCACAAGGGGCTGGCGCGCTACAACGGCAGTGTGGGCAGGCGCACCTACAGCGACAAGGTCTACAGGGCCTGGCAAACACGTTGGCGGACCGAGCCCCTGGACTGGGGCGACTGATCCGCTGCCCTACAACGGCTAGCGGTAGGACCCCGGGCTCTGCCCTGTCCACTTCTTGAATGAGCGGTGAAACGCGCTGGGATCAGAGAAACCCACCCGCTCTGCCACTTCACTCACCGTCATGCCCTGACGGCTGAGCATGGTGATAGCGGCATCACGGCGCGCGTTGTCCTTGATCCGCTGGTAGGAGGTTCCCTCTTTCTCCAGCCTACGGCGCAGCGTGCGCGCCGACATGTTCAGCAGCCCCGTCAATTCCTCAAAGCTGGGCATCTCCTCGTAAAAATCGTCGCCGAGAATCTCGCGGATTCGATAGGTAATGCTGCGAGTGGCCTCCAGCGGCTCTATCACCAGATAGTAAGGAGCCAGTTTCAGGAATTCGTGCAGCTCGTGCTCCGTCCTGACCAGTTCAGATTCAAGCAGGCGTGCGCTAAAGGTCACGGAATTTACCGGCTGGTCGAAGGTGACCGGGCAGGGGAAAAAGTGGCGAATACCCGCCATGAATGACGGTTGGGCGCCGGCGCAGGACGCACGCGTGATATCGATCTGCTGCCCGATGAGCCAGCCGCTGAAGCGCATCCAGATGCCCAGGTTGCACAGCACGCTGTGCTGATGGGCCATGGCGTCGTCGCTGAGGCGGTACGTCAGGGTGGCCTCCTTGCCCTCCTCGTCCACGATCAGTTCATTGACCAGCTCTGCACCCTGCCGCACGCGGCAGACACGGTTAAATTCGATAGAGCGCCGCAGCGCCGCCAGCAGCGTTGAGCTGTTGATCATACTCAACGCCATCAGGCGCGTGGTGCCCAGGGGAGTCTGCACGTCCGGCATGACACCACCGGATTCATCCCCCAATTCCCGGAACAGTTCCAGGCACAACCGCGAATACTGCTCTCGGGAAACAAAGGCCGTCTGCATGTCCTCGCGCAGCGGGTCGAAGGGAAAGCGCGCCGCGCGCAACATGGCGTCGACATCGCGCTCATAGGCGCGTGCCTGCACCAGCAGCGCACGGGTAAACTCAATAGGTACCGTCTCGTTGTAAAGGTCCGCCTTTTCCAGCGGTTTGGCTACCATCTTCCGCTCCTTCGCACAGGACAGAAGTATAGCGCAGGGGGTTGGTGAAATTCTCTGCATGTCGGCAGCGACTTTATATCGACCGCGCTTGCTTAGGGGTATCGCGGTGTCAGCGACGCCGGCGAAGGGCCGGTGCACTGCATAACCATCGCGCACCTCCCCGCCACCGGTTTCGATCGGCGCAGCGTTCAAAAAATCGCCGGTTTGACAACACACGGACAGCTACGCACTATGGGGATCAAGAACACTAATAACACTACCGACCCCAATGAACGACATCACTCAACTGAGCAAGTGGAATAAAGATCTCTCCCGGGCGATCGCTACGTTGGGGACAGGCGACTTTTTCCCTGCGCTGGTCGCCGCGATTCGCGGCCAGGTAAAAATCGATTACCCCCAGGTGTGGCTCTACCACCGCGACTTGCCGCCGCGCGTCCTGTACCACGAAATTCCCGAGCACGCCGTTCCCGCACAAATTGATCAGTACCTGGATGGCCCTTACCGCGAAGATCCGTTTTACCAGACGTCCATGCAGCAGCCGCGGGCAAAAATCTACCGCCTGTCGCGCGTCACGATGGGCAAACTGAAAGAATCCAACTACTACCGCGAGTACTACGGCGACACCGGGACCCAGGACGAGGCGATCTACCTGGCAAAGCTTGAAGGCGGCAATGTCATCAACCTGAGCATGATGCGCCTGCCCGGCAACGGGCCATTTACTGAACAGGAGTACGAAACGCTCTACCTGCTGGCGGAGCCAATTTCGGAGTTGATCAAATCGCATAGCGAACACAATGAGTTCGCGGTGAACAACCTGATTCAACCGGGCATTGATCACCAGATTGACCTCGCCTTTCGCACGTTCGGCGAGTCCATGCTATCGCCACGCGAAAAAGACGTGCTCGAACTGATGCTGCGCGGCTACGGCACCGACACCTCCGCTGAACGCCTGGAAATTGCGGTGGAGACGGTGAGGCGCCACCGCAAGAGCATTTACCGCAAGCTCGATGTCAGTTCGCAGACCGATCTTTTCTCTCTCTTCCTCAACAGCATGTCCTGTCTTGGACAGGCCGCCGGGCAGGACCCTCTCAGCATCTACATGTCGCCGCGCTAAGCCGCTGAAACCCCTGTAAAACAGCTGCGAATCGCCGCTGCCCCAACTAGGGCATTGAGCTCAGGCGGGCGCATCTAGATAGTGCATGCTTACCGCTAACTGTACGGTGCAATCATGTCGGTTGAAGCCGATTGGTTCCTGCGGGCACACCCTGAAATCACCACCATCGAAGCGCTGCTACCTGACTGCAACGGGGTCATGCGGGGCAAATGGGTCCCCCGACACAAGCTGACCAAGATTTTCGACGGCGAACTCAAACTGCCCAAGACTGCGCTCAGTCTGGATATCTGGGGTCGCGACGTGGAAGAGCTTGTCTTCGCCTCGGGCGACGCCGACGGCATCTGCCGTCCGGTGGAAGGCTCCCTGCTGCCCACTCCCTGGGCGGCGGGCGGGCAGCACGGCCAGGTGATGTTGTCCATGTTCAATGGCGATGGCACGCCGTACCCGGGTGATCCACGCCACGTGCTGAAACAGGTCCTGGCCCGCTACCAGGAAGCGGGCCTGAAGCCGGTGGTCGCGGCCGAGCTCGAGTTCAGCCTGGTGCAATGGAACGACACGGTGCCGGGCCACACCTGCCCGTCGCCGGTGGGCGGCACGCCGGTCGGTGGCAACACCTACGGCCTGGACGTACTCAACCACCACCAGGACATGATGGAAGACCTGCGCCTGGCCTGCGAGATCCAGGATCTGCCGTTTGACGGTGTGGTCAAGGAGAACGCCCCTTCCCAGTACGAAATCAATATGCAGCACGTGGACAACCCTGTGCTGGCCGCCAAGCAGATTGTCATGATGAAGCGCCTGATCAAGGGTGTTGCCGCCAAGCACAAGCTCATTGCGACCTTTATGCCCAAGCCCTTCGAGGATGAGGGGGGCAACGGTATGCACATCCACTGCAGCGTGCTCGACAAGAACAATGCCAATGTCTTTGACGACGGTACCGATAAAGGCTCGCCCCTGTTGCACAATGCAATCGGTGGCTGCCTGCTGAATATGGCGGACTCGGTGGCCATCTTCGCGCCCAGTTACAACGGCTACCGCCGCTTCCAGCCCGGCGCACACGCGCCAACCTTTCCCAGCTGGGGCTTTGAAAATCGCACCGTGGCGGTGCGTGTACCTGCCGGCAGCCAGACCGCACGGCGCCTTGAGCACCGTGTGGCGGGAGCAGATGCCAACCCCTATTTACTGTTTGCGGTGCTGTTGTCGGCGATGCTCGACGGCATCGAGCAGAATATTTCTCCGGGTGACCCGATTACCGGAGACGGTTACGCCCAGGAAGAATCCTCACTACCGGTCTACATGCCGGACGCGGTGAAACTGTTCAGCGATTCGGACTTCATACGCAACAGTCTGGGCGCCGAGCTGCAGCGGATTTTCACGCTCACCAAGGAACAGGAAATTCGGGAATTTCGGCGCCGTATTACGCAGCTCGAGTACCAGTCGTACCTCGAGAGGCTGTAGAGGTTCAGACGGGCGGCTCGCGCTCGGTTTCCAGCCCGACAATTTTCGGATCAGACAGGGGGCTCACTGCAATCGGACCCTGATCCCGCTCCAGCCTGCGCACCAACACGAACACACCCACCAGCGCAGCCAGACCGAACACCATCGAGCCAATTGCCTCGCCCGCCATTACACCGCGTGGCCCAAACCACTGTGCACCAAAATAAACCGCCGGCATAGTGCCCAACACCGCACGGCCAAAGTTGAAACAGGTGGCCCAGTGCGGATGTCGCAGGTTATTGAAGCTGGCATTGGCCACAAACAGGCAACCATTGAGCGCAAAGGTGCCGGCGAGGAAGTAGGAGTAGAACAGGATCAGTTCCGCCGCGGTATCGCTGGCTGAAAACGCACGGACGATGCCCTCGGCGCAGATACCCAGGATAAGCCACACCACCAGGACATATAGCGCATTGAAGGCCAGTGCCCCGGCCAGAGTAGCTCGCACGCGATCGTACAAGCCGGCGCCCGCATTCTGCCCCACGATAGGCCCGACCGCCCCGGACAGGGCGAAGATGCCGGCAAAGGCCACGGGCGTGATTCTGCCCATAATCGCCGCCCCAGCCACTGCGCTATCGCCGAACTGAGACATGGTCTTCAGCACAAAACTGTTGCTGATCGGCGTGGCGAGATTGGTGAGTACCGCCGGCGCGGCGATTCCCATGATAGGCCTTATATCAGCGATAAACTCGCGCAACGAGATACGGCAGGGCAGCTTGTGCACGCTGGAGATCGCCCACCAGGCGACAACGAACACCACGCACCGCGCCACCACCGACGCCCAGGCGGCCCCCTCCAGCCCCCAGCCGAAGGTAAAGATGAACAGCGGATCCAGCGCCGCGTTGACCAGCGAGCCCAGCACGGTCGCCCACATCGAGCGCCGCGCGTCACCCACCGCACGCACACCCGCCGCCATACTCATGCCCAGCACCAGTATCGGCATGTTCGGCAACAGGATACCGGCGTAGGTAACCGCATACTCCAGGGTTGGCCCGGTCGCGCCCAGCACTTCCAGCAATGGTTGCAGGTTGAACCAGGCGAAAGCGCTGATCACGCTGGACACCAGGGCGTTGAACAACAGTGCGCTGGTGCAGTAGCGCCGCGCCAGGTCGCGGCGATCGGTGCCCTCAGAGCGGGCGACGAGTGCGCCCAGCGCTATCTGCAGGCCGATGCTCACCGACACCAGGAAAAATATGAGCGTACCGGCGTAGCCTACCGCGGCAGCCAGTTCCTGTTCGCCCAACAGGGTCAGAAAATACATGTCGATCATATCGACGGCGAACATGGTCAGCAGACCAGTGGCACTGGCAGCCGTCATGGCGATGACATGCCCGAAGGTGGAACCCCGTGTAAATACCGCTGTGCTCACAGAGTTGAGACGCCCCCCGGTGTCAGGCGACGCGGAGCCTGGCCTTGTAGAGGCGTGTCGGCCGAGGTCTGGGCGATCGTCTGCATAACCATTTCCCGGGTACGGGCAATACAAGGGCCGAGCATTCTACTGTAGAATGCGATTGCCGTCTCAGTTGGCGTCGGGGCGGCAAAGACTTTTGTGACGAAAATAGCTACTATTAGCCAAATCACGTTGTAGCCTGACCTCTGCGGACCCTTTCCATGAAAAAACCACCCCTGATCCCCGTTAACGTGGCGATATTTATCGGCTTGCCACTCGCCGCCCTGATACTGGTGCCGTTCTGGGGAATTTATCACGGCTATGACAGCTTCCAGTGGCTGTGGGCTCTGGCGTTTCTGTACCTGAACGGCATGTCGATCACGGGGGGTTACCACAGGCTCTGGGCGCACAAGTCTTACCAAGCCCACCCGGCGTTAAAGTGGTTTTTTGCGCTGTGGGGCGCGGGCGCCCTGCAGAACAGCATTCTGATCTGGGCGTCTGATCACCGCCGTCACCACCGCTTCGTGGATGACAATGAGCTGGATCCCTACTCCGCCGGACGCGGCCTGTGGTTCAGCCATATCGGCTGGATGCTGCGCGACTACGACTCCAACGAGCAGGATTTCAACAACGCCCAGGATCTGATGCGTGACCCGGTGGTCATGTTCCAGCACAACCACTACGTGGCGCTCACGGTGTTGATGAACGTTGGCATGCCCCTGCTGCTTGGCCTGTGGCACGGCGACATTATCGGCACCGTACTGCTGGTCGGGCTGTTGCGCCTGGTGATCAACCACCACGTGACGTTCTTCATCAACTCGCTGGCGCATTACTGGGGCAAGCGCCCCTACACCGAATCGAACAGTGCCCGCGACAACGGCTTCCTCGCGTTTCTCACCTATGGTGAGGGCTACCACAATTATCACCACATCTTTCAGACCGACTACCGCAACGGGATCCGCTGGTGGCACTGGGATCCGACCAAGTGGATGATCAACTTGTGCTCCCGCGTGGGCCTGGCAAGCAGCCTGACCCGAGTGCCGGACTTCAAGATTCAGCGCGCCATTCTGGATACTGAATTTCAACGCGCGCGTATCCAGCTTGACGAAGGTGACGCCAGCGAAAGCCTGCGCGCCACGCTGGAGCGCGAATACCAGCTATTCACCGAGTCCATCAACCAGTGGACCGCCCTGCAGGCGGAGCGCTACGAGCGCACCAAGGGGCAACTGGGCGAGGCATTGGAAGAGCAGAAGCAACACCTGCAACAGAAATGGGAGCAGGCCAGTTTACGCACCCGCTTCAAGGCGCTGGAATACTCTCTCAAGATGCAGCGCAAGCGCCTGCACCTGCTCATGGAACAGGTTCAACTGCACCAGGCCCAGGCAGCTTAATTCTCCGCCCTCGGGCCCGGGGCGCTCCACGCAACCCGCAACCCGCAACTGCACACAGTTTCTTCGCCGCACACTGATCTATTCCGTGTGCGCTAGCGTAAGCTGGTGCATGTGCTACTGTAATCCTTCATCACCCCGCATCTGGAGACCACGCCATGACCGCTGATGTCTATGCTTTCACCTGCAAAACGCCTTCCGGCGACGAGAAGCCGCTGGCGGAGTTTCGCGGCAAGGTGCTTCTGGTGGTCAACACCGCCTCCAAGTGTGGCTTTACCCCGCAGTTCGCGGGGCTTGAAGAGATGTACGAGAAGTACAAGGACAAAGGGCTGGAGATTCTCGGCTTTCCCTGCAACCAGTTTGGCAAGCAGGACCCGGGCAGCAACGACGAAATCATGGAGTTCTGCCAGCTCAACTACGGTGTGAGTTTCCCCATGTTCGGCAAGATTGACGTCAACGGCGATGACGCCGACCCACTGTTCCAGCACCTGAAAAAAGAGGCACCGGGTGTGCTCGGCTCCGAGGGCATCAAGTGGAACTTCACCAAGTTCCTGATCGATGCAGAGGGCAACGTGGTGAAACGCTACGCGCCCAAGGACAAACCGCAGGCGATTGCCAGGGATATCGAAAAGTTGCTCGCCTAGCGGGCCTGCCGCTCGCGAAGATCGTTGACGCCCGGAGCGTCGATATTGTGTACCGGCATTTGCCTGCAGCACTGGCAGGCGTTGCCCCCCAACTGACGCACCAACCTGCCGGCCCGATGCCGTGCAGCAACATTGCCATTATCCGGCGGTGCCCTAAGATAACCTGAACGCTCTGCTGGCAGGTTCAAACCCTCGTGTCCCTCTCTGCACTTCAAACCGCCGACTTTGTGCTACGTATCGTGACCATTACCGAACTGACCCTGCTTGCGGCCGTTATTCTGCGCGCCCGGCCCGTCGGGGCTGTCTACCGCGCCGCGTTGCCGCTGGCGCTGTGCATTGTCGGTTACCTGTTGGCCCCTGTACTGCTGCATCGCTCCGGGATGCCGCAGCTCGCCTACCCTGCCGTGCTTCTCGCGGTCATGGTGCCCACCGCCTTCTGGTACTTCTGCTGCACGGTGTTTGTGGATGACTTTCGCCCGCCCTTGTATGCATTCGGGCTGGCACTCATCACCGCCGCACTGGCCACGGTGGGCTACTTCACCGGCATCAGCGGTGCTCTGGACACCATTGACCGCGTAGCGCAGGCAGCGAAACTGCTGTGGCTGGCGGCTGCCTTTTACCTGGTGATCCGGGACTGGCGCGCTGACCTGGTGAGGTCGCGCATTCAACTGCGCCGCCTGCTGCTGATTGTGGCCGGCGCGTACATAGCCGCCATCATGATTGTTGAACTGTTCCTCACCGGGCCCCCATCGGCCGCACTGGAGCTTGTGAACACCGTGCTCATACTCGCACTGGTGAGTATCTGCGTGCTGGCGATGCTGACCATAGATGGCCGCAGCCTGCTGGCGCATATTGCCACCCCGGTCGCCGCTGGCGCCGGCACCGGCGAGCCTTCAGCGCTGGCAAAACGCGCGCTGGAAGCGATGTCCGGGCAGCGCGCCTATGCCATGGAGGGCCTGAGCCTCAATCGTCTTGCGCAGGAACTGAATTGCCAGCCGCAACAATTGCGCCAGGTGATTAACACCGAACTGGGTTATCGCAATTTCAACGCGTTTATCAATCTCTACCGCGTTCGCGAAGTGGCCGAGCGCATGGCGCTGCCGGAATATCGCGACACGCCGCTACTGACGCTGGCACTGGATGCGGGATTTCGATCGCTCGCGCCCTTCAATCGCAGCTTCAGGGAGCACTACAAAGTCACGCCAAGCGCTTATCGCGCCGCCCTGAAAAGCTCGTAATTCATCTGAATATCAATTAGTTACGTGCTGCTCGATTTATCTAACAGCATTTCTGCACATATCTAACACCTTTTCCGAGTTTTCGATAAGACCCCGCTGCACGCTTGCGATGAACTGACCTCCACGACGCGATAACGCTGCTGGAGGTTGTAACAATGAAATACCTGGTAACGATGCCCGCGCTGGCTGCGGCGATGCTCTTTCTACACTGCCTGCAAATACCGCGCGCCGCCGCTGACAGCCTGCCGGTGGACACCATGATCGCCGACACCGCGCTGCGCACCCATGTCGATAGCCGCCATGCCCGTGAATTGCTGCACCAGCCTCAGCTCAGCATCAGCAGCGGGAAATTCAATGACTACCTGACAGACAAGGATTGCCAACCTGGCAGCGAACTACCGGGTGTCGAGACTTTTCAGCGACTGACGCAGGACTTTTCGACCGATACCGCCACGGCCCTGCTGATTCGCTGCCTGTATCAGCTGCCGCAGGTGTATCAGGCGCAAGCCCTGTTTCGCGAGGCTGCGCAAGCTCGCCGTGAGCTGGATACCCTCCAGGCTGACTACATGCGGTCTCGCACCCACCGCTACACCGTGTTATTCGTACCGGGTTGGGGATATCTCAGCAACGGTGAGGTCACAGGCGGCAACCTGCGCAAACCGCGCGAGATAATCGGGGCACTCGGGTACGAGACACACCTCGTGCCGCTGAACGACTTTGGTTCGGTTGAAGACAACGCCATGATTATCGCCGACACCCTGCGCGAGCACCTGGGCAGGGGTAAACAGGTGCTGCTCGCCAGCGCCAGTTCCGGCGGACCGTCTGTCGCCATGGCGCTGAATGAACCGGACATCTTTTCCCACCCGGAGCTGGCTGGCTGGATCAATATCTGCGGCGTGTTGCGCGGCAGCCCGATCATCGATCACTTCACCCCCTGGCCACGGTCGCTGGTGATCCACGTGATCAACCTGTTTGAAGGCTGGACCAGGGACGAACTAAACAGCCTGAGTCGCAGCCGCAGTGCACCGCGCTTTCGCCAGTACCGCGCGCCCCCACAACTCACCGTATTGAACTACGTCGGCATACCGTTCTCGGGACAAGTCAGTGAAATGGGCCGCACGCTGTACAGCTTGCTGCGCAAACAAGGGCCCAATGACGGTCTCACACTTATTCAAGATGCCATCGCACCCGGCTACACGGTCATGGCGATAGGTACCGATCACTTCATCCGCGAAGATCCGGAGATCGATCTGAAAACAGCGGCGCTGCTGTCGGTGTTACTCAGGCTGATTGAGTCTAGTGCTCGCGGGTTGCCCGGAAATCAAGCTCAGGCCAGCGCTCTTCCATCAGGTTGAGGTTGACCCGCGTCGGTGCCAGGTAGGTAAGATAGCCGCCGCCGTCGATGGACAGGTGCTCGGATGCCTTCCTGCGAAACTCCTCGAGCTTGCGCTCGTCGTCGCAGAATATCCAACGCGCTGTATAGACGTTCACCGGCTCGTAAAGGGCTTCCACCTTGTACTCGTCCTGCAGGCGATAGGCCACCACGTCAAACTGCAACTGACCGACCGCACCTACCACCAACTCGGTGGAATCGATGGGGGCGAACACCTGGGTTGAGCCCTCCTCGGACAGTTGCTGCAGGCCGCGCTGCAGTTGTTTGGATTTCATAGGATCGGTGAGGCGAATGCGGCGGAACAGTTCCGGTGCGAAATGCGGGATGCCGGTAAAACTCAAATCCTCTCCGGCAGTGAAGGTGTCGCCAATCTGTATGGTGCCGTGATTGTGCAGGCCTATAATGTCGCCCGAGACCGCCTCGTCCACCAGCACACGGTCGCCCGCCTTGAAGCTCACTGCGTCGGCAATCTTCACGTCCTTACCCGTGCGCACATGGTGCATTTTCAGACCCTTGGAATAACTGCCGGAGCAAATGCGCATGAACGCAATGCGATCGCGATGCCGCGGATCCATATTGGCCTGTATTTTGAAAACGAAACCGCTGAACTCGGGTTCCGATGCACCCACCGTACGATCGGTGGTGTCGCGATCGAGGGGGGGCGGTGCCCACTGCACAAAGTCATCGAGCATTTCGCGCACGCCGAAATTGCCAAGTGCAGTACCGAAGAACACCGGGCTCAGCTTGCCCGCCAGGAACGCATCGAGGTCAAACTCGTGGCTGGCGCCGCGCACCAGCTCTACTTCCTCGGCAAAGTCGTCGTACTCCTCGCCAAGGAGACTGCGCGCCGCCTCGCTGTCCAGCCCTTCGATGCGCTTGTCTTCCGGAAGAACGCTGCCCTTGCCCGGCGTAAACAGGTGGAGCGTATCGGTATAGAGGTTGTAAACGCCCTTGAACTCCCTGCCCATACCGATGGGCCAGTTGATCGGCGCACCCTGGATTTTTAGTACGTCCTCAATCTCGTCGAGCAGCTCGATAGGGTCGCGAATGTCGCGGTCCATTTTGTTGACGAAACTGATAATGGGCGTATCGCGCAGGCGGCACACGTTCATCAGCTTGATCGTGCGATCCTCAACGCCCTTGGCGCCGTCTATCACCATGAGCGCCGAATCGACGGCGGTAAGCGTGCGGTAGGTATCCTCGGAAAAATCCTCGTGGCCGGGGGTGTCGAGCAAATTGACGATGCGTTCCCGATAGGGAAACTGCATCACCGACGACGTTACCGAGATGCCGCGCTCCTGCTCCATGCTCATCCAGTCCGATGTCGCGTGTGGACCTTTCTTGCCCTTGACGGTTCCGGCCACCTGTATCGCACTGCCGAGTAACAGCAGCTTCTCGGTAATGGTGGTCTTACCCGCGTCCGGGTGCGAGATGATAGCGAAGGTGCGTCGCCTGCCGATCTCGTTCGCTAACGCTGTATCACTCATTCCCGAATCCTGTTTCGCGTGCACTGCGGGACGACAAGTTTGCCGCCAGCCACCCGTGCCCCAAAAAGCGCGTAATTCTACTCGAAATCAGCCGAATTGCATTGAACAATTCCTGAGCAGCGGCGCGACGCACAGCACATCGGGTCTACCTGGGCAAAACGGTGCGAAACGTTCACTCCATTGCGCTTTTCACTTATATTGACGGCTTACAAAACCCGGCTGTTCAAATGACAGCGCTTGCAGTTTATAGGAACTCGCTCCATGGGGGATGCCAAATCACCGAACCCTCTCGCGTTCAACGCAAGATTCCCCCTGTTGCACTCGCCGGCCGTCGCAGGCGCCACCCTGGCCATCGTCAGTACGGCACTGTGGGCAGCGCTGGAAGGCTGGGCTTCGGTACTGGGCGCCGGCTCTGCATCGGCCCTGACAGACGGCGTATTCGTCATGCTGCTCATGCTGCAGGCCGGTTACTACCTATCGGTGGCGCCACTGTTACGCCGGGCGGCCCTGCGTTGTATCGATGATCTGCGACCATTGCTGTTGAGCGAAAGCGGCGAACTGGACCGCATGGTGCAGCGCTTTTCCTCCGCCAAACTGCCCTACTTACGCTGGACGCTGCCGCTGGGTGCGCTGATCACGGTGGTGCTGCAGGAGTTACAGCTGCAACGATTCTCAAACTGGATGGCCAGCCCCTCCTTTGCGCTGGGGGAACTGGTCACGGTGCTGGCCGCATGGCTGACCTGGGGGCTGGGTCTCTCCGCCGCCACGCTGATGATTACCGACGCCGCTGCGATCAGGCACCTGGGTCGCAACGCTGTGACCATCGACCTGATGCGCATAGAGCGGCTCACCGCGTTTTCAAGATACGGGCTGCAGTTGTCTGGCGCCGTGGTCGGCCTGATGGCGTTGTGGGCCGTCAGCCTGGTACTGATCGATGCGTTCGTCGGCGTGAGTTGGGGGCAGACAACAGGCTACGTGGGCTTGTTGATGGTGGCGATTTACCTGTGTCTCGCCATCGCCGCTTTCGTTTACCCGCAGTTGGGCGTGCGCCACCATATCCGGCACCAGAAAGAACGGGTCTGTCATCAACTGACAGACCTGTTGCCCTCTTCCGATCAAGCCGTGTTGGCCGCGGGCAGCGACCCGGAGCGGCTGGCCGCGCTGCTGAGCAGCCGCAACCAGATACAGGCCATACCGGAATGGCCAGCAGGGCAGCATACTCGCGTGCGCCTGGTGGCCTATCTACTGGTGCCGCTGCTCTCCTGGAGCGCCGCGGCGCTGGTGGAAGAGGCTGTCTCACGGCTGATTGGCTGAGTTGCAGCACTGTTCCCGCCCCGTCGACGCTATAATGACCCGGTGAACACCCCCGTCGACAAACCCCAGCACGCCTACAGCCCGTCCAAGGACAATTTGCGCAACCTGCTGCTGATCCGCAGCATCGCGCTCCTCGGTCAGGCCTGTGTTCTCGGCTGGGTGATCTACACCGGGCAGGCACCCACCGGCGGCCTGCTCTGGGTGACGACCAGCCTGTGCCTGTTCGCGCTGCTGACGGCCGCCAGCCTGTGGCGCACCACGCGCGCAAGGCCAGTGGCCGATGGGGAATTTCTCGGCCAGTTGTTGGTGGATGTGCTGGGCTGGACGGCGCTGATGTATTTCACCGGCGGCGCCAACAACCCATTCATCTCCTACTACATCGTGCCGGTTGTTATCGCGGCGGCGGTACTGCCCTGGCGTTATACCTGGCTGGTCGCCGGGGCCACTACACTGGCCTATAGCCTGCTGCTGTACGTTTATCAACCCTTCCCCCTGTTCACGCCGCACGCAGCCATGGGCCATGGCGATAGCGGCAACGTGCATATCCTCGGCATGTGGTTCAATTTTCTTTTCTCAGTGGGTTTGATCACGTTCTTCGTGGTGCGCATGGCAGCAACCCTGCGGCGCCAGGAAGACATGGCAGTGGCGCGGCGAGAAGACAGGTTGCGCAACGACCAGATCATGGCCGTGGCCAGCCTCGCGGCCGGCACCGCCCACGAACTGGGCACACCACTGGCGACCATGACGGTACTGGTGGATGAAATGCTCGCCGGGAGCGGCCTCGATGAACGCGCGCGCAAGGATTGCGAATTGCTGCAAGGGCAGTTGGCGCAATGCAAGGCCACCCTGTCGGAGTTGAGCGCGACCGCCGAGCAGCACTCACTGGAGAATACGCGCCGCATCAACAGTGCCACCTTTGCGCGACAGACACTGGAGCGCTGGGCGGTGCGCCGCCCCGGCACGGCCTACGTGTTTGACTGTGACAACCGCGAGGCGGCCGACAGCCCGGACATCGACGCGGATCCAACCCTGGCCCAGGCCATGGAGAATCTGCTCAATAACGCCGCCGATACCGGTTCCGAGAAAGTGGCTGTCACCCTGCACTGGAACAGCGATGAGGTAGAGATCAGAATTCGCGATTGGGGCAGAGGCATAGACCCGGAAATCATCGCCCGGGTTGGCAGGCCGATGCAGCGCGCAGATCATTCCGGCCTCGGTATAGGCCTGATGCTGTGCCGCGCCAGCGTAGAACGCCACGGAGGACGTCTGGCGTTGAGTAACCCGGCAGAGGGAGGTGCGCTGGCAACGATAACGCTGCCGGCATGTCTGCCTGCAAAAGCGAACGACGCATCATGAAGATACTGTTGATCGACGACGACGAGGTATTCACCGAGGTCATGGCGCGCAGCTTTCAGCGCCAGGGGTTTACCACGAAATGTTGTGCTGACGCTGACGCCGCGCTGACAGCCTGTGCGAGGTTTCAGCCCACGCACATCCTGCTGGATCTCAACATGCCCGGAAAATCCGGGCTGATCGTACTGCCCGATCTACTACAACAGGCACCACAGGCCAAACTTGTAGTGCTCACTGGCTATTCCAGCATCGCTACGGCTGTCGCCGCCACCAAGGCCGGCGCCGTCAACTACCTGTGCAAACCTGCGACGGTGGACGATATCCTGCGCGCTTTCGAGGGCTCGCAGGAAAGTGGGGCTGCGCAGGTGCCCAGTGATCCGATATCCGTCGACAGGCTGGAGTGGGAGCACATTCAACGTGTGCTCAAGGAAAACGACGACAATATTTCCGCGACTGCCCGCGCGCTGGGCATGCACCGGCGCACGCTGCAACGGAAGCTGCAGAAACGTCCCGTACGACGCTAAACGCGGCTTTCCACCAGGGCATCGGCGACGGTGTCAGCCAGGTGCTCACCCACGGCATCCATTTCCACAGCGCCCGGCGCTAGCAACTGCGCCATCGACGTCACCTGCAGGCCCTCGTAGCCGCAGGGGTTGATGCGACCGAACGGCTCCAGATCCATGTCTACATTGAGTGACAGGCCATGATAGCTACAGCCCTTGCGCACCCGCAGACCCAGAGACGCGATTTTCTCGCCACCCACATAGACTCCCGGCGCTCCGGGATCGGCCACGGCTTCGATACCGTGAGCCGCAAGTAGTGAGACGATGCTGTTTTCTATCAGGCTGACCAGGTCGCGCACACCGAGGCTGCGTCGACGCAAATCCACCAGTAAATAGAGGATCCATTGACCAGGACCGTGATAGGTCACCTGACCGCCGCGATCCACCTGCACCACCGGGATATCGCCTGGCGCCAGCACATGCTCGGCCTTGCCCGCCTGACCCTGCGTAAAAACGCGGCTGTGCTGTAACAACCAGAGTTCATCGGGTGTTTCGGGGGTGCGTGAGTCCGTAAACGTTTTCATGGCCTCAAACGTGGGCAGGTAGTCGACTACACCCAGTGTCTTGATAAGCGGCCGGGGGTGCTGCACGCGTCAAAGCACCATCTGAACGTGCCCGGTGGCCATCAGGTCCTGGTGCAGCGCCTTGAGCTGCTCCTTGCCCGTCGCCGTAATGGTGACAGTGATGGCGGTGAAGGTGCCCTTGCGGCTTTCGCGTACGGTGATGGTGGTTTGGTCGAAGCCGGGTGCGTGGCGTTCAAAGACCTCCAGCACCAGCGCGTGAAACTCATCGCCCTTGCGCCCCAGCACCTTGATCGGGTAGTCGCAGGGGAACTCAATTTTTGGCGTTTCCTGATCGGACATATCCATACGGCCCCGGGGCGATTTGAAGTTAAGCTCAGGTACTGAACAGACTGGCAATCCACATCAGCAGCATATCCCAGAGACGCGCGAACAGCCCGCCGGCTTCTGCGGCTTCCAGTGCCACCAGCGGGCCACGATGCACGGTTTCACCATCGAGACTGAGAACCAGGGTTCCTACCTTGTCGCCGATCGCCAGGGGGGCGAGTAGTGGGTCATCCACTTCCAGCGCCGTTTCCAGGTGCTTGCTCTTGCCGCGGGGCAGCGTTAGCACCACTGCATCCTGCACACCGACAGAGAGGTAATCGGCCGCGCCTTTCCAGATGCGCGGTGTGTCCAGTTCAGTGCCGGGGGCATAGACCTCACTGGTTTCGAAAAAGCGGAATCCGTAATTCAGCAGGCTGCGGGTTTCATTCTTACGCGCACGCTTGCTGTCGGTGCCCAGCACGACGGAAATCAGGCGCATGCCGCGGCGCTCTGCTGAAGCGACCAGGCAATACCCCGCCTCCTCTGTGTGCCCGGTCTTCAGTCCATCCACCGTCGCATCCTCGGCCATCAGCGTATTGCGATTGAACTGCCGGATACCGTTGAAGGTGAACTCCCGCTCTTTATAGATCGCATACTGCTCGGGGTGATCACGGATCATTGCGCCGGCGAGAATCGACAGATCCCTGGCGGTGGTGATGTGATCGGGATCCGGCAAGCCGTGGGAATTGGTGTAATAGGTGTCTACCATTCCCAGTTTCTGCGCCGTGTTGTTCATCATGTCCGCAAAGACCGCTTCGCTGCCCGCAATGTGCTCGGCGACAGCCACGGTGGCGTCATTGCCGGAAGAAATAATAATGCCGCGCTGCAGATCTGCGATGGAAACTTCCATACCCGGCTCGATCCACATCAGGGAAGAACCGGCAAAGACCGGGTTTTGTGACCACGCGTTCTCGCTCACCGTCACCTTATCGGTCTCGCTGACACGGCCCTCTGCAATTTCCCGCGCGAGCAGGTAGCTGGTCATCATCTTGGTGAGGCTCGCCGGAGGCAGCGGCATATCGGCATTGTGCTCGGCCAACACCTCGCCGCTGGTGGCATCCACTAACAGCCATGCCTTCGCCGAAAGCTGCGGCGGCGCCGGTACTATGCCAGCCGCCTGCGTACTACAAGTGACAATTGCGAGAAGGGCAATGCAGAAAAGTCGGTACATGAAGGATAAATCCCCGGGATGCGTTATGGCGGCTGTTGGTAGCGATGTCATGGGCGGCGGCTCTGAACCTGGAGGCAACCCCGATGGCCGGAATGTTAACGCAAGCGGCCGGTAGAAAGCATCCCCGGCGCCCTTTCCCGCCGCAAATCCGGACATTGACGCGGAAACCAGCGCTCAGACGCACAAACCCATCGCCGTCTAGGGCAGTGGCTGACCGGGTTCGTAACCTATGTTGCGCAGGGTTTGCTGTACGGTCTCCATCTGCGCGACATCCTGCATGGGGCCAATGCGCACCCGGTACAGCCTGCCCGTGACGGTATCCACCGGGCTGACAGCCACGGGGGCCGCCACCAGCGCCTGCAGTTCAACCTGTAGACGCTGCGCTGAGGATTGCGAGCCGAATGCGCCTACCTGTAAGAATCGGTAACTACCCAGAGGCACCCGCCGACGATCGTCCACCCCGTCAAGATCGATTAACTCCACACGCACACGCGCGGTGCCCTGCTCCATGAAGCCCAGCTTGACTGCCGCCGCGTAGGATAGATCGATCAGCCGGTCCGCGTGAAACGGGCCCCTGTCGTTTACGCGCACAACGACCGAAGCGCCGTTTTCAATATTAGTGACGCGGGCATAACTGGGAATAGGCAGCGTCTTGTGCGCTGCACTGGGCTGGTACAGGTCAAAAATCTCGCCGTTGGACGTCTCGTAGCCGTTGAACTTGGTGCCGTACCAGGAGGCGATGCCCTCCTCGCTATAACCGCGGTGGTTTTCGAGCACCTCATAGGTCACCCCGTTGACGGTGTAAGGGCTGGTATTACCGACGGCGAGCAAAGGATCCGGCCGGGGTACCGCATCCAGCACTTCGTGCGCAGCAATCGGCCTCGGTGGCGCTGCATCCTGTTGCTGCGCGTAACGAGAGTCGCGCTCGGTCAACGAGCACGATGCGAGTAGCGCTAGCGCGAAAGTGAGGGCAAGCGGTGCCCTCACTGGTTCTCCGCGATGGCCGCCTGGCTCAGGCGCTGACTCAGCTGATAAACACTCATCGCGTACATGGCACTGTGATTGTAACGGGTGATGACATAAAAATTGTGCAGGCCCAGCCAGTATTCATGGCCGTCCTCCAGTTCAAACTTCATCGCCGTCGCCACTGCCTGCGGATCGATAGCAGCGGTCGCGTGCACGCCGGCCTCGGCAAACTCCGCCACCGTGCGCTCGGGCTTGAGGCCGCTGCGCCCCTGCACGAACCAGTCGTCAGACACTTCGCCCTTCACCTGCGCAGGAAACACCACCGCTTCGCCGGGACGCCAGCCGTGCCGCTTGAAGTAATTGGCGACACTGCCGATAGCATCCACCGGGTTCTTCCAGATGTCCGCGCTGCCATCGCCGTCAAAATCCACCGCGTAGCTGCGGTAGCTACTGGGCATGAACTGGCCATAGCCCATGGCGCCGGCATAGGAACCGGTCAGCTTCGCAGGGTCCAGGCCCTGGTCACGGGTGAGAATAAGGTAGTGCTTGAGCTCACTGGTAAAAAACGGGGAGCGCCGCGGGTAGTCAAATGCCAGTGTGGCCAGGGCGTCAAGCACACGGTAACTGCCGGTGATGCGGCCGTAGCTCGTCTCTACGCCGATAATAGCGACGATGATCTCGGCCGGAACGCCTGTTTCCTGCTCCGCCCGGGCCAGCGTTGCGCGGTGTTCGGCAAAAAACTCTCGCCCCTGCTTCTCGCGCAGGTCATTGATGAAAATTCTGCGGTACTCGAACCACGGCTTGGTTTTTTCCGCAGGTCGCGCAATCGCCTCCAGAATACTGTCCTGCTTTTCGGCCTCGGCGAAAACCCGCAACAGCGCGTCCCGCTCGAAACCCTCCTCGGCTACCAGCTCATCCACGATCGCAAGCGCGGCAGGGTTTTCGCCGTAGTTTTCCGCCGCACAGGACAGGGTCGGCCAGGTAAAAATCACAACCAACAGGCTGCGCAGATAAACGGACATGAGGATTCTCTCGTAAGCTCCCTGAAGAAGCGGATTGTCGTACTTGTTGCGGCACGCCTGTTTCGTCAACAAGGTCATCGGGCCACCATGCGCTGTTCCGTACTGATCGCCATGAGGATACCGAAACCCGCCATCAGCGTAACGATGGAGGTGCCCCCGGCGCTGACCAGAGGCAGTGGCACTCCCACCACCGGCAGCAGGCCCGCGACCATGCCCATGTTAACAAAGATGTACACGAAAAACGTCAACGTGAGGCTGCCGGCCATCATGCGTCCAAAACTTGTTTGCGCGCGCAGCCCGATCAGGAAACCGCGCAGCAGAATGAGGAGGTACAGCGACACCAGAACCAGCACACCGCGCAAACCGTGTTCTTCGGCGAGCACCGCAATGATGAAATCAGTATGGCTCTCTGGCAGGAAATCCAGCTGCGATTGCGTGCCCTGCATCCATCCCTTGCCCTCCCAGCCACCGGAGCCGATCGCCGTTTTCGACTGAATGATGTTCCAGCCGGCACCCAACTTGTCACTTTCCGGGTTGAGCATGGTGAGAATCCGCTGCTTCTGGTAATCCTTGAGCACAAACATCCACGCCGGCCAGGCTGACGCGACGCCGAGCACCACCGCCCCGAGAATGTAGCGCCACCCTATCCCGGCCATGAACAGCGCAAACAAGCCGCTGCTCGCAATGAGCAAGGCTGTACCGAGATCAGGCTGCTGCAGAATGAGCAGCGCCGGTATGCCCAGCAGCGTCAATGCACCCATCACAGGCGCAAAGCGCGGCGGCAGCATGCGTTCCGCCAGAAACCAGGCCACCGCCATTGGCACCGCCAGTTTCATGATTTCCGAGGGCTGGAAACGAAAGCCGCCAATCTGTAGCCAGCGCTGGGCGCCCTTGGCACCAACGCCGGCGAACATGACCGCAACCAGCATGCCTACGCCCGCCAGGTACAGCCAGGGCGCCCACCGCGCGTAGCGCTGCAGGCTGATCTGGGCGGCGACAAACATGGCGACATAGGCAACCAGGAAGAAGCGCCCCTGGCGCACAACGGCAGCCATGCTCTGACCCGATGCGCTGTACAGAACAAACAGGCCATAGCCGGTGAGCAGAAGCAGGAGTATCAGTAAAGGCACATCGATGTGCAGGCGCATGGCCGCGCCGGGAGCGCGCGCCATGCTGTGGGAGCCCTGATGGGGCATCTGGCGCACATAATCGTTAGCCATTGTCGTTCTGCCCAATGGTTGGGTCAGCCTCCCCGAATAACCAGGTATCAATGACAGCACGTGCAATAGGTGCAGCGGCGGAGCTGCCACCGCCATTCTCAACGATGATGGCTACGGCAATGGTGGGTGCTTCCAGCGGCGCAAACGCGATGAATAAACCGTGGTGGCGGTGTCGCTCAGCCACCTCTTCTTCGTTGTACACCTCGTTCTGGGCGATATTGATCACCTGCGCCGTGCCGGTTTTGCCGGCCATCTCGTAGAGAATCCCGTCGGCCAGGTAATCCGCGGTGCCGCGCTCGCCGTGCACAACCTCACGCATGCCATCGAAAATCGCCGCCCAGTGCTCCGGCGTGGCCGTCACAGGCTCGCGCGGTGGTGCCGTCACGGGCTCGCCGTCCAGGGTCTTCAGCAATCGCGGAACGCGCCGCTGACCCTTGCTCGCCAGCACACTGGTGGCCGCTGCCAGCTGCATGGGCGTCGCCAGCCAGTACCCCTGGCCGATGCCGGCACTGATGGTCTCGCCCGGGTACCAGACCTGGCCGATGGCATTGCGCTTCCACTCGCTGGAGGGCATCACGCCCGGGCGTTCGTTGGTGGTATCCACGCCGGTTCGCGAGCCGAACCCGAAAGGCGTCATGTAGTCGTGCATGCGGTCAATGGTCAGCCGCCTGGCGAGATCGTAGAAGTAGACATCACAGGATTCGGCAATCGCCATCTTCAGGTCCACCTGCGGCGCATGGCCGGTGCCACGTATGCGCAGAATCCAGTCGCGATAGCGGCGCGATTCACCGGGCAGCTTGTACCAGCCCGGGTCTGCCACGGTGGACTCAGGGGTCATCAGCCCGGATTCCAGACCCGCCAGACCCATAAAGGGTTTTACGGTGGAGCCCGGTGGATAGGCCCCCTGCACCGCACGGTTGAACAGCGGCACGTCGGGCGAATCGCGCAATGCGCTGTAATCCCGGGTGCTGATGCCATTGACGAACAGGTTGGTGTCAAACCCCGGCGTGGACACCAGCGCGAGCACACCGCCGCTGTGTGGATCTATCGCCACCACCGCGCCGCGGCGATCGCCCAGCGCATCGCGCGCCGCTTTCTGTATGTTGTAATCGAGATGCAGGACCAGATCAGCGCCGGGCAGCGGGTCGTGCCGCTCCAGCACGCGCAATACGCGGCCGTGGGCGTTCGATTCGACATTCTGGTAGCCCACCGTGCCGTGCAGTTCGTCCTCGTAGTATTTCTCGATACCGACCTTGCCGATATGGAAGGTTCCGCGGTAGTCGGTTTCATCCACTTCCAGCGCTTCGCGTTCATTGATGCGACCCACGTAACCCAGCGCGTGGGAGAACAACTCGCCGTGCGGATAACGGCGCAGTAACTGGGCGTCCACCACAATGCCCGGCAGGCGGTGTCGATTGACCGCCAGTATCGCGCGCTCGTCTTCCGTGAGGCGAAAGCGCAAAGGCACCGGGTCATAGGGGCGGGTGCGCGGCAGTTTCTTCCGAAAGCGCTCCAGGTCACTCCTGGAGACCGGCACCAGCTGTGCCAGTTCAGCGAGCGTGGCGTCCAGATCCTGGACGCGCTCACGTACAACGGAAAGAATAAAACTGGGGCTGTTATCCGCCAGCAGCACGCCATTGCGATCATAAATCAGGCCGCGCTTGGGTGGCAGGGGCTGCAGCTGCACGCGATTGCGCTCCGATTGCGTGCGGTAAATTTCGTACTGGCTGACCTGCAGCGAGTAGTAACGCGCGAGGATGATGCCCAGCGCAAAAACGACCAGGCAAACCGCCGTGACAGTACGTGCGCCATAAACCCTCGACTCGAGATTCTGATCCTTGAGGGCGATCTTCTGCGGCATTAATTTGAGGTTCGGGTAACTGCGGCGGGTTCAGGCCCGATGATACGGGTGCTTGGCAGTGATTGTCCAAGCCCGGTACAGCTGTTCGGCGAGAATGACGCGCACCAGCGGGTGTGGCAGCGTTAGATCGCTCAGCGACCAGCGCTGCTGTGCACGCGCCAGACACGCCGCGGACAGGCCGTCCGGGCCGCCGATAAGCAGGCTGTAGCTGTCGCCGGACATCATCCAGTCGCTCAGGGTGGCGGCGAGCCCCTGCGTTGAAAACCGTTTGCCTTCCACGTCCAGGGCAACCACACGGTCACCCGCAGGTATGGCCGCCAGGATTTTATCCCCCTCACGGGCTCTGAGCGTCTCGGTATTGGCGTCACTGCCGCGCTTTGCCAGCGGCACTTCGCGCCATGTGAGATTGATTTCCCTGGGCAGGCGTTTGTCGTACTCGGCAACACCCTGCTCAACCCACCCGGGCATGCGCGTACCGACCGCGATGACGGTGATGCGCATCAGCTCTCAGCTTGGGGGTTTGTCCAGAGCCGCTCGAGGTCATAGAAGTCGCGCGTCGCGGGGAGCATCACGTGTACCACCACATCGCCGAGATCGACCAGCACCCACTCACCGGCGTCCTGACCCTCAATGCCGAGCGGCCGCATGCCGGCCTGCTTGGCCTCCACACTGACATTGTCTGCCAGCGAGCGGACGTGGCGGTTGGACGTACCGCTCGCAATGACGAGGTAGTCCGTCACGTCAGTCAGCTTGCGGACATCTACCGTCACCGGATTAACGGCTTTCAGGTCCTCAAGTGCGCTCAACACCCGTTCTTTCAGTTGCTCAGCCTGCATGGATGGGGCGATACCTCGTCTGCATGGGGGATTCTCTATCAGCCAAAAAGTTTGTTGTGCTCGATGTATTCCAGTACCGATTCCGGCACAAGGTAGCGCACCGAACGGCCCGCGGCCAACAGTTCACGCACTTCGGTGGAGGATATGGCCAGTGGCCGCAATTCCTCGATCACAATGCTGCCCGCAGCCGCTTCATGCAGCGCATCGGCCCCCGGCGCGCGGTGTTGCGCCAGCCATTCGCCGACTTCTCCGGAATCAGGGAAGGCCCAGCCAGGCCGCGCTATCACGACAATGTGGGCAACACTCAACAATTCGCGCCAGCGGTGCCAGCGGTTAATCGCCAGCAGCGCGTCGCAGCCCATTACCATGCACAGGCTACGGCCAGGACCCTCTTCGCTGCGCAGTTCCAGCAGGCTGTCATAGGTAAAGGACTTGCCCTCGCGCGCCAGTTCCCGCGCATCACAGTAGAGCCGCGATTCGCCAGCCACCGCCAGCTCAACCATGGCGGCACGGTGCGCTGCACTGCAACCCGGCGCCTCACGCAGGGGCGGCACTGCACAGGGCATCAGGCCCAGCCGCTGCAGGCCGACCTTCTCTACCAACTCCAGCGCGGAGCGCAGATGTCCGAAATGTACCGGGTTGAAGGTTCCACCAAAAACGCCCAGCGGCGCGGCAGACGGAGAGTGCTCACTCAAGTGCGAATCTGTCCTTCGCCGAACACCACGTACTTCTGCGAGGTCAGCCCCTCAAGCCCAACCGGGCCGCGAGCGTGCAGTTTGTCCGTGGAAATGCCAATCTCGGCGCCCAGACCATACTCGAAGCCGTCCGCAAAGCGTGTCGACGCGTTGATCATCACCGAACTGGAATCCACCTCGCGCAGGAAGCGCATGGCGCGACCGTGGTCGCGAGTAACGATACTGTCGGTGTGTTGCGAACTATAGCGGCTGATATGGTCGATCGCCGCGTCAATACCAGCCACCACACGGATCGCCAGCACCGGGGCCAAGTATTCCGCGTGCCAATCCTCTTCTGTCGCTGCCAGCGCCTCGGGCACCAGCTCGCGCGTGCGCGCACACGCGCGCAATTCCACGCCGGCCTCGCGGTAGGCAGCGGCCAGGCGCGGCAGCACCGCATCCGCCATGGATTCCGCCACGAGCAGGGTCTCCATGGTATTGCAGGTGCCGTAGCGCTGGGTCTTTGCGTTCACTGCGATATTGACTGCCATGTCGACGTCAGCATCGTCATCGATATAGACGTGGCAGACACCGTCGAGGTGCTTGATCACCGGCACGCGAGCATCGCTGCTGATGCGCTCAATCAGGCTCTTGCCACCGCGCGGCACGATCACATCGACATACTCCGGCATTGCAATGAGACGGCCCACCGCAGCGCGATCCGCCGTTTGCACGACCTGCACGGCAGCCTCGGGCAACCCTGCGGCGCGAATACCCGCAACCAGGCACTCCGCAATGGCACAGTTTGAGGCCAGCGCCTCGGAGCCGCCGCGCAGAATCGTCGCGTTGCCTGATTTCAGACAGAGGCTGGCCGCTTCCACCGTAACATTGGGCCTGGATTCGTAAATGATGCCGATCACGCCCAGCGGGACACGCATGCGCCCCACTTCGATGCCGCTGGGCATGCGATTGACCTCGGAAATGCTGCCCACCGGATCAGGCAATGCAGCCACCTGGGTGAGCCCCTGCAACATGGCGTCGATACGTGCAGGAGTCAGCTCCAGCCTGTCCATCAGCGGCGCATCCAGTCCGTTCGCCGCACCCTGTTCCAGATCGCGCTGATTGGCGACTGCCAGTTGCTCGCGTGCACCGTCCAGCGCGTCGCGCGCGGCCAGCAAGGCACGGTTGCGCGCCTGTGTCGAAGACGCGGCAACAACACGCGAGGCCGCACGTGCGGCACTCCCGAGTTCGTCCATGTACTTGTCGACATCCATTTGCGATGGCTTCCCAAATCAGCGAACCGGCGATTATACCTGATCAGCATAGCGCGTGTGGTAATGTGGCCTCTGTAAAAATCACAGGAATAGCCATGCCGGTAGACAACCGCGTCGTACCAGCGCTGGAGTTCTTCTACGACTGCTCCAGCCCCTGGACCTACTTTGCATTCACCCGGATCATTCCCATGGCCGAGGCCCTTGGGGTGCCGGTGCACTGGCGCCCACTGCTCGTGGGCGGCGTATTCAACGCGGTCAACAAGGAGATATACAGCCAGCGCGAGGCCATGTTCAACGGCGAAAACCGCCGCCGGCTGAACTATTTCATCAAGGATCTGCAGGACTGGGCGCGCCTGTGCGGCGTGCAGGTCACTATGCCGCCGGGCCACCCGATCAGCAGCGTAAAAGCCATGCGCGGCGCGTTCTACGCAGAAGAACAGGGTTTGTTAGTGCCCTATTCCCGGCGCGTTTTCGAAACCTACTGGAGCAGTGATACCCCGGACATCGCCAGCGACGAAGTGCTCACACATATTTGCACCTCGGTCGGCCTGAACCCCGACGATTTCTTCAGCGCCATCACCAACCCCGCGTACAAAGATCGGCTGCGCGCGAACACCGACGAGCTGATCGAGCGCGGCGGCTACGGCTCGCCCACCGTGTTTATCAACGGCGACGACATGTACTTCGGCAACGACCGCCTGCCACTGGTAGAACACCGCCTCAAGCAACTGCTTGCAGGCGACTGACCGCGAACACTGCCACGCCGCGCGCCAACCGCGCACCCCAAAGAAACCATACCCCAAAACCCCGAGCCCTCGCGCCCCGGCAACAAGCAACGCCCAGGCAATGGCCCGGCAGCGTGGGGCGTACAGAGCGAGTATCTTAGCCTTCCGAGCGCCGTACGCCCCACGCTGCCAGGCCACACGCACCATCCCGGCCACACGCACCACCCAGACCAAACGCACCCCCCAGGCAACCCACCCCAAACCGCAGGCAAAAAAAACGCGGGGAACACCCGCGTTTCTTTGCAAGCAACCCAGCGACTAGAGCGCCTCAGCATGCTCCGAGAGATAGTCGGCAACACCCTTGGGCGATGCGTCCATACCCTTGTCGCCGCTCTTCCAACCCGCCGGGCAGACTTCGCCGTGCTCATCGGTGAACTGCAAAGCCTCGACCAGACGAATCAGCTCGTCGATGTTGCGCCCCAGGGGCAGGTCGTTAACCAGTTGCGCGCGTACCAACCCCTCCGGGTCAATCAGGAAGGCGCCGCGGAAAGCAACGCCACCGGCACTTTCCACATCAAAGGCGCGGCAGATATCGTGGTTAACGTCAGCAGCCATGGTGTAGGTGACAGGCCCGATTCCGCCGTCGTTGACCGAGGTGTTGCGCCAGGCGTTGTGCGTGAACTGTGAGTCGATGGAAACGGCCACCACCTCAACACCCAGCTCGCGAAACTTGTCCATGCGCTTGTCCAGTGCAATCAGCTCTGAGGGACAGACAAAGGTAAAGTCCAGTGGGTAGAAGAATACGAGGCCGTACTTGCCGGCCATGGCTTCCGACCGCTTGTAGGAATCCACTATCTCGCCACTGCCCAGTACCGCAGCGACGTCAAAATCAGGTGCAGGCTTACCAACTAAAACGCCCATGTAATCGTTCTCCCTTCATTACCAAATTGATGACGTGGCGCCGCATGGACTGCGGCGCAGGAGAATACTACACAGGGAGAAAGTGAAGGACTATTTAATTGTTTGAATCAGATCAATAGAGATAATTAATCTCTAGGCTTGCTGTTGCTCGTCTTCGGCTCGCGCGGCAACAGATTCCTTGATCACCGTTTGCAACTCGCCCGTCTCGAACATTTCAGTCACGATGTCGCAGCCACCGATCAGTTCGCCGTCTACCCACAGTTGCGGAAACGTTGGCCAGTTGGCGTACTTGGGCAGGTTTTCACGAATCTCGGGGTTGGCGAGGATATCGACATAGGCGAAACGCTCGCCGCAGGCCATCAACGCCTGCACCGTCCGCGCGGAAAAGCCGCACTGTGGCTGATTGGGCGAACCCTTCATGTAGAGAAGGATGGGATTGTTCTCGATCTGCTCTTTGATTGTCTCGATGATTTCCATAGTTTCCTGCCGTTTCCTATACCGCCGCCCGTCTCCCCTGGCGGATGACGAGCACTACAGCGGCCTGAATTAATAACCCAGTATTCTACTCCATTATTGCAAAAAAGTGGTGCTTTCCCGGCTGCCAGAGCGCCGCTGATTGCCAATCACGTCTTATATAGCTATATTCGCCTGTTTTCCGGGCAGCAACAGCTGCCTTTTCGCGTTTTTGGGAGCAGCAAATGTCGGCCTTGATGCAGACTTACGCGAGACTTCCCGTGACATTCAGTCACGGCGAAGGCGTGTACCTGTTCGATACCGAAGGCAGGCGCTACCTGGATGGACTATCCGGCATAGGCGTCAATAGCCTCGGCCATGCCCACCCCGCCGTCACCGCCGCCATCCGCGAGCAGGCCGACAAACTGCTGCACACATCGAACTTGTTCGGCGTGGCATCCCAGGAAGCCCTCGCAGACCGCCTGACCGCCGTCTCATCAATGGAAACCTGCTTCTTCGGCAATTCCGGCGCGGAGGCAAACGAGGCCGCAATTAAACTGGCGCGCCTGTACGGCCACCACCAGGGCAAGAAAAAGCCCGCGATCGTGGTGCTGGAGGGTGCCTTCCACGGACGCACACTGGCTACACTGTCAGCGACGGGCAACCGCAAGATCCAGGCGGGCTTCGAACCACTGGTAGCCGGTTTTATCCGCGCGCCGCGCAACGACGTGGAAGCCCTGCGACAGATCGCCGCGAACAACCCCGACGTGGTCGCTATATTGGCCGAGCCCATTCAGGGTGAAGGGGGCATCAATCCCCTGACAGCCCAGTACCTGCAGGCCGCCCGGCAGATCTGCGACGAAGAGGACTGGCTGCTGATGCTGGACGAGGTGCAGACCGGCAACGGCCGCACGGGCAGCTATTTCGCCTACCAGCATCTCGGTTTCCTGCCCGATGTCGTGACCACGGCCAAGGGACTGGGCGGCGGCGTACCCATCGGCGTGTGCATGGCGCGCGGCAAAGCCAGTTCAGTGCTGGGTGCCGGGCAGCACGGCACCACCTTTGGCGGCAATCCGCTGGTTTGCGCCACTGCACTGGCGGTGGTGGAAACCATTGTCGGCGAGGATCTGTGCGCCAACGCGCTGGCGATGGGTGAGTTGATCACCACAACCATCACCGACGACGTCGAGGCGGCTGCGCGCATCAGGGAAGTTCGCGGAGCCGGCCTGATGATCGGAATCGAACTGGACAGGGACTGCGGCGAACTGGTCAGCCGCGCGCTGGACGATGGCGTGCTGATCAATGTTACCGCAGGCAACACGGTGCGCCTGTTGCCGCCGCTGATCATCAATCGCGAGGAGGCGCTGGAACTCGGTAGCGCAGTCGCGCGGCTGATCGGCAGTTTTTCCTGACGCAGCGCATGTCATCGAGGGATAGAGCAATGTCGCATTCCATACCCAAAGAGGCGCCCGAGCAGGCCTCTCAACAACGGTCTCAGCGCAGGCCAAGGCACTTTCTGACGCTGCTGGATTTCACCCCCGCAGAGCTGGTGCAATTGATTGATCGCGCCAGCGCCATGAAGCGCGAGCACTACGCGGGAACGGAGCAGCGCCCCTTCCACGGCAAAGTGCTGGCGATGATTTTTGAGAAGTCATCCACGCGCACGCGCGTGTCCTTCGAGGCGGGCATGGCGCAGCTCGGTGGTCACGCCATGTTCCTGTCACCCGAGAGTACTCAATTGGGCCGTGGTGAACCCGTTGAAGACAGCGCACGCATCGTCTCTTCCATGGTCGATATCGTCATGATCCGCACCTACGGGCACGACATCGCGGAACGCTTTGCCGCGCACTCCTCAGTGCCTGTCATAAATGCGCTCACCGACGATTTCCACCCCTGCCAGTTGCTGGCAGACATGCAAACCTATGCCGAACATCGCGGCAGCATTGCCGGGAGATCGGTGTGCTGGGTGGGCGACGGCAATAACATGTGTCATTCGTATATCAATGCTGCTCGCCAGTTCGACTTCGAACTGCGCATCGCCTGCCCGCAGGGGTTCGAACCAAACGCCGAGTTGGTAGCAGCGAATCGCGACCGTGTGCATGTCACACACGAGCCCGCTGCAGCGGCGGAGGGGGCGGACCTTGTGGTGACTGACGTGTGGGCCTCCATGGGTCAGGAACAGGAACAGGCGGAACGCGCAGCGGCCTTCGCCGACTTTCAGGTCAACGCCGAGTTGATGTCGCGCGCCGCACCGGACGCACTCTACATGCACTGCCTGCCGGCGCACCGCGGTGAGGAAATCAGCGCCCAGTTGATGGATGCGCCCGATACCGTTATCTGGGAAGAGGCCGAAAACCGGCTGCACGCGCAAAAAGCGCTGATCGAAACCCTGCTGCTGGCAGCCGGGTAGACGGCGCCAGGGCAATCCTGGCGCCTGCGCGGTCACTAATAGCGCGAACTTCTAGCACCAGTTTTTTTTATAAAAAATTAGTCAAAGAAAAGCGAAATTCGAGGCCCGACAGAGGGCACTTCCGGAGGGATATGGCCTGCGCGGTTAGTAGGCACCGACACACGTTGCTTTCAACATCTTATCCACAGAATAAACCCAGCCTAATGCCCTTGCATTGCACCCGATGCCGCATTATCTTGTACCTGAGTGAGACATATACCCCTATATATGGGGTATGACACAAAAAGAAGCGGTCAAAAAACGAGCAAAACAAGCCGGTATCGACTGCCACAAAGGGGTTTCTCAGCCAATCAGCGCCGCAGGGGGGCAATAGCCATCTCCGGGCAGCATGTAGCGGGGCCTGTCTCA
>JAUHYL010000020.1 GCA_030426545.1 Gammaproteobacteria bacterium
GGTATACTTTCTGCTGCACTTTCCGTGGGCTCACGCCCCCCAGGTGTTACCTGGCACCCTGTCCTGTGGAGCCCGGACTTTCCTCCCAACCACTCACTCATTCACGCCTGCGCTAACGCTCCACAACAAACGCGAATGAGTGAGTGGTCGGGCGATCGCCTGACCAACTCGGCGCCAAGACTACTCTGCTGCCCATGAGCACGCAACAGTTAGCCGCTAGAGCGTCATGGATAGACAGGTTCCGGAGAAGAAGGCGGTGGCTGAGTGACCGAAAAAAGCCAGGGCACCTCTGATTAATGCGGTAATACCTCAGCGGGTCTAGGTGTCGTGCTTCAATGCCAGCAGGTGCTCGTACAGCAGTTTCTTGCGTATGCCCTTCCACTGGGCGACCAGCGCAGCGGCGCGCTTGGCCGGCATCTCCGCCACAAGGCGTTGCAGCAGATCAGAGGTTTCGCTATCAATCACGCTCTGCTGCTCGCGCAATCCCGCGACCACGAGCACGATCTCGCCACGGCGCTGATTGTCATCCGCCGCGACGAACTGCACCAGCGAGGCCAGCGTGCCGCGGCGCACTGTCTCAAACGCCTTGGTGATCTCCCGCAACAGGCTGGCCTCGCGCGCCTCCCCAAAAACGTCAGCCATATCCGCCAGGCAGTCCTGCACGCGATGGGGGGCCTCGTAGAACACCAGGGTGGCGCTCTCCCGGGAAAGCTCGCGCAGGCGATTGCATCTGGCGCCCTGTTTTGCCGGGAGAAATCCCTCAAACCTGAATCGATCCGTGGGCAGGCCGGCAGCACTCAACGCGGCCACAGCGGCACAGGGGCCCGGCACGGGGATCACCACGATTCCCTGTTCCTGCGCGCGGCGCACCAGGCGATATCCGGGATCAGAAATCAGCGGCGTGCCGGCATCCGATACCAACGCGATGCTGGCACCTTCACTCAGCCTTTGCGCCAGCCGTTCAAGTGCGCCACTATCACTGTGTTCATGATACGCAGTGAGGGGCGTATCGATGTCATAGGCCTGCAGCAGTCTGGCGCTGTGACGGGTATCCTCAGCGGCAACGAGATCCACACTGCGCAACACGTCCAGGGCGCGCTGCGTGATATCTCCGAGATTGCCAATGGGCGTGGCCACAACATAGAGCCCGGAATCCACAAAATCCCCTTATAATGGGCGACCGCTGACCGCGGCTCGCGGTCCAGTCAACTAACTTACTCAAGAAGCATAGTATGACCGATTTCTCACGCTGGCGCCGCGCCCTCCTCCTCTCAATCACCGCCCTGGCACTGGCCAGTTGTGGCGGCACCCCCGACCGGGATGAGCCTGAGGAAACCCTGGCCCAGGAAACAGAGAGCGCGTCGGTGGAAACTATCAACCTCGACTTGCCACCCAGCGTCTACCGCGCTGCCTTCAATCGCATTGAGAGCAGCCTCGCGCGCTTCGACTGGATGCAGGCGGTGGCAGAGCTGGACGCGCTGCCGCAGGAGCTGTTCACACCCGAGGATAGCGCCTACAGCGATTACCTGCGCGCGCGCGGCGCGTTCATTCAGGGTGATGCCGAGCGCGCACTGTCGCTGGTGCAGCGCGCGCGCGAAATCTCGGTGAACCAGGGACTGCAGTATCGTCTGAACAGTTTCGAACACTTCATGCTGTCTATTGGCGGCCAATCCGTGCCCGCAGCGCGCGTGGCAGCGGAGATGCTGTCCTGGTTGCCCGCTGACCATGCTGCCGGCTGGAAGCGTAAAACCTGGGCCAATCTGCAGCGTGCAACACCGGAGGCGCTGGCCAATGAACTGACGGTGGCCAGCGATCCACAGTGGATAGCCTGGCTGCAGCTGGCTGCAGACTCCGCCGCCGGCGATGACAGCGCCGCCGCGGTGATGCGCTGGCTCAATCGCTATCCAGATCACGTCGCCGCCAACCCCCTTCCCGGCGGACTTGGCGCCGAAATAGCCACCGCCGGTCGCACCGGCAGGATCGCCCTGCTGCTACCCCTCAGCGGCCGACTGGCACCGGCCGGGACTGCCGTGCTGGAAGGCTATCTCGCCGCGCACTACGCGGGTGAAGCCCGGGGCGCTGCGCAGGATGAACTGGTGATCCTGGATACCGCGCGCTATCCCTCGGCGAGCCAGGCCTACGACGAGGCAGTGCGTCGGGGCGCTGGTGCAGTGGTAGGGCCACTGAGCAAGGACGCGGTGGCGGAACTGGCGACGCGCCTGGAAAGACCGGTGCCGATACTGGCGCTCAACCGCATCGAACAGGTACTGCCTGCAGCGGGCGGCGCACTGGTACAGATGTCGCTGTCGCCGGAAGACGAGGCGACCACCCTCGCAGACGCTGCCTTCGGGCGCGGCGCACGGCAGGCACTGGTGATACGTCCTGCGGGTTCATGGGGCGACACGGTAGAACAGGCACTGCGTGAACGCTGGGCCCAGTTGGGCGGAAAGATTATCAGCGGCAGCAGTTACAACGAGCGCAGTGAACACTCTGCCAGCGTCAAAGCCGCGCTGGGCATTGAAGCCAGCGAACAACGGGCACGCAGGGTACGCGACATGCTGGCCACCGAGGTGGAATTCACCCCGAGGCGACGCAGTGATATCGACGTGGTGTTCCTGCTCACACGCAACAGCGCCGACGGCCGCTCCATCAAGCCGCTGCTTTCCTTTTACTACGCGGGCGGTATTCCCGTTTTTGCCCTGTCGGGCATCAATAGCGGCCGCGTCGACAGCGCGAACCGCGATCTGGCCGGCACTTTCCTGGTAGAAATGCCCTGGCTGCTGGGCGCAAACCCGGAGCTGCGCATCGCGATCACGTCGGGCGACACCGGTAGCGATAACTACACTCGCCTGAATGCACTGGGCGCTGACGCCCATCGCGTGCAAAGCGGATTTGCCCGCCTGCAGGCTGGCCCCGACGCGTTGTACCGAGGCGCCACAGGCCTGCTGACGCTGGACCCGGAACTGCGCATCCGACGCGAACTGACGCTGGCAAAATTTGATGGCGAAGTGGCCCGTGTTGAGTAGCTACAATGGCGTGCCTGCCACATTGAGAGTCGTACCCGGGCATGAAGTCTATCGGCGACGAGTTCGAGCTGCGTGCGGCGCGCTGGCTGGCGCAACGCGGTTTGCGACTGCAACAACGCAACTTCAGCAGCGCAGTCGGTGAGATCGACATTATCGCGTGGGACGGGCCGCAGCTGGTGTTTATCGAAGTACGCGCGCGCAGCCATCCTGCTTTTGCAGGTGCAGCGGCCTCCGTATCCCGGGGCAAGCAAGCACGTATCGTGCGCACCGCAGCACTCTATCTGCAACAACACAAGCTAACGGATGTTCCCTGCCGATTTGACGTGGTCGCCTTTGAACCGCGACAATCCGGGGCCGAAATAAACTGGATACGCGGCGCCTTCACGGCCTAGAGCCAGAGGCACGAACCCATGGACTACTACGACATCATCGCCAGCAAATTCCACGCGACACTGGAAGCCATCTCCCTGTCGGTGGATAACCTCGCCGAGGGCATAGAGGCGGCCAGCCGCCTGATGAGTGACTGCCTGCTGCAGGACGGAAAGATATTCGCCTGTGGCAATGGTGCAGACGCGGCACTGGCACAGATCTTCGTCAGCCACCTGCTTTCCAGCTACGAGCATGAGCGGCCGGCCCTGCCAGCGTTGCTGCTGTCCAACGACAGCGCCACCCTCGGCGCAATTGCCAACGACAGCGGCGTCAATGATGTCTACGCTCGCCAGCTGCGCGCATTGGGCAGCGCCGGTGATGTGTTGTTGTGCATTAACAGCACGGGAACGTCCGCAAACCTGGCACAGGCCATGCAAAGCGCGCAGCAGGGGAACATGGGCGTGGTTATCCTGTCGAACGCTCTTGATGACGAACTGCCAGCGCAAGCCGGGGACAGTGATGTCAGACTGCGTTTCGATTCCATGCAAGGCGCAACGCTGCTGGAAATGCAATTGATCACGCTGCACAGCCTGTGCGCTCTTGTCGACCACAGCCTGTTTGGCAGTTACAGCACGGAGTAATGAATGAACAAGTTTCTGCCCTGGTTGCTAGCACTTCTCCTGCCGCTCTCCGGTTGCGGCAGCCTGCTCGCCACCATGGAAGCGGATCCGATCGAGGACGATCCCGGGGCGCGCACGTTGGGCCGGGTGATCGAGGACGACAATATCGAGACCAAGGCCATCGTCAATATCCACGCAGCCGATGCCGCCTTCGACAACGCCCACGTGGTTGTAGTGAGCTACAACGGCTATGTACTGCTGGCCGGCCAGGTTAATTCCGAAAAACTGAAGGCCACCGCAACCGAGGTTGTGCGCGACATTCGCGGTGTGCGGCGTATCTACAACGAACTGGAAATCGCCGCGCCCTCCTCGCTGATGACGCGCACCTCGGACACCTGGATCACGGCCAAGGTTAAATCCTGGCTGCTCGGCGCAAGTGATATAGAGGGCACGCGGGTTAAAGTGCTGACGGAAGACGGCGTCGTCTACCTGCTGGGGCTGGCAACCAAGGCCGAGATCGAGCGGATATCGGATTCAGCAGCCAGTATTTCCGGGGTACAGCGGGTAGTGCGATTGTTTGAGGTGATCGACTAGCACGCCGCCAGCGGGTTACGCCCTACGACAGCAGCTACTTCACGATTTTAAGAAACGGCTTTTTCTCAGACTTGCCAGGCTTCGGCGGGTTGTCATCCGGCGGCTCCGCAGTTTCTTCCGGATCGAACACCATGCCCTGACCGTTTTCCCGTGCGTAAATGCCAACGACCGACGTAATGGGCACATACACATCGGTGGCCACACCGCCGAAACGGCCATTGAAGGCCACCGCGTTATTGCTGATATTCAGGTCCACCACCGCGTCGGGCGAGATATTGAGAACAATCTGGTCGTCCTTCACATACTGCTCTGGAACCACAACACCCTGGACTGACGCATCGACCAGCACATACGGCGTGCATTCGTTATCCACGATCCACTCATAGAGCGCGCGCATAATGTAAGGGCGGCTGGACGTCATTGACGATTCGGCCACGGTTACGCTGCTAACCAACGAGCTGCGCAGTAACCACTAGAGACGCATTTCTCGTTCTTGCTCCGAGAGACTTTCCTGAAAAGACTCGCGGGCAAACAACCTGTCCATGTAGGCCTGCAGCGGTTTGGACTGTTTGCTGGAGCGAATTTCGACACCCAGTGAAGGCAGGCGCCATAGAATGGGGGCGATGCAGCAATCCACAAGCGTAAACTCATCACTCATGAAGAAGGGCTTCTCCGCAAAGATGGGCGCGATCCCCATAATGCCGTCACGCAGCTCCTTGGTCGATTTTTTCAGCACATTATCACTGCGTGTGTGCTGAATGGCGTCCACCAGCACACTCCAGTCTTTCTCGATACGGTGAATGAACAGCCTGCTCTCAGCACGGGCCACCGGATAAACCGGCAGCAGCGGCGGATGCGGGAAACGCTCATCCAGGTATTCCATCATCACTTTTGATTCGTAGAGAACCAGATCCCTGTCCACAAGGGTTGGCAGACTGTTGTAGGGATTCAAATCCGCCAGTTCCGCCGGAGGGTGCGCGGAATCTGCGTCTACCATATCAACGGTAACGCCCTTTTCCGCCAGCACAATTCGCACCCGGTGGCTGTAGTGGCTGGTGCTGTCGGAAAAAAATGTCATTGAAGACCGTTTCGTCACAACGCCCATCGGGAATTCCTCACTTATTTCTTGTCATGGTACTGCGGTGGTGTCGCCCCGCAGGGCGACGGCATTTTCGGAACGACTAGTGTACGTCCTTCCAGTACTCGCGACTAAGCAGGGTCGCAAACACGGTAAACAGCGCGATGAATAACAGCGTAAACATACCAATGCGTTCGCGATCCTGAACCATGGGCTCAGCGGTATACTCCAAAAAATTCACCAGATCGTAGATCGCACCATCAAACTCTTCGGGTGACATGCTGCCAGCCTGGCTCACCTGCAACCTGCCGCACTCGCCTTCGAGTACGTCTTCACCGGTGAGCGGATCGCGCTTTACGCCGCCATTAGCGGCCATCACGGGCCCTGGCGCGCATTCGGGCATACCCTGCAGTTCCAGTAGAACGTGGGGCATACCCACGTCCTTGAAAACGCGGTTGTTCACCCCGAAAGGGCGGGATTTGTCGGCATAAAAGTTGCGCAGGTAGGTATACAGCCAGTCACCACCCTTGCGCCGTGCCCACAACGTCAAATCCGGCGGCGTTACACCGTACCACTTCTTGGCGATAGCGTCGTCCATGGCATTGTGCATCAGTGCGCCGATCTTGACATCTGGATCAAACATCAGGTTTTCGATAAACAGGTCTTCCGGGATGCCAAGGTCAGCCGCCACGCGGTTATAGCGCGCGTACTTCAATGAGTGACAGCCCATGCAGTAGTTCATGTACATCTTGGCACCGTGCTGCAGAGATGCCTTGTCAGCAGGGTCAGCTGCAAACTCGTCACAGGGTATGGAACCACAGTTGAAAGCTGACTCCGCCCCCACCGCCTTCAGCGGCAGGAAAGTCAGGGCGCCAATAAACAACAGTCCGCCCATACTGCCCCAGAAGCCAATCCCGCCATCCATGGTGACGCGCTCAGGCTCAGGTTTGGTCTTGTCGACGGAAGTCCAGATCGGCATCAACAGGAAGAACGCAAAATAAATGACGCTGCAGATCTGCGCCAGGAACGTGCGCTCCGGCGTTGGCGCTTTCACACCCAGCACACCGAGGATGAGGAAAGAGGCAACGAACAGAACCAGCATCACCTTGGTGATATTGCCGCGGTAGCGCCAGGATTTCACCGGGCTGCGGTCAAGCCAGGGCAGCAGGAAGGGAATGGCAACGGAGGCCGCAAAGGCGATAAAACCCCAGAACTTGTCCGGTACCGCGCGCAACACCGAGTAGAACGGCGTGAAGTACCACACCGGGGCGATGTGCTCGGGGGTTTTCAGGTTGTTGGCTTCCTCAAAGTTCGCGTACTCGAGGAAATAGCCGCCCATCTCCGGCATAAAGAAGATGATGCCGCAGAAAATAAACAGGAATACACCTACCGCCTGCAGGTCGTGCACCGTGTAGTACGGATGGAAGGCGATACCATCCAGCGGCACGCCATCAGGACCCTTGGTCTTCTTGATATCAACCCCGTCGGGGTTGTTCGAGCCAACTTCGTGCAGGGCCAACAGGTGAAGCACGACCAGCGCAAGCAGGATAATCGGTAGCGCCACCACGTGCAGGGCAAAGAAGCGATTCAACGTGATGCCGGAAATCAAGTAGTCGCCGCGAATCCAGGTGACGATGTCCTCTCCCACGTAGGGAATCGCGCCGAACAATGAGATGATGACCTGCGCGCCCCAGTAGGACATCTGTCCCCAGGGCAACACGTAGCCGACAAACGCCTCGGCCATCAACACTACAAAGATCAGCATGCCGAAAATCCAGATCAGCTCACGCGGCTTTTTGTAGGAGCCATAAAGCAGTGCCCGGAACATGTGCAGGTAAACCACGAGGAAGAACGCGGACGCGCCGGTGGAATGCATGTAGCGCAAGATCCAGCCGTAATCCACATCGCGCATGATGTACTCAACAGAGGCGAATGCGCCCTCCTGCGAGGGGGTGTAACTCATGGTGAGCCAGATGCCCGTCAATAGCTGGTTTACCAGCACCAACAGCGACAACACACCAAAGAAGTACCAGAAATTGAAGTTCTTGGGCGCATAGTACTTGCCCATGTGGGTGTTCCACGCGCGCATAATGGGCAGACGGGCGTCTACCCAGTCGCGTAAACCGATCAGCATATTAACCATTACGCGGCCTCCGCATCGATGCCGATCACAAGGACGTTCTCATCCTCGTAGGAATACGGCGGCACTATCAGGTTCATGGACGCAGGAACACCGGCGTAGACACGCCCGGACAGATCAAACTTGGAGCCGTGGCAGGGACAAAAAAACCCGCCCAGCCAGGCATCGCCACCGAGATCGGCGGCGCCGACTTCAGGCCGGAACTTGGGAGCGCAGCCGAGGTGGGTACACAAACCCTCTATCACCAGGAACTCGGGGCGCAGGGCGCGCGTGATGCCATCGATGTAGGCCGGCTGGGAACCGTCCAACTCGGAATCGGGATCCTTGAGCTGGCTGTTCAGGGATTCCAGCGCAGCAATCTGTGCATCGGTGCGGCGCATCACATAGACCGGCTTGCCCCGCCACTCTACATTCTTCATCTCACCGGGCTCGAGCTTGCTGACATCGAATTTTACCGGTGCGCCGGCGGCTTTCGCCTTGGCCGACGGGTTCCAGGAGCCTACGAAGGGTGTCAGTATCCCGACGGCCCCGGCGGCTCCCACAGTGCTTGTGGCGGCCGTCAGGAACTTTCTCCTGGTGGCGTTGACGCCATCGCTACTCATGCTTGTCTCCCCAGATTACAGGTCCGCTTTGCACCCGGTGAACCGGGCTGGAACCCCAACTCCCAAAAAGGTGCAGATGGTAATGATTTTACTCGGTGGTGACAAGGTAAACACCTTGATTTCACTGTGTTTTCACCGCGCATTGAGTTGGCTCAAGTGAGCGAACCGAATCGCAGGGAGCAGACCAAAAAAAACGCCCGGTTGCCTGTGCAAACGGGCGTTTTCGTGTACGGGGACTGTCCCGGTTTGATCAGCGGGATCAGCGCTTGGAGAACTGTGGACGCTTGCGCGCCTTGCGCAAACCGACCTTCTTGCGCTCCACTTCGCGGGCGTCGCGTGTGACGTATCCTGCGGAACGCAGGGAACCGCGCAGCGACTCATCGTAATCCATCAGGGCGCGGGTAATGCCGTGCCGGATAGCGCCGGCCTGCCCGAAGCTACCGCCGCCTGCCACCGTCACATTGATGTCAAATTTCTCAGCCAATTCAACAAGTTCCAACGGCTGGCGCACGATCATGCGGGCCACTTCGCGGCCGAAGTACTGATCCAGGGGGCGCTTGTTCACGGTGATATTGCCACCTCCGCTGCGCATAAACACACGTGCGGTGGAGGTTTTGCGGCGGCCGGTGCCGTAGTACTGGGTGGCTGACATACTGTTCAATCCCTCAGATATTCAATGCTTGCGGTTGCTGCGCGGCGTGGGGATGTTCGCTGCCGGCGTAGACCTTTAACTTGCGAAACATGGCGCGGCCCAGTGGGTTGCGCGGCAGCATGCCCTTGACGGCGGACTGGATAACCCGCTCGGGTGCCTTGTCGATCAGCTTTTCAAATGAGATGGACTTGAGTCCGCCGGGATAGCCGGTGTGATGCTGGTACAGCTTGTCGGTGGCCTTGGCGCCGCTCACGCGAATCTTCTCAGCATTGACCACCACGATGTAATCGCCGGTATCCACATGCGGTGTGTACTCCGCCTTGTGCTTGCCTCTCAGGCGATGCGCGATCTCGCTGGCCAGACGACCCAGGGTCTTGTCAGAGGCATCCACGACGTACCAATCGCGGTTAACGTCTTCTGCTTTGGCGCTGAATGTTTTCATGGAAACCGCCTCGGAGGGGTCGAAATTAAAGAGCGCGAATACTAATCAAAGGGGGACCCGTTTTCAAGCCGAAAATCGAACAATTTTCGCTACTTACCGGACTGTCGGTGAGCCCCGTCCCGGGGTCACCCGGCCGGGGGCGGGCAGGGACAGATCAGGCCTTGTGGCCGCGGGCGAGGTAATCGTAGGACTGCATTTCCTGCAGCCTTGAAACGGTGCGCTGAAACTCGAACCCCAGGCTACCACCGGCATACAGCTCCAGCAGGGGCCGCTCGGCCGCCAATACCAGTTTCACATTGCGGTCGTAGAATTCGTCTACCAGGTGGATAAAGCGGCGCGCCTGGTCGTCCTTGTCCGCTACAAACTCTGGCACTCCGGAGATCAGCACCGCATGAAACTCCCGCGCCAGTTCAATGTAGTCCGCCGGTGAACGGGGGCTGTCACACAGTTCGGCGAAATCAAACCAGGCAACATCGTCGGCCAGCTTGCGACAGGTGATATAGCGGTGATTGATCTCGATGCGTTCCCAGTTCCGCACCGTATCCGGGGCCAGACGGCGAAAGCTGTCCTCCAGCGAGCGGTCGGCGCCCTCGTCCAGCGGGTAGTGATACAGCTCTGCCTGCTGCAGAGTGCGCAGCCGGTAATCGGTGCCGGCATCGACATTGACCACCCGCGTGTGCCGCTCTATCAGCGCAATGGCCGGCAGAAAACGCTGCCGCTGCAGCCCATTTTCGTACAGATTCTCCGGTTCGATATTCGAGGTGGCCACCAGGGTGACGCCGCGCGCGAAAATTGCCTCCATCAGCCCCGCCAGAATCATGGCGTCGCCGATGTCAGTGACAAAAAACTCGTCGAAGCAAATCACCCGGGTCTCTTCCGCCAGGCGGTCGGCAACCCGCTCCAGCGGATTTTTTTCGCCCTCCAGTCGAGTCAGCTCGTCGTGCACGCGCTGCATAAAGCGGTGAAAGTGCACCCGCAGCTTGTCGGGAAAGGGCAGGCAATCGTAAAAGGCATCCATCAGATAGGTTTTGCCGCGGCCTACGCCACCCCACAGGTACAACCCAATTTCCGGCTCGGGCGCTTGCTTGCGCCAGCGTCCCAGCAGTGCCCCGAGACCCTTCCTGGCAGCCGGCTGTTCAGCCGCCAGAAGGCGCTCGTACAGATCCTGCAGCAACTGCACCGCTGACTCCTGCGCGGGGTCATAGGTGAACTCGTCACTCTGCAGGTCTGCCTGATAGCGTTGCCAGGGTGTTGTCATGGCGCAGGGAGGGTCAGGGGTCAACGGTAGGAAAGCGCCACACTTTAACCACAGGCATTGCGCTTGGCAATGTGCGGCCGCCCCGGCGCGTCGCGCTACTGTCGCGCGGGCATTGGCGTTATACTTGCCAGCCTGCCGCGCCAGCCGCAGACTTTTTCCTGTCACTGGCACCGTGAGCGACCCGAGTAATGGAATGACTCGCGTCGTGCTGGCAGCTACCGACGTTGATTGATCGAATAGAGGGAAAGGTTGTGGAATCGGGCGTTTACAGTTTGGAAGTTCTCATCGCTGCGGGCGCGGCACTACTGGTTGTCGGGCTACTGGCCGGTCTCGCCATCGGCCGGCGCACCTCCGCAGCGGGACAAAAGTATCGCGAGGTGGAGCGCAAATTGGACCAGGTGCTGCAGGACAAGAAGCTCTACGAGGACGAAGTGGTAGAACACTTCACCGAAACGGCCCAACTCCTGAACAACCTGACCGAAAGTTATCGCGGCGTACACAACCACCTCGCCGCGGGCGCGGCCACCCTGTGCAAGGGCGCAGGGCCAGTCTCGCTGGAGCGCACGGGTAGCAGCAGTGATCCCGCGGAGATTCCGGCCCACCTCGCCCATATACAGCCGCCGCTGGACTACGCTCCGAAGACCTCGCCGGACGAAAAAGGCATGCTGAACGAAGAGTTCGGACTGGAACGCAAACCCAAAGCAGCGCCGCCCGCCACGGAAGAGGACAAACCGGCGAGTTGAGCCGCGCTGAAGGTTACACCGGGTTATCTATATCAATGAACTGGTGCTCCAGGGAGAATGTCTCCGCCAGGTGGGCACCCACCGCCTGCACACCGTAGCGTTCCGTGGCGTGGTGACCGGCGGCCACGAACTGCATGCCCTGCTCGCGGGCAAAATGCACCGTCTGTTCTGACACCTCGCCGGTAATGTACATATCGGCTCCCGCCTCGTGGGCGGCTTCGATGTAATCCTGGGCAGCGCCTGTACACCAGGCCAGGCAGCGCACCTCGGCTGCCCCGTCACCAATGTGCAGCGCTGTGCGCCCGGTCAGGGCTTCCACGCGCGTAACCAGCTCCGCCGCGCTGGTTGCAGCCGCCAACCCGGCGATGTTGCCCACCCCGGTTCCCGCCCGGTGCAGTGGTCGCTGCGCCGCAGGCTCGATCCCCAGCTTCTGCCCGAACTGTGCGTTGTTACCCAGTTCCGGGTGCGCGTCCAGCGGCAGGTGGTAGGCCAGCAGGCTGACATCGGCGCGCAGCAGCGCACCCAGCCGGCGGCGCTTCATGCCCACCACCGGCTGCGCTTCGCCGCGCCAGAAGTAGCCGTGGTGAACCAGCAGCGCATCAGCGCCCCAGGCAATGGCAGCGTCCACGAGGGCCTGGCAGGCCGTGACGCCAGTAGCCAAACGAACAACATCGCCCTTGCCCTCCACCTGCAGCCCGTTCGGGCAATAGTCCTGAAACGTGGAGGCTGCCAGCGTGTTGTCCAGGTATTCAACGAGGTTCTGCAGGGTGACGCTCATGTGGAAATTACCGCCTTTGGCGTGCAGTGAGTGCGCCATCATATACAATGCGCCAAAACAACATAAGCAGCGCCGGATGAAACAAACCCTGCAGTTTATCGCCTGGCCCGCCATCGCGGGCCTGCTGGCGGCCCTCCTGATCCTCGATCGCTGGGTGCTGCCGGATGCCGATGTCACCAGCGAAGATAACGTCGCCAGCGCCAGCTATTCCCGGGCAGTGAGCGCCGCCACGCCCTCGGTGGTTAACATCTACACCGCCAAGCTGGTTGACGCCGGCAGCAATCTCGCACCGGGCTCGTTTTTCAATCCTCGCGAGCCCACCTCACCCCGTCGCCAGCGCATTGAACGATCGCTGGGCTCGGGTGTGATTGTGTCCGCCGAGGGCCACATTCTGACCAACAATCACGTCATCGCCGATGCTGACGCGATCCAGGTGATGCTCCACGACGGCCGCTCTACCAGCGCCGTGGTCATCGGCACCGATTCGGCGACAGATCTCGCTGCCCTGAAGATTGAACTGCCGGAGCTGGCGCCGATCGCGCTGGGCAACTCGGACGAAGTCCGCGTCGGTGATGTTGTCCTGGCTATCGGCAACCCGCTGGGCTTCAACCACTCAGTCACGCAGGGTATTGTTTCGGCGCTGGGACGCTGGGGCCTGCAACAGACTACCTACGAAGACTACATCCAGACGGACGCCTCCATTCACCTGGGTAATTCCGGTGGCGCATTGATCGACACGCGCGGCCGACTGCTGGGCATCAACACGATCATTTATACCGGGAACGGACAGTCCAGTCGCGGCGCCACGGGAATAGGCATCAGCCTGGCCATACCGGTGAATCTCGCGCTCTTTGTGATGCAGGATTTGATCAAGTACGGCGAAGTCATACGCGGCTGGCTGGGCGTCAGTGTGGAACCCATTGGCGTGTTCACAGATTCCAACAAATCACGCCCCGCACTGGCCGTGCAGGGGGTCGCCGCGGGCAGCCCCGCCGCACGCGCCGGTGTACAGGTGGGCGACCTGATCACGCACATCGACGGCGAGCCGGTGCTTGATGGCCGCAGAACCATGCACCAGATCGCACGCCTGCGGCCGGGAGATACGATTGCAATCGTCCTGCTGCGCGGTCGGCAGAGCCTGGAGTTGCGTGCGGTAGTCGGCGCACAAACACAATCGACGGGATCGACGGCGTCGCGCTGAACCGGCGGGCGTTGAAATTACTTCAGGCGAAATTCCGCGCTGCGCGCGTGGGCCGGCAAGGACTCACCTCGCGCCAGTACGGCGGCCTTGCGCCCCAGCTCCTGCACACCCTGCTCACTGCACATGATCACGGAACTGCGTTTCTGGAAATCGTAGACACCCAGCGGCGAGGAAAAACGCGCGCTGCCCGCCGTGGGCAACACGTGATTTGGCCCGGCACAGTAGTCGCCAAGGGCCTCCGAGGTATAGGCGCCGAGAAAAATGGCGCCAGCGTTTTCGATCGCAGGCAATAGCGCTTCCGGGTCACGCACCGACAATTCCAGGTGCTCCGGCGCAATGCGATTGCTCAGGGCCACGGCTTCGTCCAGATCGCGCGTCAGTATCATCGCGCCGCGGCGGGACAACGCTGCGGCGATAATCTCCGAGCGTTCCATATCGCCCAGCAGGCGTTGGATGCTTTGTGCAACAGCGTCGAGGTATTCGCCGTCGGGGGATAATAGTAAAGCCTGCGCGTTTTCATCGTGTTCCGCCTGGGAAAACAAATCCATCGCCACCCAGTCCGGATCGGTTGCACCGTCGCCGATGACGAGTATTTCCGATGGACCGGCGATCATATCGATACCCACTCGCCCGAACACCTGGCGCTTGGCGGTAGCAACATAGACATTCCCGGGGCCGACTATTTTATCCACCTGCGGAATTGTCTCGGTGCCATAGGCCAGCGCGGCAATCGCCTGGGCGCCGCCCACGGTAAACACCCTGTCCACCCCCGCTATATCCGCGGCAGCCAGCACCAGGTCGTTCAGCTCGCCGCCCGGGGCAGGCACCACCATCACCACTTCGCCGACGCCGGCAACTTTCGCCGGAATCGCATTCATCAACACCGACGACGGATAGCTGGCCTTACCGCCGGGCACGTAAAGACCAGCGCGTGCCAGCGGGGTGATTTGCTGTCCGAGCACATTGCCGCTGTCGTCGGTGTAGCGCCAGCTTTCCTGACGTTGGTGCCCGTGGTACTCGCGTATACGATCAGCCGCGAACCGCAGTGCTTCGAGGTGCTCAGCGGATACCCTGGCAGTGGCCTGAACACGTCTGTCAGCATCGACTTCAAGCGCCGACACCGCGGCCACATCCAGGCCATCGAACCGGCGCGTGTAGTCCAGCACTGCCGCATCGCCGCGAGCGACGACATCGGCAATGATCCCGGCTACCGCTTCCTCCACTTCGCTGTTCTGGCCGGACTGGGCCGTGCGCAGGGCGGTGAGCGCCCCCTCGAAGCCAGGATCGCGCGTATCAAGCCGCTGCATCATCAGCCCCTCCTCCCACAGCGCCGACGGCGGCGGAGAGGTCGGCAATGATGCGCGCAATACCTTCATGGTGAGAGCGCATGGCCGCCTTGTTAACGATCAGGCGAGAACTGATAGCAGCAATTTCTGCTAGCGGCTCCATGCCATTGGCGCGCAAGGTATTGCCTGTATCAACGATATCGACAATCAGATCGGCCAGGTCCATCTTTGGCGCCAGTTCCATCGCGCCGTAGAGCTTGATGACCTCGGCATTCATACCCTCTCTGGCAAAATACTCCCGCGCAATATTGACGAACTTCGTCGCCACACGGATGCGCCCGCCGCTATAAGCCCATTGCGCCGGCCCGGCTGTCATCAGGCGACAGCGTGCAATGCCAAGATCCAGCGGCTCGTACAGGCCTTCAGCGCCGTGTTCCAGCAGAACGTCCTTGCCCACGACGCCCAGGTGAGCCGCACCAAGGCGCACATACGTCGGCACATCGGTACCACGGATGATGATCAGTTGGAGATCGCTCACCGTGGTATCAAACACCAGTTTGCGACTGCTGGCGGGGTCTTCCAATGGCTCAATACCCGCGCGACTCAGCAGCGGCAGGGTTTCTTTAAGGATCCGCCCCTTGGTGAGGGCAAGAGTGAGTTTGTTGTTCATCGCCTATTCCTTTACCCACCGGGCATGCCTTGCTGCGATTGGGTATGTGTTTCGATGCTACCAGGGCGCCGGTTGGACGCCGGGGTGCGGAGCTTCAGCCCTGCCGCTCTTGCGGCGTGAGGGTGCGAATGTTCACCGCGTGAATGCTGCCATCGGCGATATGGTCGGCCAGCGCTGAATAAACAAGCTGCTGCCGCTTCACCGGTCGCAGTCCTGCGAATACCTCGCCGATCGCCTCGATGTCGTAATGACTGCCCTCGCCCTGCACTTGAATCTCACACTCAGGTAGTTGCGCCTGCAGCAGGACCTTTACTTGTGCTGCATCCATGATGAGTACTCCGACTTATAGCTGTTTAATCGCTCTATCGATAGCGAAGTGATCGCCGTGATATCGCTACCTGATAGCGGCTTGATAACGGATTCAAATCGACCCGATGGTAAAACTAACGCAACGCCATCAATCTTCCACGTCGACCGTCACCACGGTCCAGTTGGCGATAACGTTGTCGAGATTGCCGTCTTCTGCGCGCGCAGAATCCTGGAACTGGTCGCGGTAGATCTCACCGAGGTTGACGCTCTCTATGATCACATTGCGCAGTTTCCATTCCCCGCTCCTGTCGCGGCCCATCTGATACAGCACTTCGTAGGGAGTGTTGCGGTCAGCAAATACATGCTGGGTGACCGAAACACGGGTGGCACCAGGCACATCCTCGTCGGAGGGCAGCACTTCGATTCTGGAACCACCGAAGGCCAACAGGCCCTTGCTGTAGGTGCGCACCAGGCTGGCGCGCATCACCTCCGTAAAGCGATCCAACTGATCCACCAACTTCTCGCGTTCCGCCTCGTCCAGGGCGCGATAGCGCCGCGAACTGGCATAAGGTCCCATCACGCTGCGCGCAAAACCCCGGTAATCGATCAGCGGATCAAGCAGCTCCTGCACCTGCTGATAGTAACGCTCTGGCTCTTCATCAACGTATTCATCGGCGGCCATCACCACGGCCATCACCTTTGCCGTGGTTGCATCGACAAGCGCATGGGCGGAGTCTTCGGCCGTATCGGCGGCAAGCACGGGGCTCACCAGATTAGCGAGCAGAATCACCCCTGCTGTCAAAACACGAAACACCATTACCTTATTCCCCGATCCTTTGTCTGTGACTGCCCACAACTCGAAAGTCCATTTTTTCTCTGGCCGACCCAGCGATGGGCTGTATAATCCCGCTCTGCGCACCTGCGATCCGAGCCAGGGCAGTCTTTACTCCCCGAAGCTTTGACAACTGGCATGCCAATGCGGTTCCAGCCCTGAGCACGGCGCATACTTTAGCAGGAATTTGGCATCTATGCTGTTAGCTGCGGCTTCCATCATCATCGGTTTTATTATTCTAATCTGGAGCGCCGACCTCTTCGTGGCCGGGGCCGCTTCGATAGCCGAAAACCTGGGAATGTCGCCCATTCTGATCGGCCTGACGATTGTTTCGCTGGGCACATCCGCACCGGAAATTCTCGTTTCACTGACCGCCGCACTTGCCGGTTCGGGCGTACTCGCGGTGGGCAATGCGATCGGCTCCAATATCGCCAATATTGCGCTGGTGCTGGGCACCACCGTCCTGGTCGCGCCGCTGATGGTGCAGGCAGAGTGTATGCGCCGGGAGGTCCCCGTGCTGCTCATCGTCACCTTCGGGGTGGGGCTGCTGATCCGCGACGGTGAACTCTCCGCATTGGATGGCTGGCTGATGATGGGCGCGATGATTGGCATGATTGTCCACCTCGCCCGCTCGCACATGTACGACGATGAGATTCTGCAGGAGGCGCAGGAAGATGAGCTGCCTCACCTGCCGCCGGTGCGCGCCTGGCTATATTTCGGGTTCGGACTGTGCCTGCTCATCTTCAGTTCCCGTCTGCTGGTCTGGGGCGCGGTACTGGCAGCGAGTGAACTGGGGGTGTCCGAACTGGTGATCGGGCTGACCATCGTTGCCATCGGCACCAGCCTGCCCGAACTCGCCGCCACCGTGGCCAGTGCCATGCGTGGTCACACCGAAATCGCGCTGGGCAACATTATTGGCTCCAATCTGTTTAACCTGCTCGCAGTGATGTCGATTCCAGGCATCGTATCGGCACAAAAACTCGCGCCCGAGGTACTGAGCCGGGATTATCTCACCATGACCTTTCTCACCGTGTTTCTGGCGCTGGCGATCATCGTCAGCCGCAAGCGCAGCAAGTCCAGCGCGGGGCATTCCTACCTGGGGCGGATACTGGGCACGTTGTTAGTGTCCTTTTACGGTCTGTACTATTATCTGCTCCACAGCACTCTCTGATTGATGGAACCCGCCATGCAGGAGCAAGGCTCCAACCGTTTTGCCGACTCCGCCCAGCGCACCATTCGTATGGAAGCGGAAGCGGTGGCAGCGCTGGAGGGACGCATCGACGCACAATTCGACAGCGCCTGCGAGTTGCTGCTGGCAGTGACGGGACGCATCATTGTCACGGGCATGGGCAAGTCCGGGCATATTGCACGTAAAATTGCCGCCACGCTCGCCAGCACAGGTTCGCCCGCCTATTTTGTCCACCCCGGGGAAGCCAGCCACGGCGACATGGGGATGATCACCGCCGACGATGCCGTCATCGCGCTGTCCAACAGCGGTGAGGTGGGCGAAATCGTCACACTGCTACCACTGCTGAAACGCCTGGGGGTACCGCTGATCAGTATGACGGGAAACCCGGCATCCAGCCTCGCCAGAGCGTCAGACGCACACCTGGACACCGGCGTAGAAACCGAAGCCTGCCCGCTGGATCTCGCGCCCACCTCGAGCACGACAACCGCATTGGTGATGGGCGATGCGCTCGCCATCGCGTTACTGGAAGCACGCGGCTTCACGGCCGACGACTTCGCCTTCTCCCACCCCGGAGGCACATTGGGCAGAAAACTGCTGTTGCTGGTCAGCGATGTTATGCGCAGTGGCGAGGGCATACCGCGGGTGGAACAGCATTTGAAGTTATCCTCGGCCTTACTGGAAATCAGCGACAAGGGGCTGGGCATGACCACCGTTGTCGATGACAATGGCCACCTCGTTGGCGTCTTCACCGATGGCGATTTGCGTCGCTCGCTGGATTCACGTATCGACATCAATGAAACCACTATCGGTGAGTTGATGAGCGGCAATGCCAAAACTGCCCGACCGGACATGCTCGCAGCGGAGGCGATGCGCATCATGGAGGAAAACGAAATTGGTGCGCTCGTAGTCGTCGACGACAATGATTCCCTGGCCGGCGTTCTCCACCTGAAAGATCTGCTGCACGCGGGGATCACATGAGCAACCCCCCGGCCACCGAGCGCGCCGCTGCCGTGCGCATGTTGGTGCTCGATGTCGATGGCGTGCTGACCGACGGGCGCCTGTACTACAGCAATAGCGGCGACGAATTCAAGGCATTCAATATCAAGGACGGCCTGGGCATCAAACTCTTACAGAACGCGGGCGTGAAGGTCGCCATCATTACCGGCAGAGAGTCCGACATCGTCAATCGTCGCGCAGCGGAACTCGGCATTGAAGAAGTCGTCCAAGGTCGTGAAGACAAGCGACAGGCACTGCTGGAGTTATGCCAGCGGCAGGCTCTGTCCGCAGAGGATTGCGCCTACATGGGAGACGATCTGCCAGACCTGGGCGCAATCGTGGCGTCCGGTCTGGGCATGACAGTCAACGACGCCAGTCGCCCAGTTCGCGAGGCGGCTGACTGGTGCAGCGAATCCGACGGTGGTGACGGAGCGGTGCGCGAGGCTTGTGAGTTTATTCTGGCCGCCCGCGGCGATTTGCTCTCCACCGAGTCCGGGTTTAATTGATGGTTCGCGCGCTGAACACCGTTCTTACAAACCCGCGCGGCGCTGTGTTGTCATCACTGTCGATCGGCCTGCTACTTGTCGCCCTGGCCTGCGGCCTGCCGCAACAGGCAGCCGCCTTACCGGACGACAAGGAGAAGCCCATCCACATCACCGCGGACAAAGCGGTGCGCGACGAAAAACGCGGAGTCACCATCTACAGCGGGCATGTTGAAATGCGCCAGGGCAGCATGGAACTCGATGCCGACAGCCTGACGATATTTCACGCCTCGCAGGACGCCGACAAGATCGTCGCCCGCGGCAATCCGGCCCGGATGCGTCAGCGTCCGGATATCGACGAAGGCCTGGTACACGCGCACGCCGAAATCATCACGTATTTTCGCAGCAAAGAGCTGATACATCTGCGTACCAAAGCGCGCATCGAGCGCGAAGATGGCACGCTGGTAGAGGGTGATTCCATCGACTATTTCGTCGCCAGAGAGCTGATCAAGGCGGAATCAGATCGCACCGATCAGGGCAACCAGATCAAGGTTGTCATCCCACCCAGCGTGGTCGAGGAAGAGGCGGTTGAAGAGACACCGGCAGCGGAAGCTCCAGGCGTCAGCGATGTCAGTGCGCAGTCCACGGAACAATCAGCCGCAGACGCATCGGTTTCAGAGCAGCCGCCGTCAGCAGCAGGGACAGATCAAACAGAAGCGGTAGCCGGTGGCACAACTCAGGGCGACTAATCTGGCCAAGGCCTATCGTGGCCGCGAGGTGATACGCGATGTTTCACTGGCCATCGACAGCGGTCAGGTCGTCGGACTGCTCGGCCCCAATGGCGCCGGCAAAACCACCTGCTTCTACATGATCATCGGGATCGTCCCCGCCGACCACGGCAGCATCACCATCGACGGCCAGGACATCACCCGGCTGACCATGCATGAGCGGGCGCGCAAAGGCATCGGTTATCTGCCGCAGGAGGCGTCGATCTTTCGCAAACTCTCCGTTGGTGACAACCTGCTGGCAATTTTGCAAACCCGCCGCGACCTGAATCGGAAGGAACGCCTGGCCAGGCGCGACGAACTGCTGGAGGAGTTTCACGTCCAGCACCTGCGCGACAGCCAGGGCCAGGCACTGTCCGGGGGTGAGCGCCGCCGGGTGGAGATTGCCCGCGCTCTCGCCACCGAGCCGGAATTCATATTGCTGGATGAACCGTTTGCCGGCGTGGATCCCATATCTGTCAGCGACATCAAGCAGATCATCAATCACCTGCGTGACCGGGGCATCGGCGTACTGATCACCGATCACAATGTGCGCGATACGCTGGATATCTGCGAGACCGCCTACATCGTCGGCGAGGGTCATATCATCGCCGCCGGCAGCACCGACGAGGTGCTGGCCAACAAGGCTGTGCGCCAGGTCTACCTCGGCGAACAATTCCGCATGTAAGCCAGAAATTCCGGCCGTTGGCCAGAAAAACCGAGCCTGAAACGCCCATACTTGGCCTGGATCACACCTCCATCAATTTAAGTAAGCAATAATCACGCCAAGCTGTTGCTTCACCACCAAAACGGCGGCTACACTGGCCCTGTATTTTGTCATTCGGCGGCGCCAATCAGGCTCGATTCCGCGAATGCACTGGGTTGGTTAATGAAGCAATCACTGCAGCTAAAACTGGGTCAGCAGCTGACCATGACGCCTCAGCTGCAACAGGCTATTCGCCTGTTGCAGCTGTCGACTCTGGATCTGCAACAGGAGATTCAACAGGCGCTGGACAGCAACCCCATGCTCGAAATGTCGGAGGAGGAATCCGCCGAAGACGCCCAGGACGACTGGGAAGAAACCGCGGAACCCGAGGCAGACGGCCCGCTGCAAAGCCTCGAACGCACGGCCAACGCAGACACTGACGACAGCGGCGATAGTAAAGACTGGGAGAACAGCCAGCCCGAGGGCAACATGCCCGAAGACCTGCCGGTAGACACCCAGTGGGACGACCTGCTGCCCTCCGCCTCCGCCCCGCCCGCACCAGCCGAGGGCGACAGTGGCGATTTCGATTCGCGCAACGCAGCCGGGAGCAGCCTGCGCGAGCAGTTGCTCTCACAACTGAGCCTTACCCGCCTGTCAGACACGGACCGACTGATTGCGCTTGCGATCATCGACGCAACCGACGGCAACGGGCGATTGATGCTCACGCTGGAAGAAATTCACGAAACCCTCACCGACTCGCTCGACGATCTCGACATCGAGATGGACGAAATCATGGCAGTGCTGCACCGCCTGCAGCATTTCGAGCCCGCCGGCGTCTGCACACGGGATTTGCAGGAATGCCTGCAGGTACAGTTGGATCAGCTACCTGCCGACACACCCTGGCTGGAACAGGCCAAGCAGGTCATCGGCCGCCATATCAACCAGCTGGCCAGCAGCGACTTTGCCCAGATCCAGCGCCGCACGCGGCTCAAGGAACACGAGCTGAAACAGGTCCTCTCGCTGATCCAGACCCTGGATCCAAACCCCGGGCAGACCGCGGTTCCGGACGAAGTGGAATACGTGATTCCGGACGTGTTTGTCAGCAAGCGCAACGGTCGCTGGGTGGTAGAGCTGAACCCGGATATCGCGCCAAAACTACGCATCAACAGCACCTACGCCAGCCTGATCAAGCGCGCTGACAACAGCGCCGACAACACCTTCCTGCGCGACAACCTGCAGGAAGCGCGCTGGTTTCTCAAGAGCCTGCACAGCCGCAACGAGACGCTGATGAAAGTGGCCTCCAAAATCGTCGAGCACCAGCGTAATTTCCTGGAGTATGGCGAAGAGGCGATGAAGCCCCTGGTCCTGCACGACATCGCAGAAGCGATCGAAATGCACGAGTCGACCATCTCACGGGTGACAACCAACAAATACATGCACACGCCGCGCGGTATTTTCGAGCTGAAGTACTTTTTCTCCAGTCACGTCTCCACGACAGGCGGCGGCGAGTGCTCTTCCACCGCCATTCGGGCACTGATCAAGAAGCTGGTGGCGGCGGAAAATCCGCGCAAACCCCTCAGCGACAGCAAAATCACGCAACTTCTCGAAGAACAGGGCATCAAAGTAGCCAGGCGTACCATTGCCAAGTACCGGGATACACTTTTTATCCCTCCATCGAATGAACGCAAGCGTCTGATCTAATAGAATCACTACAGCGGTCGCTCGGGTAGCGAATCGGTATCAACGCAACAAAGGGAGCTTTACATGCAACTGAACATCAGCGGTCACCACCTCGAAGTTACCTCACCCCTGAAAGAATACGTAGAGACCAAGTTTGAGCGTCTGCAACGCCACTACGACCAGATCACCAATACGCATGTCATCCTGGAAGTAGAAAAGATGGTGCAAAAGGCAGAAGCCACGGTGCACATCGCCGGCGCAGATCTCTTTGCCGCCGCGGAAGACGAAGACATGTACGCCGCCATCGATGCGTTGGCAGACAAGCTCGACAGACAACTGATCAAACACAAACAGAAACATCGGGGTCACTGACCGTCAGGAGACAGGCAAACCTAAACCATGCAAGCCCTCAGTGATATCCTGGCGCCCGGACGCACCGTCTGCCACGTGCCCCACGCCAGCAAGAAACGCCTGTTCGAAACCATCGCGCAGATCGTGTGCGACGACCAGTCCTCTCTCGACTACAACACCGTGCTGGACAAGCTGGTGGAACGGGAGGAACTGGGCAGCACCGGGCTGGGCAACGGCATCGCCATTCCACATTGCCGGGTCGACAACTGCGAGCAGCCACTGGGCACGTTGCTGTCGCTTGACGAGGGCATACCCTTCGATGCGCCGGACGAACGCCCCGTGGACCTGTTGTTCATCCTGCTGGTGCCCGAGGAGGCGAACCAGCAACACCTCGACATCCTTGCGGAAATTGCTCGCAACTTCAGCCAACCCGACTACTGTCGCAGCCTGCGCGATGCAGACAGTGACATCGCGCTTTTCGACGCCGCGGTAGGTCGCTAGCCGCCATGCGTCTTATCGTTATCAGCGGGCGCTCGGGTTCCGGCAAGAGCACTGCCCTCAACCTGCTGGAGGACGAGGGCTTCTACTGCATCGACAACCTGCCAGTAGCGCTGCTGCCGGCCCTGGTTGAAGAGAGCCGCAGCGACGACTTTCGCGCCTTTCGCGGAACCGCGGTATGCATAGACGCACGCAACGCCTGGAAGGACCTGGAGAATTTCGGCGCAATTCTGGCATCGCTGGGCGAAAGCGTGGAGAGCGAGGTACTGTTCCTCGACGCCGGGCGCGACACACTGATACAACGCTATAGCGAGACACGCCGAAAACACCCCCTGACCTCAGAAACCACTCCGCTGCCAGAGGCCATTGACCGCGAGCGCGTGCTGCTGGAACCGATCTCCGCCAACGCCTCTCTTGTACTGGACAGCAGCCAGACCACGATTTACGAGTTGCGCGACACGATCAAGCAGCGCCTGCTAGGCGCCGAAAGCGGCGGCATGTCTATTCAGGTGCAATCCTTCGGCTTCAAGCGCGGCGTGCCCGTGGACGCCGATCTTGTTTTCGACGTCAGGATGCTGCCAAACCCGCACTGGAGCAAAGAGTTGCGTGGCAAGACAGGGCTGGATCAACCGGTCAGGGAATTTCTCGAGGGCCACGAAATGACGGGCGAACTGCTGCGGGATATCTGCCATTACCTGGACAACTGGTTGCCGCGCTACCGTGAGAGCAACCGCAGCTACATGACCATTGCCGTGGGTTGTACCGGTGGTCAACATCGGTCAGTATACTTGGCAGATCGCATCCACCAGCATTGCCGCGAACGCTACCAGTCCGTCGATATAAGACACCGGGAACTACAATAGGAACGCACCGCGTGATACGCACCCAGGTGACCATCGTCAACAAACTCGGACTGCACGCCCGTGCCGCCGCCAAGTTCGTCGCCTGCTCCGCTGCCTTTTCCAGTGACATCAAAGCCGGCGTGGACGGCCAATTGGTGGACGCCAAGAGCATCATGTCCGTGATGTTGCTCGCCGCCGGAAAAGGCACAACCCTGGACCTGGAAATCGCAGGCAGCGACGAGGATGATGCGCTAGCCGCCCTGCAGGCGCTGATCGCAGACCGCTTCGGCGAGCCCGAGTAACCCTTCAACCCGTTGAATACCCAAACGTGCTCCATCGGGCCGCAATAGCGCCCGTGCACCCGGGCAATCTGTAACTAATCCCGTTGTTGCAGGTTTTAGTTTTCCGGATAATGGCGCCACCCTCTGGCGCCGTCGGGCAGGGTTGATCTGCGCCGCGCAGATCTTTGTATCGCCCATGGCCGGGAATAGAATCATGGCCCAACAAAACGTCGCATCGCAGGACACACTCGATCGGCTAAGCGTCGCTTTCGAAAGCGGCACGCTGGCCGATGTACGTCGCATGCTCAGTGGGCTATCCCCGGCAGATGTGGCGCACCTGCTCGAGTCCTCTCCGCCAAAATTCCGTAACTTCATCTGGCAACTGGTTGAAGTTGACCAGGAAGGCGAGGTGCTCGGCGAACTGAGCGATGACCTGCAGGCGCACTTCCTGGGCCGCATGGATGCTGCCGAAGTCGCGGCACTCACCGAGGGACTGGAAGACGACGACGTCGCCGACATCCTGCAGCAGTTGCCCGATCGCGTCACTTTCGAAGTTCTGAATTCGATGGATCAGCAGGACCGCGCCCGCATTGAGCAGGTGATGTTCTACCCGGACGATGTGGCCGGCGGCCTGATGAACACCGACACCATCACCATCCGGCCGCGCCTGTCGCTGGATGTGGTGCTGCGCTACCTGCGTCGTCACGACGAAATCCCCGCCATGACCGATCACCTGATCGTGGTCAACAGCGCGGATCAGTGCATCGGCCTGCTGCCGCTGCGCAAATTGCTGGTGTCCGACCCCTCGGCCACCGTGCGCGAAATGATGATTACCGATGTGGAGCCCATTCCCGTCGAAATGCCCGACACCGAAGTGGCGCGGCTGTTTGAGCGCAACGACTGGGTATCGGCGCCGGTAGTCGACGACCACGGCAAGCTGTTGGGTCGTATTACCATCGATGACGTGGTGGACGTTATTCGCGAAGACGCCGATCACTCGTTCATGTCCATGGCCGGTCTCGATGAAGATGAGGACACCTTTGCGCCTGTCGCCAAGGCGGCACCGCGGCGCGCAATCTGGCTGGGCATCAACCTGGTAACCGCCTTTATCGCCGCTTCAGTCATCAACCTCTTCCAGGACACCATCGAGAAAGTCGTTGCGCTGGCGGTATTGATGCCCATCGTCGCCTCCATGGGCGGCATCGCCGGCACTCAGACACTGACTGTACTGGTACGCGGTATCGCTATGGGACAGGTGGGCAGGAACAACCAGGTCTGGCTGATCAATCGCGAAGTGTTGATCGGGCTGGTGAACGGCCTGCTGTGGGCAGCTGTAGTCGCCATCGCTGCATCCTTGTGGTTCGATGACTGGACGATCGGCCTGATCATTGCCGCCGCCATGGTCATCAACCTGATAACGGCAGCGCTGGCCGGCTCGGTGCTCCCCCTCACGCTGACGCGCCTTAACATCGATCCAGCACTCGCCGGCGGCGTCGTGCTGACTACCGTGACGGACGTCGTCGGGTTTGTCTCATTCCTGGGCCTGGCGACCCTGTTCTATGCCTGACTGGCAGAACAACGCTTCGCATCCCGACGAAGAGGTCGCTCCCAGCAAGAGCGAGCGAAAACGTCAGATGCACGCGCTGCAGGAGCTTGGCGCAAGCCTGCTTGAACTCAATGAGAAGCAACTGGATGCAATGCCCATCGAAGATGAGCAGTTGTTGCAGGCGCTGCGCGAGTGCAAAGCGATTCGCAGCAACAGCGCGCGTAAACGACACCTGCAGCTTATCGGAAAATTGATGCGCAACATTGATCCCGCTCCGCTGCAGGCTGCGCTGCAGCGTCTGCACCACGATCAGCAACAGGCAAATCAAGTCTTTCATGACCTGGAGGCACTGCGTGACCAGCTTCTACTCAATGGCGCCAACGCCATCGAGCCGGTCCTGGAACGCTTCCCCCATGCAGACCGCCAACACCTGCGGCAACTACTAAGGCAGCATCAACACGAGGTGCAGAACAACAAGCCACCCGCGGCGAGCCGCAAGCTGTTTCGCTATCTGCGCGAGTTACACGAAGCCTGAGACAACAGGCCAAAGGTGCACGCCGAGCAGGCGCGCTAGGGCTGCGGCGGTTGCACCCGCGCGCCGGGGACGCCCGGCTCACTCTCGTAAGGTATCGGTACCGGCGGTGACGTTGCAGGCGGCACTTCCTTTGATTGCGTCGAAGGGCTCACGACTGCCGCACCGGGAGGACTTTCTTCGACGACTTTTTCAGCTGTCGGCTTTTCATTGGCGGCGGTCTGTCGACCGCGTTTACTGTCGGGTATCGCATCCGAAGTCGTGTCGAAGATGCGATCAAAGTTAACACTGGGCTGGTCCCAGGTCCCCTCGAGTCGGTAAACGGCACTGGATAGTCGATCGACCTGCTTGTCAAAGATCTTGCTCACTAAAAACACCCCCGCCGCGACCGGCAGCCCCGCCGCCAGCGCGGCAACCCAGGGTAAATTCTTGCCCACTGGCAGCGTCGCAACCAGTTCGCCACTCAAGGTTTCGCTCGCAATGTCTGAGGCGCCGCTAAACCTGAAACTCGAACCGCCCTTGATCTCTATCCGCGGCACCTCGATCGTGCCATTGTCGAGGTAAATTTCTCCGTTAACCTTGTCGAAGGGAATGCCCGAATCAAACATATGCGAGACAGACAGGCTCTGCACAATGTGCACGAGATTCAGGATATTCACCACGCGCAGTGCGCCAGCCGCCCCGGCGGGCACATTGAGAAAACTGCCGGCGCCGACGTCAATCAGCAGAGCGCCCTCGCCGGCCGCCAGCGCAAAATCCTTGGGCGCACCGGGCCACTGCAAATCTACGTCAAAACTGCCGCGCCGGGTCTGGATGATCTTCGCGTAATCGAAGTAGGCCAGTGTCGCACCCAGATCATCGAAACCCAGTTTAACGCGCAGACTGGTGCCAGCTTGCTCACCAAATTGCCAGAGCAGTTGATTGGTTTCCTGCGCCTCCACGCGGAGTGCGGCCAACTCACCCCGGATACTATTGGCCAACAACGCCTCATCCGTAAGGCGCAGCGTAAAACTGAGTTCACCCAGGCGATCCTCTCCCTGGAATAAATTCAACAGCGCTATATCCATCGGGGGGAACGTCATATTCGCCAGGGCCGGCTCATCGGCGGCCGCAGCTGCTGGCTCCTCATTCTGCGCGGGTTCATCCTCGGCGAGTACCAGTTCGGGTAAACCTGTCAGGTCGAGATGCTCGACTTCCACCTGGATGCGCTCACCCCCCAGTGGCCACAGCACGTCGGCGCGCAACCAGCCAGCCTCTACTGCGGCTTCTAACTGGCCATCCGCGAGCGTTCCGTTCAGCACAACGTCGGGCACCGTCTGCCCTGCAACCTGAAGTTCGGCAACCTTCAACGCATCGACAACCAGCATCAAACCCCCTGCATCCACGCCGGTAGTGACTCCTTTGTTTTCACTGTCCGGCAGGGCGGCCGGATCTTCGTCATCCTCATCGCCCATCGCTACGAATTCATCTCCACCCGCCAGCAAATAGGTCTGCACAAAATCTGACATGGCCTCGATCTGCAACAGCGGCGCCTCGCCGCTGATCCGAAACGTCCCGGGCTCCGCCGAAGGTGCTGCAGTGGCCACACCCAACGCACCCGATTGCAGACCTCCGTCGCGCAGCGCCAGATCAAGCGTCAGTGCGTCTGCCAGTGATAGAGTCAGGGGCTGTCCGGATGCGCCCAGATCCATCCGCAGCTGAAACGCGCGGGCAGTGTCGGCTGGTTTGGTCCAGGGCGGTGGGAGATCCAGGCTGACGCCCTTCAGAGCACTGCGAGCAGTCAGTTCAACGGCCGCGCCCGGCCTGACATGGATCGACAGGTCTACCGGCGTCTTGCCGCTGGCAAGCTGCAACACGTGCAGCCCCAGCCAATCCTGCAGAGCGGCCATATCGACCTTACTCTGCGCAGCGATTTCGAGCGCCGAACTGTCGGTGGCATAGCGGCCTTTGGGCGTAGCGTGATGCTGTACCAGGTTCACCTTCACCGGCTCACCCCAAAGCACACCCGTCAGGCCGTCGGAAGCAAAGCCGCGCTGACTGCTGTAATCGAAGTTGCCCGCTACCGACGTCACGGCCAGGTTGCCCTGTTCAATGCGCAGGTCCACGTTCTGCAGCCGTGTGCGCACATCCACGGCAGGGGCAGGCGCGTCGTCACCCAACACCAGGTCCAGCGCCAGTTCAGCCTCCAGGTCACCCTCCAGGCCCCAGCCCGTGAACACCTCGCCAACGACCTCGGTCAACGGGGTATTGTTGATCACGAACAAGCCATCAGAAGCGGGGCCGGCGAGGTCGCCGTCAATCGCCAGCGTCAGCCGTCTGCTACTGTCCAGCCCCGTCTCCACCGATAGATCTGACACTGTAGAGTCATACAGGCGAGCGCGTTCAGCCCACACGCTCACAGCTGCGTCATCCACCAGTACAACACCCTCCTGCATGGTCACCGGCGGCCAGTCCGGGTGGTAGCTCAGCTCCGTGTCGCGCACGTTCAACCCCAGCTGAATCGTGCGCAACGCTTCAGCACCCGACTGCAAGGCACCGCGCCACAGGAATCCGCCGGCGGCGATCTCACCCTCGCCAATACTCTCTCGCAGCCAGGTTCCCAGGGCCTCCGGCAGTGAGGAGGGCACGTACTTGGCGCGGTATTTGGTCGACGTGTTCGCCAGGCCCGCAAGCAAGGACATTTCAATGCCAATATCATCTGGCTGTAACGGTATGTCGAGGCCAAACAGCGCTCGCACATCGCCCTCCTCGCCCCTGGCCTTCAGCAATCCGGAAGCCAGCGACACCTGCTCCGCGTTCCAGTCGAGGTAGAGACTGCCGTGTAGCTCATCGAAGAACAGCGGCTGCTGGTACAAACCGGGAAACGCCAACTCCAGCTGGCGGGAATCGATCACCAGTGAACCCGACCCCGGGCTCAACTGCAGGTAGCCATCGGCGGAAGTAACGCCGGGAGCACCGCGCCACGGCTGTACTGAGAGATCGTCAAAGCGGGCTTCCACCTCCCACTGCTGCGCAATATTTTCTGCATCGGCAACGCTCAAGCGCAGCGCGGCTATATCGCCTGCAGGATCCAGCGTTGCCAACAGAGAGTGAAAGCCCTCCGGAATCGCCTCCTGGGCTAGCGCCAGATCAGTCAGTTGACTGAGTTGTACATCGGCGGCCCGCAACCTGAACGCGGTACCCCAGGCATCCAGTTGCAACCGGGGCAGATGCAGTTGCGCATCGCCGCTCTGCGCACGCACGTCATCGGCAAAAATCGTCCAGCTGTCGCGCTGCCTGGACAACTGACCCTGGAAACTGAAGGCCTGCAGTGGCACCTGCCAATCGCCTGACCGCGGCGCCACCACCAGATCGCGCGCCGCGACGCGACCTTCCAGTGTGGGCATTCCATTGTCCCAGGACAGCCAGAGCTCTAACTCCAGCGCCCCCTCTGCCCACAGCCCGGGGCCACCACCGGCCACGAGATCGCGCACGGCACCGAGATCGCTGGACTTTACATCGAGATACAGGTCGCCACTGAACGCGTCTGGCTCGAAGGGATTTCCCAGACCTTGCGCAAGGACGGAAATAGTCGCTCCCCGCGTCGACGTCAGCAACGCCTCCACGCGCCGACTGCTACCCCGCCGGGAAAGCATAAGATCGAGATCCAGCTCGCGCACCTCGCCACTGGGCAAGGTCAGCAGCAGCACGTTGTTGTTTAGCGCGATCGACCGCGTACTTAGCAGGAAGGTCTGTATCCACTCGCCGCTACTGCCACTGCCGCCGGAAAAGCCCTTGAGCCGCAGCGTGCCCTGCGAGGAGAATTCCCCTAACAGCCTGAGCCCATCGAGACGCAGGTGAGTCACGTGCAGCGATTGAGTCAGCAGCGTCTTCCACACATCCACCCCGATGCGCCCCTGGGTCAGGTACAGCGGCGAGTCCGGGCTTTCTGGCAGCGTAATACGCAGATCAGTCAGAACAATAATCGGTGAAAAGGCGCGCCAGCGACCACTGACCGACGCCGCCTCGATATCGAAGGGTGCGCGAATGTTCAGCTCCTGCAGAATACCCTCGCCGTAGCGGTGAATGCTGGACACCAGCAACCGACCCACACTGACGTACACCGCCAACACCACCAGCAGGACGATGATGACACCCCACAATCCGGACGCCAGCCTGTGATAAAACGATCGCTCCAAGAATTCTCCTTTGAGTCGGCGCTTCCGCAGCGCCGTAGCCTGATCCTCAACGACAATAGTTTAAGGCAAGTTGTACCGGTGTGGCCTGCCCGATTAGAGCAGTATGATATCGAAGTGTTCCTGGCTGTAGCTCGGTTCGGCGCGAAAGCTGATCGTTTTCGCCGTAAACTCCTCCAGATCCGCCAGGTTGGAAGACTCCTCGTCCACCAGGCGATCGACCACCGGCTGGGCTGCCAGTACCAGCAGATTGTCATTTTCATAGGCGCGCGCATCGCGAATAATCTCGCGGAAAATCTCGTAGCACACCGTCTCGGCGGTCTTCAGTGAGCCGCGCCCGTCACACACTGGGCAATCTTCGCAGAGCAGCCGTTCCAGGCTCTCGCGGGTGCGCTTGCGGGTCATCTCGATCAAGCCCAGTTCCGACACGCCGGTAATCTGGTTGCGCGCCGGATCGCGCTGCATGGCCTTCTCCAGCGTGCGCTGCACCTGTCGACGATGTTCCGCATCGGCCATGTCGATAAAATCGACAATAATAATGCCGCCAAGATTGCGCACCCGTAATTGTCGCGCCAGCGCCGAAGCGGCTTCGAGATTGGTCTTGAGAATGGTCTCGGCCTGGTTGCGCCTGCCGACAAAGGACCCTGTGTTGACGTCGATGGTCGTCATCGCCTCGGTTTGATCGACAATGAGATAGCCGCCGGACTTCAGCTCAACCTTGCGCTGCAACGCACGCTGAATTTCGTCCTCGACACCGTGCAGCTCAAACAGGGGCCGCTCGCCCGAGTAGTGCTGCAGCAAGCCCGCCACCTGCGGCACATAGTCCTCACAAAAACGGCGCATTGCCGCAAAACCCTCACGACTGTCCACGTAAATGCGGGTAACCGCTGCGCGCGCGAGGTCGCGCACGGTGCGCAAATGCAGCGGCAGGTCTTCATAGAGCAACTCGCCCGCATCGGCATTTTCCGCACGTGCCGACACGGCAGCCCAGAGGCGCTTGAGAAAACGCAGATCCGCCACCAGCTCATCAGTGCTGACGCCTTCTGCGGCAGTGCGCAGAATAAAGCCACCAGCGTCGGTCATGTCCTCGGCGGCCAGTCCGTCGGCGAGTATGGCCTGCAAACGTTCACGTTCCGCCGAATCTTCGATCAACTGGGAGACACCGACATGATCGGTCTGGGGCATCAACACCAGGAACCGCGTGGATACGGATAACTGGGTGGTGAGTCGCGCGCCCTTGGTGCCCAGTGGATCCTTGGTCACCTGCACGATCACTTTCTTACCCTCATGCAGATGGTCGGTGATGCTCTGCGCAGGGCGCTCGCGATCGTCCCGGCCCTCATCGCCAGGCAGCAAAATGTCTTTGACGTGCAGAAAACTGGTGCGCTCCACACCTATATCGACAAACGCGGCCTGCATGCCGGGCAACACCCGCACCACTTTCCCCACGTAGATGTTGCCGACGATACCGCGGCCGACAGCGCGTTCGATGTAGACATCCTGTGTAGCGCCGTTATCGACCAGCGCCACGCGCGTTTCCATCGGCGTAATATTGACCAGGATTTCCTCGCTCACAGCGGCCTCCCGTCGGTCACCGGCGCTGCAACCACCGCACCACTCAGCGCCGTGGCTATACCGTTATCAACCAACAGGCGATGCGTTTCTGCCAGCGGCAGGCCAACGACGTTGCTGTAGCTACCGCGAATGCCGCGCACAAACACGGCGGCCACGCCCTGAATGGCATAGGCGCCCGCCTTGTCCCAGGGTTCGTCAGTCGCGAGGTAGGCTTTGCAGGTGGCCAGATCCAGGTTGGCAAACTCCACCGCCGTCTCCACCATGACCTCACTTTCCTCGCCAGCACGGCGCAGACAAAGTCCTGTCATCACCGCATGCTCGCGGCCACTGAGGCGCGCCAGCATCGCCAGCGCGTGCCCCTCATCGCCAGGTTTGCCGAGAATATCGCCATCCAGCACCACCACGGTATCTGCAGCGAGCACCACGTCGGTGTCGCTGGAGACAGCAACGGCGCGCGCCTTCTCCCGCGCCATACGCGCCACATAGTCAGCGGCCAGTTCATCACTGAACGGCGTTTCATCGATATCGGCAGGCTCGCATTGGAATTGCACGCCGATCTGCGCCAGCAATGCAGCGCGTCGCGGTGAAGCTGAGGCGAGGATCAATTGCGGCGCCGACATCAGCTCACCTGGTAGTAGCGGCGCAAACCGCGCAGCAGGTGCAGCACGACCGGCCACAACAGCGCGCTGGAAACAGCGGGCAGCAGGAACAGTGCCGAGCGGGCGCCCACACCCTGCAGATTCTGCACCCATTGGCAGATCAGCTGGTTGATACCCACCAGTACGAAGACAATGGCTGCCTGCTGCGCAAGACCGTACACGCGCACGCGCTGGTACAGAACCAGCGCCAGCAGTGCCACCACCGTCAGGGAAAAGGCATTCTGACCCAGCACAGCACCCTCGAGCACATCCAGGCCTATGCCGAGCAGCAACGCGGTGGCGATACCCACACGCTGCGGCAAGGCGATGACCCAGTAGATAAGCACCAGTGCCACCCACTCGGGCCGCCCCCACATTAGCCACTGGGGCAACGGCAAAATGGCCAGCACAGCGGCGAACAGGAAGGTCAGCAGTACTACCGGGTAGCCGTAGCCGCTATCATCCACCGGCGCTACTCCTTCGGTTGCGCATCGGCAATAAACACCAATAACACGTGCCGGCTACGATCCAGAGCAGCGCTGGGCCTGGCCGCAATGCGTGCAAAAGGCTGTCCCGGGTCGCGCTCGACTTCGCTGACCACCGCCACCGGATAGCCCACGGGAAAGCGGCCGCCAAGGCCGGAGGTCACCAGCAGATCGCCCACTGCAATATCCGTGGTAGCGGCAACGTGATGAATTTCCAGAGTGCCCAGCGCGCCGGTACCTTCGGCGATGGCGCGCACACCGTTGCGATTAACCTGCACCGGTACCGAATGGGTGGCATCCGTAATCAGCAGCGCACGGGACGTCGAGGCACTGACTTGCACAACCTGTCCCAGCAGGCCATCGGCGTCGATCAGTGGTTGCCCGACAAAAACTTCGTCACTGGCGCCCTTGTTCAACAGGAGTTGGTGCCGCGCGGGGTCCGGTGAAACGCCGACAAGCTCCGCCACCAGCACATCATCGCGCACCAGCGCGGACGAGTTCAGCAGCGCGCGCAGACGCACGTTTTCGGCCTGCAGCGAGGCCATCTGCAGTGATCGTCCCTGCAGCACCAGGCTTTCCCGGTGCAGGCGTTCGTTCTCTTCCAGCAGGCTGGCGCGCGTTTGCACCTGGGCTTCAGACCAGTCACCGAGCCGCGCGGGCAAATCCGCCAGCCAGTACAGGGGTGTCGCCGCGGCATCCAGCAGCGAGCGTGCCGTGGAAAGCTTGTTGAAGTGCAGATCTGCGGTGATCAGCGTCACCACGACAGCGGCCGCGAGCAATACACGCAACCCCAGGGAGGATTCCTTGACGAATAAGGGCTTAATCGGGTGCTACCCACTGATTTTCCACTTGGCCTGACCCTATGCTAAGGCACCTATGACGAATTCGGTAGTGCCTTACCAAGCAGGCTGGTTTACACAGACCGGAGGGCTACTCCGTGGAGAGAAGATCAATGGTGTGGCGATCCATGCGTTCCATCGCCATGCCACCGCCGCGGGCAACACAGGTAAGCGGATCGTCGGCGACAATCACGGGCAGGCCCGTCTCCTCGGAGATCAAACGATCCAGATCGCGCAGCAACGCTCCGCCACCGGTCAGCACAATACCGCTCTCGGCGATGTCTGCCGCCAGTTCCGGCGGTGACTGCTCCAGGGCGGACTTCACGGCCTGCACGATGGCCGCCAGTGGATCCTGCAGGGATTCGAGGATTTCGTCGCTGTTCAGGGTGAAACTGCGGGGCACGCCTTCCGCCAGGTTGCGCCCGCGGACGTCGATCTCGCGCAGTTCGCTGCCGGCAAAGGCACACCCTACTTCCAGTTTGATGCGCTCGGCCGTGGCATCGCCGATCAGGCTGCCGTAGCGGCGGCGTACGTGCGAGACAATCGCCTCGTCGAAGCGGTCGCCACCCACGCGCACAGAATCCCGGTAAACCACGCCATTGAGCGAGATGATCGCGACTTCCGTCGTGCCGCCACCCACGTCGACCACCATGCACCCGGTGGCCTCCTCGACGCTCAAACCGGCGCCAATAGCCGCTGCCATGGGCTCCTCAATCAGGCGCACATCGCGCGCACCCGCGCCCAGCGCCGATTCCTTGATCGCGCGGCGCTCCACCTGGGTGGACATACACGGCACACAGACCAGAACACGCGGGCTGGGACGGATAAATTTGGTTTCGTGCACCTTGGCAATGAAATGCTGCAGCATTTTCTCGGTGACTTCGAAATCGGCGATCACGCCGTCTTTGAGGGGGCGAATCGCAGTGATATTGCCCGGTGTGCGACCCAGCATGCGCTTGGCCTCGTTGCCCACCGCCTCGATGGTCTTCTGCCCATTGTGGATGCGAATGGCGACGACGGAGGGTTCGTCAAGGATGATGCCCCTGTCGCGCACATAGATCAGCGTGTTAGCCGTACCCAGATCTATGGAGAGGTCATTGGAGAACACTCCGCGCAATTTTCTGAACATTAATGCTTACTTTCCTGTGAATACAGCGGTGAATCCGCCCGGGGCTTGTGGATGCTGACCAGATTACGCTTTTATTACCGCCGCTTGCGGCGCAAAAGCCCTGTAAGAAAAGGTCTATTTTGACGTCAGGTAGTTGGCGCCACTGTAGCAACCGCGGGGATTTTGGGCAAGGCGCAAATGTGATAAGTTTACGCCCCCGCCGCCCACGAGACGGCCCCAGCAGCGTTTTAAACATGGCCATTGACCGCAACGAAATCGAAAAGATCGCCGAGTTGGCGCGCATCCGGATCGCCGATGGGCAAATGGACGACGTGACCGAGCGCATCACGGAAATCCTGCAGATGGTAGATCAGTTGCAGGCGGTCGACACCGGTTCAATAGAGCCCATGGCCAACCCGCTGGACGCTGTGCAGCGTCTGCGCCCTGACGTGGTGACAGAAGTCGACCGTCGCGAGGCATTCCAGGCGATTGCTCCCGCCGTAGAGGATGGCCTCTACCTCGTACCCAAAGTCATCGACTGAGCGGGCCCCTATGCACACTTTGACAGTCGCCCAGCTGATGCAAGGGCTGCGGGACAAACAGTTTTCCAGCACGGAAGTTACCCAGTGCCTGCTGCAGCGCATCGGCGAGCTTGACGCGCAGTACAACAGCTTTATCACGGTGGACGCGGACCGCGCGCTGGCCCAGGCGCGCGCGGCCGACCAGCGGCTGGAACAGGGCCAAACCACCCCCCTTACCGGCATCCCGGTGGCACACAAGGACATCTTCTGCACCGAGGGTGTGCGCACCAGTTGCGGCTCGCGCATGCTGGACAACTTCGCGCCGCCATACGACGCCACGGTCATCAAGCAGTTTCACGACGCGGGCGCGGTCGTCCTGGGCAAAACGAATATGGACGAGTTCGCCATGGGCTCATCCAATGAAAGCAGCTTTTACGGTGCAGTGCGCAACCCCTGGGATACCGGGCGCGTGCCCGGCGGCTCCTCAGGTGGTTCAGCGGCCGCTGTCGCAGCCTGTCTTGCACCGGCGGCCACTGGCACAGACACCGGCGGGTCGATACGCCAGCCCGCGGCACTGTGCGGCATTACCGGCCTGAAGCCCACCTACGGCCGCGTATCGCGCCTGGGCATGATTGCCTTCGCCTCGAGCCTGGACCAGGGCGGCCCCATGGCGCGCAGCGCCGAGGATTGCGCGCTGCTCCTGAACGCGATGGCCGGACACGATCCACTGGATTCCACCTCCGCAGAAGCGCCGGTGCCGAACTACACTGAGCACCTCGGCGACAGCCTCGAGGGCCTGCGCGTGGGCCTGCCCCGGGAGTATTTCAGCGAGGGCCTGGACGCCGCCACCGGCGAGTGCATCCAGACCGCATTGAAAGAACTCGAAGCCCGCGGTGCAACGCTGGTTGATGTCTCCCTGCCACATACACAGCTCACGGTTCCCACCTACTACATCATCGCGCCGGCAGAGGCCTCCACCAACCTGTCGCGATTTGACGGCGTGCGCTACGGCCATCGCTGTGACGACCCGAAGGACCTGCACGACCTGTACACGCGCACGCGGGAGGAAGGCTTTGGCGACGAGGTGAAACGCCGCATCCTGGTGGGCACCTACGCACTGTCTGCCGGCTACTACGACGCGTACTACAAGAAGGCACAGCAGGTAAGGCGACTGATCAAGCAGGATTTCACCCAGTGCTTTGACGAGGTGGATATTCTCGCCGGCCCCACCACACCCGGGCCCGCTTTCGGGCTGGGTGAAAAATCCGATGACCCGGTATCGATGTATCTGGAAGACATTTACACGCTGGCGGTTAACCTCGCCGGATTGCCGGCCATGTCCGTACCCGCGGGATTTGTCGGCGGCCTCCCCGTGGGCCTGCAGCTCATCGGGCGTCACTTTGACGAATCCCGCCTGCTCAATGTGGCGCATCAGTACCAGCAACACACCGACTGGCACCTGCAACGCCCGGACAGCGCCGCGGGGGGAAGCAACTGATGGCCTGGGAAACCGTAATAGGGCTGGAAGTGCATCTGCAACTCGCCACCCGGTCGAAAATTTTTTCCGGCTCCGCCACCAACTTCGGTGCAGCGCCCAACACACAGGCCAATGCGGTTGACCTGGCGATGCCGGGCATGCTGCCCGTGCTCAACGAACAGGCGGTGGCGTTCGCGGTGAAGTTTGGCCTGGGCATCGGCGCCGAGATTGGCAAGCGCTCAGTGTTCGACCGTAAAAACTACTTCTACCCGGACCTGCCCAAGGGCTACCAAATCAGTCAGTTTGAAGCGCCGATTGTCGGCAGGGGCGTGTTTGAAATTACCCTCTCTGACGGCAGCACACGCGATATCGGCATTACGCGCGCACACCTGGAAGAAGATGCGGGCAAGTCCCTGCACGAGGATTTTCACGGGCTGAGCGGCATCGACCTGAACCGCGCGGGCACACCCCTGCTGGAAATCGTCAGCGAACCCGACATACGCAACGCCGAAGAGGCGGTCGCCTACCTCAAGGCCCTGCACAGCCTGGTCACCTACCTGGGCATCTCCGACGGCAACATGGCCGAAGGCTCCATGCGCTGCGATATCAACATCTCGCTACGGCCGCAGGGTACAGAAACCCTGGGTACGCGCGCAGAGATCAAGAACGTCAACTCCTTCCGATTCGTGGAAAAGGCCATTCAACACGAGTTCGATAGACAGGCAGACATCCTGGATGACGGCGGCACGGTCGTGCAGGAAACGCGACTGTACGATGCCGAGCGAGACGAGACCCGTCCCATGCGCTCCAAGGAAGTGGCCAACGACTACCGCTATTTTCCCGAACCCGATCTCCTGCCGGTGGTGATCGACGACGCCTACATCGAGAACCTGCGCAAAGACCTGCCGGAACTGCCGGTTCAGAAGCGCCAGCGCTTCACAGAGGCGTACGGCCTCAGCACTTATGACGCCGGCGTACTGGCTGACAGCCGCGCCCTCGCCGACTACTTTGAAGCCGTGACAAAGCGCTGCGGTGACGCCAAGATCGCGGCCAACTGGGTGCAGGTGGAACTGTTGGGCCAACTCAACAAGAGCGAACTGTCGATCGGGGACAGCCCCGTCTCGGCAGACAAGCTCGGCGGCCTCATCGAACGCATCCTGGATAACAGCATCTCCGGCAAAATCGCCAAGCAGGTGTTCGAGGCAATGTGGCAGGGTGAAGGCAGTGCCGATGAAATCATCGAGGCCAGGGGACTCAAGCAAGTCTCCGATAGCGGTGAGCTGGAGGCACTGGTAGACGAGGTGATCGCCAGCAGCGCAGCGCAGGTACAGCAGTACCTGGAAGCCGATGAGGGCAAACGCAAGAAACTCGTCGGCTACTTTGTCGGCCAGGTAATGAAGCTATCCAAAGGCCAGGCAAATCCTAAAATGGTTAACGAACTGCTGGCAAAAAAGCTGGTGTAGAGGAAAAGCGGTATGCGCAAAGACAAGGAAAAAGTAATCGACGAGGTCTGGACAGAAGACCACGTACGCAGTTTTCTCAACGCCCGCAGCTACGACGGCAGCAATGAGGATTTCCACATGCTGCTGAAAGCCTACCAGAGCATGCGCGCCTCGGACTTCGAACTGTTCGTCGGCTTTTTCAAGGAACAGGGACGCGACATCAACGCAACCAGCCGCGATGGCAGCACCGTACTGGACATCGTCTCCACGCACCGTCACGGCGACGAGTACGCGGATATCCTGCGTCAAGCGGGCGCCGGGGTCTGAGACAACCCCGACGCAAGCAGCGCAAGGCCCCAATTACCGCAAACCGCAAAGCCCACGTCCAAGAACAGTGGAGGCGGTGTGGCGGAGCGGCGTCTGCGGGAGCGTCTGAGGCCATGGATGGCCGAAGCCGAGCTGCCATGGATGGCGCTTTTGCGTCTCCCGCAGACGCCGTTCCGCCACACCGCCGGTAGCACCAGGCCCCGCCCAATCCAAAAACACAGCTAGCCAAACTCAATCCAAAGACACACGCCCCTTGGCAAACTGCTCCCGCGCTTCGCGCTTCTTCTCCTCACTCTTGCGCAGCAATACGTAAACCGCCCCCGTCCCCCCATGCTGTGGCAGCGCACTATGAAACGCCTGCACAATATCCAGCTCCCGCAACCAGTGATCGACACACCCCTTGAGGATAGAGGCGCGCTCCCGCTCGGGCCGCGTTTCGCCCTTGCCGTGAATGATCAGCGCGCTACGCACACCGTACTGGTAGGACTGCTCTACAAACTCAAAAATCTCGCGCCGCGCTCGCTCCACGGTCATGCGGTGCAGATCCAGCCTGGCCTGGGCCTCGTAGCGTCCCTGCTTCAGTTTACGGAACACACCGTTCTGCACACCCGGGCGCTTGAAAGACAGCACGTACCACGGGTCCAGCGGCGCGATAGACGTATCCGTGAGCTTGTTGCGGTCCGGCAGTTCCTCGGCAACCGCCGCAGAGCGGCGGTGCTCCAGGGCAGTTTTATTGGCAGAGACCGGGCGACGAACAACACGCTGCTCACGCTGCAGTGGCGTAACACCCGCCATTTCATCGCGGAACAAATCGTCATCATCGGCGCTCATACATACACTCCCGGGCTGCTGGGATATTATACCGGTTGAGATACCCGAGCTGGCAACGAACTCAGAGCACCTCCCAACAATGACAGACGAAACACAGCAACCCGACCAGCGACTGTGCCCCCTGTGCGGCCGCAACAATCACTGTGCGCTGGCAAACGGCGAAACGGGCGCGAGTTGCTGGTGCATGGATGTAACACTCAAGGCGACAGCGCTGTCCGCCCTCCCCGACGGCGAACGCGGCGTACGCTGTATCTGTCCCAATTGCGGCCTGGACAAAGAGGTAACTCAATCATGACCGGAGACCTGGCACACGGCATAAGTTACCTGCGCAAGGGCGCCGGGCTTCTCACGCATCCCGCGCTTCGCCTGTTCGTGATCGTGCCGCTATTGATCAATATCGTGATCTTCAGTTCACTGCTGGCGCTGGGGTTTAACTACGTGACGGATCTGATCGACTGGTTGCTGGCGAAGTTGCCAACGTGGCTGGCGTTTCTGGAGTGGATTCTCTGGCCGCTGATCGTACTCAGCGCAGCCCTGATAAGCGGCTACCTGTTTACAACCGTTGCGCTGCTCATCGCCTCACCCTTCAACGGCCTGCTGGCGGAAAAAGCCGAGGAGCTGATTACCGGTCGCCCGGTGGATTCCATAGAAGGTCTGGGCGCAGCACTGATGATGGTTCCGCGCGGTATCCTGCGCGAACTGGCAAAGCTGCTCTACTACCTGCCCCGTGCGTTGGTGCTGCTGGTTGTGTCGGTAATTCCGGGCGTGAATGCGATTGCGCCGGTGCTGTGGTTTCTGCTCAGCGCGCACCTGATGAGTATTACGTTCCTGGATTACCCGATGGACAACCACCGTCTGAAGTTCGCCGATGTGGTGCACGCCTCCAAACAGCGCACACTTTCCAGTCTTGGCTTTGGCGGAGTGGTCGCCCTGTGTGCAGGTATTCCGATCGTCAACTTCTTCGTGGTACCGGCCGCAGTCGTTGGCGCCACCGCCTACTGGTGCGAGGAACTGGGGCCAGCCCACGCCCGCTAGCGCGAGGCCTGCGGCTCGTATCAGCCGAGCAGTTCTTCCGGGGGGTGCGTGCATTCCAGCGGCGTGCCGAGCAGGGCCTCGAGGTCGGGCAGCAGGAAGGCATCGTCTTCGCTGGCAAAGCTGATTGACACGCCCGTAGCGCCGGCACGGCCGGTACGGCCGATGCGGTGCACATAGTCTTCCGGATCCTCGGGCAGGTTAAAGTTCACCACGTGGCTCACGCCGTCTACGTGAATACCGCGCCCGGCAACATCCGTTGCCACCAGCACCTTGATTTCGCCCTGCTTGAACTGTTCCAGCGTGCGCGTGCGCTTCGCTTGCGGTATTTCACCGGAGAGTATGCCTGCCGCTATGCCGGAACGACGCAGCTTCTCGTGCAGGCGCCGCACCTGGTCGCGGCGATTGGCAAACACGATCACGCTGCTGGCGTCTTCGCTGCGCAACAGATTGGTCAATACCTTGTAGCGCTGATCCGAGCTGACCATGTACACCTTTTGATCGACGGAATCGGTGGCAACACTCTCGGGTTCTATCTCCACCGTCACCGGGTGGTACGTCCACTGCTGAGACAGGTTGATGATGTCCTGCGTGAACGTGGCAGAAAACAGCAGGGTCTGGCGATCTTCCTTGCGCGGCGTCGCGCGCACAATACGCTTCACCTGCGGGATGAAACCCATATCCAGCATGCGGTCCGCTTCATCCAGCACCAGCACTTCAATGTGATCCAGGTACAGGTCGCGACGACCCATGAAATCCAGCAGTCTTCCGGGCGTGGCAACAACCAGGTCGACGACTTCACGCTGCAGGCGGTTGAGCTGCTTCTGGTAGTCCATGCCGCCTATCAGGGTGGCAAACTTGAGCCCGGTGAACTTGCCGAGATCCTCCGCATCAGCGGCAATCTGCATCACCAACTCGCGCGTGGGGGCAATGACCAGCGCTCGCGGCTCACCCACAAAGCGCTCACCCTCCACGGGGTGGTTCAGCAGGTCGTTGAAAATGGTAATCAGGAAAGCGGCTGTCTTGCCGGTCCCTGTCTGCGCCTTGCCGATAGCATCGTTGCCCTGCAAGGTGTGGGGAAGCACGGAGGCCTGAATGGGGGAGCAGTATTGAAAGCCGAGTTCGGCAACGCCGTGCAGGATTTCATCGCGCAGGCCCAGGTCATGAAAGCGCGTCTCGCCTTCCTTCTCTTCTACCACAAAGTCGTCGACAGACCAGGGCGCGGCACTGGCTTCGGACTTCCTGGAGCGCCGACGCCGCTTCGCGGGGCGCTTGTCTGTGTTCTGCCCCGCGGAGGACTCCGCCTGCCGGGTATCGGCGCTGTGGGGCGCTTCGCCGCTGCGCGCAGGCTTGTCGGCAGCGGCCGGCGTATCGCCACCGTGCTCCCGCTGACCTTTCCCACTATGATCCTTACCGCTCTCACCCTTGTTGGTGAGACGCCCTACCAAGCTCTTCATCAAAATGCTGAATCCCGCTGCTGGTTAAAAAACGCGCTAGTCTAGCACTTTCCGACAGTAAAGGGTGGCGTAATAGCGCAAGCCTTACAGGCGCGGGGACTGTATAGCGCGAGCCAGGCCGGGTTGCGGGCGCAGCCCGGCGGGTGATTCAGTCGCGCTCGCGCTGCGGCCAGATCAGGCCCAGATAGTAGTCGACGCTGGTGAAGCGCCCGCCACCGGTAAACAGCAGGCTGAACAGCATGATCAGGTAGGTCACCGCGAACTCGATCCCGTTGTTGAGAATGACGAAGTTACCCTTCTCCGTCAGCCAGGCATAGTTGCCGTGCTCGCGCAGGATATCCTTGGCTGCACCCAGACGTATCGCGACTTCCCGGGAGTTCGAATCCGCGATAGCGGCCCAGCCGTTGTCGATATGCACCGCGAAGATGGCCACCAGCATGGTCACCATCAGCGGGATGGAAATCCAGCGCGTCGCCAGGCCAAGCAACAGCAGCCAGGCGCCAATGTATTCGGTGTAAGCGGCCAGGTAGGCCAGCAGCGTGGGAAACGGCAGCCCAAGCCCCCAGTCGGCGTTGCCGAACCACTCAATGGTATTCTCCATCCCCTGGATCTTCTGCGTGCCGGCCATCAAGAACGGGAAGAACAGAAATACCCGCATGGCCAGGGGCGCCAGCCCGTCCAGGTAACCCAGAGGCCGAAATATCGCGTTATGTATGCTGTAATACCACTGCGCTAACGAGTTCATATTATTAGTTTCTCCACGGATACCACTGTGTGACAGCGAGACATCACAAAAGGTTTCACATTTGTTCTGCTGAGCATCTTATACCTGCCTGCTTGAACCCGGCCAGCCCCTTACCCGCATGAAGCGCGATCAGCCCGCCCGCTATCTTGAGGAAATCCGCGCGCTGATGGGCATCGCCTGGCCCATGCTTATCGCGCACCTGGCCCAGATGGGCACGGGCGTGGTGGACACAGTGATGGCCGGCCGCTACGACGCAATGGACCTGGCCGCCATCGCTATCGGGTACAACATCTGGCTACCGCTGTACCTGTTTTTTATCGGCGTAATGCTGGGCGCTACCACCCTTATCGCCCAGGATTACGGTGCCGGACGCATACAGCGCATCCGCGATTCACTGCCCCAGTCGCTGTGGCTGGCGCTGTTGCTGGGTATGATCGCCGCACCGCTTTGCTATTTTGCCGACCCGCTGTTGCAACTGCTGGACCTGGACAGCGCCACACTGGAAAAGAGCAGGGGTTACCTGCAGGCCACCGCTTTCGGCCTGCCCGCGGCGGCACTGTTCCAGGCGTTGCGCTGTCACACGCAGGGCATCGGCATCATGCGGCCCTTCGCGGTGGCCAGCGTAATCGGCTTTTTGGCCAATATCCCGCTCAACTACGCGTTCATCTATGGCAAGTGGGGCCTGCCGGAAATGGGCGCGGTGGGCTGCGGTTGGGCGACGGCAATCTCGCTCTGGCTGAGTCCGGTATTGATCAGTATCTACATGGCGCGCGCCTCACACCTGCGACCCTATCTGCCACCTCTACGCTTCGTGCCACCGCGACTGTCGCAGCAATTGGAGATTCTGCGCATTGGCCTGCCGATGGGACTTTCCTTTTTTCTGGAGGTGGCCGTGTTCTCCATCATCGGACTGATGATTGCCACGCTAGGCAACACCGCCATGGCGGCGCACCAGATCGCTTACAACGTGTGGGATGTGGTCTACATGTTCCTGGTGAGCATTGGCTCAGCGCTTGCGACGCGCGTGGGCCACGCCATCGGCGCGCAGAACAGGGAGGGGGTGCGCCGTGCGTTGCAGTGCGGAGGGAGTGCGATATTTTTTGTCGGGGGAGTGTTTACCCTGCTGCTGCTCAGTGTACCGGGCAGCGTGATCGGCCTGTACACGCCCGACCCGGCGATTCACCAAGCCGCCACCGCACTAATCGCACTGGCAGCGTTATTCATTCTTATCGATGCCGCACAGGTCATCACCAGCTTCACCCTGCGTGCGTTCAAGGACACCACCTTCCCCTTCCTGGTACTGTGCGGCGCCTACTGGTTTATCACGCTGCCGCTGGGCTACTGGCTGGGCCTTGTGCTGGCGAACAATGCGACAGAGGGCACCATGGGATTCTGGAAAGCGATGATTGTCGGGGTAGCGATAAGTACGGCGATACTCGTCCGCCGCCTGTTTGTCACCCTCGCCCGCCCATTGCCAAAGCTGGCGGCGGAAGATCACTTACCACTGTAGATGCGCGCTTTGTGAAGGGGTGTGGGTGGACTGTCCGATGAATTCTCCAGGACAGCGAAAATACTAGCGCTGACCGCAGTCCGGACACCCCGGCCTTGGGGCGAGCGTGAGCGTACGGATATCCATGCTGCGCAGATCCATCACCAACAGGCGCCCACGCAACGGTTCACCGTAGCCTGAAAGCAACTTCAGCACTTCCATCGCCTGCAAGGTACCAAACGTGCCGACAACCGGCGCCAGCACGCCGCTTTCACTGCAGCTCAGCGCGCCGGCATCACCACTTTCGTCGTACAGGCAGCGATAACAAGGGCCGCCACGGGCGGGATCAAAGACACTGAGCTGTCCCTCACTGCGCACCGCGGCGGCGGACACCAGCGGCACGCCGGCTGCGATACAGGCGCGATTCAGTGCAAAGCGGATGGGATAGTTGTCGGTTGCATCCAGCACCACATCAACGCGCGAGACAAGCGCAGACAGCGTCGCGGCATCGAGGTGCTCGTCGATCACGTCGATGGCCGTTTCGCTGTTCAACAGCTTCAGCGTTGCCGCGGCCGAGCGTGCCTTGTTCTCACCAATGTCTGCATCGGTATGCGCGATCTGTCGCTGCAGGTTGCTCAGTTCCACCACGTCGCCGTCGGCGAGCAACAATTGGCCCACCCCGGCTACCGCCAGGTACATTGCCGCGGGACAACCCAGGCCGCCAAGACCGACCACCAGAACGCGCCCGGCACGCAGTTTTTCCTGACCGTCGACATCAAAGTCATTGATGAGAATCTGACGGTTGTAGCGCAGCAGTTGTGTGTCACTCAGCAATTCACCGGCCTCCCGTTGCAACACACTGGCCGCCGGACACACGCTCTCTACCGGCAAGGTCGCGCCGTGTTGAGATCTGGGCAAAGCCGGCTGACTGCAGCAACTGCCGCACGGCAGCGCCCTGCTCGAAGCCGTGCTCCAGCAGCAGCCAGCCGCCGGGCGCAAGTTGCCGGGGCGCGCCCTGCACAATGCATTCGAGATCAGCCAGCCCGCCGTTCCCTGCCACCAGCGCAGTGCGGGGTTCGTACTGCAGATCACCGCTGTCCAGGTGAGGATCACGGGGATCAATGTACGGTGGGTTGGCGACAATGATCTCGAACAGTTCATCGCGCACTGCGCCGTACCAGTCAGATTGCAGGAAGCGCACCGAGTGCAGCGCGTGACTGCGCGCATTCGCAGTCGCTACCGACAAGGCCGCGGTGCAGCGATCCAGCGCCGTCATCGACCACGCCGGTCGCTCACTGGCCAGCGCCAGTGCGATCGCACCACTGCCGGTGCCAAGATCCAGCACCGCGGCGCTGTCACTGACGTCCAGTTCCAACGCCCAGCTAACCAGCGTTTCAGTTTCAGTGCGCGGGATCAGCGTGGCATTGTCTACCGCCAGTTGCAGCGTCCAGAATTCCCGCTGCCCGGTGAGGTAAGCCACCGGCTCACCCGTGCGGCGCCGAGCCAGCAAGCCCAGGTAGCGTTCTTCATCGTCACGGGGAATTTCTCGTTCAGGCCAGGTGTACAACCAACTGCGTGACTCGCCCAGGCTGTGTCCGAGTAGAATCTCGGCATCGCGGCGCGCCGTCTCTCCCGGCAGTTCGGCGCCTGTCTGCAGTAGCTGGCGCACCGTGGCCATCAGTCCTCCGCGAGGGCGGCCAGCTGATCGGCCTGGTATTCCTGCCGCAATGGGTCGATCACCACTTCCAGTTCACCCGCCATGACTTCCGCCAGTTTGTACAGCGTGAGGTTGATGCGGTGATCAGTCACCCGGCCCTGGGGAAAATTGTACGTGCGGATGCGATCCGAGCGGTCGCCGCTGCCCACGAGGTTGCGCCGCGTTTCCGCCTGCTCGTCCGCGAGCTTGTCCTGCGCGCTGGTCAGCAGTTTGGCCTGCAGCAGCGACATGGCGCGGGCACGATTCTTGTGTTGCGAGCGTTCGTCCTGGCATTCCACCACCACGCCGCTGGGCAGGTGGGTGATGCGCACCGCGGAATCCGTCTTGTTGACGTGCTGCCCGCCCGCACCGGAAGCGCGGAAGGTGTCGATACGCAGATCCGCCTTGTTGATCTCCACTTCATCAACGCCTTCTACCTCAGGCATAACCGCCACGGTACAGGCTGAGGTGTGGATGCGTCCCTGGGACTCGGTTTCCGGCACACGCTGCACACGGTGCGCACCGGATTCAAACTTCAGGTTCGCGTAAACGTCCCGGCCTTCCACGCGCGCAATGATTTCCTTGTAGCCGCCGTGTTCCCCTGGACGTTCGGAGAGAATTTCCATCTTCCACTTCTGGCGCTCGGCATAGCGGGAATACATGCGAAACAGATCGCCAGAAAAAATGGCCGCCTCGTCACCACCGGTGCCCGCCCGGACTTCCAGGAAAACGTTATTGCTGTCATGCGGATCGCGCGGCAACAGCAGGGTCTGCAATTGCGCTTCCAGTGCAGTGAGTTTCTCTGTGCCGCTGTCGAGTTCCTCCTGCGCCATTTCGCGCAGGTCCGCGTCGCTGTCCTCCAGCATAGCCCGCGCCTCTTCCAGGTCGGACTGCACGCGGTTGTAACTGGCGTAGCAGCTAACGACTGATTCGAGCTCGGCATACTCCTGCGAGAGTTCGCGAAAGCGATCCTGGTCGGAAATGATTTCGCCGTCGCCGAGCAGCGCCGATACCTCCTCGTGCCGGTCCGCCAGGGTTTCCAGCTTGGTTAAGAGAGAGGCTTTCATTGCAGCGTGCGTCGATCCGTTTCAACCGCTCCCGGCGGCAGTTCGAACTCTGCATCGTCTGTGGATTCTTGCGCCGCTTCGGCACTGGGCGCTGGCGGAGACTGTTGTTCAAGGCCCAACAGTTCGCAGGCATTCTCAAGCACATCGTGCCGCCCCTCGGCACTGGCCTTTTTCAGGCCCGCGGTGGGCGCGTGGATCAGCTTGTTGGTAATGGCGCGCGACAACTTCTCCAACACCTGCTGTGAGTCTTCTCCCCGGGCCAATGCGCGCTGCGCCCGTTCCAATTCGCTCAGTCTCAAGCGCTCCGCCTGCGTGCGATAGGTCTTTACCGCATCCACCGCATTCAGCGCGCGCAGTTCTTCCAGATACTCCTGCACACCCTCATCAATAATGACATCGGCCTTGCTCGCTTCCGAGCGACGGCTGCGCATGTTCTGATCAACGATATCCTTGAGGTCATCCACGCTGTACAGGTAGACATCGCGCAGTTCACCTACCTGCGCCTCGATATCTCGGGGCACGGCGATATCAACCATGAGCATGGGCCGGTGCTTGCGCGCCTTCACCGCCTGCTCCACGGCGCCTTTGCCCAGGATCGGCAACTGGCTGGCCGTGGAGGTAATGACGATATCCGCGTGCGGCAGCTGCTCCGGAATTTCCGACAGCAGGACGGCCTCGGCGCCGAACTGGTGCGCCAGCTCTCGCGCGCGTCCCAGCGTGCGGTTGGCGATCACGATGCCTTCAACGCCTGCCTCAATCAGATGACGCGCTACCAGTTCGATGGTTTCACCGGCTCCCACCAGCAGCGCCTTGCAGCCACCGAGATCCGAAAAAATATGCCCGGCGAGGTCGACGGCGGCATAGGCCACCGACACCGGGTTTTCACCGATTGCCGTATCGGTGCGCACCCGCTTGGCGATCGCAAACACGCGCGGAAACAGGCGACCCAGTTCTGAACCCACTGTGCCGGTTTCAGCCGCGACCGCGTAAGCAGATTTGAGCTGGCCGAAAATCTGCGGCTCACCGAGCACCATGGAATCGAGCCCGCTCGCCACCTGCACAAGATGGCGTACCGCCGCACCGCCCTCGTGGTGGTACGCACAGCGCTGCAGCTCTTCGCTGCCCAGGTGATGGTAGTTGGCAACCCATTCGATAAGGCCCTGTGCCTGTTGCGACAGCGACTCACCCGAGGGAACGACGGCGTAAAGTTCGGTACGGTTGCAGGTGGAGAGAATGACAACCTCTTCCACCTGCCCGCCCTCACAGGCATCACCGAGCGCCTCGGCAACCTGTTCCGGCGCAAAGGCCACCCGCTCGCGCACGTCCACATTGGCCGAGTGATGGCTGATACCAAGGGCGATTAGATTCATGCGGATAGTTGGCTCCCTGTACAAATCCGCGTCAGGCCGCGTTGCCTGCGCCGGAGCCAACACTTGCTCCCAAGAAAAATAGTCCCTAATTTTAACAAGTTAGGCGCCAAATGACAGCCGGGGAAATTACCCGGGGCCAGGGCGACATTCACACCCGCAGTGGGCTTCAATTGCGGTCTATGTCATCATAGCCGCTTGTATTGTCTGGACGTCTCCCTCTCCAACCATGCCGTTTCGCCTTCTGTACAAAATCTCCCTGGTTCTGGGCCTGGCGCTACTGGGCGCCTGCGCCAGCCAGACCCCCAACGAAGACGAGGCGAGTGTCAGCCCGCAGGTCGAGGCCCAGCCTGAGGTGAAGCACCCGGAGAGGCCCTTTCCGGAGGACAGCCTGTACGATCTGCTGGTAGCAGAGTTTGCGCTGCGCCGTCGCGAGTACAATACCGCGCTGGAGACCTACCTCGCGTTAACGCCTGAATTAAACGACCCGGGCATCAGCTCCCACGCCACGCACCTGTCTCAGTTCATGGAACGCGACGAGGACACACTGGCAGCGGCACAATACTGGGTCAGCCAGGAGCCCGACAACATCGAGGCGCGGGCCATCGTCGCGCAGCAACTGGTGCGCGGGGGCAACAACCTCGAGGCCATGCAACACCTCGCGGCCATCGAACGCGCGGGCGGCTCCGCCAACTTCGCCATTGTGTCGCGCAATTTCAGCCAGCTTTCCCCGCGTGACCGATCAAAAATTGTGATCGAACTGAACACGTTAAATGCCGAGTTCCCGAACAACGGCAGCCTGTTGCTGACCCAGGCACTGCTGCACAACGAACTGGGCCAGAATGACCTCGCCCTGGATAAACTGGCGCAGCTGTTTGAACTGGAGCCCGATCAGCACCAAGCGCTCTTGCTCGAAGCCAAGATTCTCGCCGAAAAGGGTGCGAAAGATCCCTACAAGCGGGTAGAGAAAGCCCTCAAGGACAACCCCGAGGATCGCGCCCTGCGCCTGCGCTACGCACGGCTGCTGGCCGCCACCGACATGGTGGCCGCGCGCGGGCAGTTCGAGATTCTATCCGCCGGCGCACCGCGCGACGGTGACCTGCTGTTTTCCCTGGCGCTGATCAATCGTGAAGTGGGTGACCCGACCGCCGCCAGCGCCTACCTGCGGCAACTTCTGCTGCTGGAGCAACGCGAGGACGAGGCACATTATTACCTCGGTCGAATAGAGGAAGATCGCGAACGCTTCGAGGATGCCTTGCTGCACTACCAGAACGTGGGCAGCGGCGAAGAGTACCTGGCGGCGGCAAGTCGGATCGGTGAAATACTGCTCGACGGCGGCCACCTGGAGCGCAGCCTGGAATGGTTTGCGCAGCAACGCGAGGCCAAACCGGAATACAGCATCGAGTTGTACGCGCTGGAAGCAGACCTGCTGGGCACGGCCGGGCAAACCGACCTGGCCCTGGAACTGATTGATGAAGGACTTGCTAAAGCGCCGGAAGAAACCAGCCTGCTCTACACCCGCGCCATGCTCATGGAACGCCGCGGGGACCTGGCTCGCATGGAACAGGATCTGCGTGCCATCCTGCGCGAAAATCCGGATAACGCCACTGCGCTCAATGCCCTGGGCTACACACTGGCCAATCGCACTGATCGCTACGACGAGGCATTAACTCTGATCAGCCGCGCGCTGGAACTGCAGCCGGGTGAGCCGGCCATTCTCGACAGCATGGGATGGGTGCTGTATCGAACCGGACAAGCTGATCAGGCGCTGGGGTATCTGCAACGTGCCTATGCGCGCTTCCCTGACGCTGAAGTAGCAGCCCACCTTGGTGAAGTCATGTGGGCGCTGGGCGACCGCGACGGCGCGCTCGAAATCTGGCGCGAAGCCTACAGCAAGCAACCGGATCACCCGGTACTGACGGAGACCTTGCGTCGTCTGCAGGTTGAATCACTGCAACCGGCAGGTGCAGACGCGGAAAGCTGATATGCAGTCGCAGACAGGTGGCACCAGGATGCGCGCATGCGCCAGCGTGCTGCTCGCAGTGAGCATCCTGACCGGATGTGCGGGCACCCCCGGGCGCGCACCGGCGACCGGCGACTGGGACGATCATCGACAGCACCTGGAAGCCCTGGGCGACTGGACAGCCGTCGGCAAGGTCGCCGTGCGCGACAGCGAGCAGTCCGAAAGCGCCACGATGCAGTGGCAGCAAAGTGGCGCCACCGCGCTCATCAACCTCAGCGGCCCGCTGGGTTCCGGCGCAACGCGACTGCACAGTGACGGCAGCACACTCACCATTGAACGCGGCGGCGAAACGCGCCAGGTCGACATTTCTTCCGCAGAGGCGGTGCGAGCGAACACCGGCTGGGACCTGCCGCTGCAGGTTCTGCCCTTCTGGCTGCGCGGCGTACCCTTCCCGGGATCGGCGATAGAAGAGATGCAGCACGACGCTGACAGCGGCCGCCTGTTGACCCTGCGCCAGGACGGCTGGGACATACACTATGAAACGTACGCTGTGTTTGACGGCTTCACCCTGCCCACCAGGCTGCGCATGCAGCGCGGCGATTCCCGCGCCACGGTCCTGGTGCGGCGCTGGCTGACCGGGCCGGCACCATGAGCACGGCGCTCAGCCTGCCTGCCCCGGCAAAGCTCAACCTGTTCCTGCACATCACCGGCCGCCGCGCAGACGGGTACCACGAGCTGCAAACCGTGTTTCAACTCCTGGACTGGGGCGACACACTGCATTTTGAAGCCAACGACAGCGGTGTGATCCGGGTACAGGGCGATCTACCTGGCACAGCCACCGAGGACAACCTGATCACCCGCGCCGCCGCGCGCCTGAAAACCGGTGCGGACGACGCGCTCGGCGCTGACATCACGTTGCACAAACGCATTCCACTGGGTGGCGGTCTGGGCGGGGGCAGTTCCGATGCCGCCACCTCACTGCTGGCGCTGAACCAGCTCTGGCACCTGAACCACACGCTGGACACGCTGGCCGCTATCGGGGCGGAACTGGGCGCAGATGTGCCCGTGTTTGTTCACGGACGCAGCGCCTGGGCAGAGGGCATCGGCGAAAAGCTGACGCCAATTGAGCTGCCCGAGCGCTGGTACCTCGTGGTGACACCTGCCTGCCAGGTGAGCACAGCGGAAGTATTTTCCCATCCCCAATTGACACGTAACTCATCTCCCATCAAAATGGCGGCCTTTTTTCAAGGGGCCTCCCGTAACGATTGCCAGGACCTCGTCAGGACACTTTATCCGGACGTGGCTAAGGTATTGAATTTCCTGAGCAAATTAGGTGAGGCTCGATTAACGGGAACAGGCGCCTGCGTATTTGTCAGCTGCGAAAATCGCGGCGCAGCAGAGGCGGCCCAGCGGCAATTGCCGCAAGACTGGCAGAGCTTCGTCGCCCGCGGCATCAACCCGTCGCCGGTACACGACATTCTGGCCAGCCACCGTTAGCTTATTGGGGTGTCGCCAAGCGGCAAGGCACCGGGTTTTGATCCCGGCATTCGCAGGTTCGAATCCTGCCACCCCAGCCATAGTAAAAGTCACCGTTCGTGACGCGAGCAAGGCAACAGGCAAGAACGGTGGTGATGGGTAGATGGCAGGATGAGAGCCGTAAGGTTCGACCAACGCGCAGCGTTGGGGCGCCGCCAAGGGCGGCGGGCGAAGCCCGAGGGCGGTACGCCCGAGTCAATCCTGCCACCCCAGCCATAGTAAAAGTCACCGTTCGTGACGCGAGCAAGGCAACAGGCGAGAACGGTGGTGCGGCGTTACCTACCCAACGCAAGTGGCGCCGATTCATGTGCGCCAATCACTAAGCGCTGACCCAGGGGAAAGCACTGTGTCGTCAAAAATGATGGTCTTTACGGGTAACGCCAACCCGGAGCTGGGCGAGAAAGTCGCCAGCAGGCTGTATCTCGCCCTGGGCAATGCCGACGTCGGCAAGTTCAGCGATGGCGAGGTGGCCGTTGAGCTGAACGAGAACGTCCGCGGCAAGGACGTATTCGTACTGCAATCTACCTGCGCACCCACCAACGACAACCTGATGGAACTGATCGTTATGATCGACGCGCTGCGGCGCGCCTCCGCGGCACGCATTACCGCGGTAGTACCCTACTTCGGTTACGCTCGCCAGGATCGCCGCGTACGTTCCGCACGGGTACCGATCACTGCCAAGGTGGTTGCCGACATGATGGTGGCAGTGGGCGTAGACCGCGTCCTCACCGTCGATCTGCACGCAGAACAGATTCAGGGCTTCTTCGCCTGCCCGGTAGACAATATTTACGGCTCACCCATTCTCAAGGACGACATCCAGGCCTGCAATTACGACAATCTCATTGTGGTATCGCCCGACATAGGCGGCGTTGTGCGCGCCCGGGCCATAGCCAAGCAGCTGGACGATGCCGACCTCGCCATCATCGACAAACGCCGTCCGCAGGCCAATGAGGCACAGGTGATGAACCTGATCGGTGAGGTGGATGGCCGCACCTGCCTGCTGGTGGACGACATGGTCGACACCGCCGGCACGCTGTGCAAGGCGGCGGACGCGCTGAAAGAACGCGGCGCCTCCAAAGTCGTCGCCTACTGTACCCACGCGGTGCTGTCGGGCAATGCACTGAAAAATCTGGAAGACTCCGAGCTGGACCAGCTCGTGGTAACCGACACGATTCCTCTGAACAGCAAGGCGAAGAGTATGAGCAAGATTCGCCAGCTTACGATCGCGGATTTGCTGGCCGAGTCCATGCGCCGCGTTTCGAATGAGGAATCCATTAGCGCGCTGTTCCAGTAGGGGCAGCGTTACTTGAACCCACTGCCGCGCCGGTCGCAAGTGCTGCAGTGTTAACTCAAAGGAGTCAGGACTATGTCTGACGTATTTGAACTGAACGCAGAAGTGCGAGAGGACAAGGGGAAAGGTGCGAGCCGCCGCCTGCGTCGTCTCGCTGATCTGATACCCGCCATTATCTACGGCGCTGGCGATGAGCCGCAACCGCTGACACTGGTAAGAAAAGACCTGGAGAAGGCGCTGGAAAACGAAGCGTTCTTCTCACAAATCATTACCATCAAGGTCGCGGGAAACTCACAGAAGGCCATCCTCAAGGACCTGCAGCGCCACCCCTCCAAAGAGCGTGTGATGCACGCAGACTTTCTGCGGGTAGACGACAAGGTCGCCATTAAAGTTAACGTGCCGATTCACTTCCTCAACGAAGACACATCCGTCGGCGTTAAGATGCAGGGCGGTGTGGTACAACACCAGGCCACCGACATCGAGATTCAGTGTCTGCCAGCCGATATTCCTGCCTTTATCGAAGTTGATATGCAGGAATTGGAAATTGGCCAGATCGTGCACCTCTCCGAGATCAAGTTGCCAGAGGGCGTTACCTCTGTGGCACTGGCCCTGGGTGAAGATCACGACCTTGCCATCGCCTCTATCATTGCTCCACGCGGCGTTTCCGAAGAAGACGAAGCAGCGGAAGCTGCAGCCGAGGCTGAGGACGGCACCGAGGACGGTGCAGAAGCTGCCTCTGACGACGCTGAAGAGGGCAAGGACGGCGAGGACTGATCCAGCCGGCTACGCCCTTGTGACAGGGGAATTTCTTGTCCGAGCTGAAGCTCATTGTCGGGCTGGGTAACCCCGGTAGCGAATACCGGGGTACACGCCACAATGCAGGCGCCGACTTTGTCGAGGCACTTGCGCGCACGCAGGGTACTACCCTGCAGGAAGAAACCAAGTTCTTCGGTTTCATCGCTCGCGTGCAGGTGGCCGGGCACGATCTGCGCCTGCTCATTCCCACTACGTTCATGAATCGCAGCGGCAAAGCCGTTGCGACCATGGCGACCTTTTTCAAGATCGCCCCGGAACAGCTGTTAATTGCCCACGATGAACTGGATATCCCCGCCGGTTCCGCCCGCTTCAAGCAGGGCGGCGGGCACGGTGGACACAACGGCCTGCGCGATATCGTGCCGGCGCTGGGTAACAACAAGAACTTTCACCGTCTTCGTATCGGCATCGGCCATCCCGGGCACGCATCGAAAGTCAGCGGCTATGTGCTGAGCAGGCCCTCGACGGATGATCGCGCGCGCATCGACGCCAGCATCGACGCCGCCATCAGCGCCCTGCCCCTGCTGCTGGCTGGCGATGCAACCAAGGCGATGACGCAACTACACAGTTTTACTGCGGCCTAGGCCGCCCACTCAACAGGACAACAACATGGGCTTCAACTGCGGTATCGTCGGCCTGCCCAATGTCGGCAAGTCAACGCTCTTCAACGCCCTGACGCGTGCCGGCATTGGTGCGGAGAACTTCCCTTTCTGCACCATCGAACCCAACGCCGGCGTAGTGCCGGTACCGGACCCGCGCCAGAGCAAGATCGCCGCGCTGGTCAAGCCAGAGCGCGAAATCGCCACGACCATGGAGTTTGTGGACATCGCCGGCCTCGTTGCGGGCGCATCCAAGGGTGAAGGCCTTGGCAACCAGTTTCTCGCCAATATCCGCGAGACCGATGCCATCGCCCACGTGGTGCGCTGCTTCGAGGACGACAACGTCATTCACGTGGCCAACAAGGTGGACCCACGCGCCGACATAGAAGTGATCAACACCGAACTGGCGCTGGCCGACCTGGAAAGCTGCGAGAAACAACTGCAGAAGGTCACGCGCACCGCCAAGGGCGGCGACAAGGAAGCAGTGGCCATGAAGGCGCTGCTGGAGAACAAACTCCTCCCGCACCTGAACGAAGCACGGCCCGTGCGCGCGTTGAGCCTTGATGACAACGAGCGCGTTCTCGCAAAGCAGCTGTTCCTGCTCACCAACAAGCCGACCATGTACATCGCCAACGTCGATGAAGGCGGACTGGAAGACAACGCCTACGTCGATGTGGTGAAAGCGATTGCCGCAGAGGAAAGCGCAGTAGTCGTCACCATCTGCAACCAGTTGGAGGCAGAAATTGCCGACCTGGAAGACGAGGAGCGCCTGGAATTTCTGCAGGACCTCGGCATGGAAGAAGCGGGGCTGGATCGCGTCATTCGCGCCGGCTACAGCCTGCTTAATCTGCACACCTTTTTTACCGCCGGCCCGAAAGAAGTGCGGGCGTGGACGGTCAAGGTCGGCGCTTCCGCCCCCGAGGCGGCGGGCGTTATCCACACCGATTTTCAGAAGGGGTTCATCCGCGCCGAGATCGTGGGCTATGAGGACTTCATCGAATTCAATGGCGAACAGGGCGCGAAGGATGCCGGCCGCTGGCGCCTGGAAGGCAAGGACTACATCGTGCAGGATGGCGACATCATCCACTTTCGCTTCAACGTGTAACGCCCCCTCCCCTCGCGCGCGAGACGCTGCAAGGGGCCGCCGGACACACTGCCGTGTGGCCAACCACCCCTGCGACCACTACCAGGGAATTTCCTTGCCCTGGTAGTCAATAAAGCGGCCGTTGTCGTCGCGATCGAGACCTTCAATCACCGCAATCAGCCCGGCAACACTGTCCTCAGTCGCCACCGGGGCGGACTCACCGCCCATACGGGTTTGCACCCAGCCCGGGTGCAGTACAACGCAGGTATAGCCGCGCGCGCCCAACTCCTTCGACAGCGACCTGTTCAGCTGGTTGAGGGCCGTCTTGCTCGCGCGGTAGCCATAGTGCCCGCCCTGGTTGCCGGCGATACTGCCCATCACACTGCTCATCTGCACCACCGTTTTACCCGCGCCAAGTGCCAGGTTGGGCAGCAGCGCCTGCGTGACGCGCATCGGGCCGAGGCTGTTCACATCAAAGGTCGCGGCCAGCTGGTCGAAATCCGTTTCCTCAAAGGTCGCGGCGTTGTGACCGGACATTCCGGCATTGTTGATCAGCACATCAATCGACACCCCCGCCAGCGCTTTCGCCAGAGCCTGCACACTGGCGCTGTCGGCCACATCCAGTTGCTCCACACGCACCTTCAACTCGCGCAGTTCCCGCGCAGCATCCGGTTTGCGCGCCGTGCCAATCACCTCGTAGCCGCGCGCGGACAACTGGCGGGCCAGCTCCAGGCCAATACCGCGGTTGGCGCCGGTAATGAGTACCGTTTTACGGGCGGCCTCTGCTGCAGCAGCGCCAGTGCCCGCCAGCAGCAGTGCGCATAGGCAGAACGAGAGAAGTCTTCGGGTCATGGTTGCGGTCCTGTCAGGAATGGGAGTCGTCTTCAGTGAACGGTACCCGGCAAAGCCGGCTAGAACCGCCTTGACTTGGCCGGGCATATTCCGGAAAATTCGCGCCTCTTTGCGGGGTTCGGCCCGCAAGCGCTGAATGT
>JAUHYL010000110.1 GCA_030426545.1 Gammaproteobacteria bacterium
AGCGTCGACCTGCATGTCATCGCTATTTTTATTGCGGGCGTTACTCACCACCCGAGGCAGGGGCGCAAGGCGCAGCGGGTATTTCAGCACACTGGAAAACAGCGCATCGTCGGCGTCAATTTCACGCTCATTGTCCAGCCATCGCTCCCATTCATCGGCGGCCAGCAACACCGGCATGCGCTTGTGCCAGGGCTCAAAGGCCGGCGCCGCCGCGGTCGTCACCAACGTACAGCTCAGCAGCGGCTCTGCACCCTTCTCCCACACATCCCACAGTGCGGCAATCGCGAGCGCGCGTTGCGCGTTGCTGATCAGCCAGGGTTGCTTGCCCCCTTCCTCCTGTCGCCACTCGATAAAATCGCTGACCGGGACAATGCCGCGCTGTCGTTTGAACGGCTGGGCAAACGCGCGACTTTTGGCCAGGCCTTCGCTGCGCGCATTGAACATGGCGTATTTCTGGTCGACAGCGGGTGCCCAGGATGGCGTCAGCCACCACCGCGCCGGGTGCACTGCTCGCGCGTCGCCCGCCTGTCTGACCAGGTTCACGGTCTCGGTGGGGGCAACATTGACCCGGGTCGGCAGCGAGAGATCAATGCCCAGATCGCGCAGCAGCTCCTGCAATCCGGGATTATCGATAACATTGAAACGCCCACACATGGCAGAACTGTGCCCAATACCGCGCATGCTGGCAAGGCCAGCCTGACACGCTGCTTGCTGCCTCGACGGGCGCCTCAGGTCTGCTTTTGTAAACCCGCGTGCTGCCGCGTTTGGCGGACACCCCCGCGCAACCTTGCGACTCCCGCCCCGCGAGAGTACTCTGAGCCCCGTTTTTTCCCCGGAGCCCACGATGAGCGGAAAACCCCAGGCACCGGCCATTGAAGGCTGGTATACGATGGAAGCCGAGACGCGCCTGATCGGCAGCTGCTGCAAATCCTGTGGCACCTACTTTTTCCCCAAACAGAGCCACTACTGCAAGAACCCTGACTGCGAAAGCACAGATTTTGACGAGGTAGAGCTGAGCAGGACCGGCCACGTCTGGAGCTACACCAACGCCTCATACCAGCCCCCGGCGCCCTTTGTTGCGCCGGACCCGTTTGAGCCCTATGCCATAGCCGCAGTACAGCTGGAGAAGGAACAGATGGTCGTGCTGGGTCAGGTGGCCGATGGCTTCAGCGTTGACGACCTGAAGGTCGGCATGCCCATGGAGCTGGTGCTCGAGCCCCTGCACGAAACCGAAGACGACGTGAAAGTTACCTGGAAGTGGCGTCCACTCAGCCACTGAACCACTGCCCTCCCTGGAGTTGATCAACTATGTCGAATGAAATCGCAATCCTCGGTGCGGGCATGCACCCCTGGGGCAAGTGGGGCCACAATTTTGTCGAATACGGCGTGGCCGCGGCACGTGAGGCCCTGGCCGACGCGGGCGTACCCTGGCGTGACATTACTTTCGTTTCCGGCGGTGCGACCGTACGTTGCGGCTACCCGGGTTACGTCGCCGGCGCCACCTTTGCGCAGGCACTGGGCTGGCAGGGCGCCGAAGTGAACACGTCTTACGCCGCCTGCGCCTCTGGCTCGCAGGCACTGGCTGCGGCGCGCAACAAAATCGCGGCAGGGGAATGCGAAGTTGCCCTGGTGGTGGGTGCCGATACCACGCCCAAGGGGTTCCTCGCGCCCGCCGGCGGCTACCGGCCCGAGGATCCGGATTGGGTGCGCTTCTACCTGGGCATTACCAACCCGACCTACTTTGCGCTCTATGCTCGACGCCGCATGGACCTGTACGGTGACACGCTGGATGACTTTGCGGCGGTGAAGGTAAAAAATTCATTGATCGGCAGCAAGAATCCGCGCGCCCGTTACCGCAAGGCCTTCAGCGCCGAGGATGTGGCGGCGTCTGCAATGGTCGCCGATCCGCTACGCCTGATGGATATCTGCGCCACCAGCGACGGCGGCGCGGCGCTGATCGTATCCAGCGTCGAGTACGCCAAAAAGATTGGCAAAGCCAACGCGCCGCGTGTGGCGGCGATCTCCACGGTCACCCCCACCTTTGCCAGCGGCGTTGTGGAGATGCCGGACATCGCAACCGACTCCGCCGCTGCAGATGGCGTTGAGGCGCTGGCGTACCGCTCCACTATTCCGCTTAAAGCTTACGAGGAAGCGGGCATCGGGCCAGAAGACATTTCCCTGGCCGAAGTCTATGACCTGTCCACTGCACTGGAGCTGGACTGGATAGAAGATTTGCAACTGGCCCCTCGCGGCGAAGCTGCGCAACTGCTGCGCGCCGGCGACACGGCCATTGGCGGCAAGATTCCGGTCAACGTGTCTGGCGGTTTGGCCTGTTTTGGCGAGGCGGTGCCCGCCCAGGCGCTGGCCCAGGTGTGCGAACTCACCTGGCAGCTACGCGGCGAGGCAGGCGACCGGCAGGTCGAGGGAGCGAAGGTAGGTATCACTGCCAATCAGGGCCTGTTCGGCCACGGCAGTTCGGTGATCGTCAAAGCCTGAGCGGGGCCGGCAACCTGGGTTGTCGTCACCGTGTGACGACTTTCGATCAGGTTTCCCGGATATAGTCCAGGCGATCGTCATTCATGTAGAGTCGGTGCCGGGGCCCGGGGGTTTCGAGGTCTTCCGTGTCATAGCCGGCGTCGCCGGCGTACAGAAAACACAGTCCTTCATCCCGAAAGACCATGCGCGGCTCGAAGTAACAGACCTCGGCGTCACCCAGGCGCTGGCGTGCATCCGCGCAGTCCGCGCAGGTTGCCAACTCACGAATGCTGACGAAGGTCGGCGGCATCAGCCGCAGCGGATGTTCCTCGTCCTGTGATTCCTGCAGTGCCTGTGCAGGCGCCACCCAGCGGTGATCGAATATCTCTCCACCGTCGACCTGCACCTCCTGATCATCCTCAAGAAGCGTGAGGAAAAACCAGGTCGCAAAACGGCGTTTGGCGCCTTCCGGCGTAGTCCAGTGCGAGAGAAAAACGAGCTGATCGGGACTCACCCGCAACCCTGCCTCTTCCTGGGTCTCCCGAATGGCGGCGTTGACCGCAGCCACGTAGGCGTCGCGACTTTCGGGGTAATCCGCTTCCTCGACTTTACCCCCCGGAAAGACCCACATCCCGCCCATGTGCTTTACCGCATTGGCGCGCTGTACCAGCAACACCTCAAGACCGGCGTCGCCGTCGCGCACCAGCACAACCGTGGCAGAGGGATAAACCGGTTCTGGCTTGTCGCTGGTTTCAATCATACTGACTTACCGGGAGTCACCTGCACGCGGCGCGTGCGATTGTTCAGGGGAAGAACCTGGAGATCGTGTCGATCACGCATGCCGGTCGATCACTGCCTTCGATCTCTATGGTGATGCGCACGACCACCTGCACACCGCCCTTCACCTCCTCGGCGGAGATCACTTCACCGTGGCCCCGAATGCGGCTGCCCACCGGCACTGCAGCGGGAAAGCGCACTTTCTCGCAGCCATAGTTAACTCCCATCGAAGTATTGTTCACCTGCATGATCTGCGGCAGAAACAGGTTCGCCAGCGACAAGGTCAGGTACCCGTGGGCAATGGTGCTTCCGTAGGGCCCCTCTGCCGCTTTCTCGGCATCAACATGAATCCATTGATGATCACCGGTGGCGTCCGCAAACAAATTGATGCGTGCCTGATCAATTTCCAGCCATTCACTGCGCCCCAGGTCGCGTCCTACGGCGTCCAGCAGCGCTGCGGGGTTATCAAAAACAGTAGCCATAAGAAACTCACTTCGACAAAATAAGGTCGCACTATAGCATCCGGACCCGATCACCCCCATCCGGGGTGGTTCAACAATCTTGTAAATCGCGCTGTGTTCTCTATCTTTACACACGGTAAATTCACCGCACATTTTACCCCTTGCAAGGACTGCCCACGTGAAAGAGTTTTTTGAAAATATCGACACACAAACCCTGATCCAGGACTACGCCATTCCCTGGGGTCTGAAGATTTTGCTGGCCCTGGCCATTTTCTACATCGGCCGCATGGTAGTTTCCCTCGTCGTCGGAACCGTCAGTAAACTGCTGTCCAAACGCGGCATGGACGACATCCTGGTCGGCTTCCTGACCAGCATCCTGCGCTGGGTGCTGTTGCTGTTCGTCATCGTTGCAGCCCTCAGCCAACTTGGCATCGACACAACCTCCATGGTTGCCCTGCTCGGCGCCGCCGGCCTTGCCATTGGTCTTTCCCTGCAGGATTCCCTTTCCAACTTTGCATCGGGCGTGATGTTGATCATCTTCCGGCCGTTCACCAAGGGCGATTTCGTTGAGGCCGGGGGCGCGACCGGCGTGGTGGATAACATCAGTATTTTCACCACGACGATGACCACACCCGACAACAAGGAAGTGATCGTCCCCAACGGCGCCATTATCAGCAGCAACATCACCAACTACTCCGCCCGCGACACCCGACGCGTGGACATGGTATTTGGCATTTCCTACGATGACGATTTACTCAAAGCCAAGGCACTGCTCAAGGAAATCATCGAGGCCGACGAACGTGTGCTGAAAGAACCCGCGCCGGTGATTGCGCTGGGAGAACTGGCGGATTCCAGCGTGAACTTCCTCGTGCGCCCCTGGGTGAAGTCCTCGGACTACTGGGCAGTCTTCTGGGATACCACCGAACAGGTGAAACTGCGCTTTGACGAGGCCGGGATCAGCATTCCCTATCCGCAAATGGACGTTCATATGGGTATCCCGGACAGCGCTGGCGAAGAGAGCGCCAGCTAACAGGCCTGGAAACGCCTCCATACGCCTGCCCCAAAGCCCCCGGCCCGGCCGATTCACGTCGTTTACGCCGACGGGGGCACTTGTCTCCATTACAAGTATTTCACAGTAAAGAAGGGGTGCCCTGTGGTATAAATGCCGACCGGTTTGTATTTGAGCCGGAACCGTTTCTCCAAGCGTATCAGTTAGATACGTAACTATCCGGATTTCTATCGGTAATTGCTGTGGCCACCAAGTCCAAACAAGCCTTCCTGTCCGTCATCATGCTCGCAGCGGCCTCAGCTGTGACGCTGCTGTTGTACATGACGCGACCCAGCACCGAGGTTGCGGAGCCGGAGTACCAACCGGTCACGGTGGATGTGGCAGAGGTGGTCAAGGAAACGGTTCGTATACAGGTACAGGCGCAGGGCAGTGTCACGCCACTGCGCCAATCGAATTTGCTATCAGAGGTCAGCGGCCGCGTTCTGGAGGTCTCACCGAACTTCAACGTCGGCAGTTTCGTTCCGCCGAGGAAGTACTACTGCGCATTGACCCGAGCGACTACGAGGCTGCGTTACTGCGGGCACGGGCGGCAGTAGAGCAGGCGGAGAGCGCCCTGATTCAGGAAAAGGGCCGGGCGGATGTAGCGCTGCGCGAATGGAAAAAGCTGCCCAGCAATAGTCAGCGTAGCCCCGAGGCCAGGGATCTGTACCTGCGCAAGCCGCAGTTGGAACAGGCCCAGGCGCAGTTACTCGCAGCGCAGGCCGACCTGGTCTCCGCAGAGGACAAACTGGAACGCACGGTAATCCGCTCACCCTACGACGCGCTGGTTAGCGGCAAGCACAGCGAACTTGGACAGTACGTATCGCCCGGAAGCCGGCTCGCTGATATTTTTTCCGTAGAGACCGCCGAGGTGAGGCTGCCCATCCCCCAGAGCAGACTCGACTATCTGGACCTGCCCCGCCTCGGTGAGGAGGCCGTAGGCGCGCCGATCGATTTGTACACTGATGTGGGCGGCGAAGTGCGGCACTGGACAGCGACTCTTCACCGAACCGAGGGTGTATTCGACGAGCGCTCCCGCTCGCTGTACGCGGTAGCGCGAGTGGACGACCCATACAGCCTCCACGATCCCGACCGGGAACAGCTGCGTATAGGCACATTTGTCAACGCCAACATCCAGGGTCGCGCGATCGAGAACATAGTGCCACTGCCACGCTATGTACTGCGCGCGGGGAATTTCGTCTGGGTGGTGGATGACAACAAACGCCTGCGCAATCGCAAGGTGACGCTGTTGCGCACAGGGGGTGACACCGTTTACGTCAGCGCCGGGCTGGACAACGGCGACCTGGTATCACTCACCACACTGGACAGCTCATTCGAAAGTGCCGAAGTTGAAATCCAGTCGCGCACACTCACGAGTTTACTGCACGACCAGGGCGAGGGAGGCGCTGACGAAACGACCCCCGTCGGCGACAGCACCGTCGCCGTGAAACCCGACGCAACACAATCCGGCGGCTGATGAAAGATCTCCAGAAACGAACCGGCATTATTGCCTGGTTCTCACACAACCCGGTTGCGGCCAACCTGCTGATGTTGATCATCATGACCGTTGGCCTTGGGTCAGCCTTCAGCATCCAACGCGCCATGTTCCCCGCCATAGAGATTGACGTGATCTTTATGGAAGTTGCCTATCCGGGCGCTGCACCGGAGGAAGTCGAACAGGGCATAGTGCTGAAAATCGAGGAGGCCATTAACGACCTCGAGGGGATCAAGCGGATTGAAGCCGACGCCTTTGAATCCCTGGCCATGATCATGATCGAGCCGCTGGAGGGCACGGACCTGGCGAAACTCCTGGGCGACGTTCAGAACCGGGTGGACGGCATCGCACACTTCCCGGAAGAGGCTGAAAAACCGCTTATCAGCCAGCCCGAGATCATGTTCCCGGCGCTCACCCTGCAACTTTCAGGCGATATCGACGAGCGCAGTATGAAGGCCCTCGCTGATCGCGTACGACGAGACCTGCTCACCTACCCGGACATCTCCGGCGCCTCGGTGGTTGGCGCGCGCGATTACGAAATCTCCATCGAGATATCCGAGCAGCTGCTGCGCGAGTACCACCTGACACTGGGTGACGTCGCCAACGTAATATCTGCCTCCTCCCTGGACTTACCGGCTGGCTCCGTGCGCACGGAGAACGGCGAGATAATGCTGCGCACCGTTGGCCAGGCGTACGTACAGCAGGATTTCGAGAGCATCGTGTTAAAGACCTGGCCCGATGGTACGCGGTTGCTGTTAGGCGATATCGCTACGGTGGAAGACGGTTTTGTGGACGGCGCCGGTTTCGCAATCTTCAACGGCAAGTACTCTCTGGGCGTCAACGTGTTCGCGATGGGCAAGCAGGACGTCATTAGAACCGCTGACGCTGCCAAGGAATACGTTGCCGAGGCCAAACACACCCTCCCTGACGGCATCAAGCTGGACGTCTGGTTCGACAGCACCTACTACCTCAAGGGCCGCCTCAACATGATGGTGAAGAACCTCGCCATGGGCGCGTTACTGGTCTTCATCATTCTGGCGCTGTTTCTGGAGATAAAACTGGCGTTCTGGGTGATGCTGGGTATCCCGGTGTGTTTTCTGGGTGCCATGGCGCTGCTCAATACACCGTACATCGATGCCAGCCTGAACATGATCAGTATCTTCGGCTTTATCCTGGTACTGGGCATAGTGGTGGATGACGCCATCATCATTGGCGAGAGCGCCTACAGTGAAACCGAGCTAAGGGGGCACAGTGTGCACACTGTGGTCGACGGCGTGTACCGCGTGGCAACACCGGCTACCTTTGGTGTACTGACAACCATTGTCGCCTTCGCACCCACGCTTTTCGTACAGGGCGCCTTCGCGGTCTTCCCCGAGGCCTGCGGCTGGGTGGTTATTCTGTGCCTCGCGTTTTCGCTGGTGGAATCGAAATGGATCCTGCCCGCCCACCTGGCTCACAGTAAACCTACCCGCAATCGCTTATTGCTGAAAATCGATCACGTGCAGGAATCTATAAACCGCAGTCTGCGCCACTTCGTAGAACAGCGTTACCGGCCCACGATACTGCGCTGTATCGAAAATCGTTATCTTACGCTCGGCCTGTTCCTCTCTCTGCTGGTACTTTCGTCCGGACTGCTCGCGGGCGGTGTTGTACGCACCGTGCTGTCACCGGATACACCGGGTGAGTTTCTGACCGTGGAACTGCGCATGGCACGCGGCATACCCGAGGAGAGAACGCTGGAAGCGATTACCGGGATAGCGCGTGCATTCAGCACACTGGAAGAGAAGTACCGGGCGGAAACAGGGCGTGACGAAAAACTGCTGCAGCACATGGCAGTTTACGGCTTCGAGAGAATCAACGGCCGCATCGATGTCGAGCTGACAAAAGAGGAAGAACGCAGCATCACCACGCGTGAGATTCAGAAGCGGTGGCGCGAGGAAGTCGGCACGATTCACGGCGCGGAAGTCATGGCAATTTCGACCGAGGACGGGCCCAGCTTTGGTGCAGACATTTCCTTCGACCTGATGCACAGCGATTCCGAAACACTGCGCCTGGCGGCCAACGAGCTCGAAGAGGCAATGCGCCACTACTCTGGCGTCTACGATATTCGCAACGGCGCGTCTGACACCGCTGATGAATTTCACCTGGATATACTGCCCGAGGCGGAATCCCTGGGGCTCACCCGCTTCGACCTGGGCAGCCAGGTTCGCCACGCCTTTTACGGTGCCGAAGCGCAGCGCATTCAGCGCGGGGTCGATGAAATCAAAGTGATGGTGCGCTACCCACAAAAAGACCGGGAGAACGTCAACAGCCTCAACAATATGTTCATCCGCACGCCGGCGGGAGACGAGGTGCCCATTTCTACCGTTGCCCGGGTGGAGACCAAACAGGGTTTGCTGAAAACCACTCGCATCAACTATCAGCGCGCTGCTGAAGTGACCGCCGAGGCGGACAAACAGCTGGTGGAACCTGACCAAGTCATAGCAGACGTCAAGAAGCGGATCATCCCCGAGCTCATGGGCAAGTACCCGGGCCTCAAATGGGCCATATCCGGTTCCGCGGAGGAAGAAGCAAAAATGGCGGTCAGTATGGGCATAGGCTTTGCCCTGTCCATGTTCGGCATTTACGCATTACTGGCGATTCCGACCAAATCCTATCTTCAGCCGCTGATCATTATGGGCGTTATCCCCTTTGGGATGATCGGCGCCATCTTCGGACACTGGGTGATGGGTTACCCGCTCAGCATGATGTCTATCATGGGGGTGATTGCGCTCAGCGGAGTGGTTGTTAACGACAGCCTGATCATGGTGGACTTCGTGAACAAGGCCCTCGCCGAGGGCAAAGACCTTTATACCGCCGTGGTGGAATCAGGCATGCGTCGCTTTCGCGC
>JAUHYL010000021.1 GCA_030426545.1 Gammaproteobacteria bacterium
CCTGCAAGTTCACTATGGCCTGTGTGTCTTCCACCGTGGCGCGCCTTTCCCTTTTGCCTTGCCTGAAAATGTGAGGAGGCTGGAAGAATACGGACTAACAACAGCGCTGGCCAGTGCCGTGGCGGGTGCAGAAAGCAGCCAGTACAACGCATTCGCGGCGCAGCCAGAACCGCGGCAACGCCGCAGGTTCATCGGGCTATCGCGAAGCGTCGAGCCGCATGTCGGCGTAGGGCGAAACGGTATCCAGCGCCACGCAGTGCTCGCCGATGCGCACATGGGCAGCGGACAGTTCCACGTCAGCGTCATGCAGTACGCCGTGATCAAACTTGTACACCGGGTCGATGGTGCCTGCGATCATACCTTCATCGTAGTCTTGCTGGCGCTCGCGCACGCGCTCGTTGGCACGCGCGTAATCCAGTAACTCTGACTGCGAATAGCGTGCGGCGAGCATTTGCGACGTCGCACCGGGGCTCATCAGCGTGGCTGAGGCATTGTTGCCACCAAACCCCTTGGAATTGATGATCGCGTAGTGAGTTTCGTCGGGATCGATGGTTCGATGCGCCGCGCTGAACGCGAGATTGTCCTGCGCCACATCGTCGGCAATCGCGTCAATCGTAGCGATACCGGGGAGTACACCCTTTTGCCAGATGCCCAGGGTGGAGGCGATCTGGTCACCCGCAGCGGTGCCAATGGAGTGCCCCAGATAACACTTCACCGCCGCCACAGGCCAGCTATCAATGCCAAAGGCCGCCGCCGCACGACTTAGAATCTGTGCCTCGGAGACACGGTTTTGGGGCGTGCCGGTGCCGTGCGCCTGAACAAAACCGCGGGACATGCCCTGCTCGCCTACCAGCCCTCGCGCGGCAGCCATGGCCTTCGCCACGGTGAGGTAATTGCCCACGCCGGGGCCGGAGATGGACTTCTTGTGGCCGTCCGCATTCACAAACACATCGGTCGCGGCGCCAAACACTGTCGCACCCAGTTCCATCGCCAGTGCATCATCGAACAACACGACCATCTGTGCGGATTCCGCAATGGTAAAACCGCAGTTGTTTGCGAAAGGCCGGCAGGCGCGACGAAAGTCAGGTGTTTCGTCCTCACTCAATCCGTCCAGTTTGCGCAGGCCCTTCTCCGTTGCCAGCGCGCCCATGGCCGCGTAGCCTTCCATCACCTCGGGCGTAATCGGTGCCTCGGAGGTGCCGACGAACGCGACCCGCGAACGCCCACTGCGAATATCATCGATCCCGTTGCGCAGGTTGTAGAGAAACGAAGCACAGGCACCGAGACTCACCCCGGTGGAACCGAAGCTGCCCAGGATGTAGGCGTTGATAAAATCCGCGGGCATCTCGGCAAAGCTCAACGGGCAGAACTTGGACGTTACGCGCTGCCCGTTGTACCGCGACTTGAGCATGCCGCCCGCGCCGGCGTCATCCAGTTGCCCCATGGCGCTGCCGGCATACACACTGATCTGATCAATACCGACCCTGCCCACAACGTCATCCCACTGCAGGCCAAGATTGCCCAGGGCATCTGAAGCCGCATAGACCGTCATCTGCAAACCACGCGGGTGATTGCGCGAGGGATACAGCACGCCCGGCTCAAAACCGCTGGGCAACTGCCCGGCAGACTTGACCTCAAACTCGCGCTGCGTCGGCAGCAGGAAGTTCTGCTGGCCGAGAATTTTCACGTTGGAATGGGTGACCGAAACCCGCGTTACCCGCCAGTCTGCAGGGATTACCTCGGGCAGGTACTTCGAATCAATATCGAAATTGATGGGCAAGCCGTTGCTTTCGGTGGGAAAGCGCTGATTCCAGCGCACCGCGCCCACATCGAAATGGCTCTCCTCGATGCGGCGAATCAGCGTGTGATCGAGGATGTACCGTTCGCGGTCTGGCGCATCGTCCACGCCCATCAACGCCCCGAGGGCGGACAAGGTACGCTGCTTGTCGCGCGCAGACAGCGCACCATAGGCGGTGCGCGCAAAAGCGTGATGGCCAGACGACCTGCCGGCGGCATTCACACCGCCGAAACTGACAATAACCGGCAAACGCTGACCGCTCATACCTACCCCGTAACCTCGAACAAGAGGCAGCCAGTGTAGCTATCCCGGCCAAACAGGTTTATGTCATTTCGGTCACTTTATATGTTACTTTGGACATACTGAGTCACAGGAACTCACCGTGTACCGAATCGCCGCCCTGCTCTACCCCCAGGCCCTGGCCACCAGCATCACCCTGCCCATGGAGATCATGCACGCTGCCAGCCAGATGGCCAGCGTTGGCGCTCGTGGTAACCGCCAGGTCAGCTTCCAACTCGCGGCACCCGACAAACGCCAGATGAAACTGGCCAGCGGCCTGACCCTCAAGCCAGACACTCGCTACCAGGATCTGCCAGCGCAGGATCTGCTGCTACTCCCGGCCATCTGGCGCAACCCCTTACCTACGGTTAACCGCATGCGCCCCTGGCTGCCACTGATCCGGCGCCAGTTCGAACTGGGCGCCCGCATTTGCAGCGTGGGCACCGGCAGCTTCCTGCTGGCGGAGGCCGGCCTGCTGAACCACCGCGCGGCCACCACGCACTGGAACTACTTCCAGCCATTCAGCCGGCGCTACCCGGAGGTGGAACTGAAAACCCATCACCTGATCACGCAAAGCGACAACATCTACTGCGTAGGCAGCGTGAACTCTATCGCCGACCTCATGGTGCACATCGTGGAGGAGTGGTTCAGCCACAACACCGCACGCGCTATCGAAAACCAGTTCTCGCCGGAGATCCGACGCAGCTTTCAGGACGCCGCCTACCAGACGGCAACGAGCGCCCACCGCGACGAAACCGTGGTAGAGGCGCAACAGTGGTTGCAGGATCACCTGGCCACCCCTCTAAGTCTCACTACACTGGCAGCGGAGCTGGGGGTCAATCCACGCACCCTGCACCGCCGCTTTACCCGGGCCACTGGCGCCACCCCCATGGCGTACCTGCAGAATCTGCGTATGGCCACTGCCAAGGATCTGCTGCGCCACTCCAACCTCAGCATTGGTGAAATCGCCTGGCAACTCGGCCTGCAGGACGCCAGCTATTTCGCCAAACTGTTCAGGAAACACGCCGCCATGACACCGCAACAGTATCGCGACGCCGTGCGCGGCAAGCTGTTCGACGCGAAAGGCACCAGCCGGCTTGAGCAAGCCCACACTCTCCCGCTAGAATGACGCCCCTTTTCCGGCCTCGCCAATCCACGCAGACCGCATCCCACCCAATCGCATGGAGAGTCAAATGAACGAAGACTCCGTAGTCATCATCGACGGCACACGCACCCCCATGGGCGGGTTGCAGGGTGCCCTGTCCCCGGTGCCCGCGCCCGAACTGGCCACCGCGGCGATCCGGGCCACCATTGAGCGCAGCGGAGTGGCGCCGGGCGATATCGACGAGGTCTACATGGGCTGCGTACTCCCGGCAGGCCTGAAGCAGTGCCCCGCGCGACAGGCCGCCCTGGGCGCAGACATTCCCGCCTCCACCGGCGCCGTGACCCTGAACAAAGCCTGCGGCAGTGGCATGCAGGCTGCCATCTTCGCCCACGACAGCATCCTCGCCGGCAGCAGTGATCTGGTCATCGCCGGTGGTATGGAGAGTATGAGCCGTGCACCGCACATGCTGCTGGGTGCGCGCGGCGGCGTTGGCACCGGCGAGACCGGCATGGTCGATCACATGTTCATCGACGGTTTGGAAGATGCCTACACCGGGCGCGCCATGGGCAGCTTCGCCCAGGCGACCGCCGATGAACGCGGCATCACCCGCGAGCAGATGGATGCCTATGCACTGGAATCCCTGCGCCGCGCCAGGCGTGCCATCGAAGACGGTGACCTCAGCGCCGAAATCGTGCCAGTCACTGTAAAAACAAGACGCAGCGAGCACACCGTCGAAGACGATGAGCAACCGCACAAGGCCGACCTGGAACGCATTCCCAAATTGCGACCCGCCTTTGACAAGAACGGCACCATCACCGCCGCCAACGCCAGCTCCATTTCCGACGGCGCCAGCGCACTGTTGCTGGCCCGCGCCAGCAGTGCAGAGAAAAAGGGCCTCACACCCATGGCACGCATGGTTGCCCACACCCGGCACAGCCAGGCGCCGGGCGAGTTCACGCTGGCCCCGATAGGCGCCATACGCAAGCTGCTGGAGAAAACCGGCTGGCAGGTGGCAGACGTCGACCTGTTTGAAATCAACGAGGCCTTCGCCATGGTGACCATGCTGGCCATCGAAGACCTTGGCCTGGATCATGCCAAGGTGAACGTGAACGGGGGCGCCTGTGCACAGGGCCACCCTATCGGTTCCACCGGTTCACGTATTATCGTGACATTGATGCACGCGCTGAAAAAGCGCGGACTAAAACGCGGCGTGGCTGCGCTGTGCATCGGCGGCGGTGAAGCCACCGCCGTCGCCATCGAACTCGTTTAGCACGCAGACAACCGCAAAGAGCAAACACCATGGCATTGAGCAGCGTTCCCGACATACTCGACGACATTCGCGCCAGCCGCATGGTCATCCTCATGGACGACGAGGACCGCGAGAACGAAGGCGACCTGATCGTCGCCGCCGAGGCGGTTACACCGGAGATTATTACCTTCTTCTCCAGCGAAGCCTGTGGGCTTATCTGCATGCCCATCACCGAGGAGCGCGCGCGGCAGCTGCAACTGCCGCTGATGGTGCGCGATAACCGCTCGCAGCACGAAACCAACTTCACCGTCTCTATCGACGCTGCCGAACGTAAAGGGCCTGGGATTTCCTCCGTACAACGCGCTCACACCGTGCTGCAGGCGGTTGCCCCGGGCGCAGGGCCGTCGGACATCGTGCAGCCGGGTCATATCTTCCCGCTGGTCGCCAAACCGGGCGGCGTGCTGCGCCGCGCTGGCCATACAGAAGCCGGTGTCGACCTCGCGCGCATGGCCGGCTTTGAGCCGGCGGCACTGATCGTAGAGATCATGAATGATGACGGCACCATGGCGCGGCGGCCACAACTGGAGGCCTTCGGTGAAAAGCACGGCCTGCGTATCGGGACCATTGCCGACCTGATCGAGTATCGCTCGCTGCACGAACAATCGGTAGAACTGCGCGACAGCAAAACCGTTACCACCGAGTTCGGCGAATTCGAACTGCATACCTTCCTGGACCTGATCGACAACACACTGCACTACGCGCTAACGCTGGGCGAACTCAGCGAAGAGTCCGAGACGCTGGTGCGGGTTCAGACGGTAAACACCCTGCGCGACGTGCTGGGTACGCAAATTGAGGGCGATGACAGCGGCTGGTCCTACCGTCGCGCCATGCAGCGCGTGGCCGAGGAGGGAAAAGGCGCGGTGGTACTGCTGGGCCAGACGGTAGACACCGAACAGCAACTCGCCGAGGTCCTGCAGTTTCCCGATGCGCCGCAGCTTGCGGGCCCAGGCAGCTCGCAGATCAATCAGAATTACCGCGTCATCGGCACCGGCTCGCAGATCTTGAAGCGCCTGGGCATCGGCAAAATGCGTCTGATGTCGGCGCCGCTGCGTTTCAACGCCCTGTCGGGTTTCAACCTGGAGGTGACCGATTTCGTGCAAACCTGATCCGACCAGGGCGCAGCCACGGCCCGAATATCGCCGAAGAACGGCGCATAACTGCACTTTTGTACCGCCAACGGTTTCCACACGCGGTGTGATCCCCCTATAATCGCCCCCAGCTTCTCTTGCCTCTATTTATGGTTTCACTCAGGTGCCGCCCCCGCGGGCCCTCCTGTCTCACATAGGTTTTGCCCGGAGCAGCGCACCCGCCGCGCGCGGCGTGCAACCAACCATCGACCAATTTGCAAACGGCGCCAGCAAGGCACAGCTCCCCCTCTGCCGCCGCACGGAGTATTTATGTCACTACTGATAGGCAACAACCTTGTGGTCAGCATGCACTACAAGCTGACCGACAACGACGGCGAAGTACTGGACAGCTCAGAAGGCCGCGAGCCGCTGACCTACCTGCACGGCGCCGGCAACATTATCCCCGGGCTGGAAACCGCGCTGACCGGCAAGGTCGAGGGCGACAGCGTACAGGCCACCATCGCGCCGGCAGATGCCTACGGCGAGACGCAGGAAGAGATGATCCAGGTGGTTCCGAGAGCCGCTTTCCAGGGCGTCGAATCCATTGAGCCCGGCATGACCTTCACGGCCAGTGGGCAGGACGGCGCAACGCAGCAGATCACGGTCACTGAGGTGCAGGGCGACGACATCACCGTCGATGCCAACCACCCGCTGGCGGGCGTTGAACTCAATTTCGACGTGCAGATTGTCGGCGTGCGTGAAGCCTCGGAAGAGGAACTCGCACACGGCCACGTTCACGGCTAAACCCGTGAACGCGCCGGGCGCAGGATCATTGGGTAATGGTCATGCGCCCGATTTCTTTGGCCTCGATTTCTTCGGGGCAGAATGCCGCATCAATCCAGCCACTGTTCGCATACAACTCCGTCATGTCGGCGTAGTGCGGCGAAGCCGGGTCTGTGGATTGTGAGTAGGTGATGATGTTGTAGGCCACGGGGCAGTCAGTCTCATCCCAGGTCACGGCCTGCATGTAGCTGTTGCCATGGCGGATGTCGGAATAACCCTCACCCTCTACCAGGCCGGACGTGATCACGCTGAACATCATGTCACCCGAGCCGCCATGGATCGGGTAGCGTACGCCATTCTTTTCATCGAACTGCACCTCACCCCAGGGCGCATCCAGCGCTATTCCGGCGTCGGCCAGCGTCTGCACGCCCGCGGTCAGCGCATCTACCACCGCCTGGGCCACATCCGGGTTTTCAATATCCAGATCACGCGGTGTATTCACAGGGTCAGCGGGATCAAACGGCGTGGCCCACATATCGGCCGTACCGCGCATCTCGCGCCAGAACTCGTAGAAGACGTGTCCGCCCACGCTGTCTATGCGGTGATGCCTGTCCCAGGCGCTGAGGATGCTGCAGGCTTCCTGTACCGAAGACACGCCCGCCATGGGATCTTCAGGCAGTGTGCCACAGACAGTCAGCACCTCGTCCAGCACCAGGTCCGCTGTGTAGTTCTTCGCCTGGAAGGACAGTTCGCGCAGGTTATCGATGTTAAAGCCGGGCTCACCCAGACCGTCGCTGCCGGCCATGCGTTGTTCCGCCTGCACAAAGGTGGCGCGCGTACGCCGGCTCTGCTCCACACGCTCCAGGCCGATAATTTCGGGGAAGCCCTCCAGCAACTGCCGCGGGTTGGGCAGCCAGTAACTGTCGTTGGCGTTGGCGCCGTACTCGCGGGTTTCGAGTTTGGGCAGGTTGTCATAGCCAAACACACCGGCCACGGTGTCGTCATCCTGACCCAGCTCACAGGCAGAGTCGGAACCGTCCACCGTGAGGAAACCGGCATCGGTCAGCGTTTGCTGCAGCAGTCCGCGCACGCAGTTTTCCACCAGTTGCGTCGACGCGTGCGGGTGGGCGGAAACGTCGCCGTAAAAGGCGTCGCCGTAGCGGTCAGCGGCGATGGTGTTCACCCAGGGAATCCCGATAGCGCGCAGCGCGTCTTTCAGTTCACCCAGGTTCTTCGCTTTGCCCATGTTTATCCACTGGTCCAGCCCGCGCAGGTTTTCGCGGTTGGCATCGCGGTAGGAGAGCACGGTTCCCAGCGCGTTGGGCCAACCGGCCAGCAGGTCGCTGAGCGCGCCGAGATCGACAACGGGGCCAATGTGTGAAGCGTAGAACGTATGCTCCACGGTTTCGATACTGCCATCCTCGTTGCGGCGTTCAGCGGTCACTGTTTCCGCTGTGAAATCGCGCAACTCGCCGTCGTACAGGTACTGCAGCGGATTTTCAGGGTTGAGCGTCAGCTCGTGAAAGGTGGTGCGCGGATTACCGGTGCTCACCGTGTGCGACCAGGCGACATCGCGATTGAACCCGATCACCGGAGCGGGCAGACCACCCAGCGCGGCACCCAGCACATCGTAGTCATCGCCCATGGTCACGTGGAACATGAAGAAACGCTCCTGCCCCTGCCAGGGAAAGTGCGGATTGCCGAACAACAGGCCGGCGCTGCTCTGTGATGCCTGCTCGCCGATGGCGTAGGCGTTGCTGCCCATTTGTTCCACCGGCGGCATCAGGCCACCGGCAATGGCGTCCCGATCCAGCGAGGCCATGAGCACCTGTTTCGCATCCATGCCTTCAGGCACGGCGAGTGCGGCCACGGTGTCATCCGGCGCGGCAGCCACCATGAAGGCCGGGAACGACAGGCCGCTCTGTACCGCCAGGCCGCTGGCACGCAGCACTGTCTTGTGGATCATGCGCACCACATCGAAGACGTCAATTTCGCGTACCCAGGGTTCACCGCGACAACCCTCCTCGCCCTCGGCCAGGTTGTCGACACCGGTCTCGTTCAGGTAGCGGTTGATGCCGGCGGCATAACCGGTGAGGTTTTCTACCACGTATTCCGGCAGATCCTCATCCATAATGCGCTGTATGCGCGCATCGGAGTTGAACCACTTCACCACCAGATCGGTTTCGAAGTTACCCTCGTCGCCAAAATAGCGCGATGACTCCCCCGCCGACAGCACGTATTCGCGCATTACCGTGCAGAAATTTTCTCGCGCGTAGGCGTAGCCCACGCCGTAGCCCAGGCTGCCAAAATCATCCGCGCTGATATGCGGTACGCCGTATTCGGTATACACGATATCCGCCTGGTAGCCTGCGCCGGGAAGGCTGCTGAAGTCGTCGGAATCGTCCGAACACGCGGCGAGAAAAACGCTGGAAGACAACAGTACGACGGGCAGTAAACGCTTGCCGGGTGCATTGGTAAACATGGGTAACCTCACGTTATTGGAGTGATGGAGGGTGTGCCGCTCTGCACAGTGTAAAGCGACTGCACGAAAACGCCAGCCCTGAACCCGGCCGACGACCCGCTGGCAGGCACGGCAACCCTCACAGCTTGCGAAAATCGGGCTCGCGCTTTTCCATGAAGGCCATAATGGCCTCGATATTCTCCGGCGAACCCGCCTGCCGCTCCATGGCGGCCTGCTCGGCATTAATCGCCGCATCGATAGCGGGTAGATGATGCAGGCGCAGCGTGCGCTTGATTTCACGCAGGGCATTGACCGGCCAGCGTGCGATCTCGCTCGCCTTGGCCAGGGCTTCCTCGAACAACTGCTTGTCGGGAAAACTGCGCGCCGCCATGCCGCATTCAACCGCCCTGTCAGCATCCACCCATTCGGCGGTATAAAACAGCTCAGCGGCACGCTGCGCACCGATATTGGCCTGCAACATATAACTTGAGCCCCACTCCGGCGCAAGCCCCAGGTTGGCGAAGGGCAGCCGCAGCCGCAGGCTCTCCCCCACGTACACCACGTCGGCGTGAAACAGCACGGTCGCCCCGCCGCCCACCGCTGCGCCCTGGGCGGCGGCGACCAGGGGTTTGTCAAACTCTGCCACCGCGCGCGCGGCGGATTCGAAAGGATGTTCCTCGCCCTCTTCCAGCCCCTCGCCAAAACTGGACAGGTCTACACCGGAACAGAAATTCTCGCCCGCGCCGCAGAGCAGCGCGCACACGACCTCATCATCCTCAGCCGCCTGGCGGAACGTTTCGCGCAGCGCTATCCACATGGCCGTGTTGATGGCGTTTTTCTTTTCGGGCCGATTGAGGGTGATGACCAGCACACCGTCGCGGTTGTCCGTGAGAATCAGGTCGCCCATGTCTATTGCCTCAGGAGTGAAAGTGCACCGCGTCGTCAGTCTCTGCGCGATCGGTGACGGCATTGCTGGAAGGATCATCCCTGTCGGGGTAGCCGAAAGAAATACCGAACAGCAGCTTGTTACTGGCATCTATGCCCAGTTGCTCACGCACATAGTCCGCCTGAAAGCTCAGCGCCGTCTGCGGACAACTGCCCAGACCGTGGGCGGTAAATGACAGCATCAGTGTCTGCGCGTACATCCCCAGGTCGGCCGCTTCGCGCAGGCCGAAAGGCTCGGGCAGGAACAGGAAGGCTACATGGGGGGCGTCGAAAAACGTGAAGTTGCGCATGAATTGCACGTGCCGCTTGTCCTTTTCCTCGCGCTTGATGCCGACCGCATCGTAGAGCACCTGCGCCGCGGCATACTGGCGCTCCTTGTACACGCCCTCGTAGCTGCCATCGTAGGGAAAATCCATACTGAAATTGCCCGACATAAAGCGGTCGGGCATTGCACTGCGCAGGGCGTCGAGTTTGTCGCCGGACACCACGTGGGTGACCCAGGGCTGCGTGTTGCAGTTGCTGGGCGCGCGTTGGGCCACGGAAAATATCTGGCGCAACGTCTGTTCGTCTACCGCCTCGGGCAGGTAGGCGCGCAGGGAGCGTCTGGCAGCGACAATCTCTGCAAATGTTGTAGCACGATCTGTCATGGTTGGTTTCTCCTGGTGTTCGAGCGGGCTATACCTTAGCCGAGGTACGCCAGGAATAAAAACCCGGGGGCTGCGAGGCCATCGGCCCCGCGTTACTGGCCGGTGAATTGCGCTTTACGCTTTTCCTTGAACGCCCGCATGCCCTCTTTCGCATCACTGGAGGCAAATACAGGGTTGGCCAGTTCGTCGGACTGCAGCATTGCCTCGGCCTCTGGCACATCGCACTGAATGTCGCGCAGGGATTTGACAATGGCCTTGAGCGCCAGGGGGCCGGTTGCGCTGATCTGCTCGGCGATTTTCTTCGCCTCGGCCAGGGTTTCGCCCTTGGGCACCAGGCGATTCACCAGGCCCCATTCCAGCGCCTCAGCGGCGCTGATATGGCGCCCTAGGAGCAGGATTTCCGCGGCCAGGCAGTAGGGAATCTGCCGCGGCAGGCGAATGCTGGAACCCGCCATGGGGTACAGGCCACGCGCCACCTCGGTCACCCCGAAGATGGCATCTTCGGCAGCCACGCGAATGTCGGTACCCGCGAGAATTTCGGTGCCACCGGCCAGGGCATAGCCTTCAACGGCGAGAATCAGCGGCTTGTTCGGCCGATTGTCGCGCAGCAATGCCTGCCAATGCACGTTGGGTACGGTACCCATCAGCTCCATGAATTCATCCGTTGAGCGATGCCCCTCGGCCCCGGCCTTCAGATCCATGCCGGCGCAAAACGTGTCGCCGTTGGCGGTGAGTATCGCGCACATCAGGCTGTCGTCTTCGTCCAGCAGGCGCCAGGCCTTGTACAGACCGAGCAGCATCTCGGGGCTAAAGGCATTTTTTGCCTCGGGACGATTGAGGGTAACGATAAGCGTCGCGCCCTCCTGCTCAACGATGCAGTTTTTTGTGCTGATTTCCAGTTCTGCCATGTCTTTGCCTTGCCTGTGTAATGGGTTCCTTGCGCGCGAGGAGCGGTTGCTCAGGCCCGCGCGCACTGCCAGTCTGTCCTAGCCGACGAGGTAGTCCCCGCCCAGTGCGATCTCCTTCGCCTTCGGGTAGGCCGGTTTGCCACTGGGGGCTCGCGGAATTTCCGGCACCACGTGCAGTTCGCGCGGCACCTTGTAACCCGCCACGTGCTTGCGCGCCTCCTGTTGAATAGCATCCAGCGATACCGTGCAATTTTCACGGATTGCCACCACCGCGGTCACCTTGCTGCCAAAGCGCTCATCGGGTGTATCGACCACCAGGCAGTCGAACACATCCGGGTGCGCCTTGATCGCCTCCTCCACTTCTTCAGGAAAGATTTTTTCGCCACCGGAGTTGATGCAGTTGGAGCCGCGACCGTACACGGTAATGGAGCCGTCTTCCTCGAGGCGGGATTCATCGCCGGTAAGCAGCCACACCTTGCCCTCTACCTCGACGAAGGTCTTCGCGGTTTTCACCGGGTCGTTGTAATAACCCACCGGGATATAGCCGGAGCGTGCAAAGATGCCCGTTTCTCCCGGTTTAACATGGCGATGTGGCTGGCCTTCTTCATCGGTGATCACATCCATGAAGTCGGATTGCTCCACGTTACCCAGACCCTTGGCCTCTGACTTCTTCTGCCCGGAGTCGAACCCCATATTGCCGGATTCGGAAGAGCCGAACGAATTCATGATGATGACGTTGGGGAAACGCTCCTTGAACTCCTGTTGTGACGACGCGGAGAACACGGCGCCACCGGAACCGACGCTGAACACACTGGAAAGATCCCAGCGATCAGGGTGCTCGCGCAAGGCATCGAGCAGAGGAATGGCCATGGCATCGCCGACAATAGACAGGGAATTCACCTTCTCCCGCTCGACGATATCCCACACCTGGGCGCCGTTCAGTGACCGGCTGGGATTGAGCACCACGCAGTTACCGCCCAAAAGCTGGATGATCGCGTACCACCAGCAGGCCCCGTGCATCAGGGGCGCCAGCGCCATGCCGACGATGGGAAAGTCACCGATGCGGCCGGCAATCTGCTCCGGCTCGGTGATCGGACCATCCGGGTGAAACCAGCCACCACCGCCCAGCGCGGCATAGAACAGGTTTTTGTGCGGCCACATCACCCCCTTGGGCATGCCGGTTGTGCCGCCTGTGTACAGCAGAAACAGGTCATCGTCGGCGCGCTCGCCAAAATCACGCCCCTCGGACTGCCCGGCCATGGCGCTCTCGTACTCCACCGAGCCAATGGTTGCTGGATCGGCGCCGGAGTCATCGGTTACATGCACAAAGGTTTTCAGATCCGGCGCGGAGGCCTTCACATCGGCGATGTGCGGGGAGAATTCCTGGTGGTGTATGCAGGCCACCATATCGGCGTTATCGAAGATATACAGCAGCTCCTCTTCGACGTAGCGATAGTTCACATTGATCGGCACCGCACGAATCTTGAAGCAGGCCAGCATGCCCTCCAGATACTCGTTGCAGTTGTACAGGTAGAGGCCGACATGGTCGCCGTCCTTCACGCCCTGGTCCTTAAGGTAATGCGCCAGCCTGTTGGCGCGCTGTTCCAGCTCCGCGAAGGTCGCGCGTTGCTCGCCGCAAACCAGCGCACTGCGACTGGGAACCTTATCCGCGACCATCTCGAAGAGGTCGGCGATGTTGAAGTGCTTTGCCATTTCCTGTCTCCCGGCGTCAGCCTTTTTCAGAGCCTACCACCCACATTGCAAAAAACTGCGCGCCACCACCGTAGGCGTGGCCCAGTGCAAGCTTGGCGCCCTCAACCTGGTGGTCACCGGCATCACCGCGCACCTGTCGCGCCGCCTCGGCGAAGCGAATCATGCCCGAAGCGCCAATGGGATTGGAGGAAAGCACACCGCCGGACGGGTTCCAGGGAATATCCCCACCCTCATCCAGTGAGGTAGCCCCCTCCATGGTCAGCTTCCAGCCCTCGCCTTCGGGTGCAAAGCCGAGGTTTTCCAGCCACATGGGCTCGTACCAGCTAAAGGGCACGTAAACCTCAGCAACATCCAGGTCCTTGCGCGGGTCCTTGATACCCGCCTGTTTGTAAACGTCCGCCGCACAGTCACGCCCGGCCTGCGGGTTCACTTCTTCGCGTCCGGCATACATGGTGGGCTCGGAGCGCATGGCCACGCCGCGTATCCAGGCCGGGGGCCTGGGTGCCTGCTCTGCCAGTTCCTCGTTGGCGATCACCATGGCGCAGGCGCCGTCTGAGGATGGGCAGGACTCCAGAAAGCGGATGGGATCCCACAACATGAACGACTCCTCCACCTCCTTCATGGTGATGTCGGGCTTCTGCAGGTGCGCCAGCGGGTTGCGCGCGCCGTGCAGGCGATCCTTCACCGCCACCTTGATACCGACGTCGTAGGGCGCCTCGGAGCGCCGCATGTACTCGCGGATAATCGGCGCGAAGTAGCCGCCGGCGCCCGCATTCAGGTGCGTGGAAAACGGCTGCGGGTTAGACAGGGCCCACATCGCGTTGGACTCTGACTGCTTCTCAAACGCAACCGTCAGCACCCGCTTGAAGGTGCCGCTTTGCACATGCGAAGCCGCTACCAGCGCGGTCGAGCCGCCGACAGAACCGGCGGTGTGCACACGCAGCATGGGCTTGCCGTTGCAACCCAGCGCATCCGTCAGATAGATCTCCGGCATAATCACGCCCTCGAACATATCCGGCGCCTTGCCGACGATCACCGCGTCGATGTCGTCCCAGGTCAATTCAGCGTCATTGAGTGCATTGACGGCCGCCTCGCGCACCAGCCCGGCAATGGAAACGTCGCCGCGCTTGGTGGTGTAACTGGTTTGGCCGGTTCCGACCACTGCTGCCAAATTCGCCATTACGCGGCCTCCTTTGCTTGCTCGATCACGGTTACCAGGTTGTGCTGCAGGCAGGGGCCGGAAGTCGCATGGGCCACGCCGCGCTGCGCCTCTCCGCTGACGATGCGGTTGAACACCTCACCGATGCGGGACAAGCCCGAGGCCATCATCAGGTTACCCGCCAATACGCCGCCAGACGGGTTGACGCTGGTCGCATCGCCCAAACCGAGCGCGCGGGCCAGGATGATTTCCTGGTGGCTGAAAGGTGCATACAGCTCCGCCACATCGACTGCGCCGTTGTGCACGCCGGCATTTTCGGCGGCCTTGCGGGTGGAGACGGAATCAGTGAGATCGCGCATCCCCGGATTGTGCGTTTCAATGCAGTGATCGATCCCGCTGATCACCGCGTAGGGCAGACCCCACTCCTTTGCCTTTTCTACCGTACAAATGACCATGGCGCTGGCGCCGTCGGAGACCGGGCAGATATCCGCCTTGCGCAACGGGGATACATACGTCTCCTGGGCCAGTACATCCTGCACCGACACGTCGCCGGCAAGTTGTGCATGCGGGTTGTTCAGCGCGTTGCGACGCGAGCGCGAAACCACTTCAGCCATGTCCTGCTCGCTGATCAGTCCCTTGTCCAGCATCAGGCGGGCCTGCATGGCCGCCAGCGAAATAGTATCCACCCACTGGGGTGCGAGGTAATACGGATCCAGTTGCTGTGACAACACAATGGGCAACTCACCCGGCGACGATTTGCCGAAGCCATAGATCAGCGCCGAGTCGGCGTGACCCATGCGGATTTTCAGCATGGACTCGTACAACGCCCAGGCCGCATCCATCTCCACGTGGGATTCCTTGATCGGCGGCACCGCGCCCAGGGCATCCACGCCCATGACGAAGGCAAAGGCCGCCCCCTGCAGGTAGTCGCAACTGCCGGAACAGACAAAATCGACATCCTGGGCGTTCTTGATGCCCACCTGGTCATACACTTTGCTGATTACCGGGATGATCAGCTCGACTTCATTGCAGGCGCCGGCATCGGACACCGCGTCGGACTGCTGGTAGCCCACTATTGCAATTTCTTTCATAGCTTAGCCCTCCCACCCTTCAACCGGAATCTTGCCAATCTTCTCCACCGGGACATCCGGCTCGTCGAGCGGCTTGAAATAGCGAATATTGTCCATGGAGTAGCCCCATTCCTCTTGGGGCTTCCACACGCCCTGCACTCGCTGCCCGATGTGAACATCGGCGTTGTCGCACTCGCTCATCAGGTGAATGAACGAAATGTTGGCGCCATCCGGTACCAGATTGGCCACCACAAAGGGAGGCTCAATCGAGTTGCCGGGGATGGGGATGGAAACGATGGTGAAAGACTGCACGGTTGCCTTGTCCGACAGCACCACTTCCTCCTCAGTCGGCACGCCACAGGCGGCACAGGAGCCCCGCGGAGGTACGTACACCTGCGCGCACTGCGGGCAGCGCTGCCCGGTGAGTACCCCCTCTTTTACCTGCGTGAGGAATCGAGCGGGCGCGGCACCGGCGGTGAAGTTGTACTTCAGGTAGATCGGCGCTTCTATGCCGGTGATGACATCGGTATTTTCAGTGGTCTGTTCGCTCATGGCCGGCCTCCTATACGCGTTCGAAACAACGGATGTCAGTGATGAAACCAATGGTTTCCTCCGCCCACACCGCCTTGACGCGCGCACCGGTAGAGACAGCGTCTTCGCTGTCGGCAGCCACGCAATGAATCATCGGCACATCGGCGCCGTCCAGCAGGATCATCGCCCAGGCGAAGGGCTTGTCGAAGGGATGCGCCTCACGCGGTTCTTTTACCCACGCGTAACTGACGATTTCGCCCTCCTGCCCCACGTCGACAAACTCGGACAGTTCCTCCGCCGTGTCCGGGTCATACTCCATCGGCGGGACAATGACGCGACCATCGGAGCCCTTGATGCCGACGATGTTGCGCTGTTTGAGTTCCGTGAGAAAACGACCCACTACCGGGCCGGTGGAGCGAGTGTAGGTAAAGCCAAGCTCAAAGGCCTGGTGTAGGACATCCGGTTGCGACACGGTCACAGCCCTCCTTGCGGGGGATGAATTGAGGCAGGCCAGTATCTGTGAGGACCCGGCCCTGCTCAATGACGCAATGGCTCATGTGGGAATGACATTTCTGATCACCGGGTGAATTCCCGGTGTCCGTTGGTCACCCACCGCTTAGCCTATTCAAGTGATGCTTCGGCGCGGCATGCGCACTATAGTCGCACTAGATGAACCACCGGCACGGGATTAGGGCCGCGCTTTCCGGCGCGGGCAAAATTCCCCATAATCGGGCCCGCAAACCTACGAGGACAGAAACATGGCTATCTCAGCATCCGGCTACTTGAGAATTGCAGCAACCGACGTCGACGCATGGATGGACTTTGGCACCGGCGTGCTGGGGCTGATGGACGCGGCGCGTGAAGACAGCGCAGGCGCCCGCTTCCTGCGCATGGACGACCATCCGTTCCGTTTTATGATCGAGCCGGGCAGCGAGGACAAATTGCTTGCCACGGGGCTGGAATTTCCCGGCGAAGCGGCCTGGCAATCCACCCTGGATGCGCTGCAGGCGGCTGGACACACCGTGGAAAAGGGCGCTGACGATGAAGCGCAGCGGCGCTGCGTGACGGCCTTCGCAACCACCACTGACCCGGCGGGCAACACGCTGGAACTCTACTGGGGAAGAAAACTGGACTACACGCCGCTGGCGTCCCCGGTGGGCATCGACAGCTTCGTGACCACCTTCCAGCAAACCGGCGACCTGGGCTTTGGGCACCTGGTGCTGCCCGCGCCGGACATCGACGCCACAACCGCTTTCTACACAGAACTGATCGGCACAGGCGTCACCGATATTCTTTACCCCCCGGGCCTGGACGGCCTAAAGATCAACTTCATGCACGCCAATAACCCGCGGCAGCATTCACTGGCCCTGTTCAGTGGCCCGCACCCCCTGGGTGTTGTGCACATCATGGTGGAAGTGGAAACCATGGACGAGGTCGGCCGCATGATGGATCGCGCCAAGGCTGCCGGTTCCCACTTTCTGGCCACGCTGGGGCGCCATGTCAACGACAACATGTGTTCCGCCTATATACTGGCGCCGGGTGGTATCGCCGTCGAGTACGGCTACGACGGCCTGCTCATCGACTGGGAGAACCACGTCACTACCGTGTCCACCGAAGGCGATCTGTGGGGGCACGAGTACAGCTTCCCGGGCGTCAACGACTGAGTTCAGAACGCTGCCACGGCGACCCGGCGATACCCGAAGAGGTTAGCGGCGCTGCCTTGCAGTGTGCGCGTACTGGCCTATTCTTTTACCACTGCGACTCGCCGCCGAGCGCCGCTGCGGCGCGTCGGCCAGGAAAGAGAGGATAGCCCGCCATGGCAGACGAACCCACCGCTGAAAACCCGACATCTCCTGAACAGCCCGCCCCCGCGGATGGCGCAAGCCCGCCACCCGCATCCCCGGGTTTCAGCCTTGGCCTGGTGATAGAGCACGCGAAGCAGGTCATTACCAACCCCGTCGCGTTCTATCGCGCCATGCCCAAAACGGGCGGCATCAGTGAGCCGCTGATTTTCCTGCTGGTGATGGGCGCCGTTTCGGGCGCGCTATTCGGGCTGCTCTCAATACTCGGCCTCACCGGCGCCGGTATGGCAGGGCTAGGCGCCATGGTTGTCCTGCCCATTGGCCTGCTTATCGGCGGCTTCATCAGCGCAGCGCTGCTGTTTGTCGTCTGGAAGCTGATGGGCTCACCGGAGAGCTACAGCACTGCCTACCGCTGCGTGGCGTATGCCTGCGGCATTCTGCCGGTAGTGACATTGGTGAGCATCATCCCCTACCTGGGTACCGCTTTGCGCGTCGTCTGGGGCACCTGGTTGATGATCATCGCCAGCACCGAGGTACACGGTCGCAGCGAACAGTCGGCGCGAATTGTGTTTGGCATCCTGGGCGCGCTCGCCCTGGTGAGCGGCCTGAGCGGCGAGTACGCGCAACGCAATATCCAGGCAGAATTTGAAACGCGCACGGATGAAATCGAACAGCGCCTTGAGAAGCAGATGGAGTCACTGGAAGGGCTGGGCGTCAACGAGGACGGCGAAATCGATCCGGAAAAAGTGGGCCGCGCCTTCGGGGAATTCATGAAAGGCATGGAAGAAGCGGTGCAGGAAGCAGAGAAAGCCGCCGCTGAAGCGGAGGCTGGCAAGTAGGCCACGCGCCCGGTCAGAAAAGGTAGGCGCCGGGACTTACAGCGCTTCGCGGAGCGCTGACACAGACTGCAGGTGCTCTATTGCACCGTGAATCTTCTCCAGCGCCGACAGGGCATAGCGCTGTGGTTGCCAGGCGTCGCCCATTGCGAACGTCACCGTGGCGCTGAGCCACACGTAGGTGGCGTGCCACTGCAACTGCTGCCAGAGTAACTGCTCCGAGGGTACGCTGACGCCACCGGCCTGCAACTGCTGCCGGTAGTAGCGCATCAGGTCGGGCAGTGCATCGCGCTCGCCCTCCTCCAACGTTGCGGCCAGGAAATAACCGACGTCACGCATGCCCGGGGCGCGCGCCAGCACCGCCCAGTCCAGGAACCCGGGTTCCCGGCCATGCATGAACAGGTTGCCATCGTGGGCATCGCCATGCACCAGCGTTACATCACCCTCCCGCCACAGGCGGTGGACGCCGTCGGTTTCGGCGAGGTACAACTCGGCCATAGCGCGAAAGACGGCAGGCAGGGAAGCGCCGTGCTGCTGCAGGGAACTGGTTACAAGCTGCGCCGCGATTTCGTGCTGCATCAGTGGATCAATCCAGGCTAAATCCTGCGTGAATCGCGGCGCGTTCCAGTAGGCCGCGTGCAGTCGCGCGAAGGCCGCGAGCACACGCTTGATATAGTCCATCGATTCGCCGCTCGCCCTGGCGGTACTCGCGTTGCGGAACGTACAGCCGGAATCCTCGAGGTGCTCCATCAACATGATGTATTCCTCACCGCTGTCGTTGGCGACGGCGTAATAATTGCGCGGCACCCGCAGGGGCACTTCGTCCGATAATTGCTGGTAAAAAAGTGCCTCGCGACGGCCCATGCCGCTGGTCGTCACAAACAGGCGCTGCGCCGCATCGTCCGGCGGCAGCTTTACGAACAGGCGTTCAGGCAGGGTCGCGCCCTTTTCACAGCTGAGCGCTATTACCCCTCTGCCAGTAGTGCCCGCGTGCGCATCGACCACCCGGTGCCCTGTCACTGTCTGATCCAGCACCTCTGACAGCCACTCATCGGTGATCGAACTCAGACTGGCGGGAATCGGTAACATCGAACTTTCTCCTCGGGGCGACTGCAGGCACCTGCGAGCTAGCATAGCGTCGCGCATCAAACCTGCACAGTCATCCGCGGTTCAATAACTTACAGGCGGTCCACATTCCACCAGACAGGCGGCTTATAATAACGCCGCGCGGTTTGCAGATACGCGCAAAGCCGCCATAATTACCACACAGAAACAATAACTCAGGCAATAATAATGACTTTAAGGCTTTTGCTCTCCTGCGCCCTCACCGCCACCCTCATCGCGTGCTCCAACGGCGGCGACAATTTCGACCCGGATACCGAGGAAACGCTGCGCGCGGAAATCCGCCGCACCGAATACGGCATCCCCCACATCAAAGCGGATGACTGGAAGGGACTGGGTTACGGCTACGGCTATGCCTACGCGCAGGACAACTTCTGCGTCACCATGCGCCAGGTGGTGTTCGGCACCGGCAGGTCCGCGGAATTGATGGGCGAGGCAGAAGGCAGCGTGGAATCCGATCTGCTATCGGTATTCATCAACGGCAGCAAGGAAGACTTCAAGCGGCAGATCGTCGACGAACTGCCACAGTTCGCCATCGACGTGGCGGAGGGCTTTACCGCCGGTATGAACCGCTACCTCAAGGAAACCGGTGTTGAAAATCTGCCCGAAGGACCCTGGGGTTGCCGCGACGCAGAGTGGGTGTACCCCTTCGACAGTACCGACTACTGGATGTTCTTGCGCAAGATCTCCCTCTGGGGCAGTTCCGACCAGGGTATCTTCCGTCGCGCGCTGCTCTCGGTTGAAGGTCCCAATGCCGCCGCTGCAGCGGCGATGCCCTCCCCCCAGGCACTGCTGGAAGCAGGCGCAGGACTGGAGTCCGCAACGGCGGAACTGCGTGACAGGGGCAGCAACGGCCTGGCACTGGGCGGCGACGCCACCACCAGCGGCCGTGGCATCCTGCTCGGCAACCCTCATCAGCCGTGGTTTGGCGACGGTGCCTGGTACCAGGTGCACCTGACAATTCCCGGCGAATACGACGTGGCCGGCGCAGCACTGCACGGCACACCCATTGTCGGCATTGGTTTTAACAAGGACCTCGCCTGGACACACACGGTGTCCTACGCCAACCGGTTCAGCCTGTACGAACTGCAGCTCAACCCCGAGGATCCGCTGCAGTACAACTACAACGGCGAATGGGTCAACCTGGAGAAGAACACCGTAGAGGTGCTGGCCAGACAATTGGATGGCAGCCTGGAACCACGCTCCTACACCTTCTACGTTTCACGCTACGGGCCCATCATCAACCTCAAGAGTGAGAACGAACTGCTGGACGGCTGGCCGATGTTCAACGGCGCCATTCTTGCCTTCCGCGACGCCAACCTGGATACAGGCCCGCGCTTTGTCGAACAGTGGAAGAACAAAGCCCAGGCGAGCACGCTGGGAGAATACGTCAGCGCACTGTCGCTGATAGGCAATCCGGTGTTCCACGACCTCGCGGCAGACCGTCACGGCGAAGCCTTCTACGGCGAAATTTCTGCCATCCCCTTCCTCACACAGGCACAACTGGACGACTGCAACCGCGGCCTGGTCAGCCAGACACTGGCGCAGCTCACCACCAACGTGATCATCTCGCTGGACGGCTCCGACCCGGACTGTGCGTGGGGTGATGACCCGGACGCGCCCGCTGGCACCAACCTCTACGGTGCCGGGCAGTTACCGCAGATGCGCACCCGCAATTACGTCGGCAACAGCAACAACAGTTACTGGCTGTCTGACGCCAACAATCCGCTGGAGGGCTTTCCCACCATCATGGGGCCGGTTGGCCACGAGCGCACGCAGCAGTTTCTGCGCACGCGGATCGGCCATATCCTGGTCGCCGAGAAGCAGGCCAGTGACAATCGCCTGTTCGACATCGCCGCGGTAAAGGCCCTGATGTACAACAACCGCGTGTACGGTGCAGAGGTGGTGCTGGATGACGTACTGGCAGTGTGTGCCACCGACGCCGCCTCCGGTGTGCAGGACGCCTGTGCCGCCCTTGCCGGCTGGGATCGCAAGGTGGATCTGGACAGCCGCGGCGCCCAGGTGTTCATCGAGTTCTGGGGCAGGATTCGCAGTGAGCTGGGCAATTCGTTCCAGAACACCGTGGAGAGCGACGAGTTCTGGGAAGTGGACTTCGACGCCGACAACCCCCTCTACACCCCCGCCGGCATTGACCTGGCCGTCGAAGCCAACCACACCCGCGTCATCGATGCACTGGCAGCAGCCCGTGACCGCTTGTGGGATGCAGGCGTAGGGCTGGACCAGCCCTGGCGTGAAGTGCAGTACCTGGAGCGCAATACGGAAAACGTCTCCATTCATGGCGGGCCTGGCACCTCCGGTGTTTACGGCGCCATCGGGGTGGGCCTGTCCAACGGCGGTTACATCAACCCCGGTTCCGGCAACTCGTATATCCAGGTGGTCACCTGGGATGGCAGCGAGTGCCCTATCGCGGATGTGATTCTTGTGCCCTCCCAGTCTACCGACCCGGTATCACCCCACTTCGCTGACCAGACGCGGCTCTACTCCAACAAGCAATGGGTGCGCTGGCCGTTCTGCGAGGCGGATATCAGCGCGCAGCAAATCGGTGAGATGTTGATGATCGAGGAGCGGGTGCCCGAATACGCCCAGCGCAACGCAGACTAAAGCGCGGCGCCAACTCGCCGCGCTCGCGGAGGATTGAGCTGGCCGGGGCGAGTATCGATGTCACTGTTTGGCACGACGCCGCCAGACCCTTGAAGCATAGACGTTGGCGGGTTTTTCAAGCGCCCGCTAGCGCACCTCAACCGTCACCGGTATCCACCGGTTCAGGATATAGCGCAGGGTTCCATTGGCCTTCATGGCGCGCAACGCGCGATTCAGTTCTGCGGCCAGTGCATCGTCGCCGCTGCGCACCGCCCATGCCAGCTGTTCATCGGTCAGCGGACTGTACAGGCTGATCAGGTCGGCATTTTCACTGGATGTCGCCAACTGCCAGCTGGTGGGGGCATCGTGCACGTAAAGATCGATTTCGTCTTCGCGCAAACCCTTGAAAGCCGCCTGTGGGTCATCGTAGAACTTGATCACCGCCTCGGTCAGCTCTTCAGCAGCGAACGTCGCACCGGTGGTATCGGGTTCCACGCCGATGCGTACGCCTTCACGGTACACTGACCAGGGCTGGGCGAAGCCGGCGATTTTGTCGCGGTGCGTAATCGCCATCTGGCCGATATTCATATAAGGCTCGATAAATGTGACCTTCTCGGCGCGCTCGGCGGTGATACTGAGACCCGACATCACCACATCGATCTCGCCCGCCTGCAAAGCCGGCAACAGGCCGCTGAATGGCAGCTCGACGAGCTTCATTTTCAGGTTCAGCATCTTGCCAACGGCACGGGCATTGTCAGCTTCGATGCCGACGACCTCCCCGTCCTGCCGGTACACCAGTGGCGGGTAGTCCATGGACATGCCCACGCGCAGACTCTGCGCCGATGCGAGCGAACCTGCCAAAACCAACAAAGCCACAACCAGACCACGTAACATGACAACCTCTCTGCGCAGGATAATGCCGGCTAATGAACCCGGCGGACAGCCAATGTAACATTGCCCCACGAGGCGAGGAAAGTTACCCGCCAGGCAGGAGGTGCCCTTGAATATCGATCTGCAAAACCACTGTGCGCTGGTAACAGGCTCCGACCGCAATACCGGCCGCGTCATCGCCGCCGCACTGGCTGACGCCGGCGCTTTGATTGTTGTGCATAGCAACGAGGAAGATGGCAGCGCCGCGCTCACCGCTGGCGACCTGGGCAGTGACTGCTACGTGGAGGGCGACCTCGCCCTTGAGTCTGGCTGCGATGCCGTGCTGGCGCAGTTGCAGGAGCAGGGTCTGGACGTGGACATACTGGTGAACAATTACGGCACCGCCAGCTTCGGCAAGTGGGGCGCCACCAGTACCAGCGACTGGCTGGACATGTACCAGAAAAACGTACTCTCCGCGGCGCGGCTGATCCAGGGCCTGCTGCCGGGGATGCGGGAAGCCGGCTGGGGCCGGGTCGTCAACCTGGGCACCATTGGCTCTCACCGCCCCGGCGCGATCATGCCCCATTACTATGCCGCCAAGGGCGCGCTGGCAACGCTGGGGGTCAGCCTGACGCAGGAACTGGCGGGTACCGGCATCACCGTCAACACCGTCTCACCGGGCCTGATCCACACGCCCGATCTGGAAGCAGGCTACCGTGCCCGGGCCGCGAAAAAAGGCTGGGGCGACAACTGGCAGGATATTCTGCGGCACATCGTGCAGGAGGACTTCCCCAATCCCTGCGGCCGCCTGGCAACGCGCGAAGAGGTGGCCGACCTGGTGACCTTTCTGTGCAGCGAGCGGGCGGGATTTATCAACGGCCAGAATATACGCATCGACGGCGGCGCTATCGCGTATGTCTAATCGGCCCCTGGCGGCGAGCGCTTGACCGCAAGAAGCGCCTTTGCGATGCTCACCGCGAGCAAGCCAACCCTCTACCGCACCCGGAGCTTTCCGATGAAAAAATTTCTTTCGCACCTCCCCGCCTTTACCGCCGTCATTGCCCTGTTGCTGGCCGCCGGCGCCGCGCAGGCCGACGAATACGATGATGCCGCGAAGGCCTTCCGCAGTGCCAACGAGAGCGCGGCCTACTTCGACACCGCCTACGGTTACGCGGTATTCCCAACCATCGGCAAGGCGGGCATCGGCATCGGCGGCGCCCACGGCAAGGGCAAGGTCTATGCCCAGGGCAAACCCGTGGGCACGTCCAAAATGACACAGCTGACCATCGGCGCGCAGCTGGGCGGGCAGGCCTACAGTCAGATCATCTTCTTTGAAACCGCTGAAGCGCTGAAGAGCTTTACCAGCGGCAATTTTGAGTTCGGCGCGCAGGCCACCGCCGTGGCCATTACCGCCGGTGTTTCGGTGGAAGCGAATACTGGCGGTGGCGCATCCGCCGGGATCAGTGGCGGCCAGAATGACGCCGCCAATACCTCGGCGGGCTACCGCAAGGGCATGGCGGTCTTCACCATTGCCAAGGGTGGCCTGATGTACGAAGCGACGCTGGGCGGGCAGAAGTACAGCTACGAGGCGCTAAAGTAGCGGGCTGGAGCGACCGCTCACGGCATCCACGCCCTGCCACAGTAACGTCACAGGGCGCGGCTGCATGGCCAGCGTCCTAGCCAGGGCTATCCAGCCCCAGTGCGCTTTTTTCCCGCGCGACCAACGCCGCGACTTCCGGTATCGCACTGACCCGGGCGATGTAGGCCGCCAGGAGCGGCCATTGGGAGGCGTCCACCTCGTAGTTTGCGTACGCGGCATTGATGAACGGGCTGACCAGCGCCAGATCGGCCATTTGAAAGTCACCGAAGAGAAATCCTTCCGCGGGCACCTGCCCCTCGAGATAATCCAGCTCCGGTGGCAATCGCTTCTCGATGATTTTTGCAATCAATTCCTCATCCGGTTCCTGCTGGAAAGCAAAGGGGCGCATAAAACGCTGAAAGAAAATGCCCGCCGTTAGCTCCGCCAGGCGCGTGGCGCCGTACTCCTCGTACCAGCGCGCGCGGGCTTTTGCCACCGGATCACGCGGGTACAGCGGCGGCTCCGGGTAGGCATCTTCCAGGTATTCACAGATGACCGTGGAGTCAGAGACCTGCAGGTCACCGTCCTCCAGCGCGGGAATCTTGCCCAGCGGGCTGAGTTTGCGGTACTCCTCACTGACCTCCATGAAGGGCATCTGCGGGATCTGTTGAAACTCAAGACCCTTTAACTCCAGCGCGATCAGCACCTTGCGCACAAAGGGTGAGCCGTGCACACCATGAACCTTGATCATAAGCTTTCCTTCCGTTTGTCCACGGCCTGATTATTCTCCGTGGCGATTTATCCTGTCTGGAGCGCGCGCTTTACCACGACGTCCAGCTGCACCGCACCCAGGCACCGCCCGCGCTGGCGTGCGACCAGTATGGAGCGAGACCGGGCATTAATACACCGCTGTGGCGTCAGGAAGCCGATGGTCGAATGACAGCGCGCTGTCGTCGCTGATGCCATACCGCCGCTGTACTTTGCCAGCCGCTGCCATGAAACTGTAGTCTATCAATCACCACCGCCGACTCAATTGCGCAGCCACAGGGCGCCGGCACTACCCGGGAATACGATAACGCGATGCGCACACTCACCGCGCTGGAAAAGTGGTCCTACGCCATAGGCAACATGCCCTACTCGGTGAAGGACGCCGCCTTCGTCAACTTCGTCGTTTTCTACTACACACAGGTGCAGGGACTTAGCGGACTCTATGCCGGGCTCGCGGCGTTTATTGCCATGTCCTGGGACGCCATTACCGACCCGGTAGTGGGCAGCTGGTCCGATACCCTGCGCTCGCGCTGGGGGCGCAGGCACCCGCCCATACTGCTCGGCGGTATTCCCTTCGCGCTGATGTTCGTGCCTCTATTTTCGCCACCAGAGGGGTTGAGCGAAGAAAGTCTGTTCATCTGGTTCACCCTCGTGGCGGTGGCGTTACGCACGTTCCTGACAATCTACTTCATCCCGTTCTCCGCCATGGGCGCGGAACTGTCCACCGACTACGACGAGCGCACCGTGATCGCGAAGGCCCGGGTGACCATGGGCTGGATCGCCGGCATGACATTACCTGCAGTAGGCCTGGGCCTGATCTTTCAGGGCAGCGGTGACAGCGACGGTCGATTGATCGCAGAGAACTACACGCAGTACGGCTTCGTCTCTGCCGCCCTGGCACTGGTCACGATTCTCATCTGCGTGTGGGGCACGCGCAGCGTCATCCCCAGGCTGCCGGTGGCGACCAGCAGCAGTCAGGGCCTCAGCGTCAGCAGGACGATCGCCGACTTGCGCTCGGCGCTGTCCAACTACAATTTTCGCGTCACTATCGGCAGCAACCTCGCCTTTGGAATGGCCGCCGGCGTGTATTCCACCCTCGCCCTGTACATGGGCACCTACTTCTGGGAGTTCAGCACGGAACAACTGGCGGGGCTCATCGTGCCCACGGCCATCGGTTCCGTACTGGCGTTTACGATCACGGCGCGGCTGGGCGCCCGATTCGACAAGGCGACACTGCTGGCGGCGGCGAGCCTGGGCATCGCGGTAAACATGGTGTGGTTCATCGGCGCGCGACTGCTGGGCCTGCTGCCAGAGAATGGCCACCCGGTACTTTATCCACTGCAGTGGGTGGCCATTGTCCTGGGTGTTGTGTCCGTCGCCGGAGCGCAGATTGTCGGCATTTCCCTCACTGCGGACATTCTGGATGAGCAGGAACTGGCCACCGGTCAACGTCAGGAGGGTGTGTTCTTCGCTGCCGGTACCTTTGTGCAGAAAACCACCATGGGCTTTGGCACGCTGGTGGCCGGGATCGTGGTAGACCTGGCGGATATCAAGCCGCAGACCCAGCCCGGTGAAGTTGCCGCCCAGAGCCTGACGCTGCTGGGCTGGTTCTCGGTGATTATTATCGGCGTACTGTCATTCATCGCGTTTCTGTTCGCACGCAAAATTCGCCTCGGGCGAAGCGACCACGGCACTATTCGCCAGGCCCTGGCAGCAAAGAACCCACAGGCCAGCGAGTAGCCGTTTGTTGAAGAAGTCGCTGGCGAGTGCAGTTTGAGGCGATTTCCTAAAAAAAAGCGCAGTGTACACGACAGTACTTGCGCATTTTTTTGAGGGAAGCAACGAAGAAATGTGCTGCCAGAGGTTTTTCAACACGCCGCTAGCGAATCGCCACCGGGTTGATCATCATCTGCACCGCGCCGCGCACGCGAGCCTGACCCAGCACGAACATGAACTCGTGCACATCGTCACGCACCAGCGGCCCGGTGTTCATGGTCTCCAGCAGGTAGATACCGTTTTCCTTCAGCAGTATCACGTGGCCCTGGAAGGTACGCGCCGGATCTGGCGACGGTGCCACATCAACACCCCAGGTGTCGGCACCCACGGCGACCACCCGCTTCGACGCCAGGTAGGTGGCGACTTCCTCGCTGATCCCCGGCTCACCGGAAGCCCAGGCGACCGGGTCACTGTCGAGCTTGGCGTCGGTCCAGCCGGTATGAAACAGCACGACATCGCCCTCACGCACCGGTGTACCCTGCGCTTTTTCCACCGCCTGCACATCCTTCACAGAAAACGATTCCCCGGCGGCAAGAAAGGCCTTACCCCGGTAGGCCGCCATGTCGAGTACGATGCCGCGCGCGACCAGCGGCGGTACATTGTGTGTACCCAGTTTGGTCAGGCCTGAAATGTCGGAAATTTCCGTGCCCTTGAAACAGTTATAGAAATTGCCATCGGCACCGCCCATATGGCCCAGGCCATCCAGTTGCGAGCCAATACCGAACCAGCCGGTAAAGATGTCATCGTTGTACACCGCATTGGGAAAGGGACGCTGGCCGAACTGTTGCCCGGGCTGCACCACCTGCAGGCTCATCTGCCGCGGCGGAAATGCCGGGGTGTTGCTGTCGATGGTAATACCCAATGGATAGGTTTTGCCCGTGGTAATCAGTTTACTGGCCGCCAGTACCGATGCCGCATTGATGAGGTTGGCGTTGCCAATTTCGTCCTCCGGGCCCCAGGGAGAGGGTTTGCACTCGGCGTGCACGAGGTTTGCACAAAGGAGTAGCGCAGCGACGGACAGGCTTGTCTTCATGGAGTGTTCTCCTGGTTGTTTAGAAAATGTGTAGCGGCGGGAAATACAGTATAGGCCAATTAAGGCGGCTGACTTGAACGGGGTAATCTTCTGGCCGCGTGCCGCTATGCAGGTGTAAGCAGTGCGCGCAGCGCTCACCCTTCCTGCAGGCCAGATTCGCGCCAGTGCAGCAGGCCCTGGGTATTCAATGGAATATCCTGCTGCAGCCACTGCTGCAAATCATCCTGCGCAGAAGACGGCGTATGCGCCTGCAACCGCGAAAGTGCATAGTCCAGTAGTGCCGCGGGCATCTCCTGCGGACCGACAGAAGTGTCCGCCGCGAGTGCCGCGTACTGCGCCACCTGGCTGGCCAGCAATTCGCTCTTGTCATCGGAATACGCAATGGCGCCGTAGTGCGTCAGGTACATGCGCTGCGGCGAGTAGGACGCCAACAGCGCCAGCGATGCGAGGTAAGCATCGGGATCAAACTGCGTCGGCGTGGTTGAGGGCAGTACGAAATCGCCCTCGGGAAAACGGAACCAGGGGTAACACACGCCGAACATGTCGCCGGTAAACCAGCCGGCGCTCTGCTCATCCCAGATGCAGTGATGATGGCGCGCATGCCCCTCCGTAAAACGGAATTGCAGCTGCCTGGAACCGAGCTGCACGCAGTCGCCGTCGCCGGTGGCGAGAACGCGATCCTGGCTTACCGGCTGGATTTCGCCGTACAGTTTATGGAACGTGGACTCGCCGTACACGGCAATGGACGCAGCCACCAGACGCCCGGGATCGACCATGTGCCGCTCGCCGCGTGGGTGCACCACCAGTTGCGCCTCGGGAAAGGCTGCCATCATCGCACCCGCACCGCCCGCGTGGTCCAGGTGAACGTGGGTAGGAATGACGTAGCGAACCTGCTGTGGCGCGATGCCGCGCTGATGCAGGTACTGCAATAGCAAGGGCACGCTGTGATTGGTGCCGGTTTCTATGACCGCGTAGTCATCGCCTGCCTGCACGAGATAAAAGCAGGCGATGCCGTGATCAATATACTGCGCATCGATGCAGGTGATGCCATGGCCCAGGTCTTCGAATCGCAGTGAATTCATCGTTACAAGTCTGCCTTATTGATGCATCGCCCACGGCTACAGGCGAGGGATACCCTACTAACGACGCAGATTGGACTGCACGTCCAGCACAATGGGCTCGCCCACGCGCTGGCTGATGAGTGCCTTCAACTCATCCACGTGCTCCGGCTCAAGCGGCGAGCCGGTACTCAGTACAACGCGCACCAGGTGCGGCTCACCCAGTCTCACGTCCGCCTGGCTGATTTCAACCACCTGGCCGGACAATTCCACTTCTCCCACAGGCACCGACTCCAGGATGCGATCGCGGGTTACCAGGTGGGCAAAGGAAAGGGACAGCGGCAGGCTGATCAGCAACAGAATGACCGCGGTAACCCCCATGCCCTTGCGCGCGCGGTTGAAGGGCGCAAAACCCAGCACCAGGAAGGTGGCACTGGCGGCGATGGCGATACCGACCAGGTTGGTAATCAACAACAGTGCTGCGCCGCCCGCCATCTGCCAGTCGCCCCAGCCCAGACCGACTCCCGCCACACTCAATGCTGGCACCAGTGCTACGGCAATGGCCACGCCGGCGAGACTCTTGGCAATTTCCTCCTTGGCATTCGCATAGGCGCCGGCAATACCGGATAACACCGCGACCATCAGATCCAGCAGCGTCGGGTGCATGCGCGCCTTCATCTCCATGGTCGGAATCTCCAGCGGCATCGCCCAGGCCATCAACACCGCGCAGGACAGCCCCCAGGCAATACCGGTGAGCATGGTGCGCCCGGAGGCATTCATCAACAGGACATCGGAGCGCGCCAGCCCCATGGAAAAGGAGATGATAGGCGACATCAACGGCGCCAGAATCATCGCGCCAATGATGACCGGGGCGGAGTTTGCGTACATACCGCCCAGTGCCAGCATCACGCTGAGCACCATCAGCACCTTGTAGGACGAGGTCGCGGCGGCGTTGTCGCGCAGGGCGATGAACAGTTCGCGGTACTCATCCTCGGTGGCATGATTGAACAGCGGCAGGTGTTTTTTGATCAGGTGACCGGCGGTGGCGTCCACGGGGATATGGTTGAGGCGCACGGTTTCCTTATCGCCGTTTCTGGCTTCTTCCTTGCGCAGCACCAGGGCTGGCCCGGGCAGCACACGCAGTCGCTTCTCCTGTATCTGGAGCTCGATTTCCGAGGCATGTACCGGCTTGCCGTCCAACAGATACTCCGTACCCTGGCGCGCGCTGATGTGCAGGCGATTGCTCTGGAAGAGACTGAGGGAGGCTGGCAGACGCGAGAGGTTGAGCTTGCGGGGCAGCAGCAAGCGCAACAGGAAAAACAGGTAGCTGACGATGCTGCGCGGCGCCAACGCCAGCAGCGTCAGGCGGCCATCGGACAGGCTCATTTCATCGGTGAAGGCGCGCTCGATCAGCTTGCTCTGCGTCTGGCCCATGACCACCATGCCCAGTGCCGCGAGTTTGATGCTGCGCTCCTTGCCGGTGGTCAGCGTATAGGGCAACAGAGTCATCTTAGCCAGACCTTTCAACGAGCCGCGCAGAAGGCTCCAGGTCGTTTGCTGACGATCCAGATCCCGCGGGCGCAATGCGAGCACTTTACCGATCACCACGGAGGTGAAGACCAGTTCATCGTTGCAGGTGAGCGCGTCGACCTCGATCACCGGCGCCTTCAGGAAATGCCGTATCATCGTCGGCAGGTCGCCTTTTACACCGAGGGCTGCACAGGCACGCTGCGCGCGCTGGTGCGGCAACACGCCCACCGCCCACTCGCGTTGCAACGCCAGCATCGAGATATCGCGTATCCTTTCGTCCCCCAGAAACACCAGGACATGCGCGCCCGGCGGAATCGTTTCACGCTCTTCCCAGGCCACCAGGCCGATGTGTTCCTCGGCACACAGTCGCGCTACCGCCCCAGTATCCAGTTCGGCATCGTGCACCAGAAAACGCAGCGGCGGTGCCGTAGCAGCCTCCCGGGATTGAGCAGATTCTTGCTGTTGCGCAGTGTCAGACAAACGAATACTTCCCTGTTAACCGCCCGTCACTGTAGCGCGCTGGCGGACGTTGTGTGAACGGTGAGCGTCCCGGCATCCCTGTGCCTAGCCGGAACAGGCCACCATGCCGCCATCGAGCACCAACATCTGCCCGGTCATCCACGCGGAAGCACGCGAGCACAGGTAGATGGCGGTGCCGGCGGCATCCTCGGGGCTGCCAATGCGGCCCAGCGGGATACCGGAGCCAATATCCAGTTCCGGGTCCAGCAGGTGCGCGGTCATCTTGCTGGGGAAAAATCCCGGCGCAATACCGTTTACGTTGACGCCCTGGGCTGCAAGATCCCCACCCAGGTGGCGCGTCAGGTGATGCACGGCCGCCTTGCTGGCGGAATACGCGTAGTTGTTCATGTGGGGATGCGTGAGACCGTTGATGGAGCCAATGTTGACAATACGTGCCGGATCGCCGTCAGCGCTGGCCGCACGCAGCAGCGGCAGCAATTGCTGCGTGAGAAAGAACAGCGACTTCACGTTGAGATCCATGGTTTTATCCCAGCCGCTCTCGGGAAACTCGTCGATATCCGCACCCCAGGTCGCTCCGGCGTTATTGATCAGGATATGCAGCGCTTTTTCCCGGTCCGCGATCGCGGCGGCAAAGTCCTGCACGCCCTGCAGTGAGGAAAGGTCCGAGGGAATCGCCACGCATTCACCGAGTGCTGACAGCTCATCGGCGGTTTCACGCAACTCCTTTTCGCGACGCGCGGTGATGTACACGCGCGCGCCGTTTTCGACGAAGCCACGGGCGATCATCGCACCAATCCCGCGCGAACCACCCGTCACGACGGCGACCTTGCCGCTGATATCAAACAAATTTTTCATAGCTAGCGTTTCCTTCTCAATAAAACAGGGGTGAATAGTCTATTGCTCTGCGCGCAGGCGGTATTCGGACGGTGCACAACCAAACCACAGCTTGAATGCGTTGGAAAACGACGCCTGATCGGAGTAACCAAGCAACAGCGCAATCTCCGTAATGGCCAGTCGAGGGTCGTCCAGGTAGCGGCAAGACTGCTCCTCGCGCACCTCCTGCAATATCCGCTTGAAGCTGGAACCGTGGGCGTTCAGCCGGCGCTGTAGCGTGCGTCGCGAGATACTCAACTCCTGCGCCAGGCTGTCAATGGTCAGCGCGCCGCCAGGCAGTGCACGCCGAATCGCCGCGCGCGTATCGCGCAGGAAGGGATCGCCTGCATCGGAGGCGGTAAACATGCCCGCAGGCCCCCGGCAAAAATCGCTGCTCAATTCGAAACTCAGGTCGATAAGCGGGTAGCGTACCACCTCGCGTGGAAAATACAGGCAACTCAGCTCGCAACCAAAACGCAGGTTGGGCCCGAAGGCGCGCTTCAGCGCACGCGTGTCATCGGGCAGCGCGTACGTGAATTCTGCGGCGCGCACCGGCACCGGGAGCGCACAGATGGCGTTGACGATATCGGTAGCCGACTTCAGCATCTCATCCACAAGCGGACGCCAGGATGCCGTGCGCTCGTCCAGCGGGTGCCACTCCATGCGGATGTAATCGCCCTCGGCGCGAATGAGGATACGCCCCATGTCGCCGCGCAGGCGCAGGGTGCTGGGAATGACGTTGAAGTACTCTTTCAGAGTGCGGCAGAACGTGGTCATGTACAGGTGCAGGTTGATGCCGCTGAAGTACACGATATGCCCGACGTACAGGCCCAGGTCCGGATCGCCACAGCGCTCCTGGGCTACGCGGTACAGGTTCAGGTAGGTACCCAGAGGAATGCGTTCCGTGGCGTCCTGCAGCAGCTTGGGGCTGATTCCGACGTCGCGCAACAGTGCGTCGCCATTCACGCCCAACGCCGCGGCCGCCTGCACCACCGCGCGTGGCCCCAGCGCGAACACGCTGCCGCCGGAAGACTTCAAGGCCCGTCCGCGGCCGCCAGTGCGCGGCGAATCACGTCCCGGGTCTCCGCGGGATCGATCACCGCGTCAATCTCCAGGTAGGAGGCGGCCTCCGTGGCCTGCCCTATTTCGTACATCCGCGCGACCAGCTGCTCAAACAGCTGTTCGCGTTCCGCAGGATCCTCCTTCGCCTCCAGTTCTTTTTTGAAGCCCAGTCGCACCGCGCCCTCCAAACCCATGCCTCCGAACTCACCGGTGGGCCAGGAAGCGGCGTAGACGGGACGTACAAAACTGCCGCCCGTCATTGCCATGGCGCCGAGGCCATAACCCTTGCGCAGAAATATGGCCACTACCGGTACACGCATCTTCGCCCCGGCAATGAAGAGGCTGGACATACGCCTTACGGCGCCCGCCGCTTCGCTGGCCGGGCCGACCATGAAACCGGGCGTGTCCGTTAACGACAGTACTGGCAGACCCAGCGCATCACACTTACTCAGAAACTGTGCCGCCTTCTCGGAGGCTTCGGCATCCACCGCACCCCCCATTTGCTGGCAGTCGTTGGCAACCAGTGCCATGGGCTTTCCCGCTATGCGTACAAAGCCGGTGATCACGGCGCGCCCATAGATACGCTGCAGTTCAAGAAAACTGCCCTGATCAGCAATGGTCTCGATAATCCGCCGCACCGGGTAGCCCCAACGCCGATCTTCCGGAACAGCATCGCGCAGGCTCTCCTGGGGTGCCGCCTCCCAGTGCTCAAAATCGCCCTGAAAATAGGACAGTAACTGCCGCGCGAGGCGAGTGGCATGAGCCTCATCCTCCGCCACAATATCCACCACGCCGTTTTTTTCCTGCACCTCGATGGGCCCGATGTCCGTGGGATCAAACTTTCCCAGCCCACCGCCCTCTATCATGGCGGGGCCCGCCATGCCGATCCAGGAACTGCGTGTGGCGATATTAAAGTCGGCGCAGCCGAACAGCGCGGCGTTACCGGCGAAGCAATAACCGTTATTTACCGCGATACGCGGTACCTTGCCGCTGAGCCCGGCCCAGGTGGCGAAAGACGAGATGTTCAGCCCCGCAATCTGGGTGGTGACATCGGTATCGCCGGGGCGGCCCCCGCCCCCCTCGGTATACATCACCACGGGCAGCGATAGCTCGCCTGCCAGTTCGCACAACCTGTCCAGTTTCTTGTGATGAAAGTAACCCTGGGTACCCGCGAGTACGGCGTAATCGTTCACGATGACGCTGGCGCGGGCGCGGGCAGGGCCGACGGTGTCGGCGTTGATTGTGCAGGTGCCGGTGATCACACCATCGGCGGCGGTTTTCGACTGCAATTCTTCGTAGTCGTGGCGATTGCGCTGTGCGGCCACCGCGAGCTGACCGTATTCCTGGAATGAGCCGGCATCGACAAGATCGTCGACGTTTTCGCGCGCGGTGCGATAGCCGCGCTGGTGGCGTTTGGCGCGCGCCTCCTCCCGCTGCGCGTCCAGCGTACGCTCACGACGCTCAAGCCAGGCCCTGTACTCCGGTCTGAAATCCTCTTCCACTGACACCCCCTGCCCTGTCGAATCAGACAGTATACGGTAGGCGGCTGATCAGGAGGACTGCTCCTTGCCGCGGGACTGCACGCCGGAGCGGCGCTGGGCGATGGCCGCACCTGAGACACGCGTGTTGACCGGGCCCATCACGTTGCGCTCCATAATCAATCCGGCACCGAGGTCCATCTCCAGGCCGTCGTTGACCATCTGCTTGTACACGCGCACGGTATCCGGCACGCATCCGGCAATATCCATCGCCACGCGGCGGCATTCGGGCAGCAGCGCCTCGGGATCGACGGTGCGGCTTACCAGTCCCCAGTCCTGGGCCTGCTCTGCGGTGATAAAATTACCGGTGAAATGTGCTTCGCGCGCCCTGCTTGGACCGATAATGCGCGCCAGCTTTTGCGACAAGCCCCAGCCCGGCGCCAGGCCGACACGCGCGTGGGTATCGGCGAAGCGCGCAGCCGAGGAGGCAATCAGGATGTCGCCCATCAGGGCCAGTTCGAAGCCACCCGTGGCGGCGACACCGTTGACACCGACAATAATCGGGCGATCGAAGTCCTCCATGGCGGCCACGATATCGTGCTCGCCATGAATATGGTAAACGCCAAGCCCGTCCTCGCTGTCACCCATGGCCTTGAGATCCAGTCCCGCACAAAACGCCGTGCCGGCGCCGGTGAGGATAACCGCGCGCACGGTGCTGTCGTGTTGCAGTTCCCGGAAAACAGCGCAGAGGTCAACCAATAGCGGCGGCGACAGTGCGTTGCGCGCGTCGGGCCGATTGAGCGTAATTACCGCATAATGTTCGTCGCGTTCGATCAACAAGTCTGGCACTGGCGTGACTCCTTTTCGGATGACGCGGTTTAGCGGGGCGTTCAGCAACCCTTCCACTGGGGCGAACGCTTCTGCAGAAACGCGAGCGCGCCCTCAGTGGCATCCTCGCTGTTAATACAGATGTGCTGTAACTTTGCCTCGGCGGATATCATGTAATCTACCGGTTTCTCAATCGCATCGTTTACCGCCTGTTTAGCATAGCGCAGGGACAGCGGCGCGCGCTGTGCCAGTTCGTCCGCCCAGGCCAGGGCTTCGTCCAACAACTTGTCTGCCGGAACCACCCGATTGCACAGCCCCCAATCCAGGCACTTCTCGGCACGCAGTTTTTCACCGGTAGCGATAACTTCGTAAGCGCGCTTACGACCCAGGGTGCGCACCAGGTGCCACGTAGCGCCACCATCCGGCACCAGGCCAATCGCGGCAAACGCCTGGTAGATATAGGCGTCTTCAGCCATCACCGTCAGGTCACAGACCATACCGAAGGCGCTGCCGATGCCGGCGCAGGCGCCGTTGATCGCGCTGATCCAGGGTTTGCTGCTCTCCTGAATTTCCATCAGCGCGGGCTTGTACTCGTGATTGAGGTGATCCTCGACGCGGAATGTACCGCCGCCTTCACTGGCGGGCATTTCTTTCAGGTCCGCACCGGCACTGAACGCACGGCCGGCACCGGTTAGGACAGCGACGCGTACGCTGTCGTCGTCATTGACCTCGCGCACTGCCGATAGAATGTCGCGGCGCAGAGCCGCGTCAAATGCATTGAGCTGGTCGGGTCGGTTCAGACTCACCAGCGCGACGGGGCCGCGGCGTTCGATGAGTACAGTGTCATAGTCGCTCATTACCGAAAATCCTCTGCTGACCTTAGTGAAAAGTGCGTGAACCAGTTACTGCCGGCGAAGCGACTCCCGTTGCCGGAGCCGCTAACCGGTGGGCCGCGCGGCCCCTCAGGAAACGGCCCCGGAGGAGCGCAGCGCCTGCAGTTCCTGCTCGCCAAAGCCCATGGCAGACAGCACGGCGTCAGTATCGGCGCCGGCATCGTGACCGCCATGTGCAACCGCTGAGGGTGTGCGGTTAAACCGTGGCGCGGGCGCAGGCTGCACCATGCCGTCTACTTCAATATAGGTGTTGCGGGCCACATTTGCCGGGTGATTGGGCGCATCCATGAAGTTGAGAACAGGCGCAAAGCAGACATCGCTGCCTTCCATCAGCTCGCACCACTCCGCCTGGGTTTTACCCTTGAAAATTTCAGTGAGGCGCTCCTTGAGTGCCGGCCACAGCGCAGGGTTGTTCTGCTCCCCGAACTCCTCCTCCGACAGACCGGCCTTTTCCTTCAGCAGGGCATAGAACTGCGGCTCGATCGAGCCGATGGAAATGTACTCGCCGTCTGCGCACTCGTAGGTGTCATAGAAGTGCGCGCCACCGTCCAACAAATTTGATTCGCGCTCTTTCTCGTTCCACATGCCCATGGCCTGAAAGCCATAGAACATCCACATGAGTTGCGCTGCACCATCGACCATGGCCGCGTCGATGACCTGGCCCTTGCCCGAATTCGCGGTTTCCAGCAGAGCCGCCAGCACACCGGTAACCAGCAGCATACCGCCACCGCCGAAATCGCCAACGAGGTTCAAAGGTGGCACGGGCTTTTCACCCTTGCGGCCAATGCCATACAGGGCGCCAGTGATAGAGATGTAGTTGATATCGTGCCCGGCAGCCTGCGCCAGCGGGCCGTCCTGCCCCCAGCCGGTCATGCGAGCGAACACCAGCCGCGGATTGCGCTGCAGACAGACATCCGGCCCGATGCCGAGCTTCTCACAGACGCCGGGACGGTAGGGATCTATCACCACATCCGCGTTCTCAACCATACGCAGGAACGCCTCGATGCCCGCCGGGTCCTTGAGATTGATGACCACAGACTTCTTGCCGCGGGAGCTGACATCCTTCATGCCGCCGCTGCCGCGGTCGATGCGAATAACCTCTGCACCCATGTCGGCAAGCACCATGCCGCCCATGGGCGCCGGGCCAATGCCGGCCAGTTCCAGTACCGTATATCCGTTAAGGGGCCCCATGTGCGCACTCCTGCTTCCGGTTGATCGTTAAACAACTTGCCAGGTGACAAACTGTTCCAAAAAAGCTGTTTCGGAAAAAACGTTCAGAGAAAAAAACGCCGGGAAGAATCCCGGCGTCGATCGACTCGCCAACCTATCTCGGCTGCATGCGAATCGCGCCGTCAAGGCGCACACACTCACCGTTGAGGTAGTCGTTCTCGGCCATAAAGACCGCCAGGTGAGCAATTTCAGCTGCCTTACCCAGACGCGGCGGATGCACTACCTGCGCTTCCAGCGCCTTGTACTGCGGCTCCGGCAGCATTGCGAACAATGGCGTATGGATCAGGCCGGGTACGATCGTGTTGACCCGTACACCGTAGCTGGCAAGATCGCGCGCCATGGGCAGGGTCATGCCGACCACACCACCCTTGGTCGCAGAATACGCCACCTGGCCGACCTGGCCTTCATAGGCAGCAACCGAGGCGGTGTTGATAATGACGCCGCGGCCGCCGTCATCGTTCACCGGGTCATTCTTGGCAATCTGCTCAGCGGCGAATCGCGCCACGTTGAAGGTACCGGTCAGGTTGATGTCGATCACCGGCTGCCACTGCTCCAGCGGGAAGGGGCCGTTCTTGCCCAGGGTTTTCGCCGCGCTGCCGATTCCGGCAAAGTTGTTGACGATATGCAGTGCGCCGAATTTCTCGACCACGGCTGCTACCGCTTCTTTGACCGCATTCTCATCGGCGACGTTGACACTCCAGAAAGCGACCTTGTCGTCACCCAGGTCATCGATGACGGCTTGTGCGCGATCGGCGTTGAGATCAAAAATCGCGACCTTGACGCCCTTGGCGACGTAGGCTTCGACGGTTGCCTGGCCAAGGCCGGAGGCGCCGCCTGTGACAATTGCTACTTTTCCTTGCAGATCCATGGGTTGTGTCCTCTATGGTTACATCGTTGCTGGAACGGGTTAATTGATCGGTTCGTTGAATTCTCAGAAATTGCGCGTATTGAACGGCACATAGTCATCTGACAGGCACTCACGGCTGATAATGATCTTCATCACCTCCGAGCTACCGGCATAGATGGTCGAGATTTTCGCGTCGGTATATTGCCTGCTGATGGGGTATTCGTCCATATAGCCGTGGCCACCGTGCAACTGCACGCCCAACTCGGCCACCCGCACCTGCAACTCGCTGGTAACCAGCTTGGCCTTGGCGGCATCGACCGCCGTCAGCTCACCGGCATTGAAGGACTTCACACACTGATCCACGTACACCTGGGCCAGATCCAGCTCGGTGCGCATCTCCGCCAGTTTGAACTGCGTATTCTGAAACGCCGCCAGCGGCTTGCCAAACGCCTTGCGCTCGCGCACATAGTCCGCAGTAAGGTTCCAGGACAACTGCGCGCCGGCGATATACCCCACAGCGCCCAACAGTCTTTCCTCGGCCAGGCCTTCCATGAGGTAAATAAAGCCCTTGCCAGGCTCGCCGAGCACATTCGTCTTGGGGATTTTCACGTCATTGAAGAACAATTCGGCCGTATCCTGGGCCTTCATACCCATCTTCTTCAGGTTGCGACCACGCTCAAAACCTTCCATGCCTCGCTCCACCAGGAACAGGGTCATGGCGTGAGGGTTGTTCTCCGGGTCCGTCTTGGCCGCCACCACCACCACGTCGGCGTTGATGCCGTTGGAGATAAAGGTCTTGGAGCCATTCAATACCCAGTGATCATCCTTTTCCACGGCAGTGGCGCGCATGCCCGCGAGGTCTGAACCGGCATCCGGCTCTGTCATGGCGATCGCCAGGATGTACTCACCGGTGGCGCACTTGGGCAAAAATCGCGCACATTGCTCTTCGTTGCCAAAGCGGGTGATATACGGGCCTACCAAGCGACTGTGCAGCGTGTTGAACCAGTCGCCACAGCGGGCGTAGTTGGTTTCCTCGATAATGATTTGTTCGTAGCGGAAGTCGTACTCGCCCAGACCGCCGTATTTCTCATCCGGCCAGATCATCAGGAAGCCCTTTTCACCGGCTTTGCGGAAGGCCTCGCGGTCGACAATTCCAGCCTCACGCCAGCCCTCCATATGTGGCACAATCTCTGCGGCGAGAAATTTGCGGTAGGCGTCGCGAAACATCTGCTGTTCCTCGGTGAATTCGCGTTGCAGCATGGCTACCTCCGGGTATGCATGGGGGTCAAAAAATGCGGGGCATCAGTATGGTAAGCGCCTCACACGCCAACAATGACCGGCCCCGACAAATAAATTGACTGGGGATTACAGCGCCAACCGGGAAACCGACCGCGCCCGAAACCGGGCTGCGGAGACCGGCGCCAAAGCCAGGGTAAAAAAACACACAGAACCGGCTGCAGAACGCATTGCAGAAGTGTCATCACAATAGGAACGGCATGGAACTGATTACCTCGCAGGACTGGGCGACAATCTACCTGGGGCTTATCTTCCTCATCACGGGCGCGCACATGGTCGTGCTGTACCTGCTCAATAGCGGCGGCAATCCCATTCCCGGACTGGGGCTGTACACGGTCTATCTCATGGCTGCCCTGCTCGGCTGGCTGTCCTATGCCCTGAAGCAGATCGTGGATATTCCGATGCCGGTGGACGTCCCCTCCGTTGCCGCGATACTCACCAGCTACATCCTGGTACTGGCCGCGGGCGCGCGCGCCGGAAGCACCCGCGGGCGCACCTTGCTGGGACTGCTGTGCGCCGCGGCCTGTTTCAGCGTGTTTTTTCTGTCGGCGGAGCGCATGTTCGTGGTGCAGTACCTGGCGGCAGGGCTGTTCTTCACCTGCACCGGGATTCTGGCACTGCGTCGGGCCTTTCAACGCAACAACGTGGGCGATGCCATCACCGGCGTCGGCGCCCTGCTGATGACCCTCGGGGTTCCAGTCGCTTTTTACCAGGCGCTGGTCGCCAACAACGAGGCGAGCGCCACCACCGCTGCCTTTGTCGCGTACAGCTGGGCCTATGTACTGGTGATCATCGGCTTCCTGGCGAGTGTGGTGATCGAGTATCAACAAAACCTCGACCAGCTCAACACCAAGGACCCGATGACGCGTCTGCTCAATCGCCGCGGTCTGGAGAGCGCCCTGCACACGCCGCTGGCGCAGGCGGCGCGCCTGCGGCTGCCCACGTCGGCAATCATGATCGATATCGACTCCTTTCAGGAAATCAACGACAACTTTGGCCATGACAGCGGCGACCAGGTGATTCTGCAGGTAGCAAGTTTCCTGCAACAGATGAGCCGCGGCAGCGACGTGGTAGCCCGTACCGACGGGGAGGAATTTCTGCTGGTCCTGCCACACACGGACCTGGAGGGCGCCAGGACCATTGCCGAGCGCATTCGAATTGCCATCGCAGAACAGCCCCTGCCTGTGGACGGGCAGCGGATTCCAGTGACGGTCAGCATGGGCGTTGCCTCCATCATTGGCGAAGAGAGCCTGGATAAACTGTCCCAGGATGCCGACCGGGCACTGCAGCTGGCCAGACGAGGTGGAGGCAACCGGGTTGCCTCTGTCGAGAGCAAACCGGTGCACCTGAGCACGGTGAACCTCGAAAGCTGACCGCTTATGCGCGACCTGTCCATTTCCGTGCACTTCGTGCGCGCCACTTTGAAACACGCGGTCCGCCGTGGGCTGGACCCTACTGCGCTGCTGCGTCAGAACCGTATCTCCCCGCGTCTGCTCAAGGAGAGCGACGCGCGCATCTCGATCGAGCGTTATGCCGACCTTCAGGTAAGCACCATGCTGGCCATGCAGGACGAGGCCCTGGGGTACTCGAGTCGGCGCATGCCGGTGGGCTGCTGGGCCATGATGTGCCACGCGGTAATGGGCTCGGACACACTGGGACAGGCCATCAGCCGCTACTGTCGCTTTTTCCAGCTGTTCGAGTTCGATTTCCAGCCCGTGCTGCTCGAGGACGGGGACGAGGCCCGGGTTCGCCTCGAGGCAGTGGGAGCGGACGATAGCCAGAGCGGCGGCATCGACCCCTTTCTCTCCGAGGTAGTGCTGTTCAACACCCACCGGTTCGCAAGCTGGCTGGTGCAGGAACACCTGCCTATACAGGTCGTTCAACTCACGTCGCCGCCCTCGGCCGAAGCGCAGGACTATCGCCGGATGTTCCTCGCCAACCCCGTGGAGTTTGAACAGGCACAGACGCAACTGGTGCTGGCACGCAGTTTACTGGACAAACGCGTGACACAGAGCGAGACCTCCTTGCGCCACTTCCTGCGCCACCCCCTCCTGATCATGCTGACGCAGGATTACGCCACCAATAGCTGGACTACCCGTGTTCGTCACATTTTGCGGCGTCGATTGCTGGAAATGCCGGAGCTCAATGATGTAGCGGTGGATCTGGACATTCACCCTCAAACCCTGCGGCGCAGACTCTCCACTGAGGGAACAACCTTCAAGGAGATCAAAAACCAGGTGCGCAGGGACACCGCACTGCACTTTCTCGGCAAACAGGGGCTGTCGATTGAAGAAATTGCCCACCGTGCGGGATTCTCCGAATCCAGCGCGTTTATCCGCGCGTTCAAGGGCTGGACGGGTGTGACGCCCTACAGCTACCGGAAGGGCCTTTAAACCCACTGGCTGAGCGAATCATCGTCAATCGCAATACAGCGTGTTGTAACAGGACTGCAAAATCCCGGTGACCGATTTGGGTCGCGGTCCCGCTTCAACTACACTTCGCTGTCCCACCCCGACCAAAAGGAGTTTTAAGGTGCGATCCATCCTGCGCGCCCTGGCCATTGCCTACGGTGTCTATCTGGCGTTGACTTTATTGATCGTCACCCCGGCGCTGAATCTGCTGCCGGCAAAGTATGTACAGGACAACTACGGCCGCGAACTGCAGACAGAGTGGGTAGTACTGAACCCCTTCAAGCTGAGCCTCGACCTGAAAAGCCTTGCGCTCAGCGAACCGGACGGCTCGCATTTTTTCGGACTGGGAGAAAGCTCGGTCAACCTGTCCCTGGCCAGCTTATGGCATCCGGGCGTGGTCTTCGACGAGATACGCGCCCACGATATCGCCGCACACATCGTCCACCTGGGCGATGGGCAATTCAACTTCAGCGACCTGATCCCGCCACCAGGCGAGGAACCGGCGGCCGATGAGGAAGAAGAGCCGATGGGTGTCACCGTGCGTCAGCTGGACGTGCGCGCCAGTGAACTCGTGCTGGAGGACCGCGGCCGCGAGGAGCCGTACCAGAGCCGCTGGAATGACCTGAACATCGTGGCGCAGGATCTATCCACCGTGCACACGGAAGGCAAGCCCTACAGTTTTGCCCTGCGCGGGCCCGAAGACGGTAAATTGACCTGGGCGGGTGATGTCTCACTCGCCGCCGGAAACAGTCGCGGACGACTGACCATCACCGACCTCAGCCTCGCCAACCTGGGTCAGGCGGCGAAGCCCTGGCTACCCCTGCACCTGGCCAGGGGCCGCCTGGGTATCGCCGGCGACTACGAGATCGACTGGTCCGCAGCACTGCGCTACAGCATCGGCGCGGGCAAGCTCAGCGTCAGCGATCTCGAACTGCTGCCCTACGACCCGCAAGCGCTGCGCGACACCAGCATTACGCTGAACGCGTTCAGCGTGGACGACATTCGCGTCAGCAGTGAACAGCAGCGGGCGGATGTTGGTGCGGTGACGATCAACGGCTTCGCTGCAAACGGCTGGATGGAAGATGAACGCATCAGCCTGATGGAGATGCTCACCGGCCCGGCAGCGGCTGAGGAAGAACCAGCGCCTGCCGAGGAGACGTCGGAGGACGCCGGTTGGAGCGCCGCTATCGCCAGCGTCAACATCGACGGCAGCGCAGTGAACTTTCGCTCAGCGTTTACTGAACCGGGTTTGCTGCAGATCAGCCCGATTTCCGCCAGCGTTAAAAACCTGAACTGGCCGCTGCAGGGCGCAAGTCCGGTACAGCTCGCTGTCACCCTCAATGAGCAGGCGGACCTCACCGTCGCTGGCAGCCTCAGCCTGGACAGTGGCAGCGGAGAGCTGGATTACTCGCTACAGAACCTCGCCCTGCCCTGGTTCAATCCCAACCTGCCGGCCGCTCTGAAGGCGACGATAACCGATGGCGCGGTCGCGGTGAAAGGCAGCGCTTCCCTGCAGGAATTTGCACCGGCCACGATCGCGCTGGATGGCGCAATCACCGATTTCGCGGTGCAACTGCAGCAGGAACTTGAACAGGGCGAGGGTGAGGAAACGATTCGCAACGGCTGGAAATCGGTGCGCATTGCTGGCCTCGCTGTTAACACCGTTGACCGCAGCATCGCCTTGAAGCGCATCGCCATCGATGACCTGGTGGGACGGGTGCACATTTTCGCTGACGGCTCTGTCAACGCGTTGAGCGCCTGGGAGGAGGAAGCCCAGGCTAACGAAGCGTCTGCCGATGAGGCCGGCGCCGCGACCCCGCCTACAGCGGGCGCAGAACAGGACGCCGGCAACACTACCGGGCAGACTGAGCAGCCCGGCGACGGGACAGAAGTCACCGACGCAACTGCGGCAGAAGAAGAGCGGCCATGGTCGATCGATGTGCCCGAGATCACGCTGACGGACAGCCAGATCGATTTCATGGATCAGTCACTGCCGATTCATTTTCGCACTGTCATAAGCCAGTTGGACGGCAAAATTCTCGGCCTGGGCAGCAGCGCCGAGAGCAACGCCACGGTGGACATCAAGGGGTCGGTGGACAACTACTCGCCCGTCACCCTGGCCGGCACGCTCGCTCCGCTGCGTGAGCCACCGGCGCTGAACCTGGACCTGAAGTTCAAGGGCCTCGACATGGCTCTGCTCAGCCCCTATTCAGCCACCTATGCCGGGCGCAAAATCGAGCGCGGGCTGCTCGACCTCGAGCTTGGCTACGCACTGGAGGAAAACCGCCTGAAAGGCAATAACCGCATTCGAATGGATCAGCTCAAACTGGGCGAGCAGATCCAGAGCGACAAAGCGGTTGATCTGCCGCTGGACTTCGCGGTGGCGGTGATGACCGACTCCAGCGGGGTTATCGATATGAAAGTTCCAGTGAGCGGCAACGTGGATGACCCGAGCTTCTCCCTGGGCAGCGTCATCGGTACCGCGCTGGTCGGGCTGATTCGGGAGGTGGTAACCGCCCCCTTCAAACTTCTGGCCAACCTCGTGGGCAGCGATGCAGACTTCCAGCACATCAACTTTGCCGAGGGATCAGCGCAACTCGACGCCGCCGGGGTCGAAAAGATCACCTCCCTGTCGACCGCCTTGTCACAACGGCCCAAACTCAAACTCGTGATCGCGGGTTCCGTAGATGCCGAGACAGATCGCTTGCGCCTGCAAAAGAACGCACTGGCCGCAGCACTGATAGAGGATGGACTCACCGAAGCCGACGTCAGCTCCAAGGACGAACGCTGGGAGCGCGCGATTGAAAAACGCTTCGACGATTTACCCGCAGCCGGGGAAGATGCAGAAACACTCACCATTCGCGACAAATACCTGCAGGTGGCAGCGGCAATCACAATCAGCGACGAGCAATTGCTTGCACTGGCCACGCAGCGCGCTGTGGCAGTGAAAACGGCTTTCGTTGAACAGGGCGGCATCGAGGCGGAGCGCGCCGTTGTGGGACAGTCATCGCTGGACGCGGATGACAGCCAGTTTGGTGGGGTTACCCTGGAAATCAAGTAACCACATCCTGTGCGGCGCTGACAGACAGATCCGGGCTGAGCTGGGCGGCGCGTTAGTCCCTCGTCCCGCCTTTCAGCCCGGTGCGTAAATCAGCAGGCTGTCGCAGTAGCGGCACAGGTACTCGCCGCGCCTGCGCTGCACGCGGTTGTGTCGCGTGGTCGACAACTCGTGCAGGCGACAGTCACAGCGGTAGGGGTGCGTACGCTGGCGACGCTGGGGGACTCCCTCCAGATCCATATTGAACGTCACACCGGGGTCAGCCCCGAAACAGGTCATGAGGTCGCGCCACTGCTGGCCGTGGGGTTTGATGCCCTGATCGCCAAACGTGGCATAGATTATGTAGTGGGCCACTTCGTGCGGCACCGTATCGCGCAGGTTTTCCTCGAAGTACTTGGCAAATATCCAGGGGTTATAGCGGATTTCGCGCCGCCTGCCGTGCAGCCTGAACATACCCGCAGTCGTGCCGCTTAGATCGAACAGCACCGGGATTCGCTTGAACCTGCGCTCAAAAATATCCTCCGCCTGCTTAACGAAAAAGTCCGTGTGCGCCAGCACCAACTGGCGCTGGCTGTTTCCGATAGGCTCGATCATATTGCGCCTGTCTCCCCTGGCTGGCTCTCCTGCTGTCTCGATTGCATCTGCTGCCCGTGCGGGCACGATCTGCCGGCTGGACGCGCCTGCGCTCAAGCACGGGCGCGTCCAGCCGGATCCGACGCAGGTGAAGCTCGCGTACCCCCGAGAGCCTGCTACAATTCCAACAGCCAACGCAGCATAGCCCCTGGCATCGAGCGACTCAATAACGGGCATTAATCGGCCCACGCTCAGGTACAGTCGGCGCCTTCCGGCGCAGGACCCCTGTCAGTTCCGGTACATAAATTTGTTGCGATCTGCCATTGTCCGCGGCACACCCAGCCTCCAGACTCTGGCTCGTTTTATTTTGTCGCAGGAGCAGTGCAGAAGACACCATGAGCACGCAAGAACTCGATACCAGCACACTCAGTGACTATCTCCAACAGCAGATTCCCGGGTTCGCAGGCCCGCTGACTGCCGAGAAGTTTCCCGGCGGCCAGTCCAATCCCACCTTCAAGCTGACCGCTGGCGAAGGCGACGCCAGGCAGCACTACGTACTGCGCCGCAAGCCACCGGGTGAACTGCTTAAGTCTGCCCATGCGGTGGACCGCGAGTACCGCGTTATCACCGCACTGGAAGAGACCGAGGTGCCGGTGCCCAAAACCTACGTGCTGTGCGAGGACGAAGCCGTTATCGGCTCCATGTTCTACGTGATGGAATACAAGGAAGGGCGCATCCTGTGGGATCCGCTGCTACCGGAAGCCGCGGACAACGCTGAACGCAGCGCCATCTACGACGCCATGAACAAGACCATGGCCGCGCTGCACAACGTCGATGTCGACAGTGTCGGCCTGTCCGATTACGGCAAGCCCGGCAACTACTTCGAGCGCCAGCTCAGCCGCTGGAGCAAGCAGTACCGCGCCTCTGAAACCGAGCGCATAGAGGATATGGAAACCCTGATGACCTGGCTGGAAAAAAACATGCCCGAGGATGACGGCACCGTCAGCCTGGTACATGGCGATTACCGCCTGGACAACATGATGTTCCACCAGGACAAACCCGAGGTGATCGCCCTGCTCGACTGGGAACTGTCCACACTGGGCCACCCGCTGGCAGACCTCGCCAACCAGTGTATGGCCTGGATGCTGCCCCGCGACGGCCGCATCATGGGTCTGGCGGGTGTGAACCGCGCGGACTACGGCATTCCCAGCGACGAGGACTACATCGCCCGATACTGCGAACGCACCGGCCGCGACAGTATCGCCAACTGGAATTTTTACCTGGTGTTTTCCCTGTTTCGCCTGGCGGCGATTATCCAGGGCATCGTCAAACGCGCACAGATTGGCACCGCCTCCAGCTCCGAGGCCCACTCCAGCACCGAAGGTGTGCGCGGGCTCGCCAGTCTGGGCGTTGCACATCTCTGATTCGACCCGTTCCCCCCACTCACCCAGATCAAAGAGGACACAACCATGGCAGATGAAGTACTGGTAGACGTAGCCGACGGCATCATGACCGTTACCCTGAACCGCCCCGAGGCCAAGAACGCGGCCAACAAGGCGCTGGCCGAGGGCGTGGCCGCGGCCATGGATGAATTGGACAGCAACGATGACGTGCGCGTTGCCATTCTTACCGGCGCCGGCGGCACCTTCTGTTCCGGCATGGATCTGAAAGCCTTTGTCTCAGGCGAAACACCGCAAATTGAAGGCCGCGGGTTTGCCGGCCTCACCGAAAAAGGCCCGCGCAAGCCGCTGATCGGCGCGATTGAGGGCTATGCGCTGGCCGGAGGCCTCGAGGTGGCGATTTCCTGCGACCTGCTGGTTGCAGCGGACAACGCCAAGTTCGGCATTCCGGAAACCAAGCGTGGCCTCGCCGCTGCGGCAGGTGGCCTGATGAAACTTCCGCGCCAGATTGCACCGCGCATCGCCATGGAACTGGCACTCACCGGTGAATTTATCGACGCGCAGCGCGCGCTGGAAATCGGCCTGATCAACCAGGTCGTTGCTGCCGGCACCGCGTTGGATGCAGCGAAGGAACTGGCGGCCAAGATCGTCGCCAACGGGCCGCTGGCCGTGGCGGTGAGCAAGCAGGTGATACTCGAATCCGCCAACTGGTCCGAAGCGGAGATGTGGAAGAAGCAGGGCGAGCTCGTGATGCCGGTGTTTGGCAGCGAGGACGCTATCGAGGGCGCGACCGCCTTCGCCGAAAAACGCGCACCGAACTGGAAAGGCAAATAGGCCGCTAACAGACACAAAGGGAGAGTCACAATGTCAGAAGCATGGATTATCGATCACTGTCGCACCCCACGGGGCATTGGTAAAAAAGGCAAGGGGTCCCTCGCCGACCAGCACCCGCAACATCTGGGAGCCACGGTGCTCAAAGCCATCGCCGAACGCAATGACCTTAACACCGCCGATGTCGACGACGTAATCTTCGGCACCAGTTCGCAGCGTGGCCGCCAATCCGGCGACCTCGCGCGTATGGCGGCGCTGGAAGCGGGTTACGACATCCGCTCCAGCGGTGTGACCCTGGATCGCTTTTGCGGCTCGGGTATCACTTCAGTCAATCTCGCCGCGATGAGCATCATGTCCGGTACCGAGGACCTGGTAATCGGCGGCGGCGCCGAAATGATGTCGGTCTACGGCGAAGAAGGGGCAGCCATGAGCCCACTCATGGACAACGGCAACCTGGTACTGCGCGAGATGCACCCGCAGCCTCACCAGGGCCTGTGTGCCGATGCGATTGCCACCCTGGAGGGCATAGAGCGCGAAGCGCTGGACGCGCTGGCGCTGGTTTCGCAGCAACGCGCGGCCCATGCCATCGAGAACGGCCACTTCGCCAACAGCCTGGTGCCGGTGTACTCCACCGATGGCACACTGGCACTGGATCACGAGGAATTTCCCCGCCCGCAGACCACCGCCGAGGCGCTCGCTGAACTGCAACCCTCCTTCGGCGCTCTGGCTGACTACCCCCTCGACGAGGCAGGCACCACCTACCGTTCACTGATACTGAAAAAGTACCCTGGACTGGACATCACGCACGTACACCATGCCGGTAATTCCTCGGGCGTCGTCGACGGCGCCGGCGCCGTACTGCTGGCCTCTCCCGAGTACGCCAAAGCCAACGGCCTGAAGCCGCGGGCGCGGGTGCGCGCCATGTGCAACATGGGCGACTGCCCTACCCTGATGCTGAATGCGCCGGTCCCGGCAGCCAGGAAGGTGTTGGACAAGGCCGGCCTGAGCGTGAATGACATCGACCTGTTCGAAATCAATGAGGCCTTTGCCGTGGTCGCGGAAAAGTTCATTCGCGACCTTGACCTCGATCGTGACAAGGTCAATGTCAACGGCGGCGCCATGGCGCTGGGCCACCCGATTGGCGCTACCGGCTCACTGTTGATTGGCACGGTACTGGACGAGCTGGAACGCCGCGACCAGACGCTGGGCCTGATCACCATGTGTGCGGCGGGCGGCATGGCTCCTGCTATCGTGATCGAGCGCATCTAGAGCCGCCTGTGACTGTCGGAGGCAAAGCTGACTGTTAGCGCCAGCGCAGCACCGGCCAGCACCCGCGTGAGGGGGTACTGATGGGTGCTGCCCTCCATTCACTGCTGTTGGGGCTGGCCGCACTGATGGCAGGGGTGCGCCTCTTCGATCAGTCCCAGGCCCTTTATATACGGGCTCTCAATGCACAGCCTGAGGGTATTGGCCTGTGCCGGGTGTATGTCGGCCTGGCACATACCGAGTTTCACCGCGGCCATTTCCTGAACTCCAGACACTACGCCAAACTGTGCCTTGAACTGATGGCCGAGGGCGCGGTGGACGAACAGGAGCCCAAAGCGCTGCAGTTACTGGAAAAGGCCAGCGGCTACTACGAAGCCGCGGCCGATGAAGCGCGCAACGCAAGGCGCCGTGACCTGCCGCAGTAGCACCCCGATACAGACCGCCAGGCGTTGGCACCGCCACACGCGGCGTAGATTCATATGACCGGAGACCCACCCCATGCTTGAGTTCAGTGAACAATCACGCAGATACCAGGAACAGCTATCGGCGTTCATGGACGAGCATATCTACCCGAACGAGCAAGCCTACGCGCGCCAGTTGCACGACGCAGCCGACCGACACAGCTACCTGCCGCTGATGGACGAACTCAAGAAAAAGGCGCAGGCAGCCGGATTGTGGAACCTGTTCATTCCGCCCTCACTGGCAGAGTTTGCCGACCACGACGGCATGAGCAACCTCGACTACGCCCCGCTGGCAGAAATGATGGGGCGGGTACTGTGGTCGCCGGAGGTATTCAACTGCAACGCGCCGGACACCGGGAACATGGAAGTGTTCATGAAGTATGGCACCCCCGCCCAGCAGGCGCAGTGGCTGACGCCATTGCTCAACGGTGATATCCGTTCCTCTTACGCCATGACCGAGCCCCAGGTCGCCTCGTCGGATGCCACCAACATCGAACTCAGTATCCAGCGAGACGGGGATGAATGGCTGCTCAATGGGCGCAAATGGTTCATCACCGGCGCGCTGTATGAGCGCTGCGGGATTTTCATCGTCATGGGCAAGTCGGATCCGGACAATCCCAATCGCCACCAGCAACAGACCCAGGTGCTGGTGCCCAAAGACACTCCCGGGGTAACACTGATCAGGCCGCTGACCACGCTCGGTTACGATGACGCGCCTATCGGGCACGCGGAAATGCTGTTCGACAACGTTCGCGTCCCCCTGGACAACGTGCTGCTGGGCGAGGGACGCGGCTTCGAGATCGCCCAGGGGCGTCTTGGCCCCGGACGCATCCACCACTGCATGCGCCTGATCGGCTCTGCGCAACGCGCGCTGGAGCTGGCGTGCGAGCGCGTGGAGTCGCGCTCTACCTTCGGCCGCACCCTGAGTCAGCACCAGTCAGTGCGCGAGGATATCGCGCGCAGCTTCTCCGAAATCGAGATGATGCGTCTGTTGGTTTACAAGACCTGCGCGCGAATGGATGCGGTGGGCGCCAAGGAAGCCATGGATCTGATCGCTGCCAGCAAAACCAGCATCCCGCTGATGGCGCAGACCGTCATCGACCGCTGCATGCAGATGCACGGCGCCGGCGGTCTAACCGAGGATTACCCGATGGCGGAGGCGTTCAACTACGCGCGTTGGTGCCGCCAGGCAGACGGGCCGGATCAGGTACACCTGATGGCCCTGGGGAAACAGGTCATTCGGCGCTACGCCGGGAGCTGACAGCCAGCGAACGTCAGGGGCCGGACTGGTTGCCCCCGCCCCCGGGGCAAGCGCCTGGCGATAGTTGCGCGGCGTCGTCCACCGCGACCTCTGCGCTGCACGCCCGGTCCGCGGCAATGTTCTGCAAGGCGGCAGGCAATTCGCGCAGGGGCTGCTGTACCGTAGCCGCGGCCATGGCCTGGCGAATCAGCGCAAGGCGCCGCTCCGTTGCCGGGTGTGTGCTGACAAACTCCAGCCACTGCGCGCCGTCCTCAGTCGCGTCCATCGACTCGAAGAATTCGTCTGCGCCGCCGAGATGCCCGTAATGCGCTCCCAGCAGTGCCAGCGCGCGTCTATCAGCGGCCAGTTCCATGTCGCGGCTGAAGCTGAGCAGCGTAAGCAGGCCGCCGCTGGCCAGGGCGCCACCCAGCGCACTGTTGTCAGTACTGCCCGTCACCACACTGAATACCAGCTGCAGCACCATCCCCCGCCCCAGCGATTCAACCGGGTGTCGCAGTTGCACATGGGCGATCTCGTGCGCGATCACCATGGCCAGGCCGTTCTCGCTGCGCACGTGACCAAGCAGGCCCTCGGTTACCAATACATTGGCGCCCAGTGTGGCAAACGCATTGGGCTGGGGATTTGACAGCAGGTGAAAGCGAAACGCCTGTGGCGGGACTACTTCCGCGGCGGGTCTGTCGCCAACGGGCAGACGCAGGCTCGATTGCAGCAGTGCCGCAGACAACTCATCCAGTGCAGCGCGAGCGGCGGCGTTAGCGTCCTGCACATCCTGTGAGTCCAGGAAAACATCGACCGCCGCGCTGGCACGCTGCTCCCAGCTGAAGGGAATGAACGGGGCCAACCACCTCGCCGAGAGACTGAGTACCAGCACGAAAGCAGCCAGACCGAGCAGCAGTGCGCCCGCCAGCCAGGCGAACTCCAGCAGCGGGTTCTCCTCGCTGGCATTGATACCTTCGGGAATCCTGGGATTGCCTCCCGGCAGGCTCACGGCCGAATCATGGCGGTGCCGTAGGCCAGCACCTCCACCGAGCCAAGCGCCTGGCCGGCGTTACCGGATACCCGGCTGGTCTCGAATTTGATATTGATGACCGCGTCTGCCCCCAGCGACTCGGCCTCTTCCTGCATGCGCAATACCGCTTCACGCCGCGCCCGGTCCAGCAGTGACTCGTAGCTACTGATATTGCCGCCGACAAGGTTGCGTAACGCAGCGACGACGGTTTTGAAATAATCTACCGATACAACGACATTACCGCTGACCAGCTGCGTACCATGGCGCAGCAACTCGGGCGGGGGAAAACGCTCGCTGATCACCACCAGGGAACGCAACCGGTCTTCACGCTCGCGGATACTCCTGTAATGCTTCTGCTCGGCGCGCCGGCCAAAAAAGTAGCCCAGTGCGAGCAACAGGAGAAAGACACCCAACTGGATAATGACGTCCACGGTCGGCGCCTCAGGTGTCCTGCACAACCACGGCGGTACCGTAGGCCAGTATTTCTGACGCGCCCGCGGCAATCGCGGACGTTGAAAAGCGCACGTTGATCACCGCGTTGGCACCAATGGCCTGCGCCTGCTCCTGCATGCGCTGCACGGCCTCGTCGCGGGACTCCTGCAGGAGCTCGGTGTAGCTGCCCAACTCACCGCCAAAAATGTTCTTGAAGCCCGCCATAATGTCTTTGCCCGCGTGCTTGGCGCGCACGGTGCTGCCCTGAACAAGACCAAGATGCTCCACCACGCGCTTGTTGGGAATGACTTCGATATTGCTTATCAGCATGCTCTTACCTCGCACAGGTTGATGCGAATACTCTAACACGACAGAGGCAATAGCTGACATCCAGTCGGTTGCCGGCGCTCGTTCAACAACGCGTCAAACTGGTAAGATGCCAGACCAGGAATGCCTCCGTGTGCACCTGCTGGAACGTTGCACGACCAGACCCACCGGTGGCTACCGATTGGCAGAAAAAAACCCAGACCTTGAGCGGAACCCGCAGGGGGCATCGATCAGGGCACCGCAGGCACTCAGGAACCGGCTTTAATGACAGCAAAGGTAAGAATCGATTTTATGGTGGCCGGCTTCGCCAAATGCGGCACCACCTCCGTTTGCGCTGCACTGGCCAGGCATCCGGATATCTTCATGTCGGATGTAAAGGAGCCGCGCTACTTTTCCAGCCGCGAGTTTGACCAGCGGCATCGCTACTACGAAAAGCTGTATGAAAACGCAAAGCCGGGACAGAAGCTGGGGGATGGCAGTCCTTCCTACAGCGGCGCTGCCAATGCCGAGGTGTCGATACAGCGGATCAAGGCAAACAACTCCGATTGTCGTTTCATCCTTATTGCGCGTAATCCGCGCAAACGCATCGAGTCGTTCTACCGCGAACTGCACCACAGTGCGTCGCGCTGGGGCGTGCTGCCACCCTTTGCAATGCAGGACTTCCTCGAGGCGCACCCCGACGCCTGGGAAAACGCAATGTTCTACGACCGGGCCGACGCCTTCATACAGGCCTTCGGAGCTGATGCAGTGTTGCCAATCCTGTTGGAGGACTTTCGCGCCGACAGCGAAGGTGTGCTGCGCAGCTGCTGCGAACACATCGGCGTCGATCCGGCACGACTCCCTCCCCCCGAGGCAGTACACCTGAATGTCGGTACGGAGAAATATCACGATACGCAGTTTCTGCGCTGGTTGAAGCGCAGCCGTCCTATCCGGCGTACGATTACGCGCATGCCCCTGCAACGACAGAACAACGTACTGGGTGCCTTGAGACTGAGGGTGCCCTTTGGCGACAAACCCCTGCCGTGGGATGAACCGTCAGAACAGCTCTACAGGGATCGGGTGGTACCGCAGGCACGCCGGTTTCTAGAACTGTGCGGGAAACCGGCGGACTACTGGCAGTTATAGCTTCCGCGGTGTTTTTCCTGGGTCAGCGAGCAGCCTCTGCGTCCACCTGCTCGAAGTCTTCCTTGTAGCGCACTGCACAGTCCGGGCAGGTGAACGTTTCCGGCAAAGATTCAAAGGTCGTGCCAGGGGCATAGCCTTCATGGCTATCCCCCTGTTCCTCATCAAAGGTGTAGCCACACCCGGGGCAGCGGTATTTGCCCATGCGCGGTTCTCCTCTCAGGCCGGCACAGCCGTAGTCTGTTGCTGTCCGTATTTCCGCACGATGGCATCGCGCTGGTCAGGATCAATGTTCACCTTGCTCAGGTCACCCTGGATGTGCGGCAGTTCCAGCAGGCGCCGGTCCATCACGCGATACCAGAGCCAGGGTATGTAGGCCAGCAGGTACATGCCGTAGTAACCGTTGGGCAACTGCGGCAGGCCGTCGAAGTTGCGCAGGCTCTGGTAGCGACGCGTGGGATTCGCGTGGTGATCGGAGTGGCGCTCCAGGTGGAACAACACGAGATTGCTGAAAATGTAATTGGCGTTCCAGCTGTGGTGCGGCTGACAGCGCTCGTAGCGGCCGCTGGCCTCCTTCTCACGCAGCAGACCGTAGTGCTCAATGTAGTTGGCGCTGGTGAGCTGAAACCACGCCCAGAAGTTATGCAGGGCCAGGAAGGGAAGCATGATCCAGCCGAAAGCGATAATCAGCCCGCCCTGCAACACCGCACTGATGGCGAACGACTGCAGAATATCGTTGTGCACACTCCACACAGACTTGTTCTGCCGCGCCAGGCGCTCTTTCTCCACCGCCCAGCCGCGCCGGAAAGCACCGGGAATTTCGCGCAGCACAAATTTGTAGATGGATTCACCCATGCGCGAGCTGGCAGGATCTTCCGGGGTGGCAACGTCCTTGTGATGGCCGCGATTGTGTTCAATGCAGAAGTGTCCGTACGTCGGCACTGCCAGGACAATCTTTGCCAGCAGGCGTTCAAACTCGGGCTTCTTGTGGCCGAGCTCATGCGCCGTGTTAATACCCAGACCACTGTAGCTGCCCGCGGTAATCGCCAGCACCAGCACCGACCAGACGGTCAGCGGCTGAGTGCCTACAAACCAGGCGATGGCGATCAACACAATGAAATGCATGGGAATCGTGAACCAGGTCAGCAGGCGATAATAGCGATCCTCCTCCAGCTGCGGCACGATCTCCTCGGGCGGGTTGTTTTCGTCGGCACCGATCACGTAGTCCAGCAGGGGGATAACAAAATAGGAAAACAGCAGTGGGATCGCCAGTGCCCACTGGGTATCGAATGCGAAGTACAAAAAGATACCCAGCATCGGGAACAGTGGCATGAACAGCGAGGACATCCACAGGTAACGCTTGCGGTCACGGTATTCGATGCGTCCCTTTTCGGGGTGGTCCAGCACGTAGGTGGTCGTCATGGGGTGTGCCTCCTCCAGTTGATGCGTACAGACTACCCGCTCGCGGTGCGGACGCCATTTTCATAAAATGACCTTTTTATAGTCATTTAGTGACATAATGGGCGTCTCCAGGAGGCTGTCTTGCACAGAAAGCCCGAAATTTCAGCAACCTACGCCCGGCTGGTGTTGCAATCAGGCCGTGTCGACGCCGCCGCGCTACTCAACGGCGTTGCGCTGACGGCAAAGGAGCTGTTCGCGCGCGAATTTGTCGACGCCTCGGATCTGGCGGTGTTGTTCCGCAAT
>JAUHYL010000022.1 GCA_030426545.1 Gammaproteobacteria bacterium
TAGCCTAACCCCACCAACAAAAAAGCCCACCCCTGATGGGGTGGGCTTTTTTGTTGGTAGGACTACCCTCTAACGTCAAATATTCTTAACTAGTTGATATATATAGTATTTAATCTACAACGATTCATATATACCCCCATTTATACCCCCAACTAAGGTCTCACACCCCCGAAATCCACCGCCCCGGAAGGCTATAGTTTCTTGAACCGCATCAAAGGCGCCGAGTCCTTGGGAACCTCGCAACTCTTGGAAATTCGTGAATCTTCAATGATTACTTGAAATTGGGTAATAAATACCTAATATTGAATTTGGGTATTTTATACCCTATACTCCGATGCCCGCCGGCAGGGAGGTTCAGCTTCCGGCTGATTAAAGAATGCAAGGAAACGTCCACAATTTAGCAGACCACCCTAAGCAAATTAGGGCTTTGGTTGCGGAACTGACGGCAGATTTGTCTTGTGTCGACTTTTCCGAAAACCTTAACGATCTCGTTCAGGCACGAAAGGTGAGCATGCGGGCCATTTGGCACGTGCTTGAGGATGGTGAAATTGTTGACGAGCATACCAGCCGGAATGACAACGGACTCTATCTCAAAATGTACGACGTTGTTGCAGGTATTCATATTTATGTTGACTTGGTGGTTGAGCCAGGAGAGCAAAGAATTGTTGTCTTATGGGCTGAAGAGGAAGAGGAGGAGTGACCATGAAATCTGAAAAGCTCTTTCGCTACGCTGCGAGCGGCCTTCCAGACGTTTGGTTAGCTGGAGGAGTTACTGAGCGCACAACTCAAAATGGCACGGTATTCCACATTGATCAGGTGAAAGATTTACACCAGGCGATCGGACTTAATCTCGTCCAAAAAGAGGGGATACTGACGCCTGACGAATTTCGATTCTTAAGGACGGAGATGCACTTTTCTCGTCGAAATCTAGCCGAGCTAATGGATGTATCTGGCGAAACTATAAAGTCATGGGAGTCAGGCAAGTCCGACATCCGAAAAATGGCCGATGCTTGTCTAAGAAATCTTTATTTGGACCATATTCATAACGACAAGATTAGATCACTAATCTCTAAAATCAATCATGAGGAGCGACAAGCAGTAAAACTTTGCCTGTCTAAAACAACCCAGGGCTGGCAGAAAACCGTTGCCAACTGATCAATAGTCTTTAGAAGTTACCCCGCTTCGTGCGGGGTTTTTTATGCCTGGACAGTTTGCCCTTATGCTCGATCGATTCAATTTTCCTTCAATAGTCGTTTGTCGGGGCTCCGTTGACGAACGGCTCATTGATTACCCCCCCGGGGTCTTTTTGAAATCGGGTCTTGTATATGTGACCTGGGTGCCCGACAAATTTTGGAAATTTCTGAACCCCAACTACAGCCGAGCCATAATGCGTCATAACAAGGGTAGCTGGTGGTTCACTTCTGCCCAACCACTCTCAACATCATATCGTTGAGCATATTCGAGTATTCCGCTTCTGAACCACAGACTTCTATCGTGGCCCTTGCTTTCTCCTCAAAATCTTCCGGCTCGAGTTCAAGCATGCCCAAAACATAGGTCTTCGATGTGTCGCGCAACGAGTCAGCTCTATTTTTCCAAATTTCATACGCTTCCTGAGTCGAGTCCATGCCCTCGGTCATAAACGTTTCATTCACTTTGACCGCTAGTGCAGACGTCCAAAAATTGCCCCCCAGATTGCTGACATGCTCTGCGAGATTAGGTTTGCCCGACGCGTCATAAAGTTCACTCAGGGCCTCCATGAACCCAGCACAGGCACCGAAAAATTCTTGTTGTTTCTCAACTGGTTCCAACATAATTTCTGGTCCAGCTTTGGTCACTAGGCTTTCGGCCAAAACCCAGGTAGCAAGTAACATTGCGATCAAAACAGTCGCCACTTTTCTCATCGACCACACCCTCTAAACCAGCCTAGTAGTTCCAGATTATTTGCAACATCGAAGAACCTCAACCTAACTTGGATACTAGCAAAAGGGGGCAGATTATATACTGGTCCCCAACTAGGCATGCCCCACCCACGCCACCAGTCTTGGATTGCGGGCTTGAACTGGGTGTGGAAACTGGCCATTGCCCTTACAATAGCAGTAACGCCGTCATCCATTAGGAAGCCCGACAGCGTTGCCCCGGAACTCCTATAGTCTCCTTAGGAGGAGAACCTATGACCGGCATATATATATTGTTTGCTTGGACACTCTTATTCGCGACAGTTGCTTGGGCTGATACGGTTGAACTGTACTGCAGAGATTCGACCGGTGCCGAAAGTTTCGCGGTAGTCGTCGACCAAGTGAGCGAATCGCTTGTTTTGAACGGTGAAGCTGTTGGCGCCAGAAATGATGGTGGGGGAAGCCCTCAATACATCTGGCGATGCGGTCATGTAGATGCAAGTATAAGGTACCGCCTCCTATTGGATCGCCAAACATTAGAGTTTGATTACTGGGAATTATCGGAAGGCAGCAAGATCACCAGAAGTGGAGTTTGTCAGAAACTCGAATTAAAAATATGACCGCAGCAGATAGTTTAAGTGGGGCAGTGAATAGCAAGTATGATCTTTGGAGGCTATGCATGCGCTGGGCGTTTTTTTTCTTTGTTATGCTCATTGTTGACCCCGTGACCGCTTCTAATCTCAAGTGCACCACTAGGGACGCTGTCTACCTCGAAGAAGATGGCACCTTCCATGCACATCCATCGCGAGAGCGCAATTTGAGGAAGGTATTTTTCGTGGATACCTTAACCGGCGAGATGACCGGCGAACTGACCAACGTCATTGGCACGCTAGGGAAACCGGTATTGCTGGATAAAGATGTGCCTGAGTATGGGCCACTGAAGGTGCTAACTTTTTTAAACCCCGGAGACAATCCCGGTTCAATCTACTACTTGCAGATCAACTGGCTACACAAGAAAGAGAAACCCTTCATGTACCTAACAAGCGACTTCGGAATTGTCACCGGCACTTGTGTAGATACTCAGTTACCGTAAGAATTGCAAAATATCCAACCAAGAAATCACAGCATTGGGGACAGGCCCAAGCTTGCAAAGCTGTCGATTAGAAAGATGCACTCACTTTGGAGGCTGTCGCATTGGAACTAACGGAGCAGGGATTACTCTTACTCATTCTAATAATCACAGGCTGGTCACATCTGAGCCAAGAGCGTCGCGCAGAGAGATTTGAGCGTGAGATTACTAACCAACTCGATAGGATCGAGTCCCAGATCGAGCTTTTGCATACCAGGGACGATTCCTTCTAACCCACCCCCGGGGTCTTTTTGAAATCGGGTCTTGTATATGTGACCTGGGTGCCCGACAAATTTTGGAAATTCCCTAGGCCATGGCAGCAAAGCCAAATTAGATGGGTTCACTGAAAGGAAGAAGAGAGAACAAAGGTCAAGATTCGGCTCGCCACAACGACTCTAGGTACTCATGAGCTTTTGTCGAAAGTTGGTTGTGCAGGTCCCACCACTTCAATACGCGTGACTGCAGTTCTTCCTTATCGTACTTGAGCAGCATATTGACTGAGCTGGCCAGCAATACTTGGTCATATGTGCTAGTTATCAATGGCGCAAACTCCTTCGGGAATACAAGCCTTGCTTCGTTGTACGCCTTTAGCAACTCAACATTGACCCTATCCAACCGTGCTACAGCCTCCTTTTGGTCCGTTTCGGAGGGATCTGTGCCAGCTTCATCCATCAACAACTGCTTAGTTGCTATCGACGTATCGCCAGCTTCATGACAAGTACCCAAGAAGTTGACGATAGCTCTTCGAGCCTCGTCATATCTCTTATCTGCCCGTGTGGCTTGAGTCCTTAGTCGGAATTGCTCATCTTCCCGCCAAGCAGCCCACCAAGCTCCCGATATGGCTCCAACAAGAGGGCCAACAGCGCCCCATATTGCCGCCCATGGCAGCGACTTCACCTCACTCCAAAATGATGACATGGCACAGCCTATTTGCTTAAAAGGCCAAAGATACCGCCTTTCTCGCCAGTTGATTCATTGACGCTATTGACTGCATGTAGCATATAGCTACACACTATGGAAATACAACAACCTGCATTGGTGCATTAGTAATGCCAGATATAGATGATTCAGTACATCACTTGAATGAGTTAAAGCTCACACGTCGCAGGCCCGGCTTAAAGCCTGGTCAAAAGCATTCTGGGAGCTTCAGAAAGGGCCATGATCCTCGAAGAAATACCCACGGCAGTCGAATGCTCAGCAAGGAATTCCTGACGCTCGTGCGGGAAAACTCTGAGCAGGCCGTGGAGGTTGTGGTCCGCTGTATGAATGATGAACAAGCGTCCTGGCGGGACAGAACGGCGGCGGCTGGACTGATTATTAGCTACGCGCATGGCAAGCCAGTAGACCGCCTGGCGGTGACCTCAATGGATGAGTCTCAGCGTAGCAGTGGCTCAAGGCCATCAATGTCTGAGCTGATGGCGAGAGTCGAGGGCTACATGGAACGACAAGAAGCACTCGAGGGGGAAGCAGTCGAAACACCCCACGACGCCCAACCTGATTAATCACTGCGTTTTTTTCAACACACCCATCCACCCACCCGATAAAACCGATAAATTCGAATAAATCGGTAAAATCGGTACGGCATATGTGCATTCTGAAAAAATTCACTCTTCGATATCGTGTGGATTCTTGTAATAAACGCAGCGAGGTTTAGTGCCCGTCTTAACCTCAAGCGCACCAATATAACCGTGATCGACTAAAGCTTTTAGAGCGGTATCTATCTCATCGGCGCTGGCCAGGCCAGACCACCCCTTATTGTTGAAATCTGATTTAGTAAACGGGTTTGGGAGCGTATCGAATCGCTTTAGGAGGCTACGTGCGCCATGGTACTGGTCAGACGCGAGCGCATAGATACGCCGAGCATGTGCCTCTAGAAAGTCACACCACACCGTTGCACGGGTTGCGGCTATATCCCCTATTTCACCCTCGGCACCATCAGCTAGATGGAAGATCAGCGCCAATGCAGGCATTAGGCTATGCATTTTGACGAGGTGTGCCTCGACATGTGTATCTCGCTCCGTTGCCTCCTTGACGAGCATAGCCTCATACCATTCATCAAAGACAATCTGAGCGTCAGGGTCGAACCCCATACCAGCCTCGCTGCCGTCAAAATCAGGTAGTTTATCGATGCTCTCAAATAGGTCCGCTACTCGCCGCTTAGCCGCCTCGTTGGGTTTCCTGTCGACGCGGGCAGGCGGTAAAGGGTCAGGCCAAACCATTAATTGAAAGCGCTGCAACAAGCCGTCGTCGCCGTTACCTGACGCCATGGATCGAAGATAGGGCCGGACTTTTGCAGGCTGAATGCCGCCTACAATGCCTAGACAAAGGCTGGGTACATGGATACTACCCCGGCCAATACGGTCCCATGAAAATGAAGCATTACCGTTCCATGCTTCCAGAAAGAATGCCCGGTCCTGCTCGCGTCCGACCTGATCCAACGAAGCCAACCATCCCGTTAATTCATCACGATAAAGCAGCAAACCGTTTGGGTTTTCTCGTAGCAACTCGCCGGCTTTTTCTATGGTCGAATCGTTCAGAACGTACCGCTTTTGCGCTGGCGGCTCAGGTTCCTCCCGGTCTATTGCTTCGAGCATACTACGAGCCTCTGCGATGTCTCGCTTAGCGGCCTTTTTAAGATCGACTTCTTGTGCTTTGCGGTACACCTTCGCTGCTTCAACACTAATTGCGTGGTCTTTACTTTCAAGCTCGAACCGATGCCGTGCGTCGTTTTCTAGTGATTTGGTAAATGACAGTGCAGCACCCAGAGCTGGAGACTTTTTGGTTGATGGGCCGCCAATACACGCTCCCCAGAGGTTAGGCACCACCACCCACTCACTTTCCTCCCGTTTAGGCCGTACCGCCAGACGTCGGCCAATAAGACTGCCCAAGGCGCACAGTACGCCCACTGCAACAAAGTCCAGGGGCATACGATCCATGCGCTCTGCTGTGTCCTGTACCCAGTCTCGAAGTGCATTCGGCAACATGTCTGCCTTTAGTTCCGGTACGGGTAGTAGGTCTCTCCCTAGCGGTTTGGGATCATGCCAGGCTAGTGGGTCTAACAGGATTTCGTGGGCGCTAAATTCTTCAGCACGTTGCTCGAGTTCAAGCGCTTCCATACGACGCCCCCGTCGCATAGCACACTGCCTGGAAGGCTAGAAACCGCTTGTTCTGCTGCTCTGTAGGTCTCCCCCCTGCCCTAACTAAATGACGGTACTGCATGCACCAGCGATGCATGGCGAGTAGCTCAGATCGGGAAAAATTGGCTGTCGGATGGTCTATAAGCATCGGCCAAACCTCACAGACTCTTTGCGAGCATGATTGAGCGCGATTAGGTCAATAAGCCGCCTCCTCTGCTCTGGGCTTTGCTTGCTCAGCGGTATAGCGGCCAGTTCATTTATAGCTTCATGCTCATGGTTGCCCGCTGTGTTCTTCTGATGCAATTTCTCTCTGCGCTTTAATCGCGCAGTCTCGATTTGCACAATCATCACATTCCCCAATGCAAATTGATCTCTCTAAGGCTTGCTGTGGCGGCAAGCCCTAGTCCAATTTAGGTGCTGAAGTAACCCACTTTTCAGCTACTTCCGAGTCTGCGCGCGACAGCGCTACACGTTCGGTCAGCCAGAGATTTATTTCTGATTTGAGCCAACCAGATGCACGGGGGCCTAGCTTTATAGGCTTTGGGAATTTCCCATCAGCCGCTAATGCATGCGCATGACTTCGGCTGATGGGTACGATCTTGGCCACTTCAGGCCAGCGTAATACAGGATCAATGGTTACTGTTTGCTTTGCCATGCCTTTCGCTCTCCTTGGGCGTTATCGACACCTATAGAATAGGAGGCGTGAGAGGGATTAGTAACCGTCACTCACGTTAGAAGCGCGTAAAACGAGCGAATAGAGGCAAAAATTAGAAGTGTTAGAGTTTGTTCGGACTGGTTCCGGACTAATTAGCTGAATCGACCTTCCTTTCTCCAGTCATAGAAAGAGGACTTTTTTAGCGCAGGTGCCATTCTTGGATACTTGAATCTCATCTTTTCATGGGCCTTCTTGAAGGAGAGATTGCCCCATGCCTCATCTTTGATGATTCGGATAAGCTCTTGGGAAACATCTCCTTTACCTCGCGTCATCAATTGAACGCGGTAAAGCTCCCTGTAAAGCTCATCAATCTTATCTCGTACTTGGAAAACGTCGTACACCATTTCTAGGTCGGCTCGGATGCTATCTTTACCGCCGCACTCAGCGTACTTTGTGGCCACGCTCTCCAGTGCTCCTCGAATTTCAATCACCATACATCGAGCCTTCGAATGACGTACGCCCGTAAGCTCGACATCGTCTGGAAGATCGTTGAAAGCCTTCGCGACCAAATCAGGAATGCGAGGGCAATCGCCCCCATTTTCATGGATTCTTCTCATTGGTCAGCCCGCCCTACTTCCTTAACCGCTCAAATTTAGCCGCCAGTCTCGCCCCTAGCTTGCTCCAAAGCTCGCCGTGACAACGTTATCTGCCGTATCCTGCGCTTTTAGGTCGTCAAGATAATTGGCCCACTGCTGCATCATTTTCTCGCGCTCTTTCAAATGGGTTGTGCGGTTATAGGCGCGCCCATTCGTATCTTTCACAGCGTGGGCTAGCTGATGCTCGATATAATCCACTCGAAAGCCAAGTTCTTCATCCAGCAGTGTACGGGCCATGGCCCTAAATCCGTGGGCAGTCATCGTGTCGTTGTCATAGCCCATTGTGCGCAGCGCGACCCTAACGCCGTTGTCACTCAAGGGCCGATGATTCCCTCTGGCGCTGGGGAGCACATAACGTCCTCGCCCCGTACTGCGTTTTAGTTCTTTCAACAACGTAATTGCTTGTTTCGGTAAAGGCACAACATGCGGCTGCTTCATTTTCATTTTCTCCGCGGGCAACTCCCAAATTTTCTTCTCCCAATCAATCTCACTCCATTCCATAGCTCGAATCTCCCCAGGGCGCTGGAATAGGATTGCGGATAACTTGAGAGCAGTTTTCACTATAGGAGTGCCTTCATAGGCATCAATGGCAATCAATAGCTTGCCCACGCTCTTGGGGTCAGTAATCGCAGCAAAGTGCTTCTTGTTGGTCGGCTGGAGTGCCCCCTTCAAGTCTGCAGCCGGATCACGGTCACAACGCCCGGTAACGATGCCATACCGGAACACTTGCCCGGCTGATTGTTTAACGCGGTGAGCCATATCCACAGCGCCACGCGATTCCACCTTTCTGAGTGCCGCCAGTAACTCCTGCGCGGTGATCTGGTTGATGGGACGATGCCCAAGAGCGGGGAACAAGTCATTCTTCAAGCCCCGCCAAGTGCGATCCTGATATCCCTGCGCTTTATTCTGCATCTTGGTCTGGAACCACTCAGTGGCAATAACCTTGAAGCTATTCCCACCTTCTTCCTTCTGTGCCTGCTTGCGGACCCGTTTAGCTACGGAAGGATCAATCTCATTCGCTAGCTGGCTGCGCGCTTCGTCACGTTTATCCCGCGCACCGGCCAAAGACAGATCAGGGAACACACCAAGGGCGAGCAGCTTTTCCTTACCGCCGAAGCGGTACTTCAAGCGCCAATACTTTGAGCCATTTGGATTGACCAGCAAGAACATCCCCTTCTCATCAGAGAGCTTGTACGGCTTCTCACGGGGCTTTGCCTGTTTAACCGCTGTAGCTGTTAGCGCCATTGATACGCCCTCTATGCTCACTGTGAGGAACGTCTGTCGGGGGTATCGCGCTGAAGCGCTTGGATATACCCCTACAAATACCCCCTATGGGGGTACCATATTGGCAGACAGTATCAGGCACTACAAGAACGAAAACAGATGAAAATCGCTATTTTTATAGGGCATGAAGCCATTATCGGATGTTGCCGGAAGGGAGTTTGGTAGGACTACCCAGATTCGAACTGGGGACCTCTACCATGTCAAGGTAGCGCTCTAACCAACTGAGCTATAGTCCTGTCATACTTGAAACGAGGGGGAGCGATTATAAGTGCCCGCCGGGGAATGCTCAACTGTCCCGGCGCGGGCCAAAACGGACCAGGTAGATGGCAGATGACTGGCGGGCGATAGAAGAGGCGATTAGCGGGGTCACGGGCGAGCCTTTCAGGGTGGCAAGCGCCGCCACCGTGGCCGGGGGGGACATCAATCGAGCGTTCAGGATCGAGGGCAGCGGGCAACGCTATTTCCTGAAGCTCAACAACCCCGGTATGGGCGACATATTCTGCGCTGAAGCCGAGGCATTGCGCGCCATTGATCGCGCACGGGCGGTACGCACTCCCCTGCCCCTGACTGCCGGCGAAGATGCTCAGCAAAGCTGGCTGGTGCTGGAGTGGCTTGATCTGCAGCCCGGGGGCAAAGCGGACGCCGCGCTGCTGGGTGAACAGCTTGCCCGCATGCACCGCAGCGTGTCTGAGACCTTTGGCTGGCATCGCGACAACACCATTGGCCGTACGCCGCAGATCAACACGCCCGGTGAGGACTGGGTGAACTTCTATGGCAGGCATCGTCTGGGATACCAGTTGGAACTGGCCGCCGCCAACGGCGCCGGGAGCGCATTGAGCGACAGCGGGGCGCGGTTGCTGGAGGTGCTGGGCACGCTCTTCACCGATTATCGGCCACAACCCTCGCTGCTACACGGCGACCTGTGGGGTGGCAACTGGGCCTGCACCGTGGACAACGGGCCGGTTATTTTCGACCCGGCCAGTTACTATGGCGATCGCGAGGCAGACCTTGCCATGACGGAGTTATTCGGCGGTTTCGATGAGCGATTTTATCAGTCATACGTGAGCGCCTGGGCCATTGATCCCGGCTACAGTACGCGTAAAGTGCTGTACAACCTGTACCACGTTCTGAACCATTTCAACCTGTTCGGTGGTGGCTACGCCGGGCAGGCGCAGCGCATGATTGGCAGCCTGCTCGCGGAGATTACCTGAGCGACCCCACCCGGGAGACCAGCGGATGAAAGTCAGCGGCATGCTCACTGCCGACCTCGACATGGCACCACTGTCCATAGCGCAGCTTGAAGACTGCGGCTACGACGCCGCCTTTTCCGCCGAGATCAACAGCGATCCGTTCTTCCCGCTGGTGCTGGCGGCAGAGCACTCGGAAAAAATCGCCCTGACTACGTCCATCAGCGTGGCCTTCGCGCGCAACCCGATGACCATGGCCAACCTCGCCTGGGACCTGAACCAGTACTCACAAGGGCGGTTCACGCTGGGTCTGGGTTCACAGATCAAGCCGCACATCACGCGGCGCTTTTCGATGCCGTGGTCCAGCCCGGCTGCACGCATGCGCGAGTACATCGAGGCGATGCGCGCAATCTGGGCCTGTTGGGAGCACGGCGAGGAATTGAACTTCAACGGCAGGTTTTATCGTCACGACCTGATGACACCCATGTTCACACCACAGAACAAGGCGTTCGGCGCACCGCGGGTGAACCTGGCCGCCGTGGGGCCGCTGATGACACAGGTTGCGGCGGAAGTTGCCGATGGCCTCATCGCGCACGGCTTCACCACGGCAAAATACCTCGCCGAGGTCACATTACCCGCCGTAGAACAGGGCCTGAAAGATGCCGGGCGAAAACGCACAGACTTTGTCGTCAGCGCACCGGTAATGGTGGTAACGGGCGTTGACGCCGCAGCCTTTGCAGCGTCCAAACAGGCGGTGCAGGCACAACTCGGTTTTTATGCGTCCACCCCCGCCTATCGCCCGGTACTGGAATTGCACGGGTGGGGTGACCTGCAGACCGAGGCTCACAAACTCACGCGGGAAAACCGCTGGGGAGACATCGGCGAGTTGATCACCGACGATATACTCGATGCCTTCGCGGTTGTGTGCGAAAACATCAATGAAGTACCCGGCGAATTGTCACAGCGTTACGGTGCTCTCGTCGACAACTGGCTGTGCACCGTGGTAACAGGCGATACCGAAATTCAACAGAAACTGGTCGCGGCGGTGCAATCCGCCTGAAGAATGATGCATGGTATGGGGCGGGCTTGACGCCGGCCCCTCACTACCGGGAAAAGGAGAAGCACAAGGGCATGAACATAGAGCTAACGCCACAACAAAAGGCGCTGCAGCAGGAAGTGCGGGACTACATGAAGACAGTCATGACGCCCGAGCTGCTGGAAGAAATGAAAAATGACGAACTCAAGGAGGGTGGCGGCCCGGAGTTTCGCAAACAGTACGCGCGCATGGGCGCCGACGGCTGGATAGGGCTGTCCTGGTCGAAAGAGCTGGGCGGCAAGGAAATGTCGCACCTGGAGCAGTACATTTTCACCGACGAAGTGGTGCGCTCGGGTTTTGCCTACCCGTTTCTGACCACCGAGGCAGTAACACCGGTGATCGCGGCCAACGCCAATGCCGAAGTGCGTGAAGAAGTTGTCGGCGGCGTGAAACAGGGCAAGGTGGTGATCGCAATCGGCTACTCCGAACCCAGCGCCGGCACCGACCTGGCCAGTTTGAAAACGCGCGCGGTGAAAGACGGCGATGACTGGATCATCAACGGCCAGAAAATGTGGACCAGCCTTGCCAACTACGCCGACTACGTGTGGCTGGCGGCGCGCACCGACCCGGATGCGTCGAAAAAGCACAAAGGCCTGACCATGTTCCTGGTGCCCACCGACTACGAGGGCTTTTCAGTAACACCCGTACACACGCTGGGTGTGCGCACCAATGCCACGTACTACAACGACGTGCGACTGCCGGACAAGTACCGCGTGGGCGAAGTCAACGCGGGCTGGAAACTGATAACCGGGCAGCTCAATATCGAGCGCCTGTCACTGTTCACCCACGGCCAGGTGGATTCACTGTTCGTCGACACCTGCAAATGGGCAGCGGAGACAGACGCCCCCGGCGGCGGCAAAGTGATAGAGCAACCCTGGGTACAACACAACCTGGCGCGGGTAAAAAGCGGGTTGGAAGTGGTCAAGCTGATCTGCTGGAAGCAGGCCTGGGCCATGGACCAGGGCCCGCTGGACATGGCCGATGCCTCCATGGCGAAGGTGTACAGCAGTGAGTTCTTCGTGGAACTGTACCGGCTGCTGCTGGAAGTACTGGGCAGCGCAGGCACCATTGCCGCCCATTCACCGGGCGCGGTACTCAAGGGCCGCATCGAGTTTCGCTGGCGCGTCGGTTCCATCCTCACCTTCGGTGGCGGCGCCAACGAGATTCAACGAGACATCATTGCCATGGCGGGGCTGTGGATGCCCCGCACGCGCTAGGGAGGAATCAACGTGGATTTTACGATTTCAGAAGAACTGAAAAGTGTGCAGCAACTGGCGGCGCAGATCCTCGGTGATTTCACCGAGGTAGACAAATTGAAGGCTGTGGAAGCGCAGGAAGAACGCTTTGATCCCGCGCTGTGGCAGGCACTGGCAGAAGCGGGCTTGCTGGGGTTGGATATAGAGGAAGCGCACGGCGGCATGGGGATGGGCTTTTTCAGCCTCACTACCCTGTGCGAGGAAGTGGGCCGATGCGTTGCCCCGGTACCGGTGGTGCCGGTGCTGGTTGGCGCGGCCGGCGTGCTACGACGTTTTGGCACCGATGCGCAGAAGGATCAGTGGCTACCCGGTATTGCCAACGGCAGCCACCGTGTCAGCAGCGCGCTGGAAGAGTACGGCAATGAGAATCCTCAAGCCCCGGCTGCTACCGCGCAAAAAGAGGATGGCGGTTACGCCATCAGCGGCACCAAGGTCTGCGTCGTGGGTGCATCGTCCGCGACGCGCGTACTGCTCTCGGCTAAAAACGACGAGGAATTGCTGGTAGCGCTGATCGACCCCCAGGCTGCCGGCGTTACCCTGAATCCGCAGCTTGTCACCAGCGGAGAAACTCGCTTTGAGCTGGTGCTGGACAACGTACAGGTACCCGCCGGGGACATCGTCGCCACCGGCGGCGCGGCGCGAGAGGCAATGAACTGGGCGCAACAGGCAACGCAGACGGCATTGGCTGCAACGGCTGTCGGCCTGAGTGACAAGATGATGCGCATCACCGGCAGCTATACGTCGGAGCGGGAACAGTTCGACCGGGCCATCGCTACTTTCCAGGCAGTCAGCCACCGTGTGGCCGACTGCTACATCGATGTGGAATGCCTGCGGCTGGTGACACAGCAGGCCGCCTCCCTGATCGATCAGGGCAGGCCTGCAGGGGACGCCGTTACCATGGCCAAGATCTGGTGTGGTGATGTTGCACACCGCGTCAGCCAGGCCGCGCAACACTGCCACGGCGGCACCGGCGTAGACAGGGATTATCCGCTGTTTCGCTACTGCCTGATGGCGCGGCAGATTGAGCTGGAGGCAGGTAACAGCGCGCGTATGACCGGACTGCTGGGAGAACAGATCGCGGCGGAGTATCTTTCCGCAACGGGCTGACGAAACCCGCTGTCGCCTGCTAGCGCAGGTGGCTACTTGGGAAGTAACCCAGGCATTCGCGCAGTACGTTCAGCGCTTCCTCGTTGCGCCCCTCCCTGCGGTAGCCATAGATCACGTATTCGCAGGCAGTGCGATGCCAGGGCATCACTTGCCGCGCCTGTTCGGCGCGCTGTCTCATCGGCAGCAGTTGCCCCGCGCGCCCGGCGCCCCAGGCAGCCGAGAGGCTACGCCACGGTGAGTCCTCTGAACGCACGGGTGCGGCGGGTAACGCCAGATCACTGCGCGCCAACAGCCAGGCTGATGAATCCTGGTACACGGGCCGCCACTTGCCGGATTCCGTCAGCGTTGAAAATTTCACCTGGCCCGCTCCGCGCTGGTGCGGCCACAGGATAAAATCGGGTTCTGTTGCTTCCAGCCGCTGCCGCCAGTCACTGTTATGTTTCAGCACCGCAACATAGTTGTTGTAGGTAGCGGCGTCGTAAAGCGTGTCCGCGCGACCATCGATGTAGACTTTCAGGTCGCCGTCCGTGCGCCAGTGCACGTAACCACCCCAGTTGTAGTACGCAAACACCCTGCCCTTCAGAGCGTTGGCGCGGATGAAGTTGAGCATATCCACTGGATAGGTGTACTCGGCGACGAGATAGTGAAAGGCAGGCGCAGCTTGCAGTGGGTAGGGATACAGGCGCCAGACCGCAATGGCCAGCATGAAGACCCCAAGCACAACCCCCGACAATGTTTTCCGTGCATAATTCCAGAGCCAGCCCAACAGCACACCCAGCAACGGTGCGAGCAGTACCGCGAGAGAAATGCCAAACAGGGGGATAAAGCGCCGACTGGTTAACGCCATGGCAAGAGTCAAACCCGTCAGACACAGCCCCTCCCAGGGTATGCCCCCGGCTCGCTTGCGCACAGCCGGCAGCGCGTACAGCAGCGCCGCCAATGGCGCCCACTGGAAATAGAAGAACAGCGGCGCCTGAATGCCTCCAGGCGCGGAGGGCGGCAACCATTCGCCCAGCGTGCGAAACGGTGAGCTTTCGTCAAAAGCGTACTTCAACGGGTAGAAAAAAGTGTTGATACCCGACGGGTTAAGTACCGCGAAAGCGGCACAGCCAAGCCCGGTGAATACGGCGACTTTCAAGGTCTGTGTGTTTAACTCGCGCCACGGGAACAGCAGAATGCCCAGCGCCATCAGCCCGAAGAAAAACCCGCCATGCAGATTCACCCAGACAACAAACAGAAGGGCCAGGATCCACAGTCGCGCGCTACGCCCAAGTAGCAGAAACAACAGCAGAGAATAATTCAGCAGGGAATACAGGTGTGGGCGCACATCCAGAAACGGCGCCGCAATCACTACCGCCATCGCGGCACACAAAAAACCGGCGAGATGGCTGCCGCTGATTCGCGCCAGGGTGAGCTGCAACAGGAGATAGCAGGCCACGATGACCAGCCACTTCCAGTAAACCAGCGCCTCGATGCCAAACAGGGACGCCCAGCCGTAATAGATCAGGTCCGCCAGCCATTCGTGGTTCAACCACTCGCTGCCCAGCGCGGTGTAGGACCAGTCGTCTACCATCCACAGGGTGCCGGTTTGCACCAGCTCGCGCCCCGCCGCCACATGCCACCACATATCGGAGCCCGCCATTTCGGTATAACCAAAGGACAGGTACAGCAGCGCTCCGGCAATCAGCAGGAGCCACGTGATGAGGCGCTCGATGTCGGCAGGCTGGGTCTGATGCTGGGTCACGGTGGCCGTCTGTTCTCCGTTGCGCGTTAGCGCTCAATGCGCAGGATGTGGATGTCTCCGACGAACAGCTGGAAATTGCCATACAGGGTTCGGTGTAGCAACAGTTCAGGCATGAAGCTGTTCACCCTGAGGGTCTTCACCGGCACAAGGTACGGGTGCTCTCCCGCCAAAGCCTGACGATAAAAAGCCGCATAGGCGGGCCTGGTTTTTATGAGCCGCTGCAGATCGTGCACCAGCGGGCCATTGAGCTCATTGGCATAGGCGGTGTCGTACCAGTTTTCGCTGAGTACGAGATAGTGCCCCGAGCGCAACTGCGCCGCATCGCCTGCGGCATACTCCGGCCAAAACAACACGTTCCGTCCCGCGGGCGGGTTAACGTAGTAGCTATAAAATATATGGTCATCGCGGTGTTCCGCATACCACTGGCGCAGGGCGATTCGCGGATCGTGATGGTAGTCGCTCACCAGGTCCCAGGCCAACACGGCCGGCCAGGCAAGAAACAGCAGCACAGCCCACCTGCGCCCGCCCGCCGCACTGGCGTACAACCCCCAGGCCGCCAGAATAGCCGCAAGGGGAACCAGCGGCAGGTAATGCCGGTAGTAGGTTATCGGCGAGACGAAGGCCATAAACAACAAAAAGGCAAAGAACGGCAGCATGACGCACCACAGTCTCACAGCGCCTTCACCGCGCAGCAACGCACGCACTCCCAGGGGCAGCAACGCAAGTGCAGGCAGGCCCAGTGCAACCAGCAACAACAATGGCAGGTTAAGCAGGTTGCGTGGCCACTTGTGCCAACCGATAGCCGCATAGCCCGAACCAAAACGACCCGCTTCGCCGCTTAAGGTAAAACGCGTCACCACATCGATCTCGCTGATCAGGTAGACCGCGGGCGGCACCAACAGCCAGAACAGGATCATGGGCCGTCGAACGCGACGCCAGGGCACCAACAGGTAGAAAAGCGCGAGCGCGGGATAGTAACCGCCGCTACGAAAATCACTGATGCTCATAAGGCCGAAGAGCATCGCGGCTGCCACCGGCAACGCGATGACCTGCCAGCGCGACAACCCGGCACTGAGGTACTCCCACAGCCGCGACGGCAAGCAGGCGAAATAGGCGAGCGCTGCAAACACCCAGTACTTGGCCCAGACGGCGAAGAGCAGAAAGGCGGGGCTCATCACCAACAGCGGACCACTGCGCCGCGCCAGCGCAAGCACCACGATGAGCGCAAACAGATAGATGAAAAAAACCGAGGGGACATCAGCGGTACCGCTGTGTGACTCGCTGAGGTGAAATCCGGAAAGCGCCAACAGCGCGCCGGCCGTCCAGCCCACCGCCGGCAAGTGTGGCACCAACAAAAGACCCAGCGCCACGGTGACTACGGTTGTCAGCGCGCCGGTTACCGCGGAATAGCTGCGCGCAACCAGCAGATGCTGCGGGCTGTGGCAGTAGGCTTTGACGGCGCGCTCATCACCTGCAACGTCCGGCGGTGGCGGGTTGCCCAACAGCGAGGCAACAGCGATGGTTTGATACCCCACAAAGCCCGTGTAGTCGAACCCCTGCAACGCTGCGCGGCAGGAACCGCCTTCATCAAAGTTAACGAGGGTAAAACTGCCCGGATGATCCCAGTGCCAGCCCAGTGTCTGTGCGCTGTAGAGCCGAGGCAGCAGTGCAACGAGAAACAGCAGGCCAAACAGGAGCAGTGACCTTGCAAGCGGTGGGCGGGCAGTGGCTTCCGACATTGATTATCCGGGCGGTTGGCTTGCGTCAGTATCCAACCGGTCCGGGCGAAAAGAAAGTCGCGGCGCTATATTAAGTTGCCGTGTTACTGGCATCGCCCGCGCAGGCGCGGCCTCAGGCGTAGCCGTGCTGCCGGAACCACTCGATGGAATCCTGCACGGCGGTTTCGATGGGCGTTTGTGGCAGGCCCAGTTCTTCAATGGCCTTGGTTGGATCGACGTAGCCGTGTTGCAGCGCGTACATCGTGTTCTTGTAAGTCGTGACCGGAGCGCGGCCGGTGAGGCTGGACCACATCTCAGCCGCTTTCGCCACGCGCAGCATGACCTTGCCCGACACCTCGGTCTGCGCAACCTTGTCCACGCCGGCAATCCCACCAATCAGGGTGAGAAATTCCCGGTTCGTCATATTGCCGTCGCGATTGGCGAGAATATACGATTCGCCGATACGCCCCTTCTCCATGGCCAGCACATGGCCTGCAGCCACGTCGCGCACATCAACTGCACACACACCACCGTCCCAGTAGTTTTTCATCTGCCCCTTCAGCGTCCGCAGAATCATCGTGCCGGTTGGCGTTGGTGCACGGTCTCCGGGACCGAAAGGCAGGCCGGGGAGCACCATAGAGACCGGAAGGCCCTCACTCACAAGGCCCTTCACCATCTGGTGGCTGATGAATTTCGACAGGATGTACTCACTGGCCCAGGGCCAGGCATTGAATGCCGTTTCCTCAGTGGCCCACTTGCCGTCGCCTTCCACTCCGATGGCGGCAACACTGCTGGTAAACACCACCTTTTCGACGCCCGCTGCCATTGCCGCCAGCAGCATGGCACGGGCACCATCGACGTTAATCTTGTAGTGCAGATCGGGGTCTTTCGTCCAGATCGCGAACATGGCGGCCAGGTGGTAGAGCTGTTCCACGCCCTGCACAGCGGCGCGCAGGGACTCGGGGTTTAGCAGATTGCCCTCGACAAACTCTACATCCATGCCATCGAGGGGTGAGCGGTCCTCTCCCGGCATCACCATCACGCGCACCGAATCACCCTTCTCCAGGCACAGCCGGGTGACATGGTTGCCGATAAATCCGGTAGCGCCGGTAATCAGTACTTTGCTCATAAGGGGGCTCCCGCCAGGTTTGCTCTCGTTATTGCAACTAATGTGCGCGCAGTGTTCCGTGTTCAGTTGGGGTAAACCAGCGGCCCGCCCACAACGGCGACCGAAGACAACGATTTGCTGTGAACCGGTCTGCCGCATTGCTGTCTGACGGACGACGCCATTGTATCTATACTGTCGTACACCGCGCGGCGCACCGGTATACCATGGTGTTCCACCGAACGTAAATTACCCGGAGAGCTCGATCATGAAAAACCTGGCCATTCGCCTGTTCCTGCCTTTGTTGATTGCACTGGGCGCCGCCCAAAGCACCAGCGCAGACACCCACACGGGCGCGCTGGAGAAGGGCATCGCCACGCGCAGCGAAGAAGACCGAAGCCGTGACAGTGCACGCCACCCCGTCGAGACGCTCAACTTCTTCCGTGTAGAACCGGGTATGACCGTGGCCGAGGGCCTGCCGGGCAGCGGCTGGTACACGCGGATTCTGGCACCTTACCTCGGTGGCAAGGGCAAACTGTTCGGCGTGAACTACGCCGACCGCATGTGGCCGATGTTCAGTTGGGTCACCGAGGAAGTCGCCGCACAGCGCATCGCACTCACGGCGAAGTTTCCAGCGCAGGTGGCCTCTTACACTGACAACGGTATTGAAGCGCGCGGGTTCACGTTTGAATCAGTGCCTAAAGACGTCAAGGGCACCGTCGATCGCGTGTTGCTCATTCGTGCTTTACACAACCTCAACCGTTTTGAAGAAAAGGCCGGTACGCGCAGTGCGGCATTGGCAGCAGTGCACGACATGTTGAAGGACAACGGCCTCGTTGGCGTTGTGCAGCACCGCGCGCCGGAAAACGTCAGCGCTGCGAGCGCCCAGGGCCAGCGCGGCTACCTGAAGCAGTCTGCAGTCATTGCCATGTTTGAGGAAGCGGGGTTCGAACTGGTTGCCAGCAGTGAGATCAACGCCAACCCCAAAGATCAGCCCGGCGAGGAGGCCATTGTCTGGCGGTTGCCGCCCAGCCTGCGCGGCAGTGAAGACGACCCGGAACAACGCGCCGCACTGCAGGCCGTTGGCGAATCAGATCGTATGACGCTGTTGTTCCGCAAAGCCGCCAAATAGCGCTGCTGCCCACGACGGTTGCTCGCAACGGATTGGCGTTGTGGCAGGGCTTGCCGCGAGGAAAAGCTCAAACCAGATAGGCAGCCGTCATCTCCTGCGCCTCCTGCCACAGGCGGGAGGCCATCGTGGCGTCGAACATGTGATGCTCACCGCCGATTTGCACCGGGTTACAGTCCTCGAAGTAGGCACCGCTGACGCCCTGCAGCGCCGGCTGGGTAGCAACGTAAACCTGCGTGGCCGCGCCCTGCGCGGGAGACTTGGCAATGGCGCCGCCAAACAGGTCGAAGGCTGTGCGAATCAGCCCGGGGGCAGTGCGTGCAATATTGGTTTTCACCAGCCCCGGGTGAATCACATTGGAAGTGACGCGGGTGCCCGTCAGGCGCTCGGCCAGTTCCAATGAAAACAGCGCATTGGCAAGCTTGGATCGGCCATAGGCCTCCTGTGCATCAAAGTGCTTCTCGCCGCGCAGGTTGTCGAAGTCGATGCCGTGCGCTGGCGCCTGTGTGTAACCCGACGAACTGCCCACATGCACAATACGGGCGGAGTCCTTTGCCTGCATTGCTGGCAGCAAGCGATTGACCAGCACGAAATGGCCGAGAAAGTTAACCACGAACATCTTCTCGATACCGGCCACCAGCTCCAACTCGCCAAAGGTGTTGATGCCGGCGTTACAGATCAGCATGTCCGGAACCAGTCCCGCGTCGATCACTTGCCGGGCACAATCGACCGCCGACTGAAAGTCGGATAGCTCCAGTGCCACGGGCGTGGTTGCGCCGTCCACGCTGTCGCAGGCAACCTCGGCCTTTTCCAGCGTGCGTCCGGTGCCGACAACGTGGGCGCCACGCAGGGCCAGTACACGCATGGTTTCGTAGCCGAGGCCGGAGTTGCACCCGGTCACAAGGGCCGTACGTCCGCTGAGATCCAGCCCCGCTGTCACCTCCTCCGCGGTGCTGGCCTTGCCGAACGGCCCTACAGGCAGGGAAGTGTCGATGCTTACCCTAGAAGCGCTGTCGCCACAGCCGGCAAGCCAGGGCAAGGTGGCTGCCGTGGCGGAGAATTGCAGAAACTGCCTGCGTTCCAGTGTCATTTCAGCTGATGCCTCCTGGGCCGGGAAAAGGCGCAGTTTAGCGCCACCCGGCCGCTGCTGGAAACCAGCGTGATATTCTATATTGGCATTTCATATTATAAGTAAATATCATGAGGTTATTTCTTGAGTAATCAAAGGCGCTGAATATACTGAAGTTGTGGCGGTTATTGGTTGACTACCAATTGAGGGCAACCGTCACATTTCAGGGGATGCTGGCAAACATTTGTCAGAGGTGTTTGTCGCCAGGGGACGTTTTCCGGTTTGCGGGCCGGGAATTGAAATCTGGGCAGAGAACAAAAGCTATTTCCCTAACAACGCCGTCGCTACCTGCCTTGCGACGGCGTTTTTTTTTGCCCGTTGATCAGGCTCGATCATGCTGCAGCCTGCCCGCGTACCCCACCACCCCGGAGAATGCGATAAGCTTGGCCCCAATAAAGCCAGTTGGGTGCACGCGCTATTGAGGGTGCGCTTGTCGCTTCGCACCCACGGCGCTGTTAAGAACGGGTAAAAGCCAGGGGGCTACAGCATGGAAACTCCAAGAGTAGTAGTGCTGGGCGGCGGTTCCTGGGGAACCACCGTGGCGGCGATGGTGTGCCGCAATGCGCCGGTCACGCTGTGGGCGCGCAATCGGGCAACCGTCGACGAGATCAATACAAGCCACAGCAACAGCGCCTACCTGCCGGACGCCGAACTGCCGGAAAAACTGCAGGCAACGGACGATCTCGCCGCTGCCGTGGCCAGTGCCGATGTGCTCATTATGGGCATTCCCTCGCAACACTTTCGCCAGGTGCTCGTCCAGGCCCAGCCTCACCTGGCAGACGGCGTCCCGATTGTCAGCCTGACCAAGGGGCTGGAACTGGGCACACACCTGCGCATGACAGAAATTATCGGCGAGTTGCTGCCACAACACCCGGCGGCGGTACTCACCGGGCCCAATCTTGCCCGCGAAGTCATGGCCGGCAAGGCGGCGGCGAGCGTTGTCGCGACCGACAACCCCGACATCCAGCGGCAGCTGCAAACCCTGCTCGGCAATAGCCTGTTTCGCGTGTACACCAACAGCGACATCGTGGGCTGCGAACTGGGTGGTCTATTGAAAAATATCATCGCCATCGCGGTCGGTATGGGCGACGGCCGTGGCGCCGGTGACAACACGCGCGCCGCGCTGATGACCCGGGGTCTGGCAGAAATGACGCGGCTGGGCGTAGCCATGGGGGGCGAGAAGGAAACGTTCGCCGGCCTCGCCGGTATGGGCGACCTGATCGCCACCTGCACCAGCCCGCAGAGCCGCAATCACCACGTCGGGATTGAACTGGGCAAGGGCCGGGACCCCGCAGAGATACTCGGCGAAATGCGCATGGTGGCCGAGGGCGTCAAGAGTGCGCCTGCGGTGATCGAGCTGGCAGCGCAGCACGGAGTGGAGATGCCCATCGCCTGCGAGGTACAGCGGGTGCTATCGGGCGATTCCAACATAAGTCGCGCTTTTCGCGGCCTGCTACGCGAGGTGGCCGGGGCAGAATCAGAACCGGGTTGAACGACCAGACAGAGCTCGATGTGCGCGGCCGGGGAATACCTGCAGCCGCAGTTTGCCACAGTTGCACACCAAACCCGCCGCTTTAGCGACATATCCACACAAATGACTACCGCTGCCAAAAGTTCGACTTTTCGCGGATCGCGGCTAGTGCTGGCCGTGCATCTGGGGCAGAATGTTGCTTACTGCGGCACACGGGCCGTTCAGTGGCAGCTGAACAGGCAATTAAAAAAAGGCCCGGGCACAGCAACAAGAAAAACAATGCAGGGGCGGGGCAAGCATGTCTTATTCAAGGGCATTTTCCTTTGTGCTGGCGCTGTGTGCGCTGCACAGCATGGCGTGGGCCAGTGATTCCAGATTCAGTGAACTGACGGGCAGCCCTGAACTGCGCTCAGCGTCGGTGCTGGTGCTGGACGCCGAAGGCAACCAGATTTACGGCAAAGACGTGGACACGATTCGTCCCATCGCCTCCATCACCAAGCTGATGACCGCCATGGTGGTGCTGGATGCAGGGCTGGACCTCGACGAGCAGATCACCATCACCCCCGCCGACCGCGACACGGTTAAACGTACGGGTTCGCGACTGAACTACGGCGCCACGCTGAGCCGCAAGGAACTGATTCTTCTGGCGTTGATGTCTTCGGAAAACCGCGCCGCCGCCGCACTGGGGCGCACCTACCCGGGTGGCAGCGAAGCCTTCGTCCGCGCTATGAATCGCAAAGCCGACGACCTTGGCATGTTTTACAGCTATTTCGCCGACGCCGCAGGACTGCGGGCCGAAAACGTCTCTACTGCAGCCGACCTGGGCAAAATGCTCACCGCCGCCGAGGACTACTCACTCATTCGCGAATCGACTACCACCGCGCGCATGGAGGTTTACCCCTTTCGTGGTCGCGGCCCGGTGGTCTACGGCAATACCAATCGCCTGTTGAAAAACGAAAACTGGGAGATTGAACTCAGCAAAACCGGCTACATCAACGAGGCCGGCCGCTGCCTGGTGATGCAGGCCACCATCGATGGCGAAGAAGTTTCCATTGTATTGCTCAACTCGTTCGGTAAGCTGACACCTTTCGGCGACTCCAATCGCCTACGCAAATGGATGCTGGCCAGCAGTTAGGTCACCTCCAACTATTGGCAATTGCGCTCAACGGCGCCCCAGGGCATTTTCGTCACCACTGAGTCAGTGCAGAAAATTCCCTGGCAACCAACCTGGTAATGATGCGAACTACAACAATCACTGCGGTGCCGGTGTTGGCCGGTCTGCTCCTGACGACATCGGCGCATTCGCTGGCGCAGAGCTACGACGATACAGACACCGGCAATTTCCAGGTGTTTCTGGGCGTCCTCGAGCTTGATAGCCAGACCGGCGATTCGCCCGACGCATCCGTCTCGGACCCGGAAGTAACGTTTGGCTCACTGCCCAGCCTGGGCATTGAAAGCGAGCATACGTTCTACCGCGGCTGGGTACACGCGGGATTGAACTCAGGCGGCAGTGTTGCCTGGAAGAACGACGGCACTCGAATCACCGCTGGCTTTACCGGCGAAGACGGTGCCGTTATCAGGGTTGAAGCAGACAATTCCTTCCTGCTCGCCGAATTCCACCTTGGTGCCTACGTTCGTGGTCGACTGCAGGACAGAATTACCGCCTACGCTGCCGGCGGCCCCATGCTGATTTACGGCTATCACGAAGTGAAGGACGGGTTTATCGATGGCGAAGGCGGCGACCTCGATCTGCCCGCGGACGACGCTTCTGATATTAATCTCGGCTTCTATGCACGTGCCGGCATCGATTTCGAATACAGGGACAACCGACACATGGGCCTGGGCGTGCGCTACCTGTACAGCGAACTCGACTTCGACGACACGGTTGGCAAGATCGATATAGAAGGTCTGCAGTGGATGTTCACTTTCTCACGCCGCTTCTAGGGGGCCATTCCCCGCCATCTCTTCCCGCTTCGCAAGCAACGGTGCACGACACCTTGACCACCCGCACCGGGGCTGAAACACTGCGCTGAAACCTGTGGAGATTTCCGGATGATTAAACGTCGGCAGCTTGTTCAATTGGGCGGCGGCGCTCTCGCGCTGCAATCGCTTGGGCTGGGCGCTGCTGAGCACACGATGGCTCAGCAGGCTCCTGCGCAGGGAAAGGCCGGGCTTGCGCTGATCGAGCGCAGCATTCCCAGCAGCGGTGAAAAGCTCCCCGTTATCGGAATGGGCACCTCACGCACCTTCGATACCGGCGATGACGCCAAGTCGCTGTCCGGACTAACAGCTGTCATGCAGGCCTTCACTTCGGGTCAGGGCACGATTATCGACACCTCTCCCATGTACGGCCGCGCTGAATCACGCGTGGGCGACGTACTGCGCGCAACGAACCCGCGCCCCGACATATTCGCCGCCACCAAGGTGTGGACCGAGGGCAAAGAGCAGGGGATTGCGCAAATGGAGGAGTCTGCGCGACGCATGGGAGTAAAGCGATTCGACCTGATAGCGGTGCACAACCTGAAGGACTGGAAAACCCATCTGGCCACGCTGAAAGACTGGAAGGCTTCGGGACGGGTTCGCTACATCGGCATTACCACCTCCCACGGACGCTACCATGACGAGCTTCTTGAGATCATGCGCACCGAACCGCTGGATTTCGTACAGTTCACGTACAACATGAAAGACCGCGTGGCCGAGCAACGCCTGCTGCCCCTGGCGCAGGAACGGGGCATTGCCACCATGATCAATCGTCCGTTTCAGCGCGGCGCACTGTTTAAAGACAGCCGCGATAAAGCCTTCCCGGAATTCGCACGGGAGTTTGACTGCTCAAGTTGGGGGCAGTTCTTCCTCAAGTTCATCCTCGGCCACCCGGCGGTGACCTGCGTCATCCCGGCCACGTCAAAGCCCGGGCACATGGCGGATAACATGGGCGCAAACGTTGGTCGCGTGCCAAACGCTCCTGAACGCATCAAAATGCTGCGTTACCTCTACCCGAGTTTCTGACATGAGCAAATCCGACTCACCCAATCCGCTACAGCGATTCCTGCATATGGCCAGCAACGTTCGTCCTGAGGAAGCTCGTGCCACACTGGCCTCGTTCAGCCTGGTGCTGATGATGATGGGCTCGTACTACATACTGCGCCCGGTGCGCGATGCGATGGCCTCCGACTGGAGCGACGCCGAGGTCAGCTGGTTATGGACAATGACGTTTGTCTTCAGCTTTATCGCAGTTTCCGTTTATGGCGCAGCGATCACGCGGATGCGCTTTCAGCGCCTGGTGCCCGCTGTCTACGGGTTCTTTGCACTCAGTTTCGTGCTGTTCTACGTCGGCACGCAAACGCTGGACGGGCGCGCGCTGCTGGACAAGTCGTTCTACGTTTGGATCAGTTTGTTCAGCCTGTTTCATATCTCCGTGTTCTGGAGTTTCATGGCAGACACGTTCTCCAAGACGCAAGCAACGCGGCTGTTCGGTTTTATCGGCGCGGGAGCCAGTATCGGCGGTCTCGCCGGCCCCGCGGTGGCCGCCTTGCTTGCCGACGACGTGGGCACTGACAGTCTGATGCTGATCGCCGCGGCCATAATGGTGCTGGCGTTACCGCTGGTGAAATGGGTACAACACTTGAAAGTCACCGACCTGCGCAATGACAGTATCGGCATTACCGCCTCGGAGTTGGAGTACATCGGGGGCAATCCGCTGGCCGGTTTTGCAGATTTTGTGAAGAGTCCCTACCTGCTGGGAATCGGTTTGTTTATTTTTCTCTACACGGCGATCAGTTCCTTCGTCTACTTCGAACTGAAAAACCTGCTGGCCGATTTCGACAGGGAAACGCGCTCGCAGATCTGGGCGGGCATGGATCTGGCGGTCAACTCCCTCACGGTACTGGTAGCCGCCTTCGCCACCGGGCGCATTGCCGAGCGCTTCGGCCTGCCGACGACGCTGGCATCGGTTCCGATCCTGATTTGCACGGGCATGATGATTCTCGCGGCAATGCCATTGGTATCTGTGGTGGTTGCCGTACAGGTGGTACGCCGCGCGGGCAACTACGCCGTGACACGACCGGCCCGGGAAATGCTGTTCACCGCGGTAGATCGGGAGACGCGCTTCAAGGCCAAGCCGGTTATCGACATCGTGATCTATCGCGGAGGCGACATGCTCAACGCCTGGGCATTTACTGCGCTTACACAGGGGCTGGGTCTGGGCCTTGGCGCAGTCGCCGGCGTAGGCGCAGGCATCGCTGCCGCGTGGGCGCTGGTTGGCGTCTACCTGGGCAGGCAGTTCAATGGCTTGAATCCCGCTGAAGATGACGCACAAGTTGAATAATTGAGCCACCGCCGTGCGCTTTTCGGTATGGTCCGAACGGACGATACCGTTAAATGGCCTGCCGACTATACTTGCCCCTCACGACAATTCAGAAAAAACAGGTGATCCACCATGGCAAAAGCTACTGACTACGATCTGGGGCCGAACACATTCCCCCGCGGCTGGTTTATCGTTGCCGAGAGCAAAGATCTGGATGAAGGCCCAATGGCCCTGCGTTACTGGGGCAGGGATCTGGCGCTGTATCGCGGCGAAAGCGGTAAGCCGGTCATGCTGGATGCGTACTGCGCGCACATGGGCACCCACCTCACGGCGAGCACCAGTGCGATGATCGTCAAGAACGGCGAGCAAATTGAGGGCGATTCCATTCGCTGCCCTTACCACGGCTGGCGTTACAACGAGCACGGTGATGTCGACGACATTCCCTACCACGACGGGCCCTGCCCCAAATCTGCCTCAATACGCTCTTACCCCGTGGTGGATAACATGGGCTGCATCATGGCCTGGTTTGATCCCGATGGCCTTGAGCCCGAGTACGAGGCGCCTTTCCTGTCGGAGTGGGACGACCCACAGTGGGTGAACTGGGAACTGGATCACCTGGGTGAACTGCCCATTCACCCGCAGGAAATTCTCGACAATATGGCAGACGTGCGCCACCTGGGCCCCACTCACGGGGCACCCAGCGAGTATTTTGAAAACGAATTTCGCGATCACGTCTGCATCCAGCGCCAGGGCGGCCCGATGCAGCTGTACCAGACTTACCTCTACACCACGACCTGGTACACAGGTCCGGGCATACTGCTGTCCAAGCAGGTGTTTGCCGATAACGTTATCTTTGAGTTGATCGCCAACACACCGGTGGACGATGGCGTGTCGAAGTGCTTTCACGGCTGCCTGTTCAAGGGTAATGAAGGTGGCGCCACCGACGCGGATCGCGAAGCCCAGAAGCAGGCGCAGGCGGGCGCACTGGAAGCCTTTGGAGCAGACTTTAACGTCTGGCAGCACAAGCGCCCGGCGATAAAAATCATGCAACTGAAAACGGACGGGCCCTTCAAGCGCAACCGCCAGTGGTATTCACAGTTCTACGCGGCACCCGATGAAGTGGCATCGATTCGAGCCGAAACCAACGGCATCGTACTCACGGAGGGCATGCGGACGCCCGCAGAAGCCGATCACAATATCGATGAAGGGCTGCCTATCTATAGCTAGTATAGCTAGGGTACTGAAGAAGCGCTGTTGCCCGGCCCTCACCGCTGCACAGTTCTACCCACTGCGGGCTCAGCGCTTTTCCATTGCAGTGCGTGACACTTTCAACAGTAGTTTGCGCGGCAGCAACGGCACTACGCCGCGCAGGGCGGCCGCAAGCACTTTCTGGTTAATCACCAGCAGTTTGCCCTTCTCCATCGCGCGGTAGCCGCAACGCGCAACGGACTCGGCCGACACGGCGAGCTTCCACATGTCCACACCTTCCAGGTCACCCGCCTCCTGAAAACCGGTATCGACCGCACCGGGGCAGAGTGCAGTGACCGTAACACCGGTATCCTGTAATTCGTTTGCAATGGCCTGCGAAAAGGAATTCACGTAGGCCTTGGTGGCATAGTAAACCGCCTGCAAGGGGCCGGGCATGAAGCCAGCTGTAGAAGAAACATTGAGTATTTTTCCGCTACCGTTCGCGACCATCCCCTGCACATAAAGGTGAGTGAGTTCGGTCAGCGTCACCATGTTCAACTGCATCATCTGTTGTTCGCGGGCGAGCGAGCGCTCATGAAACTTGCCGTGGCCGCCGAAACCGGCGTTATTGATCAGGATATCAATTTCCAGCCCCAGCGACTGGGTCTGTTCATACACACGCTGCGCGGCACCGGGTTGCGCAAGGTCCTGCACAATGACATCCACGGAAACACCGTGGGCCGCTACCAGCTCGTCTCGAAGCGCCTGCAGCCGGGTCTCGCTGCGGGCCACCAGTACAAGCTCGCCGCCCTCCGCTGCGTGAATGCGGGCCAGCGCCTCTCCAATACCTCCCGACGCGCCGGTCACCAGTGCTCTTCCCTGCATCATTCTCCCCTTTCAGTACAGCCGGACCACGGCGTCCTGCGCCGCTAACCGCGGCTGGCAAGCTTAGCGCCGCGCGCTGCGCGGTGCCAGCGTTTACAGGCATCTCACGTTAATGCCCGCGCCAAAAATCCCTGAACTATGGCGTGGGGGTCATAGTCTATTATTATGGCCATACTGCCTAAACCATCCGGGGACTAACCATGTACCGCACCATCACGCTCACGCTGCTATTGCCACTATTGTTCGCGTGCGCCACCAGCCCGACCGGGCGCAGCCAGTTCATGCTGATCTCTCCGGAGTCGGCTATCGTTGAATCGAAGAAGGCTTACATCAGCACCGTTAGCGAACTGGACAAAGAAGACAAGCTGGTTGACGACCCGCTGCTGACTGATCGCGTGGCGCGTATTACCGGCCGGCTGGTGAGCGTGGCCGTGGATCGCTATCCGAACTCCGCCGACTGGGAATGGAGCGTGGCGATCATTGATGATCCCGAAACGGTCAATGCGTGGTGCATGGCCGGCGGCCGTATGGCGGTCTACACCGGCCTGTTTGAAAAGCTGAATCTCACCGATGCCGAGTTTGCGCACATTATGGGCCATGAAATATCGCACGCCCTGGCCAACCACACCGCCGAGCGCATGTCGCGCGCCATGGCAACCACGGTGGGCGTCATCGCCATCGGCGCCATGTCAGACCACCCTGCGATCGCCATGGGCGGCGCTGCGGCGGCGGCACAACTGGCGTTACAGCTGCCGAACAGCAGGACTGCGGAATCTGAAGCAGACCAGCTCGGCATGGAGTTGGCCGTTCGCGCAGGGTACGCACCCAACGCCGCCGTTACCCTGTGGCAGAAAATGGGCGCGCAGAGCGAGGGCAAGGCGCCACCGGAATTTCTCAGCACCCACCCGGCGCCCACCAACCGTGAAGCAGCGCTGAGTGCCATGGTTCCCGAGATGAGTCAGCTCAACCCTGGCGGCACCAAAGCGCCAATTCATCCCGTGACGATCGAACAGTAGGCTCGACAGAACAGTGGGTATTCGCCGGCCAGCACAGGTTTAGCGCTCTGCAGAACCGTCTCTGGCGATAGGGCGCACATAAAAACAGGGAGGAAGGCCGATGAACATCGTTAGCATAGTAGCAGCCGCTATCGCCGGCATGACGCTGGGCGCATTGTGGTACTCACCGTTGATGTTTGGCAGGGCGTGGATGGATGCCATCGGCAAAACACAGGACGAGCTGGGTTCTTCCACCGCGCCCATGATCGGCAGTATGGCGGCCTGTGTCGTCACCGCGGTCGCGCTGGCCATTGTACTGTCTGCGGCAGGAGTGGGCAGTGTTACCGAGGGCGTCACGCTGGGTGCAGTGATTGCGGTGGGCATTGTGTTCACCGCTTTTCTTTCTGACAGCCTGTTCTGTGGCTGGGGAACACGCCTGCTGTTGATTCAGACAGGATACCGAGTGCTGTACATACTGGTTATGTCCGCGATCATTTCTGCCTGGCCTGCGTGACGTCAGCGCCAGCGCATTTCCAGGGGTTTTATTTTCGACGGTGAATGTTCGCCCTCTCGGGCGCCCGGATTCCCCCGAACACTCCCCTAGTAAATATCTTGCCCGCGCGCCCAGGCAGCGTGAAAACCAAAGGGCACGCGGTGTGGCAACCGCACTCGCGCGACTGGCCCAGCCGCCACATCCGTCGCATCAAACACCAGTGCATGGGACTGCCAGGTATTACTGTCGGTTACCAGCGTGATCACATACCCGTCATCTTCACGCGAGGTGCGATCAGCACCGGGTTTGGGGGCAAACACCGCTTCACTGCCAAACACGCCGGGGCCGTAATCCCACTGCGTCGATTGCCCGGTGTCATTGTCGTATTTCACCAGCCCGGTAAAACGCAGCGTATAGCCGCCTTCGTGCAGCAGCGGAATTCGCTGATGGTAGGAGTATCGACTTTGCACGCCGTGGAAGATTGGATTCGACTTATTGAACTCGGTGTTCAAATCATCGATGTCGCCCTCCCGCACTTCCCCGGTGCGCAGGTTAAAACGCCAACGGTAGGCATTGGCCTCGAGGCGCATATAGGCCAGCATCGATGCCAGTTCGCCCTCGCCTTCCTGCGCATCCGGCATCGGATTGGTGGAACGACAGCCGTCCATAATCACCCAGTCACCCTGCTCCCAGCAATTGGTCACGTGCAGGATGTAGCAGGGCTCGCACTCAAACCAGCGCACATCGCCAGTGTCACCGCGCCGAGGGATAATACCGAAGCGCGTCGGAATATCGCGGTGGAACGTCAACACGCGATACTTGTGCCGCCGCAGTACGTCCAAATCGTGAAAGAAAGGCAGGTCGTGCAGAATCGCGTAGTTCGTCGTAAACCCGATATCGTGCGGCAGGCGCGCACCGGGCAGGTCTATCGGCACCTCGTGCACCAGCTTGCCGCTGGCATCCGCAACCCCGTAGGTCATGAACGGCGGTTCATCGCCGTAATCAAAAAACAACAACTCGCCGGTGGACCAGTCGACTTTGGAATGGGCTGACATACGCAACTGATCGCGACCGGCCAGTTCGAAATGCCCTTTGGTTTCCAGCGAGTGGGCGTCCAGGCGATAGGGGTGCCCCGCGTTGTACCACAGCGTCATGATGTCGCCGGCGTAGAAAAATAAATCCGTGTTGGATGTGTCCTTGATACCAAACGGCGAAATATCGTAATCGAACGGCCCCATCACGCCCGGCGATTTTGACAGGCCCTGTTCACGTTCCTGCGCCATTGCAGCGGTTTGCACGTAGCGGTTGCGGTAACTGGCCTTGCCGCCGTGAAAATACACAGCGTGCACCATGCCGTCGCCATCGAAGGGATGGTGACGGTTGGCGCTCTGGTATACCGGGTTGGGACCGTTGCGCAGGTAAGCGCCCTCAAGGTCCGCCGGCAGTTCACCTTCCACCTCCAGGCCCTGGGCATGCAACTCATTCACGGTGGGCGCGTACACCCCGTGCAGATAGGGGTTGTCCAGCGTATAGATCCACTGCGGCGCATCATCAAAATGCGCGACCGGCCCAACGCAATGCTCAGTGGTGGGGTACTCCATCATTGTCTGGGCTATTGCCATCACACCACTCCCGAATAGTTCAAAATCACTCAACCGATCGAAACGCGAACTGCACAACATGTGCCGGGCCTCAATGCCCGAACGAGGCAAGCATCGCCGACCCTTCCGCCTTTCAAGAAAGCTCTACCGGGAGACGCGTACCAGGCTCGCACCACCCTGATTATAGATTTTTGGTTCTTTTATGCAAGTTATGTAAAAGCCTTTGAATCAGTCCACCCGTTCAATCAACATTGCGCTACCCGACCCCCCGGCCCCGCTCGCCGCAACCAGTCCCAGCCGCAATTGTCGCCGCTCCAGTTCATCCAGCAACGTCAGCGCCAGAATGCCGCCCGTTGCGCCCATGGGGTGGCCCAGCGCGATCACACCACCATTGACGTTAACCCGGTCAAAGGGAATCGCCAGATCGCGCTCGGCCTTCACCATCGTCGCGGCGAACGCCTCGTGAATTTCGTACAGATCGATATCATCGCCAGTGAGGCGCTGCTCGCGCATCAGCTTATGGGTCGCGGCCACGCAACCGCTGAGTACCTGGAGAGGATCATCCGCAGCCACCGTTGCCGCGCATATTCGCCCGCGCGGCTTCAAACCAAGCCCTGCACCAAAGGCATCGGAGCCGAGCAACAACAGCGCCGCAGCATCTGCCATGGCCGGCGAGTTGCCCGCGGTGTGAATATGTTCGATGGTTTCAAGCCCGGTATGTCGCGCCAACTGTATGGCGTCGGCGCCCTGTTCGCCGATGTCGGCGAAGGCCGGCGGCAGTGCCGCCAGGCTTTCCAGCGTCGTCTCGCCGCGCACACATTCGTCCGCAGTCACAATGATTCCTTTCACCGCGTTCTCGATGGCAATAACGGAGCGAAAGCGACCTTCGTGCAGCGCCTGTGCCGCGCGCTGCTGACTGAGCAGCGCCACCCGGTCGGCCTGCTCTCGCGTTACCCCGTTCAGACTGGCAATCAGGTCGGCGCCACTGCCCATCAATAACATCTGGCAGCGCGCTGCGTAGGCAGGATCGGAAAACACACTGGCTCGATCCGACAACATCGGCACGCGCGACATCATTTCCACGCCGCCGGCCACCGTGGCCTCCTCCTGGCCCGCGGCAATTTTCAGCGCGGCGAAGTTGATAGCATCGATACCCGATGAACAGAAGCGGTTTACCGTAACGCCGCCCACGCTGTCGGGCCAACCGGCATACAACGCTGAGGTTTTGGCGATATTGCCCGCCTGCTCACCGGCCTGCGTGACACACCCCAGGACGATATCCCCCACCCGGGACGTTTCGAGCCCGGTGCGCAGCTCCAACGCCGCATACAAGCGGCCAAGTAATTCGTGCGGCGTGAGATCGTGCAGACCGCCGCTTTCCTTCGCCCTGCCGCGCGGTGAACGCACGGCATCGTAGATAAACACCTCGCGCATTGGGCTTAGTTACCTACACCCACAACGAAACTGACACAGGTCGTGGTGCTGCCACCGACATTAAACGTCAGCATGTTCTCGGCCTCGCTCAACTGGTAGCCACCGGCGCGACCACTCACCTGCCGCGCGCAGTCCAGCAGCATGCGCACACCCGTCGCGCCTACCGGATGGCCCAGACCAATCAGTCCGCCACTGGGATTGATGGGAAAATCGCCGTCCCGGGTGATGCGCCCCTCCTCTACCGCACGCCAACTCTCGCCGGGAGCCGTAAGGCCGGCGTGATCGATCGCCATGTACTCGGTCATGGAAAAACAGTCGTGCGTTTCCAAACCATCCAGCTGCGCAACCTCCGCAAAGCCCGCACGATGCGCGGCTTCCGTCAGGCACTGATTGGCGTGGGGAAATACCAGCGGTGCATCCTTGCTCAGCTCCAGTTTACGCTGTAGATGAATCGGCGCGGAGCGATGCCCCCAGCCCTTGATACGTGGAATATCGGACAGTGCCATGCCCTGTTTTGCCGCGTGTTCGCGCGCGGCTTTTTCGCTGGCCAGGATAACGCAGGCGGCCCCGTCTGTTATCTGGCCGCAATCCTGTTTGCGCACGCGGCCCTCAATCACCGGGTTGAGATTGTCGTCGCAGGTGAAGGCGCCCTCGGCGAACTGCCAGTCGCGCGTCTGCGCGCGCGGGTTAAGTTTCGCGTTGCCAAAGTTGATTTCTGAAATGCGATTCAGATAATCGGGTTGAATGCCGTAGCGGCGGTCGTATTCCGCAGTCAGTTGGTCGAATAGATGCGGCCACGGAAAGTCACAGTCCTCCGCCAACGCCTCGTGCCCCCACCACGCCGCCGAGCCAAGATACTCCGCACCGGTTTTGCCATCAACGTTGCGCATCAGCTCAAGGCCCAGCACACATGCGACGTCATAGTGGCCTGCTTCGATATCGCGCATCGCCGCCAGCGTCGCAACCGAACCCGAGGCACAGGCCGCCTCGTGTCTGGCGGTGGGCAGACTCGCAAGTTCCGGATACACCATGCCGAAGAACCCGCCGAGCAGACCCTGCCGAGTGAATAATTCGGCGACAAAGTTGCCCACGTGACCGACCTCTATCTGCGCCGGCTCGATACCGGCATCGTCCATAGCGTCGGTCAGCGACTCGGCAAACATGTCGTAGATTTCCAGCCCCTCCCGCGCCCAGTTACGTACGAAGTCGGTCTGGCTCCCACCAAGAATATAAATGTCCGCACTCATGTTGTTTCCTCCATCATCCGGGCCACGCGCTGTTGTAGTTCAAAGCGCTGCACTTTTCCCAGTGGGTTGCGCGGTAGCGCGTCGAACACTTCGATGCGCTCCGGTAATTTGAATTTCGCGAAGCCCTGCTGCAACAGGTAGTCACACAGCGCAGACAGGGTCGGAACCTCGCAGCCTGTGGCCACGACCAGACAGGCACAGATTTTTTCGCCGAGGCGCTCATCCGGATAGCTGCACACCGCGGCCTCGGAAAGCGCGGGGTGTTGTTCCAGCGCGATGTCCAACTCCGCTGGCGAGATCTTCATGCCGCCGCGGTTAATAATGTCTTTGCAGCGACCCACGATGCGGTAGTACTCGCCGGCATCGCCGCAGATCTCCACCAGATCACCGCTGCGAAAATAGCCGTCCGCGGTAAAAACCGTCGCATTATCGTGCGCATGATAGCCATCGAACACGGTCGCCCCACTGATCAGCAGTTCGCCCCGTTCACCGGTTGCATGACACGCTTCTCCCGAATCGGGATCGGCTACACGGGTGGCAATCATTCCGTCCGGCTCGGGACGTCGAAACTGCGCTGCCCTGACCGCTGCATCGGGCGCCGTTTCAGGCGTGGAGAAGAGCGCGATGCCCTCGTTAGAGCCGTAAAAATTCACCACCTGTTTGCCGTAATCGCGTTCAAAGGTTTCGATCATCCACGGCGACAAAGGTGCCGAGCCTGAACCAATGCGGCGCAGCGCGCTGAAATCAAAGGCACGCCACGTTTCCGGCGACTTTGCCAGTTGATTGAGTAACGCAGGCGGCGCGATGGTAAAGGTGACCTGTTCCTGCTGCATCTGCTGCAGGAAGAGCGCCGGGTCCAGCGGATGATGCAGGATGATCGAGGCTCCCAGCAGCGCCGCGGGGAACAGGAAGCCACCCAGCGCCGCCATATTGACCAGCGGAAAGGGGTTTAACAGCACGTCGTCAGAACACATGCCGCCGGCAGCGATCGACGCCCGGGCAGTCGCCAGCCACATATTGTGCGAGCGCGGCACGCCTTTGGGCGTACCCGTGGTGCCGGACGTCCAGCAAATCGACAGGATGCGGTTGGCATCGTCGCTGACTTCTACAGCCGTCCGCGACGGGGCTGCCGACTCGAGCATCAACTCGCGACCAAACACCAACACCTGTGCATTCGGAATTGCCTCTGCGGCAACGGCAGCGAGATCGGCGTCACGAAAGTTGGCCAGCGTCACCACGTACCGCGCGCCAAGTGCGTCACCCACCAGCTGCAATTCATGGCGCCCATACTGCACCGGAACCGGGGAGATGACCGCGCCAAGACTGCTCACCGCGTAATAAAGAACCAGCAGCTCCACCACGTTGGGCAATTGCACAATAAGTGCATCGCCCTCTCCCAGGCCCGCTTCGCGCAATTGTGCGGCCAACTGGCCGCTGGCGGCGCCCAATGCCTGCCACGTCAGTTCGCGCGGGCTGTCGCCGGTCAACGCTTTGCGATCAGCCGGGTCTTTCACCGCCAGACGCTGCGGCCGCTCCTCGACGTGGCTCGCCAACAGGCTGTGCAACGTCTCGCTGCCCCAGTGCCCGGCGGCAGTGAGCGCATCGATTCGTGCTTTGGGCGTGGTTAACATGGCAGGTTCTGGCGGTACCGCCATAGGCGGCCCGTAACTTGTATAAAAAGACCTAAAGTCTATAATGCGCGCACTGCAAAGGTCCAGGCAAATTCCAATGAAGCTCAGTGTGGTAACGCCCCTGTGGCAGGACAGGCCAGCGGCGGAGAATCTTCAGGTAGCGCAGCTCGCCGACGAGTTCGACTATCCCGAACTGTGGATAGGCGAAATGGCCACCTACGACGCGTTTGCCCTTGCCACCGCAGCGGGGCAATCCACCGCTAACATCGCACTGACGGTGGGCCCCCTGGCGGTATCGGTGCGCAGCCCGGCCACCATTGCCATGGGCATCGCGTCCGTGGCGAACCTCACCGGCCGTCAAACCAGTGTGGCGCTGGGCACATCCAGTGTTGTGGTGGTCGAGGAGTGGCACGGGCGCCAACGCCGGCGCAGCGCCAGACACCTGGACGAGACGGCGCAGGTGGTGCGCGGACTGCTGCAGGGCGAGAAAGTGAGCTTCGATGGAGAAATGGCGCGCTGCCGCGGCTATCGGCTGCGACTTGACGCCCCGCATTCCAGCATCGCCATTGCCGCCTTCGGCCCGGCGGCCGTCAAGGTTGCCGCGCGCAGGGCTGACCGCATGTTGCTCAACATGGTCACCCCCGATAGCCTCGCTGCGCTGCGCAGCCAGATGCTGACTGCCGTTCCTTCGAATTCAACCGCGCCCACAATATCCGTGTGGCTGCCAACCGCTGTCGACCCGGCGCGCGAAGACATCGACCAGATGAAGCGCGGCATCGTCGGCTACCTCGCCGCACCCGGCTACGGCGAGATGATGATGGCGGCGGGCTTTGCTGATCTGGTCGCGTTCGCGCGTACCCGGCCCCATCCGAAAGAACTGCTTGCCGCCATGCCCGACGAGTTGATCAGCGCGCTTGGATTGGTGGGCTCCGACTCGCAGATAGACGAACGCCTGGCCTTGTACCGCGAAGCCGGCGCCGACGAAATCTGCCTTGTGCCGGCCACCGCCAGTGATGCGGCCGGGGAGAAAACCCTGCGCGCGATGCGCGAACACGCCGGCTCTGGATGAGGCGCCCCACTGCACCCATGGCCAAGCCCGTCACCACGTTTACCACACGCGCCAGCTCCATCAACCGCGCCCTGGACCAGGTTGGCGACAAGTGGTGCCTGTTGATCCTTCAGGAAGTGTTCTGGGGGATCAACGCATTCAATGAGATGATGGAAACGCTGGGCGTTTCGCGTGGCGTTCTCGCAGACAGGCTGAAGTGGCTGCAGTCCGTTGACTGCCTGGCCAAAGCCTCTGACGCAAGCGGGGGCAAGCGCCAGCGCTACTACCTGACGGAAAAGTCGCTGGACCTCTACCACAGCGGCTTGATGGCGATGGCCTGGGAGCATCGATTCTTTGAAACGCCAGCGCTCGATCAGGTAAGCCTGGTGCACCGGTCCTGCGGCAAGACATTCGATCCGGTGATGCGCTGCGCCGCATGCCGCGCGGACATCATCGTGTGGGACACCGACTACGCGCCCGGCCCCGGCGCGGCAAAGGATTCACGCGAGAAGAAAGTGCGCCGGCGATCGTCCATCCCGCTGGAAAACGTTCCAAGCAAACACAGCATCTATCGCAACCTGGTGAACATTGTCGGCGAGCGCTGGACCGCGAACGTTATCGCACTGGCGTTTCACGGTCTCACCCGGTTTGACGAGTTTCACCGCGAGCTTCCGGTTGCCACCAATATTCTCGCGGACCGGCTGCGTTTTCTCACCGAGCAGGACCTATTCAGACAGGTTGAATACCAACGCAGCCCGCGTCGCCTTGAGTATCGCCTGACCGAAAAAGGTGAGGCGACCTACCCCTACTTTCTCGCGTTGCTGCAATGGGGCGACCGCTGGTGCGCACCCCCGGGGAACGAGGGCAAGCCCATGTTGTTGACGCACAAACCCTGTGCGCAACCTCTGGCGGGCGAAGTCTGTTGCGACCAGTGTGATGTTGCGCTGGATGCCCGGGCCGTGCTGTTTGAATACGGCAACTCGCCCGACACCTGAGCCGTTCACGGCAGCACTGCCCCCCCACAAAAAAGAAAGGCTCAACAGGTCGATTTGACAAACCAGCCCGGTCTGCAATTTCGACTATGATGGGGACAACACGACCACGCGGACCAGAGGCAACCACAATGAGCGAACGACAGGTTCTCAACAAGGCAAATATGGGTATAGCGGATGGCCTGCCCCTGCAGGCCAGCGACGGCGGCATTGAAGAATTGCGCGCGGACATTCAGCGCCTAATGGATATCGAGGCCATCAAACAACTCAAGCACGCCTACTTCCGCTGCGTGGATACGGCAAACGTCGAGGAACTCGCCACCCTGTTCCACGAGGACGTAAAGGTGCGTTTCAAAGGCGGCGGCTACGAATGGAACCTCGATGGCAGGGACGAGTACGTTAAAAATATCGGCGATGCCTTCAGCAAGGAGGCCATCGGCCAACACAACGCACACCATCCGGAAATACAGATTCTCAGCGAGACCGAGGCAACCGGCATCTGGTACCTGGCCGACAACATGTGGATTCTGAATCACAATGCGCTGACCACCGGCACGGCACTGTACTGGGATCGTTATCTCAAGGTTGACGGCAAATGGCTGATCAAGGACACCAATTACGAGCGCCTTTACGAGATCAACCGCCAGGTGGATGACCGTCCCTTTCTCAGTTCACACTACCTGGGCGCGCACGGCGGAGAGGCCCAGTTCTAACCTAGGCGTTTTCGATCGTCGGCAGGCCGGCGTTTCGTCCGTCGCGTGAAACGCCCGGTTATTTTCCAGCTGGTGTAGAGGATATCTGACTGGCCGGCGTCAGTTCGGCCAGGTACTCCTGCAGGCGCAATTCTGCCTCGTCACCAAACAGGATGTCGCAGGCCTCGCGCAGGCCCGGAGCATTCGCTATTTCTTCCTTGCTCACCACCTGCTCTATCTTGGAACGGCGGCGCATAAAATCTTCCAGCCTGACAATCATTTCACGCCGCGCTGCCAACTCGATTTCGCAGCGTGTGTACTCCGCGTTTTCTATCAGCAGCTGCACACACTGCTCATCTTCACGAATCCGTTCCAGCAGACCAAAGGCGGTTTCGCCGTAGCGCCGCCAGAAACGCTCCGAGAGCGGTTCGGACGAAGAAGGGTGTGTGAGGCTGTCCAGGTCCATGAGTCGCGCCTGCAGCATAAACTCGTCGCGCAACTCGTCACCGGGTTCGCCGTACCACCGGTTGTGTCTTGAAGGTACCGCAACGCCCAGGCGTTGCACCCATTGCGCCACCTCGTCACCAACATTGAGGCAATCCGTGAGCTTTCCACCGAAAATACTCAGGTGGCAGGTATCCTCGTTCACCTCAATCACGTGCTTGCGTGACAGCTGTACCCAGTCCGCCTCACCACCTTCGCCGCTGATCGCCAGTGGTCGCACCGCGACGCGCTCGGCGATAATGTCCGACTGCGTAAACGGGGGATCGAGATCCGTCAGCGCGTTGACGTTATCCAGTATGAACTGCCTGTCCTGGGCGGTAACGCCAACTTCGGGCTGCGCTACCTGCGTGTCGGTGGTACCGATACAGGTTTTCGGCCCCATCGGAATCATAAAAAACAGGCGGCCGTCGCTGGCAAAAAAAGCAAGTACGCGCCGGTTGTCCGTAACGCGGTTAACGATCAGGTGTACACCCTTGGAGAACAAGTGGTGGTATTCGGTACTTTCAGCATTCACCGCGTTCAATGCATCAACATATGGGCCACAGGCGTTGACGATGACCTTCGCCCGAATATCGAAGTTGCGATCACTTTCCCTGTCATGCGCCTGCGTGACCCACACGCCCCCTTCCCTGCGACTGCCGCGGCTCTCAACGTAGTTCGCAGCGATGCAACCATAGTTCAAACTGCGGCGAATAAAGTTGAAAACAAAGCGTGCATCGTTGTCGTACAGGTAGCAGTCAGAGTATTCCAGCCCGCCGGCGGCGTTGCTGGTGTCGATGATAGGCTCTGCGTTTTCTATCGAACGAGCGGGAAAGTAACGCGGCGCGCGCGTTACACAGCGGCCCATGAACCAGTAGAGCACCGCACCAAGGTAGACAAGGAACGGCCACACGCGAAAGCCGCGCTGTATCGTCGTCAGGAAGCGCACTTCCTTTACGGTGGAAGGATAGGCGCGCATCAGCTTGTTGCGCGATCGGCAGAGTTTGTTCACCAGCCACAGCTCGCCACTTTCCAGGTATTTGATTCCACCCCATGCAAGATTCGATGAGTTGGAACTGACGCCGCCGGCAAAATCGCCCTTGTCGATCAGCGCGACGCTGACACCGCGCCCGGCCAGGGACGCCGCCGAGACAGCGCCATTAATGCCGCCACCGACAATCAGAACATCAAAGGTCTGCTCTGACAGTTTCTCTACGTTGCTCTGTCTAAGACTCATGTCGCCGTACTTCCATTGTTCGCTTTCTCGTCCTGCTCAATATTCCAGTAACGGCGGCACAACGCGATAAAGCTCTGCGCGCTGTCACCCAACAGCCGGCCTGTCCGGTAATACAGTCCAACTTCTTTATCGATGGTGCCAAAAGAGACATCGTCCATGATACGAAACTTCCTGCAGGTGGGATGCTCCTGCAGCAGCTTGCGATCGATGAAGGTCACACCCATGCCCTCATCTACCATGTGAATGCGCAGCGACAGACTGCTCACTTCCCACACGGTACTGAACTGGTCACGCAGGCGCTGGATGGACGGGCGCAGTTCAGGATTATCCAGTGCCGAAGTGATCAGCGGCGTCAGCTTGAGCGCACCCTCGTCGCCCTCGATCATCTCACGGTAACGCGGATGCCTGGGACTCACTACCAGGTGGCGGGAATCGCGGTACAGCGGCACCGTACCGAAAGCACCCATGTCCTTCTGGAACGGCCCCAGACCCAACTCCACCTGGCCTGACAGCACCGCGGAGATGATGCTGCGCGCCGGCAACTCGGACACCTTCATGCGCGTGTGCGGGTTCTCATGGTAATAGTTGCTGATCAGCTCCGGCGCATAGAAGCGATTGATCGAAGCACTGAGAGCCAGGTTGAGCGTCTCGCGCTTACCCTGCTTGAGCTGCGCGATATCCTCCAGGGTCTGCTGCTCTTCACGCAGCACGTCCACCGCGTGCTCGAAAAGGCGCCGTCCGATCTCCGTGAGTTGCAGATCTTTGCCGCGCTGCACCAGCGGTGCGTCCAGCTTGGTTTCCAGCCCGGCCACTGCCTGGCTGACCGCAGATTGACTGATATGCAGTGCCTCGGCCGCACGCTTGAAGCCGCCTTCTTCTATCACCGCACGAAACGCACGTAACTCACTGTTTTCAAAGCGCATATTAGTTTCTCTAATAGATCAATAAGTATAATTAACTCTGCTAATCGTTTTCGAGTGTATACTGTGAAAAATTACCAATTAGACGCTTGGGGGAGGCTTCGCCATGTCCACTACCACACCTGTACGCTCCGACGATCTGGACGGCATTATTGTCGGGGAAACCGCCATTTCTGATGTCCAGGGCGACAAGGGCCTGCTCAGCTACCGAGGCTTCGATATCAATGAACTGGTCGATGTACCCTTTCTGCACGTGGTGTGGATGGTGCTGTTTGGCGAGTGGCCGGCCGAGGCACAGAAAAGCCGACTGAAACAGTTCATGTGCAAGCACACAGAGCTCACCCACGCGGAGATCGACCTGCTGAAACACGTGGATCGCGATCTGCACCCCATGCTGATGTTGCAGGGCCTGGTGCCGCTGCTGAAACTACCGGAAGAAATGACCATGGACATCGATGAAGACGCCGAACACGGCCTGTTCATCGCCGCCAAGATCACCGGGCTGGTCGCCGCCCACTATCGCCTCAGCCAAAGCAAGGTGATTATGTCGCCGACCCCCGGCCGCCTCTTCCACGAAAACTTCCTCAACATGTTCCACGGCAGCTACCCCACACCCGAACAACGCCACATGCTGGATGCAGCCCAGATTCTACAGATGGAGCACAGCTACAACGCGGGCACCTTTGCCGGTCGCGTCTGTGCCAGCACCCTGGCGCCTGTTCAGTCGAGCATTTCCGCATCGCTGGGCACACTGTTCGGCAAACTGCACGGCGGCGCCGATCAGGCCGCGCTGGAAATGGCCATGGAAATCGGTAGCCCGGACAAGGCGGCGGCCTACGTTAAAGAAAGCCTCGCCAATAAAGTGAAGATCATGGGCATGGGTCATCGCGAGTACAGCGTGGTCGACCCGCGCGCCAAGGTGCTCAAGCCAATGGCGGTGGAACTGTGCCAGGACGACGACAGCAAGAAACTGTTGCAGACACTGATTGCCGTTGAAGAGGCCTGCCAAACGGAGTTTGGCGCCAAGGGCAAGGAAATCTGGGCGAATGTTGAGTTCTATAAGGGCGCGGTATTCCACAGCCTGGGCATCCCGACACACTTCTTTACCGCCATGTTCGCCATGGCCCGGGTTTACGGCTACATCGCTCACTACCTGGAGTTCAAGCAGAACAGCCGCCTGATCCGCCCACGGGCGCAGTATGTCGGCCACCCGGTAGGTTCCAGGGATCGCAGCGCGGCCTGATCCGCACGATTGTTTACACGGAAAGCAGCCTCTACAGGCTGCTTTTTTCGTTTCAGGGATCGGCGGGTAAATTGCATCCGCCAGTTCTCGCGCGTATAAACATCGGGGTAACCACCACGGATCCCACACGCCGCGATGTACAAAACGCTCCTCCTGATTTTCGTCCTCTGCGTGAGCGCCTGCAGCGAGCAGGCCGATAACCAGGCGCTGGGCACACTGGAGCGGGATCGCATTATCCTCAAGGCCACCGCCGACGAGATCATTGAGTCAGAGCCCGTACCGGAGGGCACCCCCGTCAGCGCGGGAACCGTGTTGGTGCAACTGAACGACAAACGACAACAGGCCGCAGTGGCGCGCGCCCGTGCAAAAGTTGCCGGCGCAAGGGCAAGGCTGGAGGAACTGACTAACGGCGCGCGGCCGGAAGACATCGCCGCCGCATCTGCCCGCGTGCAGGGCGCACGCGCCGAGCTGGTGGAGGCGAAGGCCTCGTTCAAACGTGCGCGCGAACTGCGCCAGCAGCAACTCGCCGCCGAAGCCACTCTGGATAGAGCAACGGCAAAGCGCGACGCGGCGGAAGCGGCGCTGGAGTCAGCTCAGGAAAATCTGCTGCGCCTGACCAATGGCACTCGGCAGGAACAACTGGACCAGGGCGCCGCCGCGCTGGAAGCCGCGCGCGCTCAGCTGGCCCTGGAAGAACACCGCCTGTCGGAACTGACCGTGGTGGCAACGCGGGATGGCTACCTGGACAGCCTGCCCTGGCACGTGGGTGAGCGGGTTTCGCGCGGAGCCACACTGGCGGTGCTGCTCGCCGACGATACGCCCTATGCGCGTGTCTATGTGCCGGAGCCCTGGCGCGCGGGACTCAGCATCGGTGACAAACGCCTGGTACGGGTTGATGGCGTGGACAAGACCTTCACCGGCGAGCTGCGCTGGATAGCGACTGATCCGGCCTTTACGCCCTACTACGCGCTCAATGCCTCCGACCGCGCCCGCCTGGTCTACCTGGCCGAGTTCAGCCTGCAGGACGGCGCCGGCTTACCCACCGGCGTGCCGGCGCAGGTGCTGCTGGCCGATGACTGACAGTGCCATTACCGCGCGCGGTCTGACGCGGCGGTTCGGCGACGTTGTAGCGGTTAACAATGTAGACCTGTCCATTCCCGAGGGACAGATCTACGGTTTCCTCGGCCCCAACGGCTCCGGCAAGACAACAACCATTCGCATGTTGTGCGGCCTGCTGACGCCCAGCGAGGGCGATGTCTCCGTGCTCGGTATGGACATCCCGACCGAGGCTGAGGCGTTGCGTCATCGCATCGGCTACATGACGCAGAAATTTTCGCTGTACGACGATCTTACGGTGGAGGAGAACATGGCTTTCATCTGCCGTGTTTACGGTTTGTCCCGCTCCCTGGCAGCCGAGCGAATCCGCTCCCGGCTCGATCGCTATGGCCTCAGCGCACTGCGCGAGCGGCGCGCCGCCGCCATGAGCGGTGGACAGCGTCAGCGCCTGGCACTCGCGACAGCGACGCTGCACGAGCCGGATCTGCTTTTTCTGGACGAGCCAACCTCCGCCGTGGATCCGGAGAATCGCCGCGACTTTTGGGAGAAGCTGTTCGACCTGGTGGAAGACGGTTCCACTATTCTTGTCTCCACGCACTACATGGACGAGGCGGAACGCTGCCACCAACTGGCGATACTGGAAACCGGCACCCTGTGCAAACAGGGCAGCCCCGCGGAGCTGATGGCGGAGCTGGCCGGTAGAGTGGTCGAGATTCAGGGCCAGGGATTGCGCGACATCAAGGCGCGCGTGCTGGCGCTGCCCGGCGTACGCTCTGCGGCGCAACAGGGCCTGCACCTGAGAGTGTTGCTCAGTGACAATCACGACGACCCGGTCGCATTCCTGCGCGCGGGTCTGAGCAATCCCGAGCTGGGTTTTCAGTCCGCCAGGGCCAGCCTTGAGGATGTGTTTGTGGCATTCACCAACGGCAGCGGCGAACGATGAGCGCGTTGCAGCGCATCGGCGCCATCGCCGACAAGGAATTCCGTCAGCTCAGCCGCGATCGCATCACGTTCGGTATGGTCGTGATGATCCCGCTGATCTACCTGCTGTTATTCGGCTACGCCATCAACCCCATGGTGCGTGGCGTGCCCGTTGGCATTGTTGATCTCAGCGGCAGCGCAGCGGTGCGCGGCATCGTGGAACAGGTGCGCGTTACACAGGTAGTGGACATCGTCACCAGTTACGACACACCCGCCGAAGCCGAGGAGGCGCTGGTGGCGGGTGATGTTCGCGCCGTGCTTATTTTTCCATCCGATCTCACCCAGCGACTCGCCGGCGGTGAATCCGTGGGCCAGTGGCTGGTGGATGGCTCCGACACGTCAATCGGCAATGCCCTGCTGGGGCTGCGCGACATGCCGCTACAGGTCGAAGCGGGGGCGCCGCGCGGCGCCTACCGCGAGAGTGAGTCCAGCTTCGAGGTCGCACTGTTCTTCAACCCCGAACGCCGTTCCGCTGTGAATATCATCCCGGGGCTCGCGGCCATTACGCTCTCCATGACCATGGTGCTGTTCACCTCTATTGCGCTGGTGCGAGAGCGCGAGCGCGGCAATCTGGAACTGCTGATCACCACGCCCATTCACCCGCTGGAGCTGATGGTGGGTAAGTTGTTGCCCTACGTGCTGGCGGGGTTTATACAACTGGGCATCATTCTGGGCCTTGGCAGCATCGTATTCAGCGTGCCCTTCCAGGGTGCCTATCTCCAGTTGGCGATTATCACGCTGGTCTTCATCAGTGCCAACCTCACCCTCGGCCTGCTTATTTCCACCGTGGCGCAAACCCAGATGCAGGCCATGCAACTGACCATGTTCATTCTCATACCGTCGATTCTGTTAAGCGGCTTCATGTTCCCCTACGAGGCGATGCCTGTCACAGCCCAGTACATCGCAGAGGCACTGCCTGCCACTCATTTCATGCGCCTCATACGTGGCGTCTACCTGCGCGGCGCCGACGCGCAGCAACTGGCAAGCGATATCACCTGGCTGCTGGTCTTCACCCTGATCATGCTGGCAATTGCCACCAAGCGTTTCACCAAAACGCTGGACTGAAGGGCCAAATTTGCTCAGGACGCTGGCCCGCGTCGCGGCGTTTACGGTACAGTACACCCGCAGTTTCGCAGGGAGTCAGCGGCAATTACTTCGTTAAAATCTTTCTACAGGACACTATTCGCAGCGTTGTTCACGCTGTTGCTGCTGGCCTGTGGCGCGGGTGAATCCAACGTGGAACGCGGCAATCGTGAGGGCGTTCTCCACTTCGGCAATGGCGCCGAGCCCCAGGGGCTTGATCCACACGTTGTGACCGGGGTACCCGAAAACAAGATTGTGCGTGCACTGTTCGAAGGTCTGGCGGTAAAAAACCCCTACACGCTGGAGCCGGAACCCGGGGTCGCCCAAAGCTGGGAGATCAGCGACGACGGCCTGACTGTCACCTTCCACCTCAACCCCGAAGCACGCTGGTCAAACGGCGATCCGGTCACCGCCGGGGACTACGTGTGGTCCTGGCGGCGCGCCCTGCACCCCACCATGGGTAACCAGAATGCCTACATGCTGTACCCGGTCAACAATGCGGAGGCGTTCGCCACGGGCAAACTGGAAGATTTCAGCAAAGTTGGCGTGAAGGCCCTGGATGAACGCACCCTGCAGGTAACGCTAAAGGCACCCACTCCCTACTTCATTCAACTGATGGATCATTACAGCACCTTCGCCGTGCACAGGCCGACGATAGAAAGGTTTGGCGCCGCGACAGACCGCTTTACACCCTGGACGCGGGTAGAGAACATCGTCGGCAACGGGCCGTTTGTATTGAAGGAGTGGAAACTCAACCGCCGCATCAGGGTCGAGAAAAGTACAACCTACTGGGACAGGGACAACGTAAAACTCAACGGCGTTGTTTATTACCCGACGGAAAATACCTCCACGGAAGAGCGCATGTTCCGCGTTGGTCAGTTGCACTACACGCAGACCGTACCCCTGGACAAGATGCCCGTATACCGTGAGCGCGGCGACTCTCGCTATGTCAACTCACCTTATCTGGGCACTTACTATTACCTGCTGAACACGGGCGTAGCGCCGCTGAACGACCGCCGCGTGCGCTGGGCGCTTTCACTGGCGGCGGATCGTCAGAAGCTGATGGATTCGGTGATGTACGGCGTTAACGTTCCCGCTTACAGCATCACGCCACCGAATACGCTGGGTTACTATCCACCGAAGCTGATTGATCACGATGTGGAACGCGCGCGCCAGTTGCTGGCAGAAGCGGGTTTCCCCAACGGCGAGGGCTGGCCGGGTGTGGACCTGGTCTACAACACGCATGAAGCCCATCGAAAAATTGCCGTCGCCCTGCAGCAGATGTGGAAGGACGCACTGAATATTGAAGTCACGCTGAGCAATCAGGAGTGGAAGGTTTATCTCAACTCCGTAGATAACATGGATTTCCAGATTGCGCGACGCGGCTGGATAGGTGACTACGTGGACGCCAACAGCTTCCTCGATATGTTCGTCTGCGATGGCGGTAACAACAGCACAGGATTCTGTGACGCCAAGTACGACGAGATGATTCTGCGCGAGGCGCCGCGCGCCAAGAGTCGTGAAGAGCGTTACCGCATTTTCCATGAGGCAGAGACCAGGCTTATGGAACAGATGCCGATCATTCCCATCTATACCTACACCAGCAATCACCTGGTACACCCCAGTGTTAAAGGACTGCCACCCAACTTAATGGATTCACTGAACCTGAAATATGTCTGGCTGGACGCGAGTGCGGAGGCCGGCCCCTGATGTGGCGCTTTGTTGGCATCCGCCTGCTGCAGGCTATACCGGTTATCCTCGCCGTCATTACCGTGACATTTTTCCTGGTGCGCGTTGCGCCCGGCGGCCCGTTTGATGGCGAGAAAGCCGTCGTCCCGGAAGTAAAAGCCGCGCTCGAAGCGCAATACCGGCTGGATCTGCCACTCTGGCAGCAGTACACGGCCTACCTGGGTGACCTGGCGCAGGGTGACCTGGGCCCGTCGTTCAAGTACCCGGGGCGCAGTGTGAACGAACTGATCGCCTCCGGTTTGCCCATCACGGCTGAGTTGGGATTTTACGCACTGCTGATCGCGGTATTGATTGGCGGCCTCGCCGGCGTCATCGCCTCGCTCAAACCCAATACCGCGCAGGATTACATCCCGATGTCTGCCGCGATGATCGGAATCTGCATGCCTTCGTTTCTCCTGGGGCCCATCCTGCTGCTGGTGTTCGGTATCTACCTGGAGTGGCTGCCAGTGTCCGGCTGGGGTGATCTTCCGGGCGACAAGATTCTGCCCGCAATCACGCTGGGCTCCACCTATGCTGCCTACGTTGCGCGCCTGAGCCGCGCCGGCATGCTGGAAGTATTGTCGCAGGATTACATTCGCACCGCCCGCGCCAAGGGCCTGCCGGAATGGCAGGTGGTTGTACGCCACGCCTTGCGCGGCGGCATGATGCCAGTGGTAGCGTTTCTCGGACCGGCGTTTGCGGGCGTACTGTCCGGCTCCTTTGTGGTGGAAACCATTTTTGGCATACCGGGCCTGGGGCGCTTTTACGTGCAGGCCGCCTTCAATCGCGACTACACCATGATCCTGGGCACCACCGTTTTTCTTTCCACGCTGATCGTGCTGTTCAACCTGCTGTCGGACATACTCGCCGCGTGGATGAATCCCAGATTGCGCCAGCAATTCAGCAAGGGTTGAGGTAAACCAGTGCATAGCGAATCCGCTCTCACAGAATTGCAGCAGGCAGAGCCAGGCTCGTCCCTGTGGCGCGATGCCTGGCAACGCCTGAGGCAGAACAAGCTCGCGGTGTTCGGCCTGTGCCTGCTGACGCTGTTTATCGTTATTGCCCTGCTCACTCCCTGGATCGCTCCCTACGACTACGCGTCACAGAACCTCGATCTGGGCGCATCACCGCCCTCCGCCGCACACTGGTTGGGTACGGACGTATTCGGCCGCGACCTGCTGACGCAGATCATGTACGGTGGCCGCGTGTCCCTGGCGGTGGGCTTTATCGCGACCAGTGTCGCCCTGCTGATCGGGGTAACCTGGGGCGCAATTGCGGGCTTCGTGGGCGGTCGCGTGGATGCCGTAATGATGCGCATGGTGGATATTCTGTACGCGCTGCCGTTCATGATTTTTATAGTGCTGCTGATGGTCGTCTTCGGTCGCAACCTGTTGTTACTGTTTCTCGCCATCGGCGCCGTGGAATGGTTAACCATGGCGCGCATCATGCGCGGGCAGGTGCAGACACTCAGGCAACAGGAGTTTGTTGAAGCGGCAGTGTCCATCGGTCTCTCGCCCGGCACCATCATTCGCCGCCACCTCGTGCCAAATGCGCTGGGCCCGATCATTGTCTACACCACGCTCACCATTCCCAGCGTCATGCTGCTGGAAGCCTTTTTGAGCTTCCTGGGGCTGGGCATACAGCCGCCACAAACATCCTGGGGCCTGCTGATTTCTTACGGCGCGGAAACCATGGAAGAGTATCCCTGGCTGCTACTCTTTCCTGGGTTGGCGCTGACGCTGACGCTGTTCTCACTCAATTTCCTCGGTGACGGACTGCGCGATGCCCTCGACGTGCGCAGCGCCAGGGATTGATCGATGCTGACCGTCGAAAACCTCAGCGTCAGTTTTGTCACCCGCATGGGAACCACGCAGGCCGTGGACGATGTCAGCTTCAACGTTAAGTCGGGTGAGATCACCGCCATCATCGGCGAATCTGGCTCGGGTAAATCGGTGGCCTGCTACAGCCTGCTCGGACTGGTGCCACAGCCGCCTGGGCGCATCGATAGCGGCCGTGCACTGTTCGAGGGAACAGACCTGCTGCAACTGGGCGAATCCGACCTACGCAAAATCCGCGGGCGCGATATCGCGATGGTGTTTCAGGATCCGATGACCTGCCTGAACCCCTACATGACCATCGGCAAACAACTGATGGAGCCGCTACGGCTACACGGCAAAGTGTCCCACGCCGACGCCCGGCATCGCGCGCTGGAACTATTGCAAGAAGTCGGTATACGCGACCCGGGTAGCACCTTCGATAACTTTCCACACCAGTTTTCAGGTGGCATGCGCCAGCGGGTAATGGTCGCCATGGCGCTGATCAACGAACCGAAACTGTTGATTGCCGACGAGCCCACCACCGCGCTGGATGTCACCATACAGGCCCAGATACTGAAACTGCTGGCGGAACTGCAGCAGCGCCGCAATATCGGGATCATTTTCATCAGTCACGATTTATCGGTCGTTGCCGACATCGCTGACCAGATCGTGGTGATGGAACAGGGGCGCGTGGTAGAGCACGGCAACCGCGAAGCAATTTTCGAGAATGCCAGCCATCCCTATACACGCAAACTGCTGTCGGCCATTCCAACCGGCGCCAACCCGCACACGGTTGAGGGCGGCGACACCCTCATCCGCGTACAGAACCTGCACACGTGGTTTACAGAAAACCGCGAGACAGTAAAAGCCGTGGACGATGTGTCGTTTGAAATTCGTCGCGGCGAAGTACTTGGTTTGGTAGGCGAGTCAGGTAGCGGTAAGTCGACAATCGGCCGATCAATCCTGCGCCTGGTGCCTGTCACCTCTGGCACCGTCAGTTTCGATGGCACCAACTTGACGGCGCTGTCGCGTTCGGCCATGACCTCGATGCGTCAGCGCATGCAGATTATTTTTCAGGACCCCTTTGCCTCTCTGAACCCGCGCATGACAATTTTCGATACGCTGGCAGAGCCACTGCTGTTGCACGGCATTGAAAATCGCCGCTCGGTAGCGCAGGCCGTGCTGCAGCTAATGGATAAAGTCGGTCTGGCGCGCCAGTTTGCACGCAAGTACCCGCATGAATTTTCTGGCGGACAACGCCAGCGTATTGCTATCGGCCGCGCACTGGCAACTCGACCGGAGTTTGTTGTCGCCGACGAGCCGGTGTCGGCACTGGATGTCACCATACAGGCGCAAATTCTGGAACTGCTGCATGAGTTGGGCCGAGAGGAAGGGCTGACCATGCTGTTTATTTCACATGATCTCGCCGTGGTTCGGCAGGTTGCCGATCGTATTATCGTGTTGCACGAGGGAAAGATCGTAGAACAGGCACAAGCCGAAACACTTTTCCAGCAGCCACAGGAAAGCTATACACAGCAGTTGTTGAAATCGATACCGGGACGTTCGATCAGGACGTGAGCAGCGCGTGCCCTCATAGGGCACACCCTGCCTGCTAAACAGCGAGAACTCTATAGTGAGGTGGGCGACTTAGCGGCAGGCGCCGTCAGACTACTTCACTGCGGGGCTGTGTCAGCTCCATTCCGGATTCGACCGCCCGAATGTAAGCCTCAAGTTGCGTGCAGGCCTCAAGTTTGTCCGCGAAGGGGCCAACATCACCCCCCTGGCGCGTCTTGAAAAACCACAGTCCGTTTTTCTGGTACATCCGACCTGAACGTGTGCCCGCGTATTTATTTGAATCATCGCTTCGCATAGCGCTACTTCTTGTTCCGACAGAACATTATGTGTCTACCTCAATTTATAAGGCAGTCGCGCGCTACGCGGAAATGCAAATTGTGAGTAAGTTCGCAGTTCGATCCAATTTACCCATCTGGGTCAGTCGATCATCAGGATTTCAGCAGGATCCAGGTGGAACGGGATGAGGCAAGCAGGGTGCCGTCGGCAGTGGCGATGGCCGTCCCGCCGAAGTACTTGCGACCCTCACTACCCAGCGGCCAGCAGTACACAATCAATGGGTTTCCCCCGGCAGCGGGGCCATTGAGCTGTGCCTCGAGTTGCCCCAGCACGGCGGGACGCAGTGTGTCACCCATGGCGGCAAAGTAACCCGGACAATCCAGTGCGGCCCACATCACCTCGCTGCGCACCTGCCCGCCTTCATCCAGCAGATCTGCCTGCGGCCGCCATACACAGGCGAGCAGGCTCCAGTCGTGCACGGGGCCGGGATACAGTTCCAGACCATCGTGCGCGGGCCGGCTGGGACCACAGACGAAGCAAGTGTCGAAGAAGTGATTCTCGCGTGCAATGTAGCGCGACATCGCGTCCTCGGCCTCGGTCAGTGAAGGTGCCGCGGGTATGTCCAACGCGTATTCCACGGGCGCTCCGCTGCCAACCAGCGTGTCACCGTCAAACATGCGCACCACGCCGCCTTCACTGTGCACGGTGAGAGGCGTATCCAATGGCGGGGGCACATGCAAACGCACGCGCGCGGGGCCTTCGATCAACGCCGCGAGGACACCACAACTATAGCCGCCATTGCCCGAAACGGGTGGGCCGTTGTAACGCGCAGGGATACTGATTGAATGTTGCATTCGGTCGCTCCCGGGTACTGTCTATGCAGGCAAATCGGCGCCAGTGTAGCTCACAACGCCGCCGCGATCGCCCCGCGCAGTTCCGTCAACAACGCGACATCCGGCTGGTACACCACCGGCGAGATACGATCCACTTTGCCCTGGAAGCGTTCAACCATTTTCTGTGCCACTTCGGTGGGCGTGCCGACAATTGCAAACGTGTTCAGTAACTCATCATCCACCAGGTCATTCAGTTCCACCCAGCGTCCCTGTTTGATCATGGCATTGGCCTCGCGCTGCAGCGTTTCCAGCCCGTGGCACTCCAGTACCGGCAGGTAGGCCGGCGTAGAAGCGTAAAAAGCAATCTGGTTGCGCGCCGACGCTACTGCAGCCTGCATACTCTCCTCATCAAGTCCCGTTGCTGTCATCACCTGCGCACTGATCGTATAGTCCGCGCGTGACTTACCGGCTTTCTCGAGACCGCGACCGATAGCCGCCAGGGACAGTGCCTGCATGGACTGCTGCGTATTAAAGGGATGCAGAAAGTAGCCGTCACCCACCTCAGCCGCCACCTCGGTCATCACGGGGCCCACGCCGGCAATGAAAATCGGCGGTGCTGCATGGGCGCTCGGTTGCGGGCTGAATATAGGTGACATCAATGTGTGCTGATAGAACTCACCTTGAAAGTTAAGTTTTTCACCCGTCTGCCAACAGTCCCAGATTGCCCTGATCGCCAACACCATTTCCCGCATGCGTGACGCGGGCTTGCTCCAGGGCATGGAAAAGCGCCGCTCAATGTGTGCTTTCACCTGCGTGCCCAGTCCTAGAATGAAGCGCCCGCCGGACACCGTTTGCAGATCGTTGCCCAGGTAAGCGAGTGACATCGGGTTGCGCGCAAAGGCAACGGCAATCGACGTCATCAATGTCATATTCTGCGTGCGCATGGCAGCAACCGTGGAGGTGATAAAGGGATCGGACTGGCCTTCGAAGGTATAGGCACCATCAAATCCCGCCGCCTCCAACTCTGCAGCCATGGCGCCGGCACCGACGGGGTCAAACATCAAGGAGGCATCAATTTTCATGTAAATAAACTCCTGTTACGGCCACACGAAGCGAGACGTGAGACGAACCCATCGCCGCGCCCAATACAGTGGCCGGAAGTATCCATTTTTATACTGTTGAGATACACATTCGGAAAGGACAGTATACGCTGTCTTCTGCGCTCAAAATCGGACCCGAAAGCCCGTCTTTCTGACCGCCCTCATCATTGCGACCGCAGCCCCTTTCAGCCCAGTATGCAGCAACGGAGATCAGCAGATATGACTTACCACTTCGACCCGGAACTGGCTGCCGCCCTGGAATTTCTACCCGAAGGTGGACTGGACCTGAGCAATCCCGAGGAGACCCGCAGGGGATTCCTGGAAATGGTGGAGGCAATGAATGCCGATATCGACCAGAGCGGCGTCACCACCGACAACCGCAACATCCCCGGCCCCGAAGGCGCACCCGAGGTGCCGATTCGCATTTATCGACCGGAGCAGCAATCCGGCAAGGTTGCCGGCATCCTGCACATTCACGGTGGCGGCTTCGTGGTCGGCAACCTCGACAGCGAGCTGGGTTCCTGTATCAACCTTTGCCAGGAGTTGGGCGTTGTCGTGGTTTCAGTGGATTATCGCCTGTCTCCTGAAACCGCATTTCCCGGCGGCCTGGAAGACTGTTACGCAGCACTGCAGTGGTTGCACGACAACAGCGACGAACTGAACGTGGACGCCACCAGAGTTGCGGTCCTGGGCATGAGCGCCGGTGGTGGCCTGAGCGCCGCCACTGCACTACTGGCCAAGGAACGCGGTGGCCCGGCACTGTGCTTTCAGTACCTTGGCATCCCCGAGTTGGACGACAGACTGACCACCGTGAGTATGCAAACCTTCGTCGACACACCGATGTGGAACCGGCCCAATGCAGAACTGAGTTGGGATGCCTACCTCGGTGCAGATTACCGTCGCGGCGCCGACGATGTACCCCACCTCGCCGCACCTGCGCGCGCTACGGTGAAGGAACTCGCCGGACTGCCACCGGCCTACGTCAGCACGATGGAGTTTGATCCGCTGCGCGACGAAGGCCTCGAGTACGGCATGAAGCTCTTGCAGGCCAGTGTTTCCACTGAAGTGCACAGCTTTCCCGGCACATTCCACGGCTCCAGTCTGTTCACCTTCGCGGCGGTCAGCCAGCGGGAGAGTCGGGAACAGCTGGCAGTGCTGCGTCGCGCGCTGCAGATCGATATGCCGGAACAGTAGCAGTTTCACCGAGAACCAACAGGTTTCGCCTAAGCACTTATTAAAAACATAGCCTTGGAGAGAACATGAGCAACGAAGCACTCTACGAACACCGATTAATGCCTCACCTGCTGATTGAAGGGCTCAATCGTTACAATGATGAACCCTGCCTTTTCCTCGGTGACAAAGTCGCCAGTTATCGCGATGTTCGTGAAAGCGCCAGCCAGATGTCACAGGCGTTGCAGTCGAAAGGACTGAGTGTGGGCAGCCGCGTGGCGGTGATTTCCGCCAACCGCCCCGAGGTGCTGGCTAACATTGCCGCCATGCAACTCACTGGCTGCATCGGCACCCCCCTGCACCCGCTGGGTTCACTGGATGACCATGCCTACGTTCTGGAAGCCGCTGAGGTTGAGACACTGGTCTTTGACGCCTCCCTGTTTTCGGAAGTGGCGGCCGCACTGAAGGAACGCGTACCCAGCGTCAAAAACTTTCTGGGCTTCGGCCCCAATGACGTCGGCGACGATTACATGGCGCTCGCCGCAGGCTTTGAGCCGAAGCCGCTAAAGGCACCCGACATCAGCGTAAACGATATCGCCTCGGTCAATTTCACCGGCGGCACCACCGGCAAACCCAAAGGCGTAATGAGCCCTCACCGCGTCAGCTCCTACATGACACAAATTCAGATGGCGGAGTGGGAATTCCCCGAAGAGGTACGCATGCTGATGGCGACACCACTATCGCATGCAGCGGCGGCCTTTTTCATTCCCGTGCTGCAGAAGGGCGGTGCGTTCTATGTGATGCAGGGTTTCAGCCCCGACGAATTTTTTGACATGGTCCGGGATCACCGCATCACCTGCACCATGCTGGTGCCGGTAATGCTCTACTTCCTCCTCGACTCCCCGCGCGCCACCGACGGCAGTATGGACAGCATGGAGACGATCTTTTACGGCGCTTCCCCCATGAGCCCGGCGCGGCTGCAAGAAGGCCTAGAAAAATGGGGCCAGATTTTCTACCAGTTTTTCGGCCAGTCCGAATGCCCGATGGTCATTGCCAACATGACCAGGAAAGAGCACGACCTCGCCAAGCCGGAGCGCTTTGCCTCCTGTGGTCGCCCCTCCCCCTGGGTGCATGTGGCGCTACTCGATGAACAGGGCAACGAAGTTGATCGCGGTGAACCCGGCGAAATTTGTGTGCGTGGCCCGCTGGTGATGGGCGGTTACAAGGACATGCCGGAACAAACTGCAGAGGCCTTCGCCGGCGGCTGGCTGCATACAGGCGACGTGGGCAGGCTGGACGAGGACGGCTTCCTCTACATCGTCGATCGCACCAAGGACATGATTGTTACCGGCGGCTTTAACGTTTTTCCGCGCGAGGTAGAGGACGTCCTGACCACGCACGACGCGGTTGCCCAGGTGGTGGTGATCGGCGTACCGGATGATCAGTGGGGTGAGGCAGTCAAAGCTGTCGTCGTGCCCAAACCTGGCGTTGAGGGTTCCGCTGAACTGGCGGCTGAATTGCAGTCGGAGCACGCTGAGGATCGCATCATGGCCGTGCAGGAAATGGTCCGCATGAACAACAAGCGAGCCGTTCCCTATCTGGTCAAAGCGCTGGAAGAAGAAACGCGCAGCAAACACGTCAT
>JAUHYL010000023.1 GCA_030426545.1 Gammaproteobacteria bacterium
TTCATCCTGCTGCGCAACCAGGTTGACCAACTGGTCACGGCAATGTCCGCATTCGCTGTACCGCAGGGCACTGGCGCAGTGATCTCGGAGGATGCCCGTTTGCTACTTGAACCGACCCTCACCGCAATCTGGCAGGCAGCATGACTGCAGATGACTACCTGGCATGCGGCCCCATGAGCCCGACTGTTTTCAGGTGGGCCTACGCTCGGCCTGCGGAGCTACCCGATGCTATCGTTTTCACAAGAAAAGAAAGCGGAGGGCGGGAGTTTCCGTTCAGAAATTCCAGAACAAACCGGCGCTTACGCCAGAATGCGTTCTAACGCGGCTCGCAGATTGTCCGGAATGGGGACCGCGCGATTCTCCGCACGTTGTACGAAGACATGCACAAAGTGTCCGTGCGCTACCGCCTCCTCCCTGCCCTGTTTGAAGATGGCGATACCATACTGCACAGAGCTGTTGCCCAGCTTGTCCACACGCACACCCGCCTCGATAGGTTCTGGGTAGGTAATCGGCGCATGGTACTGGCATCCGGAGTTAACAACGAAGCCAACGATCGTGCCGTCTGAAATGTCCAGGCCACCCTCCTCTATCAGATAGCGATTGGCGGCGCTGTCAAAGTAGGAATAGTAGGTCACATTGTTCACGTGGCCATAGATGTCATTGTCTGACCAGCGCGTGGTAATCGGATAGAGCACACCGTAATCGTTGCGCCGGGGGAGTTTATCGTCACTCATGCGCCTGCCCCGTAGGCATTTCGATAGATCGCGAGCGCGTCGTCGTAGCCCACATCCCGCGGATTATTCACCAGCAGCCGCTGCTGCAGCATCGCGTCTGAAGCGAGCATCTCAAGATCCTTTTCCTGCACCTGTGCGTCGCTCAAGGTTGCCGGTAACTGAACGTCGGCGATCAGCTGCACCAGGTACGAGATCAGCGTGTCCGTTTTCGCCGCATCACTACCAGTAACAGACTCCCCTACAACAACCGGCGCCAGTTCGGCGTACAGCGCACTGGCTTCGACGGCATTGAATTCGAGTACCGAGGGCAGTACCAGCGAATTACTGAGGCCATGGGGGATGTGGTAATGACCACCCAGGGGATAGGCAAGGGCGTGTACAGCCGCCACCGGTGCGTTGGCAAAAGCCTGGCCTGCCAGGCAGGCGCCCAGCAGCATCGCTTCCCGCGCTGCACGGTTGCCGCCGTCGTGTACCGCCGTACGAATGTTTCCCGACAGTAAGCGCAACGCCTCAACGGCAAGCATATCCGATAGTGGGTTCTTCTTGTGCCGGGAGGTATAAGCCTCAATCGCGTGGACCATCGCGTCGACCCCGGTCATCGCCGTGACGGCCGGTGGAAGACCCAGCGTCAGCCCCGGATCCAGAACGGCAACATCCGGCAGTAGTACCGGGGAAGATACGCCCGCCTTGGTCGTTTCTCCCGTTGTGATCACGGCAACCGGCGTGACCTCGGAACCCGTGCCCGCCGTCGTTGGCACCAGCACCAGCGGCAACCGCCCACCAGTCACCTGCCCTACGCCGTAGATATCAGCCAACGATTGGTCACCGCCCAACAACACGGCAGCAACCTTGGCAACATCCATGGAACTGCCCCCGCCCACTGCCAGCAGACCATCCACACCCGCGGCGCGCGCCTGCTCAACTGCTGCCAGCACCGTTTCCTCCGGGGGGTCCTCGCGCACCTGATCAAATACCTGCACCGCAAGTCCTGCCTGTGCCAGGGACTCGATAACCGGCTGAACCAGGCCGATAGACATAAGCCCGGGGTCAGTCACCAGCATGGGCCGCGCGACACCGAGCTGCTGCAACTCCGCTGCCAATGCAAGCGAAGCATCAAGACCATTGACAATTCGCCCGACGGTATTGAATTCGAAACCCTGCATGCCGACCTCCTCTGGGTTAAATGATCAGGGCGTAAGGATCACCTTGCCGCGCGCGCGGCGCTCCAGCATGCAGTTGAACGCATTCTGGTAGTCGTCTATGGCGTAGCTGTCGGTAACAATCGGGTTGAGTTTACCGCTCTCGAAGAGCTCCCACAGCTCCTTGATATTCTGCATATTCTCCTCGGGCTCTTCGCCAATAAAGCGACCCCAGAAAACACCGATCAGTGATGCGCCCTTCAACAACGCAAGGTTCAGCGGAATGCTCGGGATAGGGCCACTGGCAAATCCAATCACCAGATAGCGGCCATTCCATGCAAGGTTACGAATAGCGGGTTCCGCATAATCGCCGCCCACGGGATCATAAATCACATCAAAACCCTTACCGCCGGAAACTTCCTTCAGCGTGGCCTTGAGATCGATATCACTGTAGTTGATAACTTCATCTGCACCCAGCTTCTTGCAGATCTCAAGTTTTTCGTCTGTGCTCGCAGCGGCAGTCACATGGGCGCCCATCAATTTGCCCAACTCTATCGCCGAAGTGCCGACGCCACCGGCGGCACCCAGCACAAGAACGCGCTCACCGGCACGCAGTTGGGCGCGCTGCTTGTAGGCGTGGTAGGTGGTGAAATAAGTAATACAAACGCCCGCCGCCTGTTCAAAGCTCAGGGCATCGGGCATCGGGAATGCACCCATTTCATGCACGGAAATTCTCTCGGCAAAAGCGTTTACACCGGTTGATGCGATGACTTTGTCTCCCACCTTGAAGCGCGTGACCTTGTCTCCTACGGTGGCAACCACACCGGCACACTCGCCGCCCGGGACAAATGGCATTGGCGGCTGGGATTGATATTTTCCCTGGATCATAAGCACGTCGGGGAAGTTCAGGCCGGCTGCCTTGATGTCAATCAGCACATCATGTTCGCCCATTTCGGGCTCGGGCCAGTTTGTATCCAGTGCCAGTTTTTCTGGCAGCCCGTGCTCACTGCATACCACTGCTTTCATGTCATCACCTTTAACTGTCTGCTCTGTTGGTATTGTATCGACTGGCCCCTCGTGGACCAGGCTTCCAAAACAAGAACGGCGCCCGCAGGCGCCGTTTCATCATGAAGTCGTTCAGGCCACCTCGAACAGGCCTGCCGCTCCCATACCGCCGCCCACGCACATGGTAATGACCACGTACTTCACACCACGGCGCTTACCTTCGATCAGTGCGTGCCCGATCATGCGGGAACCGCTCATGCCGTAAGGGTGCCCGATCGAGATGGCGCCGCCGCTGACGTTAAGTTTGTCGTTGTCGATACCCAATTGATCGCGGCAGTAAATTACCTGCACAGCAAAAGCTTCGTTCAGTTCCCACAGCCCGATGTCATCTACTGAGAGGCCGTGTTGCTTCAGCAACTTGGGTACCGCGAACACCGGGCCAATGCCCATCTCATCCGGTGCGCACCCGGCCACGGCCATACCCCGATAAATTCCCAGCGGCTCCAGCCCCTCTTTCTCCGCCAGCTTGGCGTCCATGAGCAGTTGTGCTGAAGAACCATCTGAGAGCTGTGAAGCGTTACCGGCAGTGATAGTGCCGCCTTCAACCACTGTTTTCAGCCCTGCCAGACCTTCCGCTGTCGTTTCGCGCAGACCTTCGTCTTTGCTCACGGTACCTTCCGCTTCAGAGGCTTCACCCGTTTCCTTGTCCCATACGGTACGCATGCAGGTAACCGGTGTAATCTCTGCGTCATAACGCCCCTCTGCATACGCTGCAGCGGTGCGTTGCTGTGACTGCAGGCCATACTCGTCCATCTGATCGCGAGAGATGTTGTAACGCTCGGCCACAACCTCTGCAGTCTGCAGCATCGGCATGAAGATGTTCGGCTCAATGGCCAGCAGTTCTTCATCGACCATGCGATGTATGTTCATGTGCTCGTTCTGTACCAGGGAGATGGATTCCAGGCCGCCGCCGATGACAACCTGCATGCCATCTTCAGTGATTTGTTTGGCCGCAGTAGCCACCGCCATCAGGCCAGAGGAACACTGACGATCAATCGTCATGCCCGACACGGTGTTGGGCAGGCCGGCACGCAGCGCAATCTGACGCGCAATGTTGGAGCCGGTGGCGCCCTGCTGTAGAGCACTGCCCATGATGACATCATCGACCCGCGCCGGATCGATACCGGCTCGCTCAACGGCCGCCGATACAGAGGCCGCACCAAGCGTGGCGCCTGCAAGATTGTTGAACCCGCCACGGTAGGCCTTACCTATCGGTGTGCGCGCTGTCGATACGATTACTGCTTCAGACATAGTCTTTCTCCAGAGTAATTGCGGCGGGCGCCAGGGCGCCCCCAGAAATTCAGTCCTGCTTGATGCCCAGGCCTTCCATCGCCAACCCGACCATCTTCATGGTCTGCTCGGCACCCATCTGCGGTTGTGTTTCGCCTGCAGTGGACGTGATTTCATCCCAGTGTGCAGCAATACCTTCCGGGGTCTGCTCCTCGGGCGGAAGCCACTTACCGGCCGATTCAACAATGCGTGCAACGGCAAAACTGCCCGCACCGGCGCCCAGAATGGTGCGCGTGGGTGCGTCTTCGCTGACGAGAAACAGTACCGCCGGGGTGACCGTTTCAGGGGTCAGAAGCTGGAATGCCTCTTCGGGAATCAGGCCTTCTGTCATCCGCGTTCCGGCCGTTGGTGCCAGTGCATTCACCTTGATATTGTACTTGGCGCCTTCCTGGGCCAGCGTGTTCATCATGCCGATAACGCCCATCTTCGCGCTGCCATAGTTGGTTTGCCCGAAGTTACCGTAGAGACCCGAGGACGACGTTGTGACCACAATGCGGCCATAGGCCTGCTCGCGCATGATCTCCCAGCACGCCTTGGTGCAGTTCACACTGCCCATGAGGTGTACGTCCAGCACCAGCTTATAGTCTTCCAGGGTGCCCTTGGCAAAGCTCTTGTCGCGCAGGATGCCCGCATTGTTCACCAGGATGTCAACGCGACCCCAGGTGTCCATGGCCTGCTTCACCATGAGTTCAACTTCTTCGAATTTTGCAACGTTGGCACCATTGGCAATCGCTGCGCCGCCTGCGGCCTCAATTTCCGCCACCACCGCCTGTGCGGCCTCTGAACCGGCACCCGTGCCATCAACGCTGCCGCCGAGATCATTCACAACGACCTTTGCACCGCGCTTGGCAAGTTCAATGGCATGGCAACGACCCAGACCACCACCGGCGCCCGTCACAATTGCGACTTTGCCATCATAGTTAATAGACATTACTTCGATCCTCTCAATATCAACTCAACAGAATGTGTTCTACCCGGCGACGACCATTGTCAGCCATTCGGCAACCAGCGCAGGCGTATCCTCTCCCTCAATCTCGACACTGATCGCCTGCTTGATCAGGAAGCGATTGCCGTCTTTCTCGTCGATGCTGGCTATTTCGGCATTGGCGCGAACACGCTTGCCGGCACGTACCGGGGCCAGAAAACGCACTTTGTCGAAACCATAGTTGAGACCCATCACAACGTTTTCGGGAACGACGCCGTTCCCTTCGGCCATCTTCGATAACAGTGACAGTGTTAAGAACCCGTGGGCAATCGTGCCGCCAAAGGGCGTGTTTTTAGCCGCCTCTTCGTCGACATGAATAAACTGGTGATCTTCCGTGCAATCGGCAAAGGTATTGATGCGATCCTGTGTGATTTCAATCCACTCACTGGGCTCAAACTTCATGCCCACCGCATCCAGCATTTCTTCCTTGGGTACGACTTTTACTGCCATGGTATTTCCCTCGCTGATTCTCAAGATTAGAGGCTAAACAAGTGTAGTTAAGCTGACGATTTTCACCGCATCACTGCCCGCAAAACTGGCTGATGTGACTGAATTTTCCGGATATGAGTATGAGATGAAGCGCAGAAGTCGGCTAAAAAACGGATTTGAACATACAGTATGAAATACTATCATTCAAGTATTTTCTGTACGCTGCGGACTGCTATTCTCGGTGCGACAGGCAACCTCGGCAACCTGTGATATGAGCCAAACTAAACCCCTCAACCTCGTACAGAAACTCGCCGCCCGGTTTGCGGGCACGGCCCCGGGGCCAACTGCGCAGACCCGGCGCATCCCGGTATCCGCCTACACCGACGCTGAGCGCTTCGACCGCGAGCGCCAACATCTGTTCATGCAGCAGCCTTTGATTCTCGCCCATGCCTCGCAACTCGGGAACAGTGGCGATGCGCTGGTCTGGGACTGGCTCGGCGTTCCGCTCATTACCCTGCGGGACAAATCCGGCGCCGTCGCCACTTTCAGGAACGTCTGTCGCCACCGTGGAATGCGGCTGGTACAGGACGAGGGCCAGACCTGTCTGCGCGCCCTGGTGTGCCCCTATCACCAGTGGACGTACGGTCTTGACGGGGCGCTGCGGAATATACCGCGCGACGAGGTCTTCAGCGACCTCGACACCGCCTCGCTGGGGCTTGCGCGCGTAGCCACCGAGGTGCGCCACGGCCTGGTATGGGTGCAAGCAGAAGGCGAGATGAATCTGGACGAACACCTGGCGGGGCTGGGAGATGATTTCGATGAGTTTCAACTGGCGGACCACCACTTCTGCCAGCAGAGCGTCCGCACCGTTAAGGCAAACTGGAAGTTTATCCAGGACGCCTTCCTGGACGCCTACCACGTCACCCGGTTACACAAGCATACCGTTGGGCCGTTCTTTCCAGACGCCGTGGCGGAGACGGATCTCATCGGTCGGCACACCCGTTCCGCCGTGGCCCGCAATGAAATTGAAGAAGCAGTCCACCTTCCCCCGGATCAACTGGACCTGCGTCGCCACGCCACTTTTTCCTACACGGTGTTTCCAGGCTCGGTGCTGGTGTTTCAGCCGGATTACCCGGCAGTGATCAGCCTGTTCCCACAGGCGCCAGACCGGACCGTGTTTGTACATTCGATGCTAACGCGGCATCCACCCGCTTCCGACGAGGAGCAGGCACACTTTGCGCGCTCATTCAGACTAATCGATGAGGGGGTATTTGGCGCCGAAGATATATTCGTGGCGGAGGGAGCACAGCGCGGCATTGCGTCGGGTGCTAACGATCACCTGATTTTCGGCGGCCTGGAAGAGGCCGCCATCAGCTTTCACGATATCGTTGAGCGGGAAATAGAGCAGTAGCCCCGGTACGCGAGAACCGACCGACGCGGCGCTAAAAGGTGTAGTCCACGCTAATACCGGTAATTCTCGGCGCCAGTAGCGTGTACTGCGCGTTCTGGGTAACCGTGCTTGGCCTGCCGACGCTGACGATTTCCCGGTCATCCTCAATATTGCGCACGAAGGCGGTGACCTGCCACTTCTGATCAGAGGTGGCAGCTGTCAGACGCGCATCCCAGGTATCGTAGGCATCAAACTTGTCGTACTGCGGATTGTTGAAGGGTGTGCCCCAGGAATCGTGGGTATAGAAGTAACTGGCGGTGGCGGACCAGTCCCATTCGAACATGTTCCACATATAGGTAACGTTTGCAGACAGTTTGTGCTCTGGCATGGAGGGAAACTGGTTTCCTTCCAGGTTCAGATCCTCGGTGCACAAAGGATCGAGTGATCTTCCTTCGGACAAGGGGCCAAGCGTACAGGCATTGGCATCCTTGGTGAGAAACTCTTTGTACTCTGAATCATTCCAGGAGTAGGTGCCGCTCATCAGTATATGGTCGCCAACCAACACCCTGCCCTCCATCTCCACGCCCCAGGCAGCCGCCTTGTCGGCATTGACGAAGGTATTGAGGCCAATGCCGTTGACCACGTCCTGTTTCAGCACCTGCAGGTCTTCATAGTCATAATAGTAAGCGGAAGCAGATAGATTCCCGCGGTTCTCCCAGAAGGTGCCTTTATAACCCACCTCGTAAGAGATAATTGACTCGGGCTTAACCACGTCCACCAGTGGGCTGGCAGTCGGCTTCTGGAAGTTGAATCCGCCGGAGCGGTAGCCTGTCGCAACAAATCCGTAGAGAAAGTGATTCTCTGTGAGAAAGTGGTCTACACCCACACGCCAGGTGACTTCGTCCCAGGCATCGTCTTCAGCGCGAAATACGGTCGGATTTTCCGGGTCGCCAACAAACTGTACAAAGGTATTGTCGTTACCCTTCTTGTCGTCGTAGGAATAGCGTAGCCCGGCTGTCAGCACGGTGTCGGGCCGCCAGTTCCAACTTAACTGGCTGTAGGCAGCATATGAGCGGGTATCTACATTAGCCTCGCCCCGGTAGAGAAAATTGTCGTCACTCACCGGGCCGCCGATGAGGCTGCCAAAGTAGCGGTACACTTCTATCAGTTCATTACCGAACTCGCGGAACATCACCACCTGCTCCTCGTCGCTGTGGTAGTAGTAGAGCCCGGCCAGCATGGACAGATCGCTGTCCCAGTTCGAGGAGTACTGCAACTCGTGTGATGAAAATTGCGCGGTCTGATCAACCTCATAGGTCATATCCGCCGGCGTAATCGGGTTGTCCTGCAAAAAAGCCAGGGAGGGCACGCCGAGCTCTGACACAGGCACACCGAAAAACAGCAATTTCGACCAGTCCACGCCGGAGTCTTCGCTGACACTGGCGTCTGCATCTGAGCGTGTATCGAACCAATAGCGCGAGTAACCAAAGGTGTATTTCAGTGAGTAACTATCGCCGGCATACTCACTGTTGAAGAATGCCGCCCATCGATCATTGCGCACATCGGGATCCGTATCCTGGCGAACCTTGTCCTCATCGCGCAGCGCCGGATTTGAGACCGCGAGGCCCTGACGCATATTGACAAAATTCTGGCTGGCGAACATGCCCGGGAAACTGAGTGTTTCTCCCGTGTCGACATCAGTCGTTACCTGCACCAGTTCACGATTAAACGGTTCGAGAATAGTGCCGTTGCCTTGGCGATAGCCACGGTCAACGCCGATCACCTTCAGATTATTCGTCCAGTTATCCGTGGTGTTGTGTTGGAACCCAAAAGTCGCATACAGGGTATCGTCCTGGTCATAATCTTTACCGTTGTATTCGTTGTCCTGAAAACCCTCGCGCTCATACTTTGATACACCCGCCAACACGCCGAGCTTCTCCGTAATCGGGCCGCTGACATAGCCCTGCAGAAGACGACCGTTGTAATTGGACAGTTCACCCGTTGCGCGGCCGCTCCATTCTTCGGTGGGGCGCTTGCTGACAAACTTGATCGCACCGCCAATAGAATTGCGACCATACAGTGTGCCCTGCGGGCCGCGCAGTACCTCGATACGTTCTATATCCATGTAGCGCGAGTAATTGAATACACCGTTTTCGGTGTTATAGACATCGTCCCAGTAGATACCGATTCCCGGCTCCGAACCCACCGCCAGATTGGGGCGCCCGATGCCACGAATGGCCACACGAAAGGTAGAGATCGACAGCGAAGGTGTGCGCGCCACGAGATCGCGACTGCCCTCTATGCCCAACTGATCAAACAGGCCCTGATCGAAAGCGCTGACGGAAGCCGCCGTTTCCATCAGCGAGGTTTCACGCTTATTGGCGGTTACGATGATCTCTTCAAGTTGCAGATCGGAAGAGAAAGCCAAGGGGGTTGCCGCGAGCACGCAGGCACCGCATGTAAAAGACAAACGGCATAAGAAATTCTTCATCACTGGACCTCTGCATTATCGTTATTAGACAGATAGCTTATGATAACTATTTAACTGCGTTCTCCCTCTTTAAGCAAAGGGAGCGTTGGGCGCAATATTCGGGCCCAACGCGGCGAGCGATCAGCCGTCACGGAAGGTGGCGTTCACCTCCGGCTGTTTGACGTACTTCTTTAGTTCGTTGCGGCCTACCACCATGCGATGTACAGCGTCGGGACCATCGGCAAGGCGCAGCGTACGCTGGCTCATGTACATTCCCGCCAGGGGCGTATCCTGCGAAACACCCAGCGCGCCAAAGACCTGGATGGCCTCATCGACGATGCGGATGGAAATATTGGGCACTGCGGTCTTGATCATGGATATCCAGACGCGCGCCTCCTTGGGATCCACGTTGTCCATCATCCACGCCGTCTTCAGGGTCAGCAGGCGAGCTTGTTCGATGTCCATGCGTGCATTTGCGATGATATCGATGTTGCCGCCCAACCTGGCAAGAGGCTTGCCGAACGCGACACGCGAAACGGCGCGTTCACACAGCAACTCCAGCGCCTTCTCCGCCGCGCCGATCGCGCGCATGCAGTGGTGGATGCGGCCAGGGCCAAGTCGCCCCTGGGAAATCTCAAAGCCACGGCCAGGCCCGAGGATAATGTTGTCCTTGGGCACGCGGCAATCGGTAAACTTCTGATGCATATGCCCGTGTGGCGCGTCGTCCATTGAAAACACATTCATCGGGCGAATATTCTCAAACCCCGGGGTGTCCGTAGGAACCAGAATCTGCGATTGCTGCAGATGCTTGGGCGCCTCCGGGTCGGTCTTGACCATGACGATCATGATTTTGCAGCGTGGGTCGCCAGCGCCTGAAACGTAGTGCTTTTCGCCATTGATAACCCACTCATCGCCATCCAGCACAGCGCTGGTGCAAATATTGGTAGCGTCAGAAGAAGCCACACCCGGTTCCGTCATGGCGTAGGCCGAACGAATCTCGCCATTCAGCAGCGGCTCCAGCCACTGCTTTTTCTGCGCCTCGCTGCCGTACTTGGCCAGCACCTCCATATTCCCGGTATCAGGAGCAGCGCAATTGAACACTTCTGCTGCGAGGTGGGACTTGCCCATTTCCTCAGCCAAATAGGCGTACTCGACGGTAGAGAGCCCGGAAGTGTGTTCGCCCTCAGTCAGAAAAAAGTTCCACAAACCTTTCGCCCTGGCCTTTTTCTTCAGACCCTCACGAATCTCAGTCTGCTTGTCCGTATATTCCCAACGGTCGCCCACGTCGAGGTCTGCATAGAACTCCATTTCTACGGGAAGCACTTCGTCAGCGATAAACGCTCTGACTTCTTCCAGCAGCGGTGCAACCTTTGCGCTGATACCCAAATCCATAGTCCTACTCCTTTAAGTGATTCTTCAGCTGACCTTGTCGTACCTGAAACGTTCGCTCAACCAAGGCCGAGCTCGGCCGCATAATCCGCCTTTAACTGGCGCTTGAATATCTTCCCGGATGCAATGCGCGGCAATTGCTCTGCGCGCACAAAAACATGAGCCGGAATTTTGAACGATGCCAGATGCTCTTCGAGGAATCCGTGCAACTCATCGGCTGACAGGCCTGCCCCGTCCTTTGGCACAACTGCTGCTCCCACGACTTCACCAAGGCGCTCATCGGGCAGGCCAAAAACTGCTGCCTCGGAGACTGCGGGGTGCTGATAGATAGCGGCCTCTACTTCGAGGCAACTGATATTCTCGCCACCACGAATTATGATTTCCTTGATGCGATCAACAATATAGAGGAAGCCGTCTTCGTCCATGTAACCCACGTCGCCGCTATGAAACCAGCCGTCTATAAACGCCTCGGCAGTGGCCTCGGGCTTATTCCAGTAGCCCAGTACATTCGCGGGCGACTTGATGCACACCTCACCACGCTCACCAGCAGGCAGCGCATTCCCGGCCTCATCAACAATGCGAAACTCGGTGACGGCCGGCACGGGGCGCCCGGCGCTGTTCGGCCGCGCGATGTAAAAAGCCCCCGCATTCACAGTACCCAGTGCGTTGGTCTCCGTCAGGCCGTAGCCAATACCAGGCGCCGACTTTTTGAACGTACTGTTGATTTTCTTAACCTGCTCCGGCGGGCGGGCAGCACCGCCTGCCATGATCTCGGTAAGAGACGAAATGTCGCGATCCGTTGTCTCCGCCGCAGCCTGCAGTTCCGCGGACATCGTTGGTACGCCATTGAACCAGGTGATTTTTTCCTTCTCGATCAGGCGCAACGCCTCCTGGGCGTCCCATTTGTGCATGATCACCATCTTGCGGCCTACAACCAGCGACAGCATGAACACCGAATGACTGCCCGTGCAGTGAAACAGGGGGACGGTGACCAGTGCTGCCGGCGGCAGGCCTTCTTCGCGCACTTCCTGCGTCTCCGCCATTTTCGTTGCAACGCCCATGCACATCCAACTGTAAAGCGCAGACAAGACACCCCGGTGCGATGAGAGTGCACCTTTAGGGTGCCCGGTAGAGCCCGACGTGTACATAATGGTTGCGTAGTCATCCAGTTCGACTTCCACAGCGGGCATGTCGGCTCCGGCATAGTCTGCCAGCAGTTGAGCGAAGGCAGTGTGCTCTACTGTCAAACCGTCACAGTCATCGATACTGATGATCTGTAACTTGTGTTTTTCGGCAATGGGTTGCAGGCGCTCAATGCGTTGTCTGTCAGCGATAACGACCGTTGCGCCGCTGTCTTCAAACCCGTAGTCGAGCTCCTCGGTTGTCCACCAGGCATTCATGGGAACCGCCACTGCGCCGATTGAGGTAATACCAATGAAGGCCATGAGCCACTGGGGGTTGTTGCGGCTGAGGATGGCGACACGATCACCTTTGCCGACCTTGAACCGATCGACCAGCGCTGCAGCTATTTCCGCACTGTGCTGATAGCCCTCGGCGAAGGTATAGCGCTCATCCAGGTACACGGCGAAGTCCTTTTTCGCATGCCCGTGCATTACCATGAAGTACTCGCCCAGGTTTTTGGGCAAGCTGGCAAAGTTCCTGTACTGGTGGCCGTTGATTTCAACGGTGTTTACCGCAAACGGTTGGCCATCGGCAGTTATGTTGGCTACCGCCTCCGTGAAACGTTCCAGTTCAGAGTTCATTATTATGTGTTCGCCTCAACAGTGACAGAAGATCGGGAGTGCCGGTTTTAGAACCCGCCCAGTTGCGCAAAGCGGTCAAGGTGGTAGTTATAGTCGCCCAGCGTGTGCTGCGCCACCCTTGCACGCTTGATAAAAAATCCGATCTCGTGCTCATCCGTCATGCCGATACCGCCGTGCATCTGAATCGCTTCGTTGGTCACCTGTTGTGTGATCTGGCAGAGCTTGGCCTTGGCGGCACTGGCCAGCAGGGGAAGGTTATCATCGTCGTTGTCGATGCCCTGCAACGCCTGCAGTACTATAGAGCGGCACAGTTCCAACTCGGCGAACAACTCGGCCGCCCGGTGTTGCAGCCCCTGGAAAGAGCCGATGACGCGCCCGAACTGCTTGCGCTCTTTGAGGTAATCCACCGTGCGCGTAAACGCCTCCGTAGACAAGCCGAGCATTTCAGCAGCCAGGCCGATAGCGGCAATGTCCAGTGCTCGGCTCAGTCCGCGCCAGGCACCGCCCTCTTCTCCCAGTAGTTGCTCTGCGCCGACACGAGCGTCTTTCAGTGCCAGCAGGCCAGCGTTGCGCGAATCGACCATACTGCGCGCCGTCACAGTAGCGCCCGCCGATCCCGCCTCCAACAGGAAAGCGCTCAAGCCTTGCTCATCGCCCGAGCTACCCGAGGTGCGCGCGATTACAATGAAGGCGTCGGCGCTGGAGGCGTCCAGCACCAGCACTTTTTCACCGTTGAGCACCCAGCCATCGCCGTCGCGCGCTGCTGCCGCCGCGGTTGCCAGCGGAGCATGGTGGTTGCCTTCCTGCAGCGCCAGCGTTACCAGCTTGTTGCCACTGGCGATGGCGGGCAGCCATTCTTCCTTTTGCTTCTCGGAGCCCAGTTCGGCAATCACGCTGGCGCCGATCAGCACACTTGATTGCAGCGGACTGGCGCTCAGGTTTGCGCCGGTCTGCTCCAGTACCAGACCCAGCCCGACATAACCGTAACCCAGACCTCCATAGGCCTCCGCGATCGCAATACCGGCCCAGCCCATCTCGGCCATTTCTTTCCACACCGATTCGCTGTAACCGCGCTCATCGCCCTCATCACGCAGCGCTCGCTGGTGAGCGACGGTCGCCTTCTCCGCCAGAAATCCCGCGGCCGCATCTTTGAGCATGGTTTGCTCTTCATTTAATACCAGTGCCATTTCACTCTCCTCAATCAGTTGCCGCTAGGCGTCGGGCAGGCCAAGAACACGCTTGGCGACAATATTTAGCTGGACTTCGGAGGTGCCACCCTCAATAGAGTTGCCCTTGGAGCGCAACCAATCACGAGACACGGTACCGCCGTTGTACTCGTCCCCCTCCCAACCCAGTGCGTACTCACCCAGCACTGCCAGATTCAACTCATTGCGCCGCTTGTTCAATTCAGTGCCGTAGTACTTGAAGATGGAAGAGGCAGGCCCCAACCCCTTGCCGGATTTCACTTCATCGCCCACTCGCGCCATGGTGGCGCCAAACGCCATGGTATCGAGCTGATACTGGGCAATATTCTGGCGCAGCACGGAGTTGGCAAGGCGGCCGCTGGCATCAGCACCGATGGTCTCCAGCGCCATCTGGCCAACGGTTTTCTTCGGCCCCGCACCAAAACCGGAAATCATCTCTCGTTCATGCGTCAGCAGGTACTTGGCAATACTCCAACCTTTCCCATCTTCGCCTACAAGGTTCTTCTTTTCCGCACGCGCGTTGTCGAAGAAGGTCTCGCAAAATGGCGAGCTACCGCTGATCAGCTTGATTGGCTTCACCGTGACACCCGGCTGATCCATGTCGAACAGTACGAAGCTGATACCCTCGTGCTTGGTGCCGGTGTTGTCGGTACGTACCAGACAAAAGATCCAGTCCGCTTTGTCAGCGTAGGAGGTCCAGACTTTCTGGCCATTGATAAGGTAGTGATCCCCCTTGTCCTCTGCCCGGGTTGCCAGGCTGGCGAGATCCGAACCGGCGTTGGGCTCGGAATACCCCTGACACCAGCGGATTTCGCCGCGAGCAATCTTCGGCAGGTGCTCCAGCTTCTGCTCCTCGTTGCCAAACTCCAACAGTGCCGGGCCGAGCATGGAGATACCGAAGCTATCGAGCGCACGCCGCGCACCGATGCGAGACATTTCCTCGCCAAGCACTTTCACTTCGGCTTTTTCGAGGCCTCCGCCACCGTATTCCCGCGGCCAGTGCGGCACCGTCCAACCCTTTTCAGCCATGCGCTCGCACCAGACAACCTGGTCAGGATGACTGACTTCGGGATTGCGGCCGCCGTTATATAAATCTTCAAAGCCCGTAATGGGCGTGCGCATGGAATCCGGGCAGTTTTCCTCCAACCAGGCGCGTGTTTCCTGGCGGAATTGTTCGAGATCACTCACGGGATTACCTCTCAGGTCGATTGAGTGCGGCACCGCACAGGTCTGTCCGGCGGGCGCAAAGGTTGCTCCAAAACTGCGAAACTGGCGGGATGAAGACGCTGATTCCGCTACGTCAAAGGAGTTTGAACATACAGTATGTTTTGCTTGCGTTCAAGTATCTCCCGGCCGCGAGGTACGGTTGGTCGACACCCCCGGTGATTTGCTCAACCAGGGGTTTTTCAGCGCGTAAACCACCTTGTTACACATAAAAAAAGGGGCAGACGTGGTGTCTGCCCCTTCTCGTAAGGAAACGAGCCCGATCAGAACTCGAAAATAACCTCTGCGCCCCACATCAGCGGCGGCATGTAGGTGAAGGCAGTGCCACCAATCAGGTAATTCGCCGTATCCTCGTCAGTGAGGTTTTTGCCCCACAGCGCAAACTGCCAGTCGCCACCGGCCAGTTCCACGCTGGCCAGGCTGAGGCGTGCATTTACCATGCCAAAGTCATCCACCTTGAATTCGCCATTGTCGGTGTTGGCCAGTGCGAACTGCTCGTCCTGCCAGGAGTAATCAACGTGGAATCGCAGCTCACCCATGGACAGCGGCACGTTGTAGTCAGCACCGATTGCCCACGCGTGCTCCGGCGCCCAAAGCAGCTCCGTCGAATCCGTACGGTCGGATCCATCCGGGAAGATCGCATCATTGATGTCGTAGTCCAGGTAGGCGTAGTTGAAACTGAGCAGCAGATTCTGCGCCACTACAAACTGGGAATCGATTTCCAAACCCCAGATATCCGCATCGCCAGAGTTGAAAGCCTCGACAAACTGCGGGTTGTTTACCGGGTCTGGCAGGTAGTCGAGGATAATGTCATCCACCTGCATATAGAACACAGCAGAGTTTAGCCGCAGACGACGATCCATCAGTTCAGACTTCACGCCCAATTCGTAGGAGATCAGATCTTCCTTTTCAAAGGCCTGGTTGAAGTCCAGTGCGTTGCGGCTTGAACCGCCCGACCGGAAGCCCGTAGACACTTTGGCATAGGTGGAGACATCGTTGCTGATGTCGTAGTCCGCGATCAGCGTGTAATCCACAACTTCTTCCTCGGAGCCAGAGGCGCCGGGGAAAAATGAGTTAAACGGCCAGCTGTCGAAGGTTCGCGTTGCGTCGCGGTCATCTTCTGTGTAGCGCAGACCCAGGGTCAGGTCCAGCCTGTCATCCAGGATGTCCGGCGTCCATGTAGTCTGGCCAAACAAGGCCCAGGACTCTACATCGGTTTCGACAACATACTCGCCCAGGAAGGTGGGAAAGGTCAGCCCGAGGTCCGTGCAGTCGGGTGCGCCGACAGCAGCACCACCGCAGGGCATACCGTTGGTGAGATCAATCGCGAAGATGCCCGATTCGTCCACCAGGGAGCGATCAAGATACTGTTTCTCGGCTTGATCACCGCTCTCCTCGAAGTAGTAAAAGCCCGCCACGTAGTTCAGGCGCTCGCCCGAACCGATCAGCTGAAACTCCTGCGAGAACTGGTCGTGATCGGTGAGGGTATTGGTCTGAAGCGTACCTGCACCCCCAAACGATTGTGAAAAGTTCTGCGAGGCGTTGTCTTCAAGCTCCCTGTATCCGGTGATGGACTTCAGCGTCATAGCGTCATTGAGCTCAAAACTGATGGTCAGGTTGTGACCCTGTACCTCGGTTTCTGACGCCGGCAGGTAGTAGGCAAATTCGCCGCCGCCGGTGGGGGTGCGCGTTTCTTCCAGGCGACTATTGAAACTGTTGGTCACAGGATTACCGGCTGGATCGGCGCCTACCGCAGGCCCGCCATACTGGAAGTAACCCGGTGTGTGCGTCTGCTCCGAATAGTCGTAGCTGTAGTCAACCAGCAATCGCTCCATGCCGTCATAGCGCAGTGCAATGCGATAGCCCTCGGTTTCACGCTCGTAGTAGTCGGTGTAGGGGTAGCCAGGCACCGCATTCGGGCCTTCATTCTCTACCCAACCGTCGCGATCAGAGAAGGTGGCCGTGGCTTTGGCCTTGAAGCCGCCCATGTCGTCGAGGTTCAGGTGTGAAACGGAGCGCCAGCTTCCGTAATTGCCGGCACCGAGGATCTGCTTGAAACCCAGCTCCCCGGTAGGCTTGGCATTAATGAAGTTCACTGCACCGGCGGTGGTATTGCGCCCGTACAGCGTACCCTGCGGGCCACGCAGGATTTCAACCCGCTCAAGGTCGGAGAGGTCAGCAAGCAGACCGGTGGATCGGGCCGCGTAGACGCCGTCATAGTAAACGCCGACCGTGTGATCCTTGGTCAGCACAATTGAATCTGCGTTGCCGATACCGCGAATAAACAGTGCAACGTTATTGTTGCTGAACGGGTAGGCAGGCATCTGCAGGTTTGGCGAGGTGAGGCCAAAATCAACTGCGTTAACAATTCCCATCGCCTCGATGGCTTCCGCATTCAACGCGCTCATCGCGATGGGCGTATCCTGCAGTGATTCAGTGCGCTTCTGCGCAGTGACAAGAATTTCCTCGAGCTCCTGGGCCACCGTGTTGCCGGCGATAACGCCGGAGGCGAGCATTATCGCCAGTGATAGATTTCTGGGTGCGTTGGATGTAGGCATCTCTTACTCCGTCAGATTTTATCGATTGCTGCGCCGGCATCAGAGTAACCGCGCTGCAGCGCAGCATCAGCGGGCATCTATTGCCCTGTTAAATATAAGGAAACATGCGGCAAGAATATTGAGAACTATTAACAATCTCCCGCTCAGGTCCTATCCGCTGCGCCGCGCGGTTCGCCTTGCTGCACCAACCCCGCCCGGGTGCGACAACAGGTCACAGGCCAGGCGCGGAGCTCACCACTATAATTCCGCGCGTTCTCAATCAGGGGCCTCAAGATGTATCTACGAACACCTGCCTTCTTTGCCACCGCGCTGTTACTTGCCGCTGCAGCCCGGGCTGACCACATGGAAGAACTCGTGGTTACCGCCAGTCACGACACACGCACCATCGACATTGCCGACGAAGTCATCGCCTCCCCGGATGTTGCGCAATTACTGAGAAAGGCTCCGGGGGCCGACGTCAACAGCAATGGCCCTATCACGGGCATCGCGCAATACCGTGGAATGTATGGCTCACGTATCGCTACCACACTGGATGGGATGGAACTCGCATCGGCGGGCCCCAATGCCATGGACCCGCCACTGTCCTACACCGTTGGCGGTCAACTGGAATCTCTGCTGGTTTACCGCGGCATCGCCCCGGTAAGCGTTGCACAGGAGTCCATCGGGGGCGCCGTGGTGGCGCAGACCTTCCACGGTGAATTCGCCGCGCCCGGCGAGTCAGTCCTCACCGGACGCACCATGGGCGGCCTGCAAAGCGTTAACAACGCGTTCCACCTCGAGGGCAGCCTGTTCGCGGCGAGCGACAGTCAGCGGCTCAAGCTTGCCGCAATGACCGAGCAGGGCGATGACGCCGACTTTCCCGGCGGCAAGATCATCCCTTCCGAGTATGAGCGCCAGCGCTACGACCTGGGTTACGGGCTGCGTAGCGGCAACCACAGCCTGCAACTGGATTACGGTTTCAACGACACCGGCAATGCAGGCACCCCCGCCCTGCCGATGGACATTGAGCTTATTGAGGGCCGCCTATACCGCGCCCAGTACCAGTTCGAGGGAAAAGCGGGATTACAGATAAACGCCCACCTGTTTGGCAGCGACCTTGACCACACAATGACGAACTTTCACCTGCGCACCGCACCGGCAGCGCCCCGCTGGCGCCGCAATACCGCCGCTGCGGAGAATCGCGGCTTCAAACTTGATGTCGTCTCGACAGACGCCGACGGCGCCTGGAACCTGGGCGTGGACGGCTTTCGCGAGGATCACGATTCAGACATCGACAACCCCAACAACCCGATGTTCTTCGTCATCAATTTTAATAGCGCAAAGCGCGAAGTGCTGGGGCTGTTTCTGGAGCGCACACATAACTTCGGCGATGATTTGCGCGCCGAGGTCGGGCTGCGTTACAACCGCGTGGAGACCGACGCCGGCGAGGTCAACGGCACACCGGCGATGATGATGCCCCCCGCCATGGCACTGCGCGACGCTTTCAACAACGCAGATCGTCAGCAGAGCGACGACAACGTCGATCTTGTGGCAAAAACCTGGTTCGACCTGTCTGACAGCAGCAGCCTCTATCTGGGTGCGGCGCACAAGACACGCTCTCCAGCCTACCAGGAGCGCTACCTGTGGTTGCCGCTGGAGGCGACCGGTGGTCTTGCCGACGGACGCCTGTACACGGGCAACATCGATCTCGACCCGGAAGTTTCACGTCAACTCGAGCTGGGCCTGGACTACAGCGGTTCCCGCCTGACCGTCTCCCCACGCTTGTTCTACAGCAACATCAAGGACTACATCCAGGGCACACCCAGTGAATCGGCGTCAGCGATCATGTTTGTGCGCATGATGAACAACATGAACGGCACCGCCAACGCCGATCCGTTGCAATTCAACAACGTCGATGCGGAACTTTACGGCTTTGATATGGATTGGGCATGGCAGCTCAGCGATCACTGGTCGCTGTCGGGGCTGGTGAACTACGTGCGCGGTGAGCGCGACGACAATAGTGGCGACAACCTCTACCGTATCGCTCCGCCCAGCGCGACCCTGCGACTGCACTACCGCAGCGCGGCCTGGTCGGCGCAAATAGAAGGCGTCGGGTACACCGAACAGGACAACGTCAGCGCGACCAACTCGGAGCTTGAGAGCGACAGCTACGAGCTGGTTAACCTGCTGCTCAACTGGCATGCGAACCAGCAACTGCAACTCAGCGTGGGCGTGGATAACGTGTTCGACGAGCGCTACGAGCCCCACCTGGGAGGCTACAACCGTGCACAGAATCCCGACGTGGCCCTGCGCGAACGGCTGCCGTCCACTGGGTTGAACGCCTTTGCCCGGGTCAGATACCAATTCTGACCCCGACGCGAGGCGGCTGCGGACGCAAGGCCCCTCCCGGCAATCCATATCAGGGCACTGAACGGGAGACAGGAGGATAACTTCAGGTCATTTCTGGCCAAACAGCCCGGCTTTCACCGTTAGCCGTTTTCTCGACTTTTCGCAGGTTTTTTGTTGCCCGGCTACAGCGCCTTTGCAATTCTAAAAGTTCTGAAATCAAGCGACAAAAACTGGAAATGGGACGCGTAAACCTCAGCCTGGCAACGACCGCGCTGCTACTCTCAGGGATTCTGACAGCAGCGTCGCCGTGCTACGCCGTGGGTTCTGATTTGTATCTCGCGGGGCTCGGTCTGCACCAGGAAACCGGTCGCAATATCTACCTGGGCGGCATTTACCTGGAACGGGAAACACAAAAAACCCAGGACCTGACCACAACAGCCGGTGAGCGCATCATGGAGTACCGCGTGGTCGCCCGCCGCACCAGCATCCGCAGCCTGCTTGGCGGCATGTTACTGCAAAGCGAGGTCGCAACCGGCAATCCACCGGACAAATCCACCGCCGATTTTGTCGACGGCATTCTATCCACCGTCAATACCAGTCTTTACGCCGGGGATTCACTCGAAATTCGCCTGACAGACAAGAACGAAACGCTGGCCCTGCTGAATGGGCACGAACTGGCGCGTATCAATGATAAATCGGTGGCCGATTACCTGCTGATGGGCTGGGTCGGGGAAAGCGGGCCATCGACCACCTTTCGCAACAAGATCACCGCCGAGCAGGTGGATCCGTCTCTGTTATCTGCGCTGCAGGCAAGCATCTACACTGAAAAGCGCAGCGCGGAGATCGCCACATGGCTGGACGACGTGCAGCCTGCGGCGCAAGAAACCCTGTCCGCCAGTATTTCAGCGCCCGACGCGGAAGCTGTAGGCGATCAGTTAATGTCAGGTGAAAACCTGGCCGCAACATCGGCAATTGGCGCAGCAGCGGCTGACACTGAGGAACTGACGACATCTGGAGAGATTTCTGACGCGCCGCGAGAAGGTGGATTCTCTATCTCCGTCGTAGACGCGCCCGCAGACAGCCAGGCGCAACCCGCAGCAGAGGACAATACAGAGCTCCAATTCGTGGTGCCCAATCGTGGGCCACTGCAGCTGGCTTCGCTGTCGCCGGCCGTCGAATTGCTGCCGCAAAACCCGCTGGAACGCGAGGTACAGGCGTTGGGCATTCAGGAATATTCGCAGCGCCTGTCTCAATTTCACTCCGATTTGATCCGCAGGGTGTATGCCGCGATTCGTTATCCCAGCCGCGCCGTGCGGCGCGGATTGGAAGGCCGCCTGGAGCTCGACATCAGCATGACAGCGAGCGGCCAGTTGCTGGGCGTTACGATTGCCTCGCCCTCAGGACATGCGCTGCTGGACGATGCGGCAATCGCCGCCGCAGAGAAGGCTTTTGATGGCGGGCCTTCGGCAATTGACCCGGTGGCGGTCGCTGAATTCGGAGACTTTGCAACCGAGCATCTCACCGTGCCGGTGCCGGTCAATTTCCAACTGCAGTAGTCTTCTCGTCACCCTTTTCGACTCTTCGCAACACAATCACTGAAATCCGGCTACTGCGCGCAGTTGCTACCGATCACGTTACTGTGATCCGGACGGTCTGAAACCACACCAACGCCTGTCTCGCCAGACAGACTCCCAACGGCGCAATCGACCGGCTGTCAGCAGGTTGCTGCAGCCGGGGACTGTGGACGGACATGAATGCGGGTACAAGTGTGAGCATGCCAGCAACGCAGGCTTCGCCGCACCGTGCACAACAGCAGCGGCCGGATAGCGGTGCGCTATCCGGCGAAGACGCCTTCAACAGGCTTCAGAGAGGAGAGGCTGCGGCCAGGCCGCAGCCAGGAAACTGGATCAGTCGTCCGCGGGACGACGCTGGCTGCTTTCGCGGCTCCTGACCATGCGAATAGTGCGCTGACAGGTCTGTAGCCACTCTACCCGTGCTTCGGTCTGCAAGGCCCGTACATAGCCCTGCTCGGTGAGGCAGGCGATACTGGTTTTGTTCGGCGTCCAATCGCCCTCTTTTGGGCGCGGCTTGCGCGTGCTGTAGTACCAGATGCCGCGGCGATCCTGCATCACATACTTGGCTTCGGCAGGCAGAAAAACTTTTTTACCCTCGATAACGGCAAAAACTTCAGGCCCCTGTTCGGGTGCCGCATCGACGACTGCGGTGGGAGTGATTGTCAGCATGGTCTTATACCCCATTGATCCCTTGTTTACTGTTCTTGTTTGTTGTCTCCGGAATCCGTTATTGCTTTGAGGATTAGGAACGGCCCAGGGACTACACCGCTCTCTTTTTGGCGGCGTGAGATCAGTTATAAGGGGGTACAGGGTCGGCAACAACGCTACTGGTGCCATATTTTTATCTTATTGTATATTTATTATTTTTTAGTGCCGTTTTTTTATATATAAAGGCAAATATTCAAGTTTTATGGCCATTAAATGCCTTTTTTTATCGATAAATAGGCTCCACGGGTGTTGCATTTCTCCCGTGGGTTGGACTCGTTTAACGGATTAACACCCCGAAACCGCCGCACACGGGGTCTCGGAAAGGGGTCAGCGGGGCACCAATTTGATATGCGAGCGATCGCCGGGAGGCGGCGGACTCTGCGGATGCAGCGGCTTGAGAGGCTCCAGCTCCGTGGTCACAGGCGGCAGGTCGCGCGCGTCTTCCACGGAACTCATCAACATATACAGAGCCAGTGTGGCACGCCCCTCCTCACTCGAGATGGCCTCCGCAAAAGCGGCTAGACCACCCTCAGTGATCACGCCCAACACGACCGCGTTGGTCAGGTAGTCGCGGATGATCTGGCGATTGACCTGGTCGCGGAAATACCGCTGGTATCCGCCATCGCCGAGCACACTGCGCAGGGCCTCTTCGTCCCGCTCAGTGTCAACTTCCAGCGCTTCAGCGCCGAAGGCACGATCGATCCATTGGACTATTTCATCTAAATGCACGCTCTTCCTCCGCCAATGCCTCAGGCCGCAGCCATTTTGGCGGCTCTCTTTTGTAATCCATCCAGATCCGGCACCTGGTAGAGAACATCGTTATATTTGAATGCTGCGGAGGCATGCTCGCAGGCCTCCTCGGAGGCATCGACCAGTTCCGCCGACGCCAGTGTGACGACATCAAGGCCGGCCCCGCGGATCGCAACGCCCCAGTATTCGCAGGCTTCGCCTTCCAACCCGAGAAAGATGGCGACAAGACCGGTACCAATACGCTGCTCGCACCAGGGCGCATCGCTTTCGGCGCCAAAATCCACCACCGGCACTTCTCGACCTCGCCATTCCAGCAAGCTGGGCGGCGTCTCTTCGATCGAGTTCACAACATGTATCTCAGCCAGGCAGTTCTGTGGCACCGCCCACTTCTCGTTATCAGAACAGGGAATCAGCACACAGGATGTTATTGCATCGTCCGACATTAACCGCCTCCTCAGGACAACTGCAGGTTGTGGCGGGTCAGCACATTGATCTGCTCTACCAACGCCGGGAAATTAAAGGGCTTACCCATATAGGCATTACAACCCGCCGACTTGGCCAGCGCGCGGTGCTTGGCACCGGTGCGCGAAGTCACCATGATGACCGGGAGATGTCCGTAGCGCTGCGACTTGCGAATTTCGCGCAAGGTTTCGATCCCGTCTTTCACGGGCATCTCAACATCCAGCAGAACAACGTCCGGCAGGCGATGCGTCGCGTTCAGCAGATCAATCGCTACCTGGCCGTTTTCTGCGGTGACGGTTTCTACGCCCACCGCGTCGAGCTGGCTGGTTGCCACCATGCGCTGTGTTCGCGAGTCATCGACAACCAGGGCCAGCAGTGACTGGTGGTGATCCTTACTGTCCGCAATCGGGGCAATGCCGTCGGCGCCCACACTTTCAACCAGCAGATTCAGGTCCAGGGCAACAATCGCCTCACCGTCAGCAGTGGTAGCGGCGCCTGCAAGCCCTGGTACGGTGGAAAATTGCGAGCCTAACGAACGCACCACCAGTTCCAGCGCCTCTTGTACATTATCAATGGCGATTGCCATGTGCCTGTCTTCCGAGCCCGCGATAATGACCGGCACAAAAGACTCCCAGAAACCGCGCTCCGGCAAACCGACGCCCTGGCAAAGGGTGGCCAGGTAAGCGGGTTCGCAGTCCATATCGAACAACTGCAGTGAATTGCCCTGCCTCACCGCAGCGAAAAACTCCTCTGCGGGTACCTGTTCAACGGCAATCAATCCATTCAGGGGAATGGCATAGGCATCGTCGCCGGCAGTCACCATCAGCGCACCGTTGACCGTCACGTTGCTGGGAATGCGAACGACGAAGGTCGTTCCCTGGCCTGGCGCGGATTGAATCTGGATATCACCGCCCAGTTGTTGCAGTTCGGTGAGAACGATCTCCATACCCACACCACGACCGGATATCTCGCTCACCTTGTCCGCTGTAGAGAAGCCCTTGTGGAAGATAAGCCGCAGGACCTCCTCATCACTCAGCGCATCCACGTCGACATCAAGGCCTTTATTTCGAGCAGACTCACGAATGGCGTCTGCATCGATGCCGCGGCCATCGTCGGCCAGCTTGATGACGTAATCTCCACCGGACTTGACCACGTCTACGGTGATGCGTCCCGCGTTGGGCTTACCCGCCGCAAGTCGCTCGTCTGGAAGCTCAATACCGTGATCCAGCGCGTTACGCACCATATGCTCAAGCACTACCTGCAGTCGCGCATGATGGTCTCGATCCAGCGCGCCAACTTCGTTCAGCACACGGAAGGTAACGACTTTACCCAGATCGGTACTAACGGTTCGCACAATACGGCGCAGACCGGGCATGAGCCGCGAAACCGGCACAACCCGCGAGCCCTGCAGAGAGGACGAGATACTCGATATCACAGAGGACTGCTGCTTGAGCAGCGTTTCCACCTGGTTGTTCTGGCGACCCAGCACCTCGATCAGGTCGCCAAGATCTTCAACGCCTTCACGCAGAATACTCGCAGCTTCCTGCAGCTCCGAGTACTGGTCCATCTCCAGAGCGTCCATATCCTGGCTGCTGTTGCCGCGGGCATTAACACTAAGCAAGGCGCGGTCTGCAATCTTGCCTATGTGCGTGCGCACTGACGACAGGCGCCCCTGCAATTCCGCTGTAGATCGTTTTCCACGATTGTTGGTTTGCGAGGCCCGCACGCACAACTGTTGCGTCTGGCTGGCAAGATTGAGCCAGTGGTCCAGCGTATCTGATGTAATACGCACCGATTGCTGCACGGTCAGCGCCTTCGCGCCCTCATCTGCAAGCTGCTGCTCGCTCTTCTCTTCCTTAGCCGGCTGCTCCGCAGTTTCTGCGCGCTTCCTGGAGGCACCTTTCTTCTTGGTGCTCTTGCTCGCCTTGCCCTTACCGGCGGCTTCCTTCCCGCTGTCAGCGGAGGACTTCTGCCCGGCTTTCTCAGGCGTTACTGCTGGCACCGGCAGTTCTGAGGTGACATCTTCGCGGCTGGCACCAATGAACTCGATACCGCGCACCAGCGCATCCAGCCAGACGTTAATAATGCGGAAATAGACCTGTTCTTCTTCTGCTGCAGGCACCGGCAATGCCTCCAGCAGCGTTTCGTAATTGTGAATCAGCGTGCCATAACGCTGCAGACCGACACCCTTGGCAATACCCTTGACGGTATGCAGGGTGCGCCCCACCTCTGCCGCGATTTCTTGATTGGCGACATCTTTCTCCCACTCGCTGACCAGATCTTCCAGCTTCTCAATTTCGGACGAGCCCTCTTCGACGAACGCGTCGAGGAAGTCGGCAAAAATGTCACCGCCGGCCTGGCTGCTCTCACTGAAATCAACACCTGCGGGCACAGCCCAGCCTGGTTGCGCACTGTCCAGCGCGGCGAGATCGATCGCCGACCGACCCCTGTGCTCTACCTTCACCTGTTCTGGAAGCGCTTCTTCATCGGGAGTATCGAGATCAGCCGACCCAGCGGCAATCGGCTGCGCCAGATCTGCTTCCTCGCTGACCGGGTGCGCTTCGCTGGCTGATTCATCGATGGACTCTTCGACGCTCTCGATTGCAGCGTCGGCTACATTGTCCGCTACCTGCAATTCTTCAGAGGCGTTAGCGTCAAGCGCGTCTAGTGTCTCTTCTTCAAGCTCTGCAGCAGCCCCCATAGGATTGGCAAGCTGATCAAAATCATCTGCGAACAGGCTATCGCCATCTTCTGCGGCTGATTCCGCCAGCTCAGAAAAGGCGGAATCAATATCGGCGCTGCCTTCCAGCTGCTCGCCACCGAAAGCTGCATCAATGTCATCAGCAAAGTCATCGCCAAAGATGTCTTCGCCAAATCCTTCGATCTCCTCACCGACTTCTTCACTTGAGATGATTGCCTCACCAGTGATCGCCGCGACCGATTTATCCGCCTGGTCTTTCGCCTCGGTAACAGGCTGCTCTTCAGCTTCAACCGCACCGAATTCAAGTTCGGGCAGCTCGTCGAGTAAGAAAGCTTCCTCCGCAAGTGTATCGTGCTGCTGGTCTATACCCTCGTCATGCTCGTCCGCCTCTGACAGCATTTGCTCAGTGAGCGCCTCGCTGTCTAGCGCCTGCGCTTCGCCGTCTTCGACTTCCAGCTCGGCTTCTTCAACGCCTGCCGGAGACTGCGCCTGATCGACAAGCTCACGCGCGTCAAATTCAAGCTCCGGAAGTTCGACGAGCCCGGTGGTGTCATCTTCAGCAGTGTCCTCGGCCAGGCTCTCAGTCGCAAAGTCACTCATGTCGAATTCGGGGAGGCTGTCGACACCTTCGCTCTCTCCGGCACTGTCGTGAGTAGCCGCAGGGGTTTCGTCCTGCATCTCCAACGCAGCTGAATCCTCACTTTCGCCAGGCACAAGCTGATCAAGGTCCGCGTCGAGGTCAGCGAGCGCTTCGCCCTCACTCTGCAGTTCATCAAGAACCAGCTCGTCGAGCTGCTCAGGCAACTCTCCAACTATGTCTTCGGCACCGCCAATGCCCTGCGCAATCAGCGCATCGGTTGCCGCCAGGTCCTCATCGGTTTCGAACAGAACGACTTCATCCTTCTCGAAGGGATCAAAGTCATCAGCAAGGCCATCGCCGCTATCCTCGATTGAGAAGGCTAACTCCTCGTCCAGGTTGCTGTCAGTCAGAACTTCTTCCGCCACAGGTGGCAGATCCTGGTCGTTAGTCGTTTCGTTTACGGCGCCCTGATTTGCCACGTCGACTGATTCAGGCTGTGCAACCTGTGAGGGTACCGGCGCATCTTCCATCGCGTTCAGATCTGGTCCGGTACTGTCAAAGCCGGCATCCAACCCGTGCATATCCGACGGTCCAACGTCGCTACCAGAAGCCGCACTCATACTGCTTGTACCCACAGCGAACCCGGCGCTCAGCATTTCCTGCTCGACGGCCGGGCTGTCGGCGCGCGCGACGACTTCCTCATTGAGCTCCGCAGCCTCACCAACAAGCAGGGTCTCATCCACCTGGACAGCTTCACCGATCGCGTCTGCCTCAGCGGCGCTGGCAACTTCTGCTGCGCTGTCAACTACGCTATCGCTGACACGTTCAGTGGGTGCAGCAGACTCAGCGGGCGCGGCATCGACCTTCTTGGCACGCCTGATTGTCATGTAAGTCTCGCCCATGTCGTCTTCGCTGGCGAGTCCGAGAATGTCCGCGCCCTCGGCAATGCTAACGGCACTGGCAGGCGCCTGGCTTTCATCGCGACGCGTAAAATCAATCGCCATCTTGCGACCGGCGTCTTCGGCGCTTGCGGCCACGTCAGCATCCGAATCATCGGAATTGGAGTAGATGTCGCTGGAACTGCTCTCGGAGGAAATAACGATTTCCTCGTCAACATAATTGGCGAGATCATCGCCCATGTCATTTCCGCGGGTCATCGGCCGTTCGGCCATCTCCGCCTCGAAGGCGCTTAAGCCCTGGTCTTCGTAGCGCTCACCTTCCACCTTGAACAGTGTGTCCTCGGTGTCATAGGACTCCATATCAAGGAGCCACTCCAGGTTTTCTTCTTGCTCCACTTCATTCTCAGCGGAAGCCTGAGCACTCTCGAGGGCATCGAGATCTTTATCCTTCGACATTGTTCTTCTCCAGTTCCCTGCGGATTGAGCCAGTCGTTCAGTGCGACATCGGCTCGCTGGTTGCGGTATCTTCTTCAATGGATGTGCCGAGACTGCCAGTACTGGCCATGGCAAAACATTGATTCGTTAGCTGACGAATTCGATCTGTGTCCGGGCCGCTGTTGCTCGCATATGACTGCACCAGTTCCGGCAGGGCATCGACCACCTCACTGACCAGGCGCTGCATTCCGTCTCCCGGCTCCAGATCTCCGTCCAGTGATCGATCCAGCATGTCCTGGGCCGCCCAGCCCAGCTCTCCGAGTACGTTGGCGCCAACCGCTCGACCATTGCCCTTGAAGGTATGAAAGTGACGACGAATATCGCGCAAGACTTCGTTCGCCGCTGGTTGTTGCAGCCACTGCGCTTTCAGCTTGGAAAGCTCTTCGACAATCTCTTCCGACTCCTCGATAAACACATCGCGAAACTCATCGGGCATTTCAGAATCGCTGATCTCGGTACGCCGCGGCTTCTGAATCGCGTCCACGCTTATCACCGGGCTGCTCTGACGGCCGGAAGGAAGCTCGGAAACGTGGCCTTCAAGTTCAGCCAAACGCTGCTTGGCGAGAGCCAGCATATGAGATGTATCGTCCAGCGGGTCAATCAAGGAGCGCTGCAGGTGCATATCCAGCTGTGCGAACACTTCAGCAAAACACCTGAATGCATCGTCCTCACGCACGGCTCCCGCATCGCTGGCCTTGCCCAGCCAGAGTTGGCAGCCCTTGAGTATTTCGCTTTCCTGCTCCATGCCAGCGAAAGAAAGCGCGCCGGTAATCTCTTCCATGAGGCGAAGTGACTCATCAATCGCCTTGCGATCAGGCAGGGTTTCCTGCTCGTCGAGGAACTCACGCGCCATGGTGTACAGGACATCCAGATCGACGTCACCGTTGTCCGCCTCCCGAACGACCTGGCGCAGCTCTTCGTAGCCCTGATCACTCTTGTTCAGGTAGCGCTGTAACGCTGTTGTCAGTCGCAGTGTGCTCTGTAGATCACTGGGCTTCTTCTCCAGCGCGCTCTTCAATGCCTTACGACGCAGTATCTGGTGCAGATAGTTCTCTACAAGCGCCATCTTGCTGAAGGTTGCGGTCACCACACTTTCACGCAACTCGTATTCGCGGCCTGAGACAGTACTGCTCAAACCGTGCTTGACCTTGTGCTCCAGATCCAGAACAACATCGACAAGGCTGCGCATAATGCTGTCGACCACATTGGCCGGAGGAGACTTCACTCCTCCCTCGCCGGAAAGGTAGCCGGACTTGCAGGCGCGCAGTGCTGCGCCAATCGAATCAGCGTGCGCCAACTGGCCCGCCGCAATCAGCCTGTTCTCGGCAGCCTCCAGAGAATCGTAGGCCTCCTCGGCTTCATCTGCACTGGTGGCCTTATCGATACTGATAAACTCGACCACACTGTTGAGGTGATGCATGGCGCCATTGATAGCAGTGACAATCGCGTCACTGTGTATCAAGCCGTGGCTGGTATCGAGAAGGATGCCGTCGTCCATGCCAAAGGCATTGCGTATCGCATTGATGTGCACCGGACGTGAGCGACAGCTGGCAATGTAGTAAAGCATCTGTTGCTGGTAACCGTCGTAATCGACGTCCTGGTCTATCTCGGCGCCCTTTTCTCGCGCGTGTTTGATCGCGAAGGCGCCCACCTTGAAGATCTGTGCGAGACATTCATCGGGCACGATAAGCCCGCCCGCAATGCCTTCGCAGAGGCCAATCATGGTGAACCAAAAGCGCTCCGCCTTGGTGCCGGCGAACAGCAGCTGCATCTTCCTTGAGATGCGCGCTACCGTTTTCATGCTCTCGCCCACCTTGCGGCGTCTGAGGCCAAGCTTGGCCATCTCAAGATAAAGCGCGAGCATTACATTGGCGCGCGCCTTGATCTCTTCGTCAGAACTTGGCTTCGCATCCACGGTGATTCCGGCCTGCTCGTCCAGCTCCATGTGGAAAAAGTAGGCGCGTGGACGGGGCTTTTCGCCCACCCAGCGACGCAGGTCGTTCACGTACTGCTCCAGACCGCGACCCGTATCCGCTCGCACATCGACTGTGTGGTCGAGGTACGCCGGCAGAACCTTGAGTGCCTGCATCAGGCCGCCCATGGCCAGTTTGCACCGCTCACCCGTCAACTTTTCCTTGTATAAGAGGTTAAGGCTACGCTCCATTTCCAGCGTGAGCATCTCAGCCTTGCGCATCCCAAGCGCCCTCAGGGTGGAGGTGATCTGGTGTACGGCCCACATGCAACGCAGTAGTGCTTCTTTCTTCTCAGGGTTGTTGCTGTACTGGACCAGGGCGGTCTCGGCACTCTCAGCCTGACTATTCATCAGGCCGACAACCCACTTGAGAGACACTATGTCAGGCTTCTTGTTCACTGTCTCAATCTCCTGTACTTCACAGACGAGTTCATGGACGAAAAACGAGAATCAAACGCAGCACCAGCGTTAAACTGATGCTCGCGCTTCTTCCTCAGGCTCTTCCATTGCCTGCATTTCCTCTTCGCGATAGATCTTGGTCGCGCTCTGGATCTGTCTCAGATCCTCAACACCGGCAACACCCACTTCCTGATCAGCGTCACCAACATCCTGCTCGATCTTGAACTGGCTGAGGCTCTCGGCCACGTTGCGCATGGAATCCTGCAAGCTCTTCACACCGATCTGTGTAGACTCGCTGTATTCGCTGATGTCGAGGTTCCGCTCACGGATTTCATCCATGGCACTGTTCATCTCGCGCGCGGAGTCAGCTGACTGTCCTGCAGCACTGTCCACCGAGTTAATGATGGACGTGATCGCAGAAGAACCTGCGTTGATCTCCTCGAGTGACGTATCGAGACGGTCGATGTACTCAAGAATTGTTACAACCGTACCTACCGTGTTTTCCATACTCGCGAGGTTGTCAGCAGACAGGTTTTGCAGCATGCGGACCTCGGAGATAATCTTGCGACCCTCTTCTTCAGCTTCACGCAGCAAGTCACCAATCGCTTCGGCAATACCGAGGAAGGGCCTGCCGTGCTCGCCGGCTTTCTCAGCCTCTATTCGGGTATTGATCGCAACAACCGAAATCTTGGTGTTCAAAGCCTGAATATATTCAGCAGCTGCGGTTACAGACTGAATCAGTTCACCCTGGCGCTTGGCTGACTTGGACGTTTCCTGTACTGCTTCACGCACGTCGGCAGACGCCTTCGACATATCCTTGGTCAACTCATAGCCCTGGGCCACACGCTGTCTGTTGCGTTCCGAAGTGCTCGCCGCTTCAGCAGTAGAAGCCTTGATTTTCTCGGAAGTGCGCACCATCTCTGTCGTACAGGCGATGGAGTCCGCAACCGCGCGGGTCAGCTTTCTGCCTTTTTCCACCTGCCCCTCAGCAGACACGCCGATCTCGGTGATCTCTTTCTTCGATACCTCAAACGGCGTCTTGATGTTGCGTATCAGCTCACGCTGTCGATCGGTCGAGACATTGATCTCTTTGGCGATCGCACGCGTGATGTCGTTGTCCTCGGGAACGGAAACAGTCAGATCACCTTCCGCGATCTTGACCAGCGCACCGTTAATGTCGGCAACGCCTTTTTCGGTGTACTCCACCTGGCGGCGCTGATTGCGGTACATCGCTACAAGCATGCCCATGGCCAGCAGAGCCGGTGCACCAAAGGTAAGCATCAAGGTACTGCGATTACCCAGTCGGGCTACCGTCATTTTTTCAATGGCGGGCTCCAGAGCAGAGACCGAATCGGTCAGGCTGTCGGCATCACGGATAATCGCTTCGCGTGCCAGGGCTGCTTCACGCATTTCAGGAGAAGCGCTGGCAATCTGGTCGATGGACGTCGATACCACGGCAAACATTTCGGAAGCATCCTTGACCGACTGGATGGCATCCGAGTCAACCATACGCTGCACACCCATCACCCGGCTGCCGTTGTTAAGCGCGTCCAGGATACGGGTGAAGTCAGCTGCGTCAGTGCGGAACTCGTCGGCCGCCGCCTGACTCTCATCACCGCCGGCGAGGATCTTTTCAATGTTGCGAGCAATACGCTCGGTCAGCCACAGTGTCTTCTGTGCAGAGACAATGGTTTCTGAAGAAACTGACTCATCGCGCAGAATGTCAACCACCTCGGCGAATTCGCTCTGGATAGGCTTGATGTTCTGCTCCAACTCGCTGGATACGGAACGCAGGAAGACAATGCGATCAGACGCGCTGATAAGAACGCGGGCAGACTCAACAACCGGCGTCCAGCTCTCGTGGATCTGCTCAACTTCCTTGTCCAGACCGATAGATTCGATCTGCGACAGTTCCATCGTGAAGCTGCCCACGTTATTTTTCAGATCTTCAAACGTGGCCTGGTCACCTTCAACCGTGGCTCGCGCATTGGCAGCGATCTGCTGCGAAAGCAGCCTCATCTGTTGCGCCGCAAGACGGTGATCGCCCCCTTGCCCTGCTTCCTGCTGAATCATGTAGAAGGTGTACATAACACCACTGAGACATCCCAGAATACCCAGTGTCATAACGATGACCCAGAGATTGGATGTACGACTCTTTGTTTTAGTGCTCATCGTCTTTTCCCTCACTAGAAAAACCATTCGCCGCCGACGCGTCAGAGACGGCTTCATCGGCAACTAACTTGTCTATATCCAGGATCGCGAGAAACTCGCCCCTGTAACTGAATCCACCAATTGTGTATTTTTCGAAATCCGGATCGACGGAGTGATCCGTCAGTCGATCCTGGATGGGTAATCCAAAGTTGCCCTCAACATGGCTGAGGGTAATCCCGAAGTAGAGTCCCGGTCGTTTGATAACCATGCAGTAGTCGCGCACACGGCCGCTGTAGGGCTCTTTGCGAAACAGAGCATCGCCACTGAGCACAGGCAGCAGGCCGCCCTTGAAGGCAGCGACACCCATCACCCAGGGCTTGGTTCCCGGTATGCGAGTCACCGGCGGGGTTTCCACGATCTCTTCGATCTCGCGCTCACCGACCAGCAACGGAACACCTGCAATTCCAATCCAGGTGCCAATCCAGCGCAGGCTGTGCTCGTCCGACCGAGGTGCCTCTACACCGACTTCGGCGTGCAGGCGCTCTATCAACTCAAGCGATTGAAGTGCTGATCCCGTCATGATCAGGCGGCCACCTGCCGTTGCGTGTACTTGAAGATAATTTCCCGCAACACGCCTTCCGGAGGAATCTTGGTGACGTGGGCCGTCGCACCACGTGCCTGTCCCTTCGCAATATCGAAGATGCCGTCCGATGAGGACAGCATCACCACGGGTGTGTCACGCGTGTCTTCGGCATTGCGGATCAGGGAGCAGGTCTGGTAGCCATCCAACTCCGGCATGGTGATGTCCAGGAATATCAGATCTGGCTTGAACCGACGCAGCATCCCCAACGCCTTATAGCCATCCTCTGCGCACTCGACCTCACAACCCATGTTGCGGAGCGTATGCGACATCATCATGCGGATGGTCTTGGCGTCATCGACAACAGCGATTTTCACACCGCTGATGTCCATTTCCTCAGTTCCATTGCTCATGTTCGCCCTCGTTCTCTTATCAGTAACGCAGCTCTGTTTGCGTTGTTTCGTTTGCCGATACAGTATTTGTAGCGCGCAAAAATCCATCAAGAGAAAACTCTACTTTTCTCCAGAAAATGGATTTTTTAAACGTGAACCAGTTCCGCAATCAAACGGGGAATGGGCGCGAAACCACTGTATTTACTGACTTTCAGCGCTATTGAGAAATATTACCGGAACAGGGGAAAACGGCCGCAAGACTATTGACGCGGCCCTTGTTTCAATCAAACGCAGAGGGTTTTGATACCCGGCCCAGGGCCCAAAAAAGGCTAGCGCCGGGAAAAGTGTGACAGCGTTCTCATTCCTTGGGGAACATGTAGTTCTTAAACGGTTCCAGGTGACCCGCCTGGAAATCACGCAGCTCATAGATATTGAACTTGTGCATCAAAGTGAGACAACGCTGGAATACCTGGTCGGCCTCGTAGGCTGATGGAGGGATGCCGAACTCATCGGTAATCTGAGCGAAGATTGTCGAGGCAATCTCCCGACGAGTCTGGTCAGCCCGGTACATGGCGTGACTGACTGGAGATGAGACTATGGGGGAGCCATAAATAAGAAAAGCCTCCCAGCGCTGTACGTCCTGGCCTTCGTCAAGCTGGGCAACCAGGAACTTGACCATGTTATGCAAATCCAGTCGTGGCGGAAGAACATCTTTCTGCAGCCATTTGCGCACATCAGACTCGCGCCATTCACGGTTAATCGCCAGCACACTGATAACTCTTCCTTCGGCCTGGGGAGGAGCGGCACCCGCCAGGTCCCAAAGCATATTTAGTCTCGAGGAAAATCCCAGCGTGACGGGAAGGTCCGTTTCGCGGATACGCTCATACTCTTGTGCGTATTCCTCTACCGTCTTGCCCCGAGGTAGTGGATTACCCGCCGAATCTCGTGTTTCGCCTGCCATGTGATCTGCTCCCGGGCTCAGCTCTCTGCCCGCTGCTTCAGTCTCTTCGTATAGGTGGGCGTAGACACGCCCAGCAACTGCGCACGTTTAGCCGCACTCAGGCTCCCCGCCTGTTCTTCAAGATGTGCCAACAGTCGATCCTGCAGCATCAACAGAGGGGAATCATCCAACTGCGAGCATTCTCTCACCCACTCGCGTACCAGGCGACGCGGCGTTTGCCACAAGGCACTTGCGGCACGCTCTGCCTCCCGTGCGAGGACTTTCGGCATCCAGCGGCTGATGTTGCGCGACCTCGTGTGCAGAAATTCCGCCGCACGCGGAGCGTCTTCACGGTAACGCTCCATTGCCGCCGCCACCAGTTCATCTTCCAGCCAGGTACCCAGCGGTTTGATCAATTCCAGCTCAAGCACCGCGCGAACGGCCTGACCAAGCGCCACATCCAGTGATTCGAGCGTGCTGGGCTCGTAGGCATCGCTCACGCCACCATCCGGTTCGGGTGCAGACAGGAAAGGAGCTGACTCCGGCACAAAGTGCGACCCTTCCGGATCGATGCCATCGAACAGGCCAAGGTCTACGGGCGTCAGCCAGGTCTTATCCGTTTTATCGAGGGCGTCACTAATGCACTGCCTCATTTCGCTGATGTTTCCCGGCCAGTCGTACAGCAGCATCGCCTGCTCTGCGTCAGGCGTGAACCCGCGCATGGCGCGATCACGCTGCTCACCTTCCTGCACCAGAATCTTGTGCGCCCAGCGCAGCACAGCCTGCTTGCGATCCTTGATCGGTGGCACATAGATGGGATAACCGCCAAACGCGCCTGCCAGCGTCTCAGTCAACTCACCCTTGCGCATCAGTCGTTCCAGGCTTTGCGGGAAAAGCGCGATGAACTTTACCCGCTCCAGCGCCCGCGGCGGCGACGAATCAGCGAGAACGCGCGTCCTTATCTGTCGGGCCAGTTTCTGTTGTACATCGGCATGCATTAGCTGGGGCGACTTGAATACGAGTGTCTGTCCTGCGCTGCGGGCAAGCGCACTGGAGATCTTTGCCTCCGCTGATTTGCGACCGCGGAACTCCCTACAGTCAATTTGGACGAGCGCACCCGGCTCCGCCCCTGTTGTGTCGTGCATCACCTTCGCCACGTACATCTTACCCGTACCAGCGGGCCCGATGATTGCCACGGGAATGTCTAGACCAGCCAGAAAAAGTGCCTGGTCGACAGCGCCTTCCATATTGTCAACAACGTAGCCATCGATATCCCGTTCGACCGGCTGCACCTGGGGCACAATCCGGCGCGATGGTGCAGGTTTCACAGGAGCCGCCGCCGGAGTTGCTGTGGCTTCGGCCTCGATGGGCTGCGCTCTCAAGGCGCCACCGTGGTTGATAGCACTTGCCACGAGCAGTTGGTAATCGCCGCTCGCTTCTATTCGAACCTGCTGACCGGCACCCCCGGTACGCGCCAGCGCAAAAGCATGATTGGCTGAGAGGAGCGTGGACAGGACAGACCGCTGTGGCGATACATGCGCCAACCCCGCGCAGAGCTGAGCGACGGAAGCGAGTTCACCTTCCTGTTTGAGCAGCCGGTGCAGGTGAGAGAGCAGCGCGCGGCAGATGTCCCTGGCGCTTTCCAGGTCAACTGCGCGCAGATTCACTACCACGGCACTCCCCAGGGGGGCAGACACCACATCGGCGCTGCGTACGATTTCTGCAAGGCTTGAGGCAATGAAGTCCATCAGCATCGCGAGTTGCTCAGGTGCCGTATCACTCGAGTACCGCAGGTTCTCAACACCCATCACCACGAGTGTGTCGCCGCTGGCCGGTACCGGCTGCAGGCCGCCCAGCTTCTCATCGAGCAACGGCCAAAGCAGCAGATTAATGGTGTGGCTGTTCGATTGCGGCATGGCAATGCCGCCCAGAATTACATCCGAGCGATTTTCTCGAGCAACTAAAAAGGGAGGTAGCATCACATACTGCCGGGCCGCAATGCCCTGGGCGACAATCGCAGCGGTTGCCTCATCCCCGGTCAGCACATCACGCCACGACAACCCCGTGAGTTCGCTCACATCGCGACCTAACAGCCGGGCAGCTGCCGCGTTGCACGCAGCAACTTTGCCCGAGTCAGCGTCGATCCGCAGTAGTGCTTCGCCAACCAACTCAGACATCGGTGGGTACAGTTCGCGTCCAGAGCAAATCGAATGCACGCTGCTGGATACGCCACCCCGCTGGCACCAGAAGCAGGTTGTCAACGTAGCGTATGCCCATCGTAATATTCAATTCGCGTCCATCAACATCTTGCAGGTGGGAGGCATGACAATACGTTTCACCGCTGGCGCTACCCCCTTCCACGTCGTACAACACGTTGCTCACCAGGTGTTGGGTTATCTTGTATTGGTCGAGATTATGCATCATGTCGATGATCGCTGCGATGCCTACCACCGACGACCCCATAAACTCAAAGCCGGCGTCAGCGGTGAATACCTCTTTGAAACCGCCGTAGTCCTTTTGATCCGCACAGCGCGCGTAGCGGTACATCAGACGCTCTATGGCGATATGGTCTTCCACCGAAATCGCCACTACGGTCTTCCTCGACGACGACTCATCCCGCCGGAGCAACTCACACCATTACCACTTACATGGCAGGCAACCGCCAGAATACGGGTCACAACAGGGGCTCTTTTCACGGCTGCCACTCCATCCGTTCCGTACACCGGCACGACACTATAAATCGTTCGCACTCGCCTTTTCCCGTATTTTATTGAACACGCGAACAAAGGCCTCGGCCTCCTGCGCGCCGGGCACCACGTACTGGCCCTGAAACCTGAAGGTCGGCACCACGTAAACATCCCTGTCTCGCCAGAACTGCTCCTGCTCACGCACTTCCACCGCGAACCGTTCGTCGTCCAAAACCGAGGCTGCCTCGGCCACCGGCAGATCCACCTGCCCGCAGAGCGCCACCAACACAGCAGGGTCGTTAACGTCCTGTCGTCTGGAAAAAAAAGCCTCAAACAGCGCCAGCTTGAGATCAGTCTGCTTGCCATGAAGCGCAGCCCAGTGGAGCAACTGGTAGGCGCGAAACGTGTTTACCACGCGCATCCCCTCAAAGTAGTCAAACTCGAAACCCAGTGAATGCCCCAGACTTGTCAGATGATCACGCGTGGCATTGCCGCGCTCCGGGCCACCGCCGTACTTGCGGGCAATATGCTCGCGTAAATCCTCCCCCGCCTGTGTGATCTGAGGATTGAGCTCGAAAGGATGCCAGCGAATCTCAGCGTGAAACTCACCCGAAACCATAGTGAGCGCTTTTTCGAGTTGCTTGTAGCCGATCACGCACCACGGACAAACGACATCGGATACAATATCCACCTGCAGTGCATAGCTGTTATTTGCGCCCACTACGTTGTCTCCAAATTCCAGTCTGAGCGAAGGCCAAACTTGCAGCGCGCTGGAAAGCGTTTCGCGCTGATCGCCAAATGCATACTCTACACCGACAGCGGAACTGGTTCACACTTTTGACGTGAGACGTACCAATCTGCCGTTTTTCACCTGTAAACACGCCACATTCTGGACTTTTCGAGAGCTTTTCTTTTGCTTTTCAAACCGCGCTTGCTACAAATACAGCACTGACTGATTACCTCCAACCGTATTCTGGAGGTCTAGAAAAACAGGCTGTCGCATTTGCCGGCCACGGGAGAAAAACAATGAACCTTATGGATTATGACGCTGAAAGCGCAACTCTCAATCTTGACGCACGTGAGCTGCTGATGCTCATGGCACTGGTACAGGAAGGCCGTGATTCCTTTGAGTGCGAGGAAAAAACCGGTGCAGCACTGGATCAACTCTTGTGCTCCGCCGTGGCCAGCGTGCTTGCCGCCCAGTGCAACAACGAATTGCTGATGACCGCTTCCAACGACGACGGCTTCCCCGATATGCCGCAGACTTCCCAGCTGCAGTAAAGCGCAATCCAGGGCGACAATCGCTGTCGCCCCTGACCCGCAACACGCTACAATTGCCGCCACGGTTTTATGGCGGCTAACGAGTGGCAGATCCAGCTCCCTCCACATCCGAACTGATCCCTATTCCCCTCACACAGGGAAGACTGCTTCTGTGCAGACAGCCCCCCATTGGTTGCGCGGATACCGCTCTGCAAACGCTGCTGGACAACACGCCCTGGCAGCAGTTGAGTATTAAGCTGTTTGGCAAGTCCCACCCCCAGCCAAGGCTCGAGGCATGGTACGGCGACCCGGGAGCACACTATAGCTACTCGGGAATTCAGCATACGCCATTGCCGTGGACTCCGGAGTTAGCCCAGTTGCGCCAAGCGCTGGAGTCGTTCTGCAATGCCCGCTTCAACAGCGTTTTGCTCAATCTCTACCGGGATGGCAGCGACTCCATGGGGTTACACGCAGACGACGAACCGGAGCTTGGCCCACACCCCACTATCGCATCGCTGAGCCTGGGCGCGCAGCGACGCATGTATTTCAAACACAAAACGCGTAAAGATCTGATCGGCCCCAGTATCGATCTACCCCACGGCAGCCTTCTGGTAATGGCGGGAGAAACGCAGCAATACTGGAAGCACGGCATTCGAAAAACGCGCAAAGCGTGCGGCGCGCGCATCAATCTCACTTTTCGCCTGATTGATCATACCGGGGCATAAGTACCCACGATCTGCAGAATTATCGCTGGCAAAGCACAAGCCAGACCCCACACGAATATGACATCGCTTCCCGAACGTCGAGGAAGAACTCTCAGCCAGCGCTCTCATTTGCAACCGGCATCAGGCCGCCGCACCCAGTGAGGGCCTGGTCACCGGGGACTCCATCTCCCAGCTGCGCATGGCATAGGCGATAACACCCATGGGCTTGCCAAGATCGATCCTGCAAACATCGTTCGGGTCATACACGGTTAAGGTCGCCGGGCCGTATTCCGACAGGGCCCGAATGTGCTGCTCCCAGTCGGCTCGATGCCCATCGTCACGCGTACGCAGTACTTCGTTCTGCCACGCTTCAAAGTCATGCGCCAACTGAACGACGTAGGGAAACTGCCTGTCGGGAGCCGGAAGATGCGCAAGCTGAACACTAATCACCGTTTTCAGCGCTGCGTCGTCGGGCACCGACAACTCGTCTGTCAGAAAGCGGTGCACCTCCTCCATAAACAGACCCCAGGAGCCGGGAGGTGCCATAAACTGCTCCAGGGTCTCCAGTGTTGCCGCCAGAATAGGCCAACGCTGGGGATTGCGCAGGGCCTCACGGCGAAGCCGATCATAGAAAGCCACTTCACCGAGATCGGTCACGCTGCGTACGTAACGGCCAACGTACCGGAGCACACCCCAGTTATCGAACAGGTTGAACGCAACGCGCAGTTCGTTCATGTCGCGCCAGTCTTCGCGTGTGTAGCTGGCAGTTTCCTGCAGAATTTCCCCGGGCCTGGCCACGATGCCATGCTCGCGTCGGTACTCGGGATTATTCATCGGGCTATTAGTCAGTAGCAGTGTCGGGTTCGCGCGCACACGCACATCACGGTTCGTACACTCCTGCAAATCGTTGAAGAAACTGGCCGGTGTAGAACCGGGCAAGCCCATCATAATATCGGCAGCGAGCGGCAGATTTGCACGCCTGAACTCGACCGTCAGATCATTGTACTTCTCCAGTTTTATGTTGGAACGATCAATGATCCGCAGCGTGGTTTCATCCATCGACTGCAACGAGACCACACCCTCCGTAAGAATCTCGACCTCGGCCAATATCTCGATAATCTTGCGCAAGTGCTTCACATTGTTCTTGGCATAGTTAGTGGCCACGGTCCGCGGGTAGCCATACTCTCGCTTCAGGCTCGCGATTTTGCGCGCGATCTCCACATCGCGCTCCAACATGCCAAAGTTGGCGTCGGCGAAGGATGCGGTTGCAATCTGGTGCTTCGCACACCACTCCAGCTCTGCAAACACGCGCTGCAAATCGAACTTGCGCACTTTTGACAAAGTGGCTGAGCCCCAGTCACAGAAGGTGCAGCCAAACGGGCAGCCTCGATTGGTTTCCAGTATGGCGCCGGATTTGCCGGCACCAAAGGCATCGAACAAACCCATTAGATAAGGTGAAGGTATGCTGTCCACGTCCGCAATTCGATCACGATCGGCGGTGCGCTCCGTGCCGCTGGCTGTGCGGTAGCTAATGCCCTCCACCGCGCTTAAGGCGTCAAAGTTCAACAGATTTTCTGTGTTCAGCGCCTTGAGGACTTCGGCAAAAGTCTGCTCACCCTCACCGCGCACAGCAATATCGACGTGCGGGTTGTTGTGAAAGAAATCAACTGAATCCTGTTCGTACTTCGGCGTACTGGGTCCGCCATGAATCGTGACGTTCAATGGATTCGCCGCCTTGATAGCGGCCGACAGGCGCAGGTTTTCCTCAACCGTCCAGAGATAGTTGGAAAACAGAAATACGCCCGGTGTTAACGCGCGCTCAAGCAGGCGCTCCTCATCGGCAAGGAATAGCGGCGGAAAATCGAACTTGTGCGCAAGATGACCGCCTTCATAGTGGATCGCATAGGCCACCAGAATGCCCAGCGCGGCCGGCGCAGCGCCGTGGAAAACGTTCACCGGAATGACGGGCACCCGGCCTCGCGCCCCTTCGATATCGTGACGCGCTACAGCTTCATCCACGGCAGCCTGAATTTTCGTGCGGGCATCGACGCCAGCCTGCTTCGAAGGACTTACGCTCGGCGCCGGCTGCTCACGCAGGTCGGCCGGCACCAGCACACCTGCTGCCGCCATGCGCGCTAACAGCAATTGAAACTGCTCGGCGTTGATTCTTCCTGCGGGGGGCGTCGCTTCGTGCGCCTGCAATGCCGATGCGATGGAACCGGGTCGTGCCAGTAACGTAGCGGCCCTGGCTTCACTCAGTGTCAGAGAAAGCGACGCTTCTCCCATGTGGTTGAACCAGAGGTAGCGACCGCCTCGCGGGAATAGCATCACCGGTGTGGCAAGCACCCAGTCACCGGTCATTGCAGCGGCATCCATCGTATCCAGGGGGATGTCCGGCAGGGGTTGAGGCGGCTGCGTAGTCAGTGCGTTGCAGGCCTCCAGCGCCTCGACAAACACGCGCAGATCCCGTGTTTCGGCCCCGATACGCCGCGCGCACTCCTCAGCCAGGGTGTCCAGTTGCCCATCGTATCCCGCACACAGCGCATCGATCACTGCCAGACGAGCGTTATCACTGCGACGAAGGCCCTGCGTGAAACGCGGGAATAGAATTCGACCGTTGTTGCCCAGCGCAATATAGAAGCCGGGAGAGAGGTAGGTTCGCGTAGACATAGAAGGTGCTTGGGGCGCTGCCTGACATCAGGGTCTTTGGCCGAAGTATAGCCTGAAGCCAGTCAGCTTAGTATCCGTCCGCAGCCCCATTACCTCGCTCCGCCTGCTCTCAGTAACCGCGCAGGGGTGATTCCAGCTCCCAGGCATCGGCGTGCGAACCCGGCTGCAGCAGGTGGTGATTCTCAATCTTTCCAGCCGCATGATGTACCCTCAGCGACCCCGGCGCATAGTCAGCCAGTGACACCAGGCTCCCCGCTGCCTCACCGAGATTAGCCGCTGCATTCAGCTGCGAGAAGTAGCCCGCCACATCCTTCGCAAGACTGACCGAGTACGGATAGGTACGGCCTGCACGAGGCATCACCGCCTGTTGTGCCTGTATCAGCGTATTGCGAACATCCTCTGTCACGCTCACGGCATACTGTTGTTCGGCGAACTGGAACAATTCCTGATAGTAAATTTCCGGGGTACTAAACAGAAAATCGGCGTTGTCGCGCCAGATCAGCATGGCCCAGTCTTTATGGACCGACCGACTTAGCACCTCCTTCATCAGCCGGCACGAGACAGGCAGACCCGGGTCATCATGCAACACGGCGTTCAGCCAGCAGCGCAGAAAATCCAGCGCCGCAATGCCGTGCTCTACCTGCAGGTAGATCAGGGCATATTTGAATACGCCGAACCTCACATGAAACAGGTAGGCGGTGTAAAGCCGCTTCATGTCAGCCATGTCACTGGCGCTGAAGGAACTGGTGGACACGATCATGTTATCCGCATCGGTTTCAATGGCGTGCAGCTCGCGGTAGCTGCGCTCGGCCATGGGGGCATTGGGCATCATCGACGTGTAATTGGCAGAAGCGGATATCCGCCAGTCGAAGCAGTACTGCAAGTCTGCGGCGAAGCTGTCCAGCGTCTGCCCGGGTAGCCCTATCATCAGGTCGGACGCCATGGGGATACTTCGCTCGTTGAAGAAGTGCATCATCTTTTCAAAGGAGGATGTCTTGATATTGTCTCTCTCGATGGCGCTGAGCACGTTTTTATCGGTGGTCTGCAGCGCGATAATACCAACTGGCAACAGGCCACCGCTGTGCATAATGCTGATGACTTCCATCAGTCGACGACCGCCGTTCTTGGCAAAATTGGTCATCACGCGACGCGGATAGCCATAGCGCGACTTCACTTCCACCAGGCCACGCGCGATCTCGATATCCTGCTCCAGCATGCCGAAGTTGGCATCGGCTATAAAGATGGTCTCCGATTCTCGCGCAGCAAGGTACTCAATTTCGGCAATGACGCGTTCGGGCGTGAAGCGACTGACTTTTGACAGAGTTGCAGAACCCCAGTCGCAGTAAGTGCAGCCATAGGGGCAGCCGCGATTGGTTTCAAGGACGGTTACCTGAAAGCGCTCGAACCACGGCTCAAATTCCGCCGACAGGTAGGGAGAAGGCAACTGCGCAATCTCCTTCATGCGCGTGCGCGCAGCTGTGCGTACTGTGCCGTTCCCGGCAGAAAAAACGATACCCGAAACGCCTTTCAGCGCGTCGGGCGACGCCTCTGCATCTGCGAGCACGGTCAACAACTGTACCAGTGCGACCTCCCCCTCCCCCAGCACTGCCACGTCAATGAAGCCGTGCTCAAGCAGAAACGCCTCTGTTTCTCCCTCGTACTTGGGGACGTGCGGCCCACCGAAAACGATGAGTGCGCCGGGATTATCGGCCTTGAGTTTGGCCGCAACCTGCAGGTTCAGCGAATGGTTCCAGACATATGACGAAAAAAGGCAGACCGGTGCCGCCTCCCCGCGCACGCGATCATAAACACGCGCCAGCGGCTTCCCGCTGTAGCCGGCGGGCAGAATGGGGTCAATGCAAAACCCAGGCAGTAGCCCCTGCGTTTGTTGCTCGCGTGCGTAACCGACCACCATTCCCAGCGCGAGGTAAGGCAGACTGGTCGTCTCTTCTCCGAGAGCGAGCGGAAGCACCAGGCGCGGGTGGCGGGCAACATCGTTTGGTGGGGTGACTGCGCCCAGAGCGCTCTCCTGTGGCATTGCCCAAATAGGCCTGCCAATACCTGAAACCGGCCGCAGCGGCATAGCGACGGCAAACCATCATGCTCGACATCCTGTACCGGGAAGGTTTCATCCCGGCCCGGAATCACCTCTGCGACACAGCACTGACTGACGATCAAGCTCGGGCAGAGTATACTCAACTCCCCCAATACAATAAATTACTCACACGGGGCGGCAGGTCCATGAGAAAAGTCCTACTGATCGCCATCGCGATCCTCGCACTCACTTGCCTCGCGCTATGGGCGGGTTTTTCGCTGTTCGGTAGCCAACTGTTCAACGCCATGCTGCAGCCGGACCATCGGCAGCATGCAGACCCCATTACGGTGCCGCCCGATTACAGCAGGGATGAGTACTGGGCCTCTATCCCTGGCGACGAAGGCCTTGCCAATCTCGCCCCGGAAGGACAGGAAAGACCGGTCGGCGGCGCAGAGGTTGCTGCATTCTATCTTCACCCCACGTCTTATCTCAGCGGTAAGCGCTGGAATGCGCCGTTGTTTGAAGATAGCTGGGCCTGGGAGATGGTGCAGCGCATGATGGCCGGGCAGGCCAGCGCTTTCAGTGCCTGCTGTGACGTCTACGCGCCACACTACCGCGAGGCAACCCTGTGGAGCTTTATTGGGCGCGATAACAACGACGGCCTGCAGGCACTGGACCTTGCCTACATGGACGTAGCGCGCGCGTTTGATGAGTTCCTCACTCGTTTCGCCGACGACCGTCCCTTCATTATCGCCAGCCACAGTCAGGGTACGGCGCATGCCGTCAGACTACTGGCTGAAAAGATAAACAACACCAACCTGCGTGAACGTCTCGTCGGTGCCTACCTGGTGGGATACTACCTGCCCCTGGATGTTTTTCAGAGTGAGCTGAGCAATCTCCCGCCCTGTGAAAGCGCCACCGATACTGCCTGCGTGATGCACTGGGCAACCTTTGGCGAAGGCGGCAGCGCCGATCCGTCGGTGCCGCATTGGTATAGCAGCGGCTGGGAGTACAGTGAAGGCAAACCACTGCTGTGCACTAACCCGCTAAGCTGGAGTCGCAACGAGGACCGGGTGGCGGCCATCAATCACAGCGGCGCACTGAGCATTCCGGCGCGCTACGGTCTGCGCAATATGTACTTCAACGAGCCCTCCGGCGAAACCATCACCGGCTTGCCGGCGGTACTGCCGGAGTGGACTTGGGCGCAGTGCAAGGATGGCATACTGTACGTCGAACCACAGCGCGACGGCCCCTTTGCCAACCCGCGCGATGGCGAAAAGCGCGATTATCACACGCGCGATTATTCGCTGTTTTATCAGCCGGTGCGCGACAATGCCGTCATGCGCTCACAGGCGTTTCTGGAACGCTCGCCCGACCGTTCAACGGTAAGCCAGAACCAGCCTAACAACACCGGTGAGCGCGAGTTCGAGGGGTCACTCTTCTAGGTTTCAAAAGAAAACGGCGGATGCGTAAATCTTCGCATCCGCCGTTATACCGGCGTCGAGCCCGTAACGCCGCTCTCTAGAAGCGATAACGGGCCTGTAGCGCAAAAGAGCGCGGACGGTTGGTGAAGGCGTAGTACGCCATACCCGTGCCCTCCGTCAGCGCACCCGCCAGTGGTGCGTTGCCACCGAAGGAAACGACTTCTTCATCACTCAGGTTGCGTCCCACGATGGCCACGTCCCAGGTGCCATCCATTGCGCTGATACCGATGCGCGCATTGTAGTTCGTGTAGGCATCCTGCTCTGTGCGCGGGTCCAGCGTCGGGTTCCACAGGTAGTCGTCGGTGTACTGAATATCCAGCGATGCCACCAGTTCCAGGTTATCCCCCAGCGGCCAGTTAAAATCACCCGTCAGTGAACTGGTCCACTCCGGGGTGAACTCTTTGGTCTGGCCCGCCGCGTCACACTGTCCGAGGGAGGCATTGGTCACGTTGCCCGGTTCCAGCGCGGCCTGGCCGAACCAGCATTGAGCGACCGGGAATTCGTCGAACTCGAAGTCCAGGTAGCCCACCGCACCGGTGAGCGTAAACCACTCCGCCACCAGCCAGCGACCATCCAACTCCATGCCGCGGGTGGTCGCCTCACCGGCGTTCTCCACGTTAAAGCCCAGCGTGCCGTCGAAGACCGAGGTTTGCAGATCGGTGTACTCAGTGTAAAAAATAGCGCCGTTCAGCTCTGCAGCCCCGTCCAGCAGGGTGGACTTGAAGCCGATCTCAAAGCTCTCGGCCTCTTCATCCTCGTACTCGAACACACCGACCAGATCAGGGCTTGTGCCCGGTGCCACCACGTCCGGGTCCGGGTGCGCGTTGGAGCGGTTATCAAAACCGCCAGACTTGAAGCCGGTGACGTAGGTCGCATAGGCCATCACATCGTCGTTGACATCCCACTGCACAGTGACCAGCGGCGTAAAGGCGTCCTCATCGCGACTGTCCGCGATCTCGGCGGCTTCAATGGCGAAGTTACCAAACAGCGCGTTAAGGCCGGTATTGGTATCGGCAAAGTCCGTGCCATCAGCACCAAAATGCGCCTGGCGGCGTGACCCATCCTTGTCTTCATAGGTATAGCGCGCCCCGAACGTCAGGCGCCATACGTCTGAGATATTCCAGGTGGCCTGGGCGAACGCAGAGTAAACATCGGTATCCTGCGAAAAAGTACGGCGTGTGGAGGTGCCGGTCGCCAACGGAATCAACGCTGGATTGATTCCCGCGGCAACGGCTCGCACAAGGCCATCCTCCGGCAGGTTGATCTTGTCATTCACGTCCAGCTCACTCGTCTGGTAATACGCGCCGGCAATCCAGTCGATGGTTTCGCCACCTGGAGAAGTCAGCCGGATTTCCTGGCTGAACTGTTCGTAGTCCTCCGCCAGGAGGGTGCCGTCAATGATGGGCACGCCAACATAATCGCAGTCGCACTGTTCGTCGGTCTCATAGGTCAGATAGCTGCTTACCCAGGTCAGAGTGTGATCGCCAATCCCCCAGTCAAGATTGAACAGGAAATTGTCTACCTCGTTGCGGCTGATGTCACCGAAACCGGGTACGGCCCCACCGCCACCGGAGGAACGCTTGCCATTAATGGTGCCATCCTCACCCGCGAACGGAATAGCCAGACCGAAGACATCCGGATTGCTGGCCACCAGCCCGTTGTACTGTGCGACTCCGGCATTCAGCGCGGTAAGGTAGTCTACCCCCATGCCCGTACCTTCCAGATCCTCACGCAGGATACTGTTGGTAAGCTCTACATTGCGGCCGTCCGTGTTGTACTCCGCATACTCGTATTTGAAGTCTGCGCGTATGTTGTCCGATGCTTCCCAGCGCAACGCAAGCCTGACAACCGTTTCCTCTTCCTGCTTTTCGTCCTCGTTGTTGATGGAGACGTTTTCGATCCAGCCATCCATCTCGCGGTACATGATCGATGCGCGGCCGAACAGATTGTCGGTCAGGCCGCCATTGACCACCAGGCGGTAGTCCTGTTCGCCGTGATCCGGTTCATACAACGCCGCAATAGATCCCTCGAACTCCTCGCTGGGCTTTTCGGTAATCATGCTGATGGCGCCGGCGATACTGTTCTTGCCAAACAGGATAGGCTGCGGACCACGCAGCACTTCCACGCGGGCCATATCAAACATGGGCAATCGGCTGAGCTGGCCACGGCCGTAGTGAACGCCGTCCACGTACATACCCACAGACTGCTCGAACGCCTGGTTCACGCCGGAACTGATACCGCGAATCGTCACCGTGGACGATATCCCCGTCTGGTTCATCGAGAAGTTGGGGATGTAGCCGTCATGGTCTCCAGGTTGGTAACACCGGCATCGTCCATTTTGGCGCCGGCCATGGCATTGACGGAAATCGGTACGTCCTGCAGGCTCTCCACCCGCTTCTGGGCCGTCACCATCACTTCTTCCAGTACAAGTTGCGCCTGTGCACCGCTGGCCATGGCGGCCAGGGTAGTGCCCAGTGCGGAATACAGAGCGGTACGTCTAAAGTTGATGTTCATCGGGTCTCTCCTGCGGGTTTATCGCCGTTGGGGCATATTGTTTTAATACTGCTTTTATGGCCCGACCGGTCAGCCTGGTGCACCGTCACAGTCGGTACCCTTCATCCATGATTGTACGACTCTGCCGCGCGGCTTCAAGCCACAAAGGTAGTACAATATTGCCAGCTTTGACCGCTGCCACAGCGCTAGCCGCACGGCATTCCGGTACGCAAACCCCGGGGCAGCGGATTGCGCACCGGGTGGATCAAGCCAAATCCATCAACTCGGCGAGGCTCTGTATTCGATAAGTGGCAGCGTCAAAATCGTGGGTGGCGGTGAATGGATTGTGCACAATGGCGCAGTCGATTCCCGCGGCAACCGCCGAGCGCAGCCCTCGCTCAGAGTCTTCCACGACCAGTGCGTCCGACGCGGCAGCGCCGAAACGCTCCAGGGCCAGTAGATACGGCTCCGGGTCGGGTTTGGAGTGAGTGTAGTCCTCGCGCTTCAGCACAAAGTCCATGAACGGCACGATGTCTCTCTGCCGATGGATAAGATCAAAGTCAGTGCCCCTGCTGGTAGTGACAATGGCCATGCGATGACGACCTTGCAGCTGACGCAAGGTTTCAGTCACACCGGGGATTTCAATATCCTCGGCCAGCAGGTACTCCTGATACCAGGCGTTCCGTCGTTCTTTCTGTACTGCGATCGTTGCGTCACTAATGCCGCGTTGTTCAGCCAGTTCCCATGCGGCGGCGCCGCGAATCATGATGCCATGGTAAGTGCCACGATCCAGCTCGATGCCCAGTTCTGCCAGGGCGCGGCGCGTGGCCTCAAAGTACCAGTGCTCGGTGTCTACCAACACCCCGTCATGGTCGAAGAGAATGTACTTGTATCGCATACTCACTTGTACCCGGCAGGGCAATTCACCTCTATACTCTGTCAGTGTCCGCCGCGAGACTGGCTCGCCGTCAGGCCTGGCGCGGTAGAAACACAACTGTCTCACGCCGCCTCGCCGTTTTACCAGCGCGGGTTGCTCGTCAGGCACTATAACTAAAAATAATATCAAACCGGAGTGCATCGCCATGAAACGCCCCTTATGCCTTTCTATCACCGCTCTTTTGGGGGCCACCACCACGCTGCCGTCGCATATGGCCAACGCCGAGGCCCTGGTGCTGGAAGAGGTCGTTGTCACCGCGCGTAAACGTGAGGAATCGCTGCAGGAAGTGCCGGTTGCCGTTTCTGCTTTCAACGCCGAAATCATGGAGTCCATGGGCATCCGCAATCTGCGTGATTTTGATGGACTGGTGCCCGGCCTGCACCTCGGGGGTGGCGGCAATGGCCTGAAAGGTGACGGTAACGCCTATATTCGCGGGGTGGGTCAACGTGAGACGCGAGTGACCATCGATTCGGGCGTGGGCATCTATCTCGACGATGTGTACATTGCGCGCGCCTCGGGCGCGTTGCTGGACGCGGTGGATATACAGAGTGTACAGGTACTCCGAGGGCCGCAGGGCACACTGTTCGGCAAGAACACCACCGGCGGCGCCATTCTCTACCAGTCCAGGAAGCCCGAGTCCGATTTTTCCGCGGACGCACGGCTAACCCTGGGCAACTACGACCGGAGGGATGTATCGCTGGCCGTCAACGTGCCGCTGGTAGAAGACAAGCTGCTCTCGCGCTGGACCGTGGCGAGTGTGCAGCAGGACGGTTACACCGAGAACGCCGCCGACGGCACGGACTGGATTGACGATGATCGCCAGATCGCCATCGGACAGCTGCGCTGGCTGCCCTCCGACGATGTCATCGTCGACTTCAGCGCCAATTACACCCGCACAGACCAGAAACCACAGGGCGTAAAGTGCAACTGGCTGGGCGATGAACTGGAAGAGGCCGGCTTCCCCCAGGAAGGCTCACTGGAAACCCTGATCAACATTTTCGCCCCGGAAACCGTGGAAGAAGCCTGTAATCGCAGCGGTGATGATCTGCCCATCGACAAATTCCTCAGCGAGCAGAGCAGCACAAACAACATCTTCTACCAGGGCACCTATCAGGTCAGCACAACGATGGCGACCGCGGCAGTCTACTGGGATATCAGCGACACCTTGCAACTGAAGAGCATCACCTCGTACCGCAATACCGCGCAGGAAGCCGATGAAGACATTGACGGTATGGACCTGGTGGTTGTCGGACGCCTTGGTGTGCGTGACAACGACACCGACCAGTACTCGCAGGAGTTCCAGTTTATCGGCAATGCCATGAACGAACGGCTGAACTATACGTTCGGTCTCTATGCCTTCTACGAAGAGACCGACAACGACTGGCTGCAGGACTTCGCCGGCTACATAGAGACCACCACCTCATCCAACCCTGCCGCGGGCATCAACACCACCATGCTGACGCGCTCCAATCTGCACGAACGCGAAACAGAGAACGTCTCCTACGCAGGTTTCGGTCAGCTTGATTTCGACCTGACCGAAACCCTGATACTCACCGCTGGCCTGCGCTACACCTGGGAGAAGCGCAAAACTACCTACAACGAATCGCGGGTGTACCTGCCCAGCATTGGCAACGGCGAATACCTCGGCGATCTGGATACCATCTACTCGGCCAACATCCTGCACAACTTCTCGGAGCCCGGCGGCAGGCCGGTCACCGAATGGCTGTACGGCTTCGACCCGGACGGCCCCGGCGGACAACCCTTTGAGGTTGGCGCGTTTGGCACACTCTCGGATGATCGCAACGACGATGACTGGAACCCCATGGCGAGCATCAAGTACTTGCCAACCGATGATGTACTTGAGGCACTGGGGCTGGACAGCGGCATGACCTACCTGACCTACAGCACCGGGTTCCGCTCCGGCGGGGTTACCGTGGGTAACGGCGACTTTGACGGCGACCAGATCATCGACCTGGAGAACTACAAGCCCGAGTTCGTCGATATGATCGAACTGGGTTTCAAGATCGAGGCATTCAACAGAAAGCTTCGCGCCAATATCGCCATGTTCTACCAGCAGTATGACGATATTCAGCTGACCACAACCATTCCCGACCCGAACTTCGGCGTACCCCTGCCGGCCATCGAGAATGCTGGCGAGGCGGAGATTTCCGGCATCGAAACCGAGTTCACCCTGCTGCCGACGGATAACCTGCGCTTTACCGGCAGCGTCGCGTACATGGATGCAGAGTATAAGGAGTGGTTGTCACAGGTGCCGGACCCGGCAACGGGAGAACAGGTTACCATCGATCGCTCGGACGAACCCATGCCGCGAGCGCCGGAGTGGATGGCCTTTCTCTCCACAGACTATTTCATCAACACGAACGACTACGGCACCTTTGTCGCCAACTTTGTCATTCGCTACACCGATGAACTGTACGGCGGCTTCGACCGTCCAAGCTTTTTCGTTCAGGATGAGATCAATGCACCTGCTGAGACGTTTTACGACACCCGCCTGACCTGGACAGCACCGGATGACCGCCTGACCATCGCCGCCTGGGTGAAAAACCTTACCGACATTGACGACCACCTGCGCGGCGGCGTACCCACGGTCGGCGTGGCCCGCACATCCGGCGGCACCTTCGCCAGGCCACGCACCTACGGCATCGATCTTAGCTATCGCTTTGGCAACTAGAGGACTTTACACAATGGCCCACCCTATCAAGGCCGTGTTGTTTGATTTCGGCGGCGTGTTCACCGACTCCCCCTTCCACGCCGTCAACGACTTCGGTGAGGAAATCGGGGTTGGCGCAGAACGCGTCACCGAAATTGTGTTCGGCTCCTATGAAAACGATGGTGACCATCCCTGGCACCAGCTTGAACGCGGCGAGATCACCCTGGAAAACACGCGTGAACTCATCCTGGAACGAGGCCGCGCGCACGATCTCGAAATAGACATCTACACGCTGTTCATGAAGATGGCAGAATCCAATGCGGGCGCAGGTAACCGCACCGCCCTGGTAGATCGCGTTCGCGGCCTCAAGTCAGAGGGCTACCCGACAGGCCTGGTCACCAACAACGTCGCAGAGTTCGGCGACGGCTGGCGCGGGCTGATACCGGTCGATGAACTATTCGATTTCGTCGTCGATTCCAGCAGCGTGGGCGTGCGCAAACCAGACCCAAGAATTTTCGAGATCGCCATCAAGCATCTCGACGGCATCGACCCGTCGCAAACCCTGTTCCTGGACGACTACCAGGCCAACGTGGACGCCGCCCGCGAGTTCGGCCTGCAGTCAATGCTGGTCACCACGGATCTGGACGCGGTAATCCTCGAACTGGACGAGCTGTTAAGCAAGGGGTAATTCCTGCTGAAATCAGCAGAGCGTCCCAATAGTTACGCCAGATTATTACCAACCCATACGCCAGACCCGTTGCCGAAACAGCCGCAGAAGCCAACCACCGACCTACAGCAACGAGAAAGGAATCCCAAATGGCCAGACGGTGCACGGGTTGCGAGGTGAGTATCTCAGCCTTCCGAACCTCGCAACCCGTGCACCGTCTGGCCCAGAAAAAACTCTCTAACCGCCCTCAAAAAATCAACCCGCCCCAACCCAGGAACCATGAAACCCCGCAGGAATACGCAAAGGCAAATGCGCCCGACAAACCGGCCCACGCTCCACGTCCGCCGCATCGAGCACCAGCATCTCCGACAGCCCAGTGCCCTTGTTATAAGCAAGATTCAATAGATAGCCGTCGCCCTCGTCGGCATCCGCACTACGCGGAGCCAGCACCGGCTCGCCGAACAGGTAACTACCGTCACCCCAGCGCTGACAGCTACCAGAGTGCATATCGTAGTGCAGAATCTGGTTGAAGATCAGTTGCTGCTCCGTACTACCCGCCAGATAAGCGTGACGATGCTGGCGCGTCATGTAGCGGTCATCCGTGCGCGGGAACTCACCCGTGGTATCTCCGTCGAGAATCTCCTCAGTAACACTCTTGCCGCCGCCCGCAAGGTCGATGGTCCAACGTCGCAGGGAAGGCGATAGCCCCTCGCTGTTATCCGCCATTGTACCGTCGAGCTTGGGCGCAAACTGTGTGGCGTTCGAGGCGCAAATATCCACAACGATGTTGTTGCCCTCCTCCCAGGCATTCACCATGTGGAAGCTCCAGCGCGCCTCCATATCGAACCAGCGCACATCGGCCGCGGTGCCATCACGCGGCATCACGCCAAAATGCGCACCGCGGTCCGGTTCCCAGGCCATTGGCAGGCCGCCCGCCATGGCGCGCTCAAGGTTGAAGACCAGTGGATAGACCGGGAATACCACATAGCGCTCGGTGACGAAAAAGTCGTGCGCAAAGGAAGGAAACGGCGCCTCGATCATTTCGTTCTTGATCAGCTTGCCGTTGCGATCGGCAATGTTGAGCCGCAGAAACTCGGAGAAAGGCCCCTTGGCCTGGTTACCGAAGAAAACCATCTCACCACTGGCGTGGTCAAACTTCGGGTGCGCCGTGATCGGGCCATCGATCTGGCCGTCATAGTCGAAGTTGCCAACCGTTTTCAGCGTGTCCGGCTCCAACTCCACCGCGATAGTGCCCTCCATCAGGGCCATCAGCCGATTACCGTGCCACACAATGTGCGTATTGGCTGTGTTGTAGTGCTCCTCGGCCACTGACGGGTCGGCCTTCATCGGATTGCCAAGCACCCCGAATAGAGATTCCCCGGCGGCGCGCTCCAGCTCGTACTTTTCCGTGCGAACCCAGCGATTCTTCCACGAGACCCGGCCATCGGCGAACTCGAACCGCTGAATCATGCCGTCGCCGTGAAACCAGTGATACTCATCCCCATCCCGGGGCGGGTACAGGGGATCTGGTCCATTGCGAAAGTAAACACCCTGCAGATCCGCCGGCAGCTCGCCTTCGATGACCAGATCCGGCGCATCGCATTCAATGCCGGAGGGGGCCATCGGCCCCTGTAGAAATACATTGTCGGGGAAAGGTTGAGTCATGCTTGCGCTCCGGCTGTTCAACAGGGTTCGAAAGTAAGGGTGCAGCAGGCCGGGATCGATCTGTGCGTTACCCGTCAGATCCGCCATGGCCAGCGCCGCAATGCGCTGTTCAGTGTAGTTCAGGATGGCGCCGAGAACATCCGTATTGTGCTCAACTCGCTTCAGTGCTGTCGGAGCAGCCGACACCGAGGGCAATGGCTGCAGCCCCGCTGACGGGACAGGACTAGCGGTCACAGCGTGTCCCGCATTTGTTCGGGTTCAGAGCCGCCACTATACTGTCGATGCCCTACGGCAGTGCCAGGTCAACCTACACTGCAGCCTTCCTACGAATCAGCAGGATCCACTCATGAGAAAAGTCTTTGCTTCACTCGGGATTGTTATCGTTCTGCTGGCAGTATTGGCCTACAGCTACCGGGATGAAGTGGTGCGTGCCGTGTTTGCCGCCTCGCTGTTCAGGGGTGTGGAGCAGTACGACAATTTCAACCGGGTGGCGGACTTGTTCCCCACCACGACAATGACCGCGTCCACCCGTCCGTACCGGTTTCCGAAGGGCGCGCCCGCCAATCTGCCATCGACGTTTGTCTACAAGGGCAGGCAAACCGACGTTGACGACTTTCTGGCGTTAACAGACACAGCTGCACTACTGGTTCTCAAAGACGGCGCAATGGTGCACGAGCAGTACAGACTAACCGGTGGCCCTGATGTGAACTGGCTGTCCATGTCCGTCGCCAAGAGCTTTCTTTCAACCGGCATCGGAATAGCCGTGGACGAGGGCCTGATCGACATCCACAAAACAATGGAAGCGTATGTGCCCCTGCTGGCAGGTTCCGCCTACGACGGTGTGCGCATCAAGGATGTGCTGCAAATGTCTTCCGGCGCTGCCTGGGACGAAACATATTCTGACCCGGGCTCGGAGATTAATCGCCTCGGCAGAGTGCTGGCGCTGGGCGGCTCTACCAGCGAATTCGTTGCCGGGATGCAGCGTGAATTTGAGCCGGGCACCGTCAACCGCTACAACTCCGCCGATACACAGGCGCTCGGCTTACTGCTGACCCATGCAACGGGCAAGTCCATCACGGCGTACCTGACAGAAAGAATCTGGCATCCGCTGGGTATGGAAAACGACGCTTACTGGATCATCGACAGCGAAAACGTGGAGATGGCATTTTTCGGATTGAATGCCACCGCCAGAGATTACAGCAAGCTGGGTGAACTGTTCAGAAACCATGGCGAATGGCGG
>JAUHYL010000024.1 GCA_030426545.1 Gammaproteobacteria bacterium
ATCAGTCCCTTCGGCATCGGCGCCGGCGACTTTACGCGTCGTGTGATGGTGGAGGCGCTGGGCGAAAACAAGGCGCGCAGCGTGCTCAGTAAAGTGATGCAGGATGAAAAATCCAAGGGCGTCGATGCGCTGCGCTGGATGGATGCGCGCTCTGTGTGCAATATCATCAAGGCCGAGCACCCGCAGATTATCGCGCTGGTGCTGGCGTCGCTGGAGCCGGATCACGCGGCAAAGGTGTTGGGCCTGCTGCCGGATGACGTGCGCACGGATGTTGTGCTGCGCATTGCCCGCCTGGAAATGGTAGACCCGGTTGCGCTACAGGAACTCGATCTTGTGCTTGAAAAACAAATGGTCAATCAGCGGGAGATGCCTCCGGCGGCCGTCAACGGCATGAAGACCGCCGCCGAGATTCTCAACAACCTGGACAGCGCGGAAGAAAGCCAGTTGATCGATGAGTTGAAACAGATTGACGGCGAGCTGGGCGAGAAAGTTCAGGAACAGATGTTCGTGTTTGAAAATCTCATGGCGCTGGACGATCGTGGCATGCAGCGACTCATTCGGGAAATCGCTGTCGACAACCTGGTAGTTGCGTTGAAAGGTGTTGATGAGGAACTGCAGAGCAAGTTTTTTGACAATATGTCATCGCGCGCCGCAGAAATGTTGAAAGAAGACCTGGAGGCGAAGGGCCCTGTGCGGCTTGCCGAGGTTGAAGAGAAGCAAAAAGAAATTCTCGTTGCCGCCGCGACCCTTGCCGAAGCCGGTGAGATTTTCCTCGGCAAGGGCGGCGATGACTTCGTCTAGCGGGGCAGAGCGTTTTCCACTAAAGCGTAGGCTGAAGGTTTGCGCAGAAGCGTTCAGGTGGCGGTCAGAGGATGACTGGATTAAGGGGCACTGCAACCTCGTATCAAAACGGAGAGCATGTGATTGATAAGCGGTGACAACAGTGTCTGACTCCGGCGGCCCGGTAGAATTGTGGAATGCGCCCTACTTCGAGCAAACCACGCCCGCAAACGCCCAGGCGGACCCCGCCGAGCGCGAATCCGTAGCACAGGCGTTGGGCTTTAAGGCGGGTCGTGATGAGGGCTTTGCGGCGGGAAAGCAGGAAGCAGAAAAAATTGTCGCCGCTCTGACCAGCGTTGCCGATTCCATGGCGCAGCCCTATAAGGATCTCGACGAGATCGTCACCCGGGAACTGGTCAGTATGGCCATGCAACTGGCGGAGCAAATAGCACGCCGCGAACTCAGCATTGACGCGCACATCGTCGAGGGCCTCGTTGAGGAAGCGCTGGCAACGCTGTACAAACTGGAAGGAGAGATCGTCATTTTTCTCAATCCTTCCGATGCAAAACTGGTAGAGGAGTTTTCTCCGGAGTCGCTGGAAGGCAGAAACTGGAAAGTGGTGGAAGACCCCAATCTGCAGCCGGGTGGCTGCCAGGTGAAGACGCCCACTTCATTTGTCGACGCCTCTGTCGAGAAGCGCATCGAAACGGTTTTCGCCAGCGTTATCGAAGCCTTTGAGCAGGGCACGGACGACTGACGGTGACTGCGCTGGAACAGGTTATCGAGGCGCGGTCGGGACGACTCGGCGCACGCCTGTCCCGTCTTGCAAGCAGTATTGAGCCACTGGTTCTGCAGGAAGAGGGTTCCCTGGTGCGCATGGTGGGCATCAAGCTGGAAGCGGTGGGCTGTCAGGCGCCCATCGGCAGTCGCTGCAGGATAATCACCGATGAAGGCGCCACGATAGAGGCGGAGGTGGTTGGTTTCTCCGATGGCAGCCTGTTCCTGATGCCGGAGGGCAACCTGCGTGGCGTGAAACTCGGCGCACGTGTAGTGCCGCTGCAGACCGGCGGTGTGGTAGCGGTGGACGAACTGATGTTGGGCCGCGTGGTCGACGGTGCGGGCAACCCCATCGACGGGCGTGGCCCTATCGGTGCGTTGCATCATGTGCCACTGAAGGGTGATTCTATCAACCCGCTGGATCGCCGGCCGATTACCGAACCACTGGATGTGGGTGTGCGCGCTATCAACGCATTATTGACCTTGGGCAAGGGGCAGCGCGTTGGTCTGTTTGCGGGAAGCGGCGTGGGCAAGAGTACCCTGCTCGGCATGATGACGCGTCATACCGAGGCCGACGTCATCGTGGTAGCGCTGGTGGGGGAGCGCGGCCGGGAGGTGCGCGAGTTTGTTGATGACATTCTCGGTGCTGACGGGTTGGCGCGCGCGATCGTTGTCGCCACGCCGGCGGATGATTCGCCGCTGATGCGCATCCATGGCGCCTGGCGTGCCACTGCGATAGCAGAATTTTTCAGCAACCGCGGCAAGCGGGTGTTATTGCTCATGGATTCGCTCACCCGTGTGGCCCAGGCGCAGCGCGAGATCGGGCTGGCCGTAGGGGAACCGCCGGTGTCCAAGGGCTACCCGCCTTCAGTATTTTCCGAATTGCCGGCACTGGTAGAACGCGCGGGGAACAGCGTCAACGGGTCGATCACTGCGGTGTACACCGTACTGGTAGAGGGCGGTGACTTTGACGACCCGGTGTCCGATGCATCGCGCGCGATCCTGGACGGCCATATCGTCCTGTCTCGGGAGGTCGCGGATTCCGGCCTCTTCCCGGCTATTGATATCGACTCCTCCGTGAGTCGCCTGATGACCAGTATCGTCGACGAGGAACAGCTGGGCAGTGCACGCGAATTGAAAGCGCTGTATGCCACCTACCAGCAAAACCGCGACCTTATCAATATTGGCGCCTACCAGCCCGGGACGGATGACAGTATCGACCGTGCCATCGCTGCGGCGCCGCGCATAAGAGAGTTCATTGCACAGCACGAAAATCGAAAAGTAGACACGGCCGAGAGCTGCGCCGCTCTGGCGACCTTGTTTGAAATGCAGCGCGCGCCACTGCCGGTAACTGATCAATGAAGGGCGATCAGATGGACAAGGTGGCCGCCGTGGCCAAGATGGAAGCGCAGAAATCTGCCCTGCAGTTCAGCGAGCGCCAGAAGTCCCACGGTGAGAAACTTGCCCAACTGGAGCAGCTGGTGCGTTTCAAGGAAGACTATGAGCAGCGCCTGAGTGCCCGCGGCGGTGAAGGGATGGACCCGCGCCAGTTACAGGACTACCGCCTGTTCCTCAGCCGGTTGAATGAAGCCATCACGCAGCAGACGCAGGAGCTGCAGGGTTCGGAGGAAAGTTTGCAGGAGGTGCGTCAGGAGTGGGCCTCGAAGCATCAGCGCAACCAGGCACTGGATCAGCTGGTGGAAGGTCGCCAGCGTGAGCGCAGCAAGGAGCGCGAGAAGCTCGAACAAAAGCGAGTGGATGACAACGTGCTAACGCGCAACAGCCAGAACAGCGACGGGGAATAGCTGGCACAAAAACTGCAATACCTCTGCACTAGCGATAGTTACATCAGCAGAAGGACGGCAGCTTTGATACCGGTACTTGGCAGTGGTGCACCCGCCTCAGGTGACACTGGAAGCGTGGGTACAGCCTCGCGCGGCCGCACAGATACAGGGTCTGGCGGCGATTTCGGGAAGATTCTCGGCGTTGAGGGAACGTCCCCCGATGCGCCGCCGGCGTCTGCCGATGCCGCTGAGGGTAGCGGCAACGGCGGCAATTTCTCGCACCCCGGCGGCAAGGCTTTGCCGGGTGCCACGGCAACCCGCGTGGAGACTGAAGAGGGGCCAGGCGGCGCTGCACAGAGCCTGTTGGCCGACGCGCTGGCGGCACCATCGACGGTACCGCCTGTTGCTGCAATACCGGCACTTGCCGAGGGAACAGTCGCCTCCCCGGCGGTATTGTCTGACGGGCCTGATGCCGCTGACACCACACGGACAATACAGGCAGTCGCACCACGCGAGGCATCCCTCGCACAGCGGGCCATAGCAACAGATCTGGCGCCAGGCAACTCGATCCAGGGCGCGTCAACTCAAAATGTATCGCCCAGCCTGCCCAGTGCCGTTGCCCCGGTGACGGCGGGTGACGCACCCCTACCGGAAGTGACGGTAACGGCGCCAACTGCCGTTAGCACCGCGCATGAGGGCGTATCATCAGCGGCGACGGGTGTGCAGGCGACGCCAGTGGCTGCACAGCTCGTGCGGGCAGTGGCAGCAATGCCCAATGCCACGCAGGCCACAGACGCAGCATCGATTGATCCCGTGTCAGATCGTGCGCCGCACAGTGACAACGCACCGGTGCGGTCAGCCGCCGACGTCGTGCAACGGGTTTTGGGTAGCGACGAACGAATGCAGGCCCTATCGCAAGCGGTCACTGGCAATGCTGCTAGAGCCGAGGTTGGCGCGGGTGACGCCGTGCTCAGTAAAGCAGTAGAGACTGCAAGCGCGAACAGTACGGGTGACGGCGCGCGCATACTCGCTGCTTCAACAGCACCTGCGGCGGGGTCGTCCGCCTCGGTAGTGGCCGCCCCGCTGACCGCGCCGATAGCCGACGCAGTGGCCCCGGGAACCGCGCGCCCAGCGGTTACCGGCATGCTCCACGCCCACCCGGGCGAGCCGGCCTGGAACAGTGACGTTGCCGGTCGGGTTTCCCTGATGATGCGCAATGGCACGCCGGAGGCCAGCCTGCAGCTCAACCCGCCAGAGCTGGGACGACTGGACATCAAGATTGCCACCGACGGCGATGCCACGCGTGTGTTGTTTACCGTGCAGGGCGCTGAAACCCGCGATCTTTTGGAACAGGCAATGCCGCGTTTACGTGAAATGCTGGAAGAAAGCGGGCTTTCCCTGTCGCGCTTCGATGTGGCGGATCAAAACGCGTCCAACCCGGGCAATGACAGTCACTTCGATACGGGTGTCGACGGCGCTGATGCGGAAGCCGACACGCCTGGTCACTCACCGGTGCAGCGCGTAGCGGCCGACGCCCGTGGGCTGGTGGATTACTACGTCTAGCACTATCGATCCTGCGGCCACCTGAGTCCGTTGCCCGGTCGAACCGGGTGATGCCTGCCCCCACTTCCAAGGCATCTATTACCGCGCGAACCCATTGCTATGCTGGTATCGGCCGGGTGGCTGGCACGCTGTACAAGCACCGTTTCCGATAAGTGCTGATGCTGGTTGTCTGCGGTGGCCCTGCCGGCCCGCCTATCCCGTCACACCGCGGCAGAGTCTTGTCAGCCTGGCGCCGCTGCGCTCGTCTCCGGCGTCAAATCTCTGACTGTTTGTGCGCCTTCCCCACATAACTCATTGTATTTAAACAGGTTAATTAGTTGGTACAGGACTTGCAAAGCTCCCCCTGGGGGCGTTGTGTGTAACACCGTGCCTCGGAGGGCGTCATCGCAACGGCGCCAGGTGCTCACAACGAGCAGGCTTCAAGGGGACACACCACTATGAAAAAAATCATCATCGCTGTTGTCGCGTTGCTGGTCATTGGCGGCGGGGGTGCTGCGGCATTTTTCCTGCTTGGTGGCGAGGAGCCGCCGCCAACGGGTGAAGCGGGTGAAGACGGCGTGGCCGAGGTGGTCGAGGAGCCATTGGGCGATCCTATCTACACCAGCCTCAGTCCGGCGTTCCTGGTTAACTTTGATCACAACGGCACGATTCGCTACCTGCAACTGGAACTGCAGGTTATGGCGTACGATCAGGAGGTGCTCGATAAGGTTGATGCCAACATGCCCGCGGTGCGCAACCAGGTGATCATGCTGCTCAGTGGACAGAACTACGATGCGGTGAGTTCAGCCGAAGGCAAGGAAGCGCTGCGCAAGGAAGTGCTCAACGCCGTCAACACAGCGCTTTCACTGGAGGGCAAGGATGCCGTGCAGGACGCGTTCTTTACTAACTTCGTGATTCAGTAACCAACGATGTCGAGTAAGGATGTTCTTTCGGAGGGCGAGCTGGATGCGCTGATGGAGACCTTCTCTGAGGAAGACGCTCCAATGAACGATCCGGCGTTCCAGAAAAGCTGCGAGCCCTTCGACTTCAGCACGCGCGATCAGAACTTCGTTGCACAGTTACCCGCGCTCAAAAATCTGAACGAGAAGTTTGCGCTGGCACTGGGGCCGGCGATCCGCAAGTTGTACGGATTTACAGCGCAGACAGACAGCGCGGAAGCGCAGTCGCAAACACTGGAGGCAGTATTTGCGGAAGTAAAAGCGCCTCTGGGCATCAACATGCTGCGCATCGCGCCGCTGACCGGTACCTGCTACGTGCTGTTACCCGGCGAGCTGCTTTCTTTCGTTGTTGATCGCTACTTTGGTGGCGGAAGTGGCAAAGCAGGAGCGAAGGCGGCCGCGCGAACCAGCCTCACACACAGTGAGCAGCGCGTTAACGACGCACTGCGGGAAACTTTCCTGGCCACCCTGACGGAAATCTGGCGTGACAAGGTTCAACTGACGCCATCACTCACCGCGTTTGAATCCAGTACTGATTTCCTGCAGCTGCCAGACCCCGGCGAACAGGTAGTCAGCTTCCCCTTCACGCTGCAGGTTGGTGAATGGTCCACCGTCATCGAATGGGTGGTGCCCTACTCCGCGCTCGAACAGCTGCGGCCGAAACTGGGCAACCCGGTTCTCGCGGAACAACCGGCGGCCAAGAATGCCGATTGGGAGCGGCACTTTCAGCGTGAACTACAGCACGTGACGTTGGAACTGAGCGGCGCATTTCAGTCGGAATCGGTAAGCATAGCCGATGTACTGGGGCTGAAAGCGGGTACGATCGTACCGTTGAAGATGCCCACGGAGGTGCTGGTTTCGATAGAGGGCGAACCAATGTCGATAGGTGAGCACGGTGTTTTGAACGGCCACAAGTCAATCAAGATCAAGCGCATGCTGGGCAGTGAAGCCTGAACACACAGGACAAGCAGGTAAAGTGAAATGAGTGAAAACGGAGAAGGACAACTGGGTGAGGCATTGGAGAACGCGGTTGAACCGCCTCCGCCCGAGCCATCTGCCGCTGAACAGGCGGCTCAGGGTGGCGAGCAAGCGCCGGCCGCCAATGTCAGTAATGGCGCGGAGATAAAACTCGACGCACTGCTGGATGTGCCGGTGACGCTATCGGTGGAAATCGGGCGCAGTCGTGTGGCTATCAAACAACTTCTTAGCCTGAACCAGGGCTCGGTGATTGAGCTGGATCGTGAGGTCAATGACCCGCTGGACCTTCTGGTTAACGGCACACTGATGGCGCGGGGAGAAGTTGTCACAGTGGATGGCAAGTTTGGTCTGCGCCTGATCGATATTGTGAGCCCGACCGAGCGCCTGAAGAAGCTGAAGTGAAACCCGGACGATGAAACATTCACAGCGCTTTTTGCGCTCCAGGCAATGCGAACGGCTTACTACAGTGAGGGCGTGCTTTTCGCCCGCTAACGTGGTGTTACCCGTTGTATTGCCACTGATGCTGTTTGCCGGCGCAGCACTGGCAGCAGCGGACAATCCGGGCCTGGGTGTGCTCAGCGGAGATTCGGTGTTGCGTGTACTCGGCTCGCTGTTGCTTGTGTTCGGTTGCCTGTTCGGTGTGCTTTACCTGCTCAAGCGTCTCAATCGTCTGCCGGTGGGTGAGCAACGCCCGTTGCGTGTACTGGCGTCGCTGAAAGTAGGCACGCGCGAAAAGGTGCTGCTGCTGGAAAGCGGTAACAGCCAGCTGTTGGTCGGTGTGGCGGCAGGTAGCGTACGCACCCTGCACGTCCTGCAGGAAAAAGTTGAAACGGGCGTTGAGACACCGGGAACATTCGAGAGCTTGTTGCAGCAAACAAGCCTGGGTAGACAGCCGTGATGTCGTTGCGCTGGATAGCGGCAGCAGGCCTGCTGTTGTTCCCCTTGCTGGCCGGTGCGCAGCCCACGATACCCTTGCTGAGCGTGGAGCCTTCTGCCGACGGTGGCAGCAACTACTCAGCAACACTGCAGGTGCTGCTCATCATGACGGTGCTGAGCTTCCTGCCTTCCCTGTTGCTGGCAATGACATCCTTTACCCGCATCATTGTGGTGCTGGCCATTCTGCGTCAGGCGCTCGGTACCGCCCAGACGCCCTCCAACCAGGTGCTGTTGGGCCTGGCGTTGTTTCTCAGTTTATTTGTGATGGCGCCGGTAATGGAGCAAGCGTACAACGACGGCGTGAAACCCTACATGGAAGAACAACTACCTTTCGACAAGGCGATGGCAAAAGTACAGGTGCCATTCAAGGAATTCATGCTGGGCCAGACTCGTGAATCTGATTTGATTATGTTCAGCGAGCTGGGTGGTTACAACGGTTTCAACAACGACGACGAAATACCGATGAAGGTGTTGCTGCCTTCTTTCCTTACCAGTGAGTTAAAGACCGCTTTTCAAATCGGATTTCTCTTTTTCCTTCCCTTCCTGGTGATCGACCTCGTCGTGGCCAGTGTGCTCATGTCCATGGGCATGATGATGCTGTCCCCGATGCTGATCTCACTGCCTTTCAAGCTCATGCTGTTTGTCCTTGTCGACGGCTGGTCACTGACCGTTGGCACGCTTGCCAACAGCTTCGGTGTTTGACGGAGAAATGATGCGATGACCCCTGAGGCAGTCCTTGATCTTGGTAACGAAGCACTTTACCTGACCATGTCGCTGGCCGGTCCGCTGCTGTTATCAGCACTGGCTGTGGGTTTGTTGATCGGCGTGTTCCAGGCGGCAACACAGATTCAGGAGATGACGCTGAGCTTCATCCCCAAGTTGATGGCGCTGGTGTTTGCCTTACTGCTTGCGGGGCCCTGGATGTTGGGTCTGCTGCAGGACTACACCATCAACCTGTACACCTCCGTACCGGAATTGCTGAGGTGATGCGCGATGTTTGCTGCCGAGGAAGTGCTGGCCCTGATGCAACAGTACTACTGGCCATTCATTCGCATTTCAGCGATGTTCCTCGCCGCGCCGGTATTCGGCGCCGCATCGTTCCCGGTGCGCGCGCGAATACTGATGGCGCTCTCGGTCACGGCACTGTTGGCGCCCTCAATACCGCCGGCACCGGACGTGGACGTGCTCAGTTTTACCGGCATCCTGGTGGCGGCGCAGCAGGCAGTCATTGGTCTTGCGATGGGTTTCATCGTGCAGGTTCTGTTTGCCGCGGCGGTGATTGCCGGACAGTCACTGGCCATGACGATGGGCCTGGGTTTCGCCATGTCGGTAGACCCGCAGAACGGCGTACAGGTGCCGGTGCTCAGCCAGTTTTACGTGATTCTGGCAACGCTGGTGTTTCTCGCCGTGGACGGCCACCTGCTGATGCTGCAGGTAATGGCGGACAGTTTTACGTTGGTGCCGGTGGGTCCGTTTGCACTCAGCGATACCTTTCCCCGGGACATGGCACTGCTAGGCAGTGGAATGTTCGCCAGCGCGTTGTTGCTCGCACTGCCAGCACTGACCGCCGTGCTGTTGATCAATATCGCATTCGGCGTGATCACGCGGGCTGCACCGCAGCTGAATATTTTTGCGGTAGGATTTCCAGTCACCATTTTCGCCGGTTTCGTTTTTATGTTGCTGAGCATGCCGTCAGTGTTTGTACAGTTTCAGGAAATGTTCGGTGCCGGGCTCGAAGAAACGTTGAACCTGGTTCGCTAGTGCACGACAGGCCGTCTTCAGCCTGTGTTTGCAGGCGTCGGGAGTAACAGGTGGCGGAACAGAACCAAACCTCGCAGGAACGTACCGAGCAGCCTACTGAGCGCCGCAAGCAGGAGGCGCGCAAGAAAGGCCAGGTGCCACGCTCGCGAGAGTTGAACACCATGTTGTCGCTACTGTTTGCCGCGTCAGCTTTTCTGGTTGCGGGTAGCTGGATGTCGGTGCGGTTTCCTTCACTCATCGCCTCCGGGCTCTCCTTTGACCGTACACTGGCCTTTGATCACACACAGATCGCGGTGCGCTTCATCGATATGGTGCTGTCTTCGCTGGTGATTCTGGGGCCGCTGTTTGCATTGGCGATGGTCGGCGCGATTGCCGGCCCCATGCTGATGGGCGGGTGGGCGTTCAGTTTCGAGGCGATGGCACCAAAGCTGGAGAAAGTGAATCCGCTGACCGGCTTGAAGCGGGTGTTTTCTGCCAAGGGGCTGATGGAACTGCTCAAGGCCCTGTTCAAGTTTATCGCGTTGACCGCAGTCGCCATCGGCCTGTTTTCGCTGATGATGGATCAGATCCTTGTTCTGGGCACCTACGCCCCGATCAAGGCCTTTGCCGAGGCGACAGACATTCTGCGTTGGAGTTTGCTGGCATTGAGTTGCGGCATGGTGGTTATCGTTGTGTTTGATGTTCCCTTTGAACTGTGGAACCACAACCGACAACTGAAGATGACGCGCCAGGAAGTACTCGACGAGCTGAAAGAAACTGAAGGTCGGCCGGAAGTGCGCTCGCGCATTCGAACCCTGCAGCGCGAAATTTCACAGCGGCGCATGATGGAGGCCACGCGTGAAGCCGACGTCGTCATCACCAACCCGATGCACTTTGCCGTGGCGCTGAAATACGATGCCGATGCCAGTAAAGCGCCGATTGTACTGGCCAAGGGCCGTGACCTGATCGCGCAGAAGATTCGGGAAGTAGCGCTTGAAAACGACATAGCAATCTTCCGGGCGCCGCCGCTGGCACGGGCGCTCTACTCCTCTACAGAGATTGGCCAGCAGATACCAGAGAACCTGTACCTGGCGGTGGCCAAAGTACTGGCGTACGTCTATCAGCTACGCAGTAGCAGTCACGGCAACGACACACCGCCACCCGATGACATACCGGTACCTGAAGAGTATCGCGGTTTGTACTTTGATGAGGTTCACGATGCGGACAATGACGAGGTAGGCAGGCATGAATGAAGCCGTGGCTGCCAAGCCTGTGAACTTCGGCATCCTGTCGGGCCTTGGCACACCGGTGCTGATGTTCCTCATGCTCATGATGATGATGCTGCCGCTGCCGCCGTTGATGCTCGACCTGGCCTTCACGTTTAATATTGCGCTGGCCATGGTGGTATTGCTGGCCGCCGTATACGCCATGCGGCCACTGGAGTTTGCGGCGTTTCCGAGCATCCTGCTGATTGCCACGCTGCTGCGCCTGTCGCTCAATGTCGCCTCTACCCGCGTTGTGTTGCTTGAGGGCCACAACGGTACGGGTGCGGCAGGTAAAGTGATTCAGGCCTTCGGTGATTTCGTGGTCGGCGGTAGTTACACCGTGGGCATAGTGGTCTTCGCGATCCTGGTGATTATCAATTTCGTTGTTGTCACCAAGGGTGCAGGGCGTATTTCGGAGGTAACCGCGCGTTTCACCCTGGATGCCATGCCCGGCAAGCAGATGGCGATCGATGCCGACCTCAATGCCGGCCTGATCAGCCAGGAGGACGCGCTGCAGCGCCGTGAAGACGTATCGCGCGAGGCGGACTTTTACGGCGCCATGGATGGCGCCAGCAAGTTTGTGCGCGGCGACGCGATCGCCGGCATTCTCATCCTGTTTATCAATATCATTGGCGGCTTTGCCGTTGGCGTCCTGCAGCACGATCTGACCGCCGCCGAAGCGGCCAATAACTATGTGCTGCTAACCATCGGCGACGGACTGGTCGCGCAAATTCCTTCACTGCTGCTGTCCACTGCCGCCGCGATCATAGTCACCCGGGTGTCCGATGCGCAGGACATGGGCAAGCAGGTTGTCTCGCAACTGTTCGGCGCGCCGCGCGCACTGCTGGTTGCCGCCGCCCTGATAGGCATCATGGGCCTGGTGCCGGGTATGCCCCACCTGATTTTTCTCACCTTGGCGGGCCTGATGGGCGGCTTCGGTTACATGCGCCTGATGGAAGATCATGAAGCGGTCGCGGAACCGGAGATTGTGCCCGATGAGGTGCCCGTGGAATCCCAGGAGCTGAGCTGGGATGACGTGCTACCGGTAGATGAAATCGGCCTTGAGGTGGGCTACCGCCTGATCTCGCTGGTCGATAAAAACCAGGGCGGGGAACTGCTGAGCAGGATCAAGGGAGTACGCAAGAAACTGTCGCAGGAGCTGGGCTTCCTGGTGCACTCGGTGCACATTCGCGACAACCTGGAGCTGTCGCCGAACGAGTACCGCATCAGCATTCACGATGTCGCGGTGGGTGATGGCGAGGTGTATCCGGGCAAGGAACTGGCAATCAACCCGGGCCAGGTCTACGGCCAGCTGGAGGGTGTCGCCACGCGCGACCCGACCTTTGGCCTGGAGGCGGTGTGGATTGAACCGGGCCGACGCGACGATGCGCAGGCCATGGGTTACACGGTGGTTGATTGCGGCACCGTCATTGCCACCCACCTGAGCCAGGTGTTGAAACAGCACGCCCATGAATTGCTGGGCCAGGACAGCGTGCAGCAGTTGCTCGACAAGCTGGCGCAGACATCGCCCAAGCTGGTCGAAAACCTGGTGCCGGGGCAGCTAGGGCTCGGCGAAGTGACCCGGGTAATGCAGAACCTGCTGTCGGAGGGTGTGTCCATCCGCGATATTCGCACAATCGCCGAAGCATTGGCGGAGCAGGCGAGTAAAAGTCAGGATACTGACGCTTTAACCGCCCATGTGCGGGTGGCGTTGGGGCGCACTATCTATCAGGAGGTCAACGGCGTCGGGCGCGAGATGGCCGTGATGACCCTGGACACGCAATTGGAACAGATATTGCAGGGAGCTATACAGGGCGCGGGGGGCGGTCTGGAGCCATCGCTTATGGAAACCGTTATCAGCCAGATCAGTCAGGCGTCGGAGCGATTCGCCGCGCAGGGCGACAGCCCGGTTCTCCTGGTTGCGGGCAGCATACGACTGTTCCTGTCACGGTTGTTGCGCGGCCGGATAAATGGCCTGTATGTGCTCGCCTATGAAGAAATCCCGGCGAACAAAACCATCAAGGTGATTGAGACCGTGGGCAATACACCGCCGCAGGTCGCCGGCCTGCAGGCTTGAGGCAGAGGGAGATCAGGTGTTGAAGTCGAGGGCAGTGCTATGAAGATCCGCCGGTTCCTGGAAAAGGACAGCCGCACGGCGATGGCGCGAGCGCGGACTGAACTGGGTCCCGATGCCGTCATCCTCTCCAATAAAAAAGTCGGCGGGAAAGTGGAACTGGTTGCAGCAGTGGATCTCGATGAAGCCGCATTCGAGCACAACGAAACGCTGGCGCAACATCGCCGTGAACAGGGTGTGGGCGCGGCGCCGGTGGATGCGGCCACACTGGCAGATCTGCAACGTGAGCTGAGCAATCTGCGCACCATGATCGAAGGCAGATTGTCGCAGCTGTCGTGGCGCGATATGGCTGGCACTCCTTCCGCCAAGGCCGCTGTGCAGGCGCGCCTTGCCAGGTTGGGGCTTTCGCCGACGCAGGCGGGCAGCATGGTGGATATTCTACCGGCGCAGGGCGAGGTGGAAGATTACTGGCAGGTGGTTCTGCAAATGCTGGTCAGCCGCCTCGCAGTGCAGGAGAGTGACGCACTGATCGAGCGCGGCGGCATCGTGGCATTGATGGGAGCCACTGGCGTCGGCAAAACCACGGCCATTGCAAAACTGGCGGCGCGCTGTGTCCTGCGCCATGGCAAACAGAGTGTGGCGCTGGTAAGTACAGACTGCTATCGCATTGGCGGGCAGGAACAGTTACAGACTTTCGCCAGGTATCTGGGTGTGCCCTTTACCGTAGCCACTGACAGCCGTGAATTGCACGCCGCGCTGGACCAACTGACCCCGCGGCCACTGATACTGATAGACACTGCCGGCATGAGCCAGCGCGATGCGCGCCTCTACGAGCAGTACCGCATGCTGGTTGCTTCCGGCTACGACGTCGATACCTACCTCGTGCTCGCTGCCAGCGCACAGTTCAGTGCGCTGTCGGAAACGCTGCAGGTGTTTGGCGAAAGAGACCTCGCGGGTGCCATCCTCACCAAGGTCGACGAGGCGGCCAGCCTCGGTGGCGTGCTGGATGCCCTGATAGAGAGCGGCCTCCCGCTCGCCTATGTCAGCGAAGGGCAACAGGTGCCGGATGACCTGGCGCCGGCGCAGGCACGACAACTGGTTGCCAGGGCGGTACAGCTTGCCGCAGAGGACGTGGACGCAGGCTCAGGCGGCCAGTCACACGACCAGACACACAGTAACTCTCACCATGACGCGATCGGAAACATTCCGGGGCGTCGACACACTTCAGCGGTGGTATAGAAAGTATGAACAGGCGTTCCCAGGTGTGTGGACAGCCCGGCGGCGATACAGCCGTGGATGTTATTGCGGTTACCAGCGGTAAGGGCGGCGTCGGCAAGACCAGCGTGGCCGTTAACCTGGCGGTCAGTCTCGCGCGGCAGGGACGGGAAGTGGTGATATTCGATGCCGACCTGGGATTATCCAACGTGGATATCGCCCTCGGTCTGAAGCCCAAGCATGACATTAGCGATGTGTTGTCAGGCGCTCGCTCGCTGGACGAAATACTGGTCGAAGGGCCCAGCGGTATTCGCCTGGTCCCTGCCTCGTCGGGGGTTTCGAGTATGACGCGGCTTTCGGTGCAGGAGCGAGCCGGCCTCATCCGCGCCTTCGGTGAACTTAAGGTGCCTGTAGACACGCTGATCGTGGATACTGCCGCCGGCATCGATGGCAGTGTACTGACGTTTTCCAGCGCCTGTGAAATGGTCATTGTCGTGGTGTGCGACGAGCCCACTTCGATTACCGATGCGTATGCATTGATCAAGGTGCTTCACCGGGAGTGTGGGGTAAAGCAGTTCCAGGTGCTTGCGAACATGGTAGAGCACGAGTCACAGGGTCGGCAGATCTACGCCAAGCTGGATCGTGTGGCCGATCGCTTTCTCGATGTGCACCTGGGCTATCTGGGTGCGATCCCAAGGGACGGCTATTTGCGCCGCGCACTGCAGCAGCAGAGCGCGGTGGTGGAACGCTATCCCCACAGCGATGCATCGCGAGCACTGGAACACGTCGCCTCCAGGATTGGTGTGGATGTGTTTGCCACCCAGGGTGGCGGCGGACTGGGATTTTTTGTTGAACGACTGGCGCACCCGGGTACGCGGGTGGCCGAGGCCTGAACGTTATGGGAGCCACTGTCTACGAACAGAACATGGAAAGTAACCAGGAGGAACTGGTCAAAGAGTTCCTGCCCCTGGTGAAAAAAATTGGCCTGCACCTGGTTGCTCGCCTGCCGCCATCGATCGAACTCGATGACCTGCTGCAAGTGGGTGTCATTGGCCTTATCCAGGCCAGCGGCAGCTTCGACCCCACCCGCGGTGCCAGTTTTGCCACTTATGCAGGCATTCGCATCAAGGGTGCAATGCTGGACGAAGTGCGCCGAAACGACTGGGTGCCCCGATCTGTGCAGCAAAACATGAAGCGCGTCACAGAATCGATCACTGCACTGGAGGCCGAGCTCGGTCGTGTCGCTACAGATAAAGAGATAGCGGGCGCACTCGATGTGTCGCTGGAGGAATACCACGACATATCGCGGGAGCTTTCCTACAGTCGGCTGGCCCCGTTGGAAGAGACGACACCGGGTCTGGAGTCCGCCGAGCCGGATCCCCTGGCCATGTTGCAGGATACGCGCTTGCGACAGGACATTGTCGATGCAATTGGCGAGCTACCGGAAAAAGAGGCGTTGATGATGTCGCTGTACTACGGCGAGGAACTGAACCTGAAGGAGATCGGTGCCGTGTTGGGTGTGTCCGAGTCTCGCGTATCGCAAATACATGGCCAGGCGCTGGCCAGGATACGCGCGAAACTTGACACAGAAACCGACTGATGACTGCTGAATCCGATGGCGAGTAGATCCCGGGCTCCTGACTTCCTCTCCCTTGCGGGGGTTGTATTGTGTGTTGCCGCGGTCGTCATCGGCAACCTGCTGGAGGGCGGGCACACCGATTCGCTGGTGCAGTTGACCGCGTTTGTCATCGTGGTCGGTGGCACGTTGGGCGCAACGATGGTGCAAACGCCGTTACAGATTTTTCTGCGCGGCATGAAACGCATCCGCTGGGTGTTTATGCCGCCGCAGTTTGATCGCGAGAAGATGCTCAAGCAGATCACCGGGTGGAGCCGTATTGCGCGCAGGGAAGGATTACTTGGCCTGCAGAAGGCCGCGGAGCGGGAGCGTGACGCCTTCGCAAAAAAGGGACTCATGCTGTTGGTTGATGGCCGCGAGCCGGAAGAAATATCCAAGGTGCTGGAGATTGAAATCGACAATTACACGGCCAGCGAACTGAGTGCGGCCCGGGTGTACGAGGCAATGGGCGGCTATTCACCCACCATCGGCATTATTGGCGCCGTGCTGGGTTTGATCCACGTAATGAACAACCTCGCTGACCCGTCGGCCCTGGGGCCTGGGATTGCCGTGGCATTCGTGGCGACGATTTACGGTGTTGGCCTGGCAAACTTCTTCTTTTTGCCGATGGCGAACAAATTGAAAACCATTTGTCAGGATTTAACGCAGTACCAGGAGATGATGGCCGAGGGCATTATCTCTATCGCGGAAGGCGAGAACCCGACATCGATAGCCAGTAAATTGGAAGGCTATCTCTCGAGGGACTGATGTCCAGGAAAATACGTTTCGAGGAGCAGAGCAATCACGATCGGTGGGTAGTGTCTTACGCTGATTTTGTCACCCTGTTGTTCGCGTTTTTTGTAGTCATGTATTCCATCTCGTCTGTGAACGAAGACAAGTACCGTGTACTTTCCAACGCCATGTTGTCAGCGTTCAATGACGTACCGCTTGATATGCGCGTGCAACAGGGCGGCGCGCTTGTTGACAAGCCACTGTTTGGAAAGACAACACTGATTGAGCTGCCCCAAAACGATGTGGTGGTTCCACTGCGAGCGCAGCCTGAAAAAAAGGCGGCCGACCCCGTAGCGCCACCAAAAAAACAGGACAAGCTTTCGGAGCAGCTGGACGCGGCGGAGCAGGAAGTGCTTGCCCTGTCCCGGCAAGTCGAAAAGCGCATGCAGCCCACGATAGAAGATGAGCTGATCAACCTGAAGCGCAACAAATTCTGGTTGGAGGTGGAAATTAAATCCAGCCTGCTGTTCGAGAGCGGCAGCAGTGCGCTAATTCCCTCTTCAGTGCCACTGCTTCTGGACCTGGCCGATATGTTTGTCGATTTGCCCAACCGCATTCATGTAGAAGGCTTCACTGATGATCAGCCGATTCGCACGCCGGTGTTCCCCTCCAACTGGGAGCTGTCGGCGGCGCGGGCAGCCGCGGTAGTGCGATTGTTCGAGCGGCACGGCATTGACCCGGGCCGCATGGCCTCGATTGGCTATGGCGAACACCAGCCGCTGACCACGAATGATACGCTGGAATCGAGAGCCAGAAACCGGCGGGTAGTGGTAGTTGTCCTCGCTGCGCTGGGCGATGACGGCAATGAGCGCATGCGTGAATTTGAACTGCTCAAGGAACGCGCGATTGCCCAGGCGGGCGGCTAGCTGCGTTTCGCTTTTGTTTTGCACTGGCAGAACAAGACTGACCAGATCTGTGTTCGGTTAATCGCTCGATTCAACCGCCATGTCCGACGGTTGCCTGTCATCAAACTGACGTTGTACAACGTGCTGTATTAACTGCTCGCGGGCTTCCTCGCAAGTCTCGTCAATGCTGATTCGCATCAGGTAATTGGTCGAGGGTATCTCCGAAACGCGTTCGCAGGCGACGACCCTCGCGGTAAAACGCAACTCGATATTGGATGGCTTGAGTATTGCGGCCATGCGCAGTCGGCTCTCGACCTGCACAGGCTCCTCGCTGTGGAACGCCATACCGCAACCACTGATACTCGCGGTCATCTCGTTGTACGTTGTGGTCATATCGCCGTCCTCACGCAACAGGTGAGTGGCGATCAGGGAAATTTTACGATTGAGCAATCCGATGGCGCGGGCGGCATTGGCGCTCTCCCGCCACAGTACATTGGTCGCTTCGTTGATGTCGTTATCGATTTTACCCAGTAGGCCGAGCAGCTGAATCTGCGTACCGCTGGCGTGATCGCGCGGCAGATCCTCGTCGCCTTCGACAACTGAATAGCTCAGGCCGATGACGTCGTTGATGCGAAAGTAGGCTCTCCTCTCTATACCTTTATGATGCATTCTGCGCCTCCTGATCCAACTGACTGCCGGCGCTCAGGCCGGACTCAGCCGGAGGCTGTTGTCGTGATAGTTTCGAGGTCGAGCCGCTCCATGATATCCGGTTCAACCTTCTGTAGTTCTTTGAGTGTACTCGTCGTCGCGTTGTCCAGGCCCTGGCGAATGATAATTTCTACCCTGCGGTTCAGCGCCCTGTTCTGGGCCGAGTCGTTTGGCTTGAACGGTTGTGTAGCAGCCAGACCTACGACCATGAAACGGTCTTCATCCAGCTCGCCTCGTTTCACCAGTTCATGCGTAACAGACAGCGCGCGCGATGCTGACAGATCCCAGTTCGATGCAAAACGAGCGCCGGCGATGGGTACGTTGTCGGTGTGACCTTCAATAGAAATTTTCCCCTCGATGTTTTTAAGAGCACTTCGCAGATCCAGCATCACCGGGATGAACTCCGGATTTAAAGTGGCAGAACCGGAGGGAAATGAACCGCGCTCACGGATGCGGATGACAATCGTGCGCCCGCTGGACTCGATATCGATCTTGCCTTCATCAATATCCTTTTTCAGCACCTGGCGCAATTTCTCGGCGTCCGCGCGCGTTTGGTTCAACAGCGACCTGAGCTTTTCTTCCAGCAGGCGAGCGGTCTGTTCGTCATCCAAATCTTCGCCCGACACCTTGGGCGCTGTCGGGTTGCCTACCTGCAGTGACTGCTTCTTGTTCTCGGTGGTGAACTGGGTGACGGTCTTAACGGCTGTGGGCTGAGGTTTGCCAGGGCTGAACTCGCGCGCAATGACGCTGGTGCCCTTGGGAATGTCCTTGACCTTGATTTCGTTCTGCACACCGAAGGCGTCTTTCATTGAACCCGCGATCTGTTTGTACTTTTGCACGTCCATCTCTGAAAAGGAGAGTAACAGTACAAAGAAACACATCAGCAGGGACATCAGATCAGCGAAGGTCGCCATCCATGCCGGTGAACCGCCGCCTTCTTCCTCTTCCTCGACTTCGGCTGCGACGTTCATCAGGCTGCGTCTTCCATCGCTTCGCCGCTGTCGCTGGATTCAGCGCGTTTTTTCGGATCGAGGTAGGTCTTCAGCATGGATTCGATGATTCTCGGGTTCTGCCCGGCCTGGATCGCCAGCACGCCATCGATACACATGGCCTTGATGCGCCCCTCGTCGGCCTTGCGCAGCGTCAGCTTGTCGGCAATGGGCATGGCGACCATATTGGCCAGCATTGCGCCGTAGAGTGTGGTCAGCAGCGCTACCGCCATCGCCGGGCCGATCGACTTGGGATCGTCCATCGAGGAGAGCATCTGCACCAGGCCGATCAATGTACCGATCATGCCCATGGCGGGCGCAACATCGCCCATCGCGCTGTACACCTTGGCGCCCCACTTGTGGCGGTCGATGGTTTGCTGGAGGTCTTTGCTCATCACGGCCTGGATGACTTCCTGGTTGTTACCGTCAATGAGCATCTGGATACCCTGGTTGAGGAATTCGTTTTCGATCTCCTCGTTCTCCAGCGCCAGCATGCCCTCTTTGCGCGCGATGTTGGACAGGCTGACGATCTTTTCGATCAACGCTTCCGGGCTGTCCACCTTGAACACAAAGGCGCGAGCGGCAACCTTGAACGCGCCAAAGAACTGTCCCAGTGAAAATTTGATCATCACTACCATGAACGTACCACCCAGCACGATCAGTAGTGATGGAATGTTGACGAAGACCAGCGCCGAGCCGCCCGTCAGCATGGCGGCCAGCACAATGCCGATGGCGCCGAGCATGCCCACAAGTGTTGCCAGATCCATAGTTATCCCCGGTTTCTATCCAGTTGTTGTTGTAGCTGCCTGCGCGGGCACAGGCTGGCTGTCTGCCGCAGCGTGCGTGGGGGTGGCGGATGTCACTGCCCGTCCCAAACCCACAGTCCGCTCAGGCTGGTTTGTTGCATAATTCTGTGCGCTTCGGCGTCCGCGGCCTCGCGGCTGGCAAAGCCCTTCAGCACAACGCGGTAGGTCGTCTCTCCGCCGATGACTTCCTGTTGTACGTCGGGCGAATAGCCCTTGTCACGCACGTCGCGCAGCACGGTTCGCGCAGCGTCTGCCGTGCGAAAAGCCCCCAGGTTGATGTGCCAATCGGGCGCTGCATCGACGGTTACGACCGTTTCGCTGGCCGCAGGGGCCGCTGTCGCGCCAGCGGCGTTTAGCTGCGCCAGTTCTGCCTGCAGGGCAGCCAGTAGCCGTGCCTGCTCCTGCAGCGCCGCCTGCACTGCGCCCAGTTGCTGTTCGTTGCGGTCCGAGGCGGCGTACAGACCCGCCAGCGCGGAATCGGTGCCTGATATTTTGGTAATGCCTGGCGGCTGGCGGTCGCTAACCTGATAAGCATTGCCGCTAAGCCATAGCGCGGCGAGTACGAGGAAGGCCATGTTGAGCAGCGCGATACAGGTGACGGCGAGCCATTGCCGGGTGGGTTTGACCGTTTGCGGCCGCCGCGCTGACTTGCCCGCGCCGGGAAGCGTGGCTACCGAGGACAGGCCCGGCGGGGTTTGTGCCGCTGCGGGGGCTTCCTGCGCGAGGTTGCTGTCGAATGAAAAATGCAGATCCTTGGCGGTCATTCCGGGCCCGATGTGATGTTATGCTGTCACTCGAGAGAAAGTATGCACAAAGCATGCCGGTAATGGTCCATGGATGAGCTGCGGCTGGGTTTTACCCCGGCGGGACGGGGAAGCATCGACACCGGGGCGTGGCTGCGTAATTGGCAGCTTGGCCAGGTGTTACGTGCGCAGGTGGTGGATACCTCGCAAGCGGGCACGGTGTTGCTGCGCATAGCCAACCACCAAGTCTCTGCCAGTACTAATGTTTTTCTGCAAAGGGGCGCCTGGCTTAACCTCCAGGTGACCGGCCTGGCGCCTGAACCGACGGTGCGAGTACTGGAGTCGCCGCCGCGCAGCGCGGAGCTGACCAGCCCGCTGGAGCGCCAGACGCAAATGCTCTTGCCGCGGCAGGGCCCGGTACTCGGACCGCTGCTGACCCTGCTGAACCCGGCACAGAGAGTCAATTTATTGTCGCTGCTGGGCGTCAGTGGCGGCGATGTGGATCCCGCCCTCAACGCGCTACTGTGGCAGGGCCCTCCCCGCAGCCCCGAGGCACTGCAAAAAGCCCTGCTGCAATCCGGCCTGTTCTTCGAATCCGACCTTTTCCGGCAGGGTGCGCAGGCGGCAGTGGCCACAGATCTGAAAGCCCTGTTGTTCCGCCTGCTGGCGCGGATAGCCGCGGCGCGCGGCGATTCCACGGCCGTTGCCCAACTCCCGGCGGCAGCCAGCCAGCTTGCCGGCTTGCAGGGTGAGGTGGAGGGCGCGTTGGCAGCACTGTCACTGAACCAGCTGGCTGCCAGCCAGCAGCACCAGCAGCAGGATGCCTGGATCTGGGTCTTCCACGTGCCGTTCACACTGCGCGATGAGATGCACCGCCTGTCTATCACGCTGCGCCGCGAGGCCGGTGAGGCAGGTGAAGATGCGCCTGAGCGCGAGTGGAAAGCGCTGTTACAGCTGGATCTTCCCCGACTGGGTGCCCTGGAAATAGAGGTGTTTTTGCGCGGGGTGCGGGTGTCGGCCGTGTTCTACTCCGGACGCATGTCGAGCGTATTATCGCTGCAGCGAGCGCTTGGCAAACTCGAAGCGGTTCTGCGCCAACACAACTTTGAAGTGGGTGTATTGCGTGCCCACCACGGTGAGCGCGAGCGAGGGTCGCAGAGCGAGCCCGCCGGCACCGGCTTCAGGCACAGTGTGTAGGTCGGCGTGGAGGCCAGTATGCGCGACTTGAGGAGAGGCAATGACTAGGGACAACCGGGCCATTGGCCGCTCCATACACAAACTGGCGCGACGGCAGGGCACGCCGATGTCCCAGGAATCAGAGCTGACGGGCCTGCTCAGCCAGGTGATTCCGGCCGATGAGGTGCCGGCCAGCCTGATGCAGGTGCTGGCTGATGTGCTGGGCTTTGTGGATGATCTGGAGGCGGCGCAGAGCGCGCCACCCACCGAAACGCGAAAGTCGTGAAACTGCACGCAAAAAGTGCCGATTTTCTGTGATTCTGTTCCCAGATTGCCCCGTTTGGAACAACGCTGGTCCCACTTTTGCTGCACAGTAGACGTTCGGCCAAAACAGGCTACGCTTAACGGGTTTCGCTGTAGCCAGCGACATCTCTTTTACGTAGCAGACAAGATGAAAAACCGACGCAACTACTACCGAATTCTGCATGTGCAACCGGACGCACCGCGTGAGGTGATCCGCTCCAGCTACCGCACCATCATGCACAAAATGCGCACCCATCCAGACCTGGGCGGGGACGAGGCCAATGCCGCATTAGTCAATGAAGCCTACTCGGTGCTGTCGAACGAGACGGAGCGCGCCAGTTACGACCAGTTGCGGCAGAGTGCCGACTGGTCGCGCTCGGCGGCTAACGATCCGCCCCTGGGGGAGCTCGTGCTCGGTGCGGCGCAACAAACCGCCTGCGCTTTCTGTGCCGCGCCGGTAGCAGAGGCTCACGACGATCAGGGCCTGACCGGTTTTTGCCCGGGCTGTGACAGCCCACTCGCGCCGGTAGCCGATATTGTGATGGAAGACAGTGACAGGCGCGCCATCGCGCGTATTCCCAAACAACTGGGCATTGCGTTTTGCACGCACTGGCCGCAGCTGTCACCGCACAGCGGCATTGCCAATGACATCTCGCTCACCGGCATGCGCTTCGGTACCGAAGTATTCATGGCCAGGGACCAGATCGTGAAAATTGATAGTGCTGCGTTGAAAGCCGTGGCGCGAGTGGTGCGCTGCCAGCCTCTGGCGTCCCGCTGGGAAGTTGGCGTTCACTTTTTGAACCTCTGTTTCGCGCGCGCCAAAGGCTCCTTTGTGCATGAGCGTGTCTAGGTCATTGTTGGGAAATGGCGCCTTTACAGAGTGCGCCCGGTCTGAGGCCCCGTAGGTTGTTACTACCCGTTGCTGCCTAACGCACCCTGTCCACGCGCACGGATATCGGATCTGCCGATGAATAGGTTTGGCTACCCGCCGTGTAACGGCGTGTCGAACCCGCAGCACCGTCCTGCATCGGTTGGCCGGTGCTCATAAGCGTTATCCAACTGCCAACTTCGCCGCTCAGCGTCGAGCTGAAGCGGGTTGATGTGTCACCCCGCCGATCCCGGTAGTCAATTTCCAGCGTCACGGTGTCACCGTCCAGCGTCGGCGTCACCGCCAGGTAGCTTTCACTGGCTGGAACCTCTTCAATCTGAAACCATGTCCAGGTTTTTTCGCCGGCCTGAAGGCGGTATTCGGTGCCGTGTTCGCGTTGCAGGACGACCGTGGCGCCGTCCGTTGTCTGCACGCTCGTCTGCGGCTTCGAGCTGTAGTGCTGCGTACCGCCCTGGCCCGGGCCAAAAGTGAGCAACAGGGGCTGTGGCCCGGCGGCAAGAACACTGGTGTGAAAGGCGCCAAGGGCAACAGCGGCTACCAGGCAAAGTACTCTGATCATAAGCGTTGCAGTCTCAACCATTGTCTTCGTAAAGTCACGCCTGTTGCCCTGTACCCGCTCCGCCTCAGGTCGCGGAGATCGCCTTTGACGGTGTGGAGCTGTAACCCGCGCTCGCCCTGGCGCGGTACATGTCGGACTTCGCGGCCTCTACCAGGCTGTCGAGGTCTTCGCCGTCTGCCGGCAACCGGGCCACGCCGATGCTCGCACCGATGCTGACATGGCGACCAAGAATGGAGAACGGAGTGGAAAGTGCCTCGCGCAGTTTACGGCTGACGTCATCGGCAGGATCTTCTCCACGCGCACTGCTGAGTACCACAATAAACTCGTCTGCGCCCTGACGCGCAATCAGGTCCGTTTCGCGCAGCTCTGCTGACATCCGCTGCGCGGCTTCGTACAGCAGCTCATCACCGGCCGCACGCCCCAGTGAATCGTTTACTACCTTGAATCCGTCCAGGTCCATATACAGCACGGTGAGTGTTTGCACATCGCGTTTTGCCAGGTTGCGCATCCAGTCAAATCGTTCGCGCAGCATCAGTTTTCCCGGTAGACCGGTGAGTTCATCGTGCAGCACTTCGTGTCGGGATCGCATCTCGTGGCGAATATGCGCTGCGAGGCAAATGGAAAACAGCAGTACGTGCAGCGTAAAACCGATCTTGGAGAACTGCATGGTGGCCAGGCCCGTCATTGGCGACTGTACGGTCACCACCACCTGGGCAACCGCTGCCAGGTTGGGCACCAGCATGCACAAAAGCAAAGGCCATGCCAGGGCAACACGCTGGAGTATGGCGTGAATACAGACTACGTAAACCATGACCGTGCCGACCAGCCAGGGCAGGAATGGGGCGAGCGGCGGAAGCTCGGTGATACCGAAAAAACCGGTCCCGACGATGGCAATCAAGATCAGCGCAAGGGTAGCCTGCGATGCCCTGTGCAGCGCAGGCGCCCGTTGTGCGGTCCTGAGGAAGGCATTGACGGCCATGAGCCGGAACATGGCGGATGTCAGTGTCAGCGAGTGCAATGCGTGGTCGTTCAGAGACGGATAGTCCGGCCATAGATAGAGAAACCCGAGCCCCTCCAGCGTGATCAGCGCCAGGAAACTGAACAACAGGTAACCGCTGTAATAGAGGTAGTCCCGGCGTCTCAGGTTCAGACCCAGCAGGAGATTGAAAAACAGCAGCGCGCCTATCGCTGCCAGGCTGCAGGCGGTAAGAATAGTGTATGTGCGTAGCTGCGAGTCAAACAGCTCAGCCTCAATCAAGTCCCAGGCAAGGTTCTCGCTGCCAGCGCCGCCTGTCATTCGAACATAGACCGTCGTGGATTCGACACCGGAGGGCAGTGCGAATGAGTAGCGCGGGGTATCCAACTCGCGGCTGTGTGCCGGGTAGTTGTTGCCTGTCACGAACTCTGAATAGTTGCCGTCTGCGTCAACCCGGTAGACACGCAGGTCCAGCATGTTTTCCATTCTGGCGGCGAGGTGGTACTGCAGGTCTCGCGTCTGCGGCGGGAAAGTCAGGTGCAACTTCAGCCAGATCGGGGCGAATACCGTTGTCGGTCGCTGTTGCATACTGGAGGTGAATGCATAGTCCTGCGGATGCGAGACCAGATCTTCAATACTGATGCTGGCGGCGGGGTCTTCAAGATAATCAAACTCGTCGTTGAGCTGATACCAGTCGGAAGCGACTTCCAGTGCGGAGACCTTGAGCGAGGCAAGTAGCAGGCTTGCAGCCAGCAATACCCACCATCGCGAGAGGGTCTGCCAGTTCAGGGGCGTCCTGATAGTCCTGATAGTTCTCATTGTTCTTTATGTTCTTCTTTTTATAATCGAAGGCGAGCGCCACCACAACTGCTCATGAAAGCGCCAGGCCAGTTGCCAGTTTACGACCGTTTCTGTTGCGATTCTTCTTCTTGTACATGTCAGTATCTGCTTCTCTGAGCAGGGTATCCAGATCTGCTTCGCCGGCTGATGCTGAAGCCAAACCGATGCTGCCGCTGATAGAGGCGGTTTCTCTCGTCAGTTCAAAAGGCCTCGACAGACAGGCGCTCAGGCGCTTGTTAACGATGACGGATGCATTGATTTCAGCGTCGTTTGCAAGCACCACAATAAACTCATCGCCACCAATACGCGACAGAAAGTCCGCATCCCGGAGCTGCTCGCGCATGCGGACAGCAGCCTGGCGTAGCAGTTCGTCGCCAGCGTCGTGCCCAAGCGAGTCATTGACGCTCTTGAACCCGTCCAGGTCGATGAATAGCACGGTTATCACCTGATTCTCTCTGAGAGCGATGCTCTTCATCCACTCGAAGCGCTCCTCTAGCAGCTGCTTGCCCGGTAACCCCGTCAAGCCATCATGTAGCGCCTGCGAGTGGGCTTGTGTCTCATGCCGGATGTGGGCCGCCAGACAAGTCGAAAACAGCAGGACGTGCACGAGAATGCCGAACTTGGCCAACTGCATTTCTGCCACGCCCAGTGTCGGGGAATGAAGTATCAGCAGTGCCTGAGTCAAGGCGGTTACCTTGGGTATCAGCATGCAAATCAACATTGGGACCGCCAGTTTGATACGCATCATCACCGCGTAGAGACACAATAAGTACAGCGTTCCAGTTCCCACGACCCAGGGTAACCAGGGGACAAGCGGTGGCAGCTTCGACATCCCGAACAGGTTGACCAGCAATATACCTGCCAGCATGCAACCTATTGCTGCCCGTGAGAGGCGCTGCAATAGCGGTTGTTGCTGTGTTAATCCGAAGAAAGCGTTTACAGAAAGTAATTGCAGGATGGTGGCGCACAGTACGAAGGTGTGCAGGGCCCGGTCGTTAAGCTCGGGAAACTCTGGCCAGAGTAGTCTGAACCCCTCGCCCTCCATGGTAATCAGGGACAGTGCCACGAAGAACACCCCGCCGCTGTAGTACAGGTAATCCGCACGCCAGAGACTGACCGCAATGAGAAAGTTGAATAGACACAGCGCAAGTATTGCTGCGAGGCAGGCCACGGTGATTAGATAGTAGCGATGCTCGCCTGTTGTGAAAAACGCTTCCTCCACCAGATCCCATGCAAGATTGGTACTGCCAGGCCCCCCGACTTTGCGGATATAGATTGTTGTCGTTTCGCTGCCCATGGGCACATGGAAGGCGTAGCGCGGCCTGTTGAGCTCGCGTGTTTCAGCGGGGTAATCATTCCCGGTTATCGTTTCAAAGTATGTACCATCAGGTGCCTGGCGATAGACGCGTAGCTCAGCGATGTTTTCGCTGCGTGCAACCAGAAGATACTCTCTGGCTCGCGCTTCCTCCGTGAAGGACAGCGTAAGCTTCAACCACACGGGGGCAAAAACGAGATCCGGTTTGGTCTCTCTGCTGGGGTAAAAAACGAACTCGTCGGGACGCGACAACAGATCATCGATGGTAATCTCACCCGTGGGATCTTCCAGGTAATCAAACTTGGAGTTAAGCACATACCAGTTGGAGCTGACCGAGACTGCTGCGTTAACACCCGCTGACAGGAGCACGGCAAGCGTCAGCAGTGCCAGCCGCAGCAAAGGGCGCGATGCAAGGGTTACAAGATGGATGTGATTGGCGATAGTCATGGGGTCAGGGGCAACGTCACTTCATCGATTGCAGGCGTTCTCCGCAGTGTGGGCAAAAGTTGATGCTCGCATTCGCTTCGCGATGCCCCTGGATTAACCTGTCCATGACCTCTTTTGAGACGCCCAACTTTTGCTGCAGCGTGTTCAATGCATCCTGCTCATCGGTATCCAGAACGCCGTCGCGCATGGCATCTTGCACCTGCATCTTCAGGTACTCCCGACGAATCTGCAGCTCTTCTGAAAAACGTGCGGCGAGAATGCCTGCGGGCAACGCCATGGTGCCAATACCCAGCAGCATGATTGCGATCGCGAGGAGCTTCCCTGCAAAGGTGATGGGCGTGATGTCGCCATAGCCAACGGTGGTCAGTGTGACGACGGCCCACCAGATCGATTCGATGATGCTGTCGAAGTGCCCCGGTTTGGCTGCTGTTTCTACCGTGAACATAAGGCACGCCGATATGATTATAAGTATCAGCATGGTCAGCAGCGCACCGGAAATGGCGCTGGCTTCACGACGGATAACTTCGGTGAATATTTTCAGGCCATCAAAATAGTGCGAAAGTTTGAGCAGCCGCAGCAGTCTGAAGAATCGCAGGTAACGAAGGTCAATCGGAATGAACAGGGACAGGTAAAACGGTGCAATGGCCAGCAGGTCAATCAGCGCCATTGGTGTACACATATAGTTTAGTTGCGCCCGCCAACGAGGTAGCCCGTTGTAATCGCTGATCTCTGTTGAGGACCAGACCCTGGCGAGATACTCGAGGGTGAAGATCATTACGGAGAATATTTCAAAGGCATAGAACAGGTTTCGATAGCTGTCATGTATGGCCGCGTTGGATTCGAGGATAACGGCGACGCCGTTCAGCAGGATGAGCGCAATGATGAACCGCTGGACAAATCTGCAGGCCTGCGAATCGAACTCTCCTTCCAGAAAACGGTACGCTGTCACGCGTCTTGAATTGGCCGCTGTTGCCATTGCCTGCCCTGTTCGCAAATCGGAAAAACCCCTTACTACTGGGTTAGCGACGTCGGTGCCTGATGGCTTTAGAGGAAATACGGTGTTTCGGCGGGTTTCTGTGACTTGCGTTTGGTAGTATTAACGGCGCGCTGATCGCGGCACCGTCTCAGGACGATTTGTCGCTTTTTATGGCCTTGATTTTTGCTTCGCCCGGCTTGCTTTTGCCTTCGACAAGTCGCGGAGCAGCGTCGGATTCGAGCAGTGGTTCCAGGCGCTCGGTTTCCACCTCGTCGTGCAGCTCATCCAGTGTTGGCATCTCTCGGTTGGCGCGATTGGATAGCTGCGCGAAGCGCTCTACCTTGCCATGCAGGCCCTGCTTGCCGGCCAGGCCACGCACCGCGTCGTTGTAATGATTGCGCGCGGCTGAAAGAGTGTTCCCAAGCTTGAGCAGCCGCTCCGCCACCAGGCAAACCGCGTTGTAGATATCGCCTGCGCGATCACTGATTTCCCGCGCCTCACGGTTGCTCTGATCTACCATCCACAGGTTGGCCACGGTGCGCAGAATCGGCATCAGCGTGGTATGTGACACCATAACCACGCCCTTCTGGTAGCCGTAGTTGAACAGATCCTTATTGTGTTTCATGGCTTCGATGTAGGCGGGCTCTATAGGCATGAACATGAGCACGAAGTCCGGACTTTCCATGCCGGGGAGGCTGGCGTATTTTTTTGCGGACAGATCGTCGATGTGGCGGCGCACGGCAGCGGCATGAGCGCTCAGGGCTTCCGTGCGTTCTTCGTCGGAATCGGCAGCGATTGCGCGGTCGTAGTCGATCAGCGAAACCTTGCTGTCCACCACGATGCTTTTCGCGTCAGGCAGTTTGATCACGAAGTCGGGCAGTTTGCGCTTACCGTCGTCATCTTTAAACGCCGCCTGGGTCTCGTAATGCTCCCCGGCTAACAGGCCGGACAGCTCCAGTGCCCGCTCCAGTTGCACTTCGCCCCAATTGCCGGTGGCCTTCTTGTCGCCTTTTAGCGCGGTAGTGAGATTGCTGGCCTGGCTGTTCATCTCCAGGCCTATTTCCAGCACCTTTTTGATCTCGGACTCCAGCGCGGTATTGCCTTTGACGGACTCTGTGTGCACCTCGTTGATGCGCTGTTGGAAGCCGCTGATTTGCTCGCGGAAAGGTTTGAGCAGTGCCTCCAGCGAGGCGCGGCTGTTGGCGGAAAACGCCTGGCCCTTCTCCTCGAAGATACGGTTGGAGAGGTTTTCAAAATCCTTGGTGAGACTCTGGCGGGTTTCGTTGAGCAGTTTGATCTGTTCCTGGTGTTTGCTGTCGCGCTCCTGCTGCCGGCTGCTCAGTTCGGCATTGGTTTGCAGGGCTTCGCTGAGGCGCTCCTGAAGCGCGCCCATCTCGCCGCGCAGGCGCGTGATCTCGTGTTGCTTTTCCTCGAGCCGGGCGCGAGCCTGCTCCAACGCGACCGACTGCCCGCGAAAGTCCACCCGCGCGTTGTTCAGCAGTTCGTCCCGCTGTCGCACCTGCGCCTCTGCCTGGCGCAGGGAGCGGCGCGCGGCAATGCCGCGCCACAGGCTGACGAACAGGCTGAGGACAATGACCACCACCAGCGCGGCGGCAGCGAGAATAATGGTATCTGCGTTTGGATTCATGGGCGCCTCACGGGCTTCCAGTGTAAATCAAAGCACACGAGAACTGGGGAAAATTCCGGGCGCGCCAGGCGCCACCTGTCGTCTTATCGAGCACGCTGGCGCTTTGCGCTGGGCCCGTGGGACAGCGGCGGAAGAGCGCCTCAGCCCGCGCCGCGCGACGTGCAGGAACCGGCTGTGGCCGGTATCTACCTGGCGACCACGAGCTGTGAAATGTCGGCGACCTGCAGGAAGGCGTCGCGCAGATTCTTCAGCAGATTCAGGCGATTATTGCGCAGTGCCTCGTCTTCGGTATTCACCATCACGCCGTCAAAAAAGGCGTCCACCGGCTCACGCAGCCCGGCCAGAGCGGCCAGCGCCTCGCTGTATTCATCCTTCTCCAGGTGCGCCCGTGCCCTGCTGCCCATTTCAGTGAGAGCGCTTACCAGCGTTGATTCCTGGGGCTCAGAAAGTAAGTCAGCGCTCACATCACCAAAGGGGTGATTGGCGTCCAGCTTGTCCAGGATATTGGACACGCGCTTGTTCGCCGCGGCCAGGGCCTGCGCCTCGGGCAACTGCGCGAAGGCGTGAACCGCCTGCACCCGGCGGTGGATATCCAGCGGACGGCTCAGGCCCTTCGCGCTGACAGCGCGGAACACTTCGACCGCGATGTCCTCTTCCTCGTACCAGGCGCGAAAGCGCTCGAGCATGTAGGTGAGTACCTGCTCCGGGGTGCCCTCGGCCAGCACCCCGGCCGGGTAGCCCTCGGCTGCCAGCGTGAGGCAATCGCGAAGATCCAGGTCCAGCGTCTTTTCCACCATGATTCTCAACACCGCCAGGGAGGCGCGTCGCAGCGCGAAGGGATCTTTCGATCCGGTGGGGGGCTGGCCGATGCCAAAGATGCCGACCAGCGTGTCCAGCCGGTCGGCCAGACCGAGCGCGGCGGCGACGGGGGATTGCGGCAACCTGTCGCCGGCAAAGCGCGGCCAGTACTGTTGCGCCAGCGCGGCTGCCACATCGGCTTCTTCGCCATCGTGTCTGGCGTAGTAGGAGCCGGCGATACCCTGCATATCAGAGAACTCGAGCACCATCTCTGTCACCAGGTCGGCCTTGCTTAACAGCGCCGCGCGCTGTGCCTGATCCACGGGCGCGGCGAGGTGCGGTGCAAGCGCTCCGGCAAGTGCCACCAACCGCTGGGTTTTATCGTATAACGTGCCCAGCTTCTGCTGGAAAACGATGGTTTGCAGTCGTTGCACCTGCTCCGCCAGGGGTGTCTTCCTGTCGGTCTGGTAAAAGAAGGCGGCATCTGACAGGCGCGGCCTGATCACACGTTCGTTGCCGGCCACCACCTGGGCGGGGTCGGCGCTCTCTATATTGCTCACGGTGATGAAATGGGGCATCAGGCTGCCCTCGGCGTCCACCACGTGAAAGTACTTCTGGTGCTCCTTCATGGATGACACCAGCGCCTCTGGCGGCACTTCGAGGAAACGCTCCTCAAACGAACCGGTGAGCGCCACGGGCCATTCCACCAGGCCGGTCACCTCGTCCAGTAGATCATCGTCGATGACGGCGACGGCGCCGAGTTTTTCTGCCTCTGCCTCCACCTGCGCGCGAATGGTCTCGCGGCGTTTATTGAAATCGGCGATGACATGCGCCTCGGAAAGGAGGCGCTCGTAGCCGTCGGGCTCGCCTATTGCCAGCGCGCCGCTGGAGTGAAACCGATGACCGCGCGTGCTATTACCGGTTGGCAGCCCCAGCACAGTACCGTGCTCGTGGTCCTGGCCCAACATGGCGACGACCCAGTGCACTGGGCGCACAAACTCCTCGCGGCTGGCGCCCCAGCGCATGCGTTTCGCAATGGGCAGTTCGCGCAGGCTGCTGTTGATGATCTCGTTCAGGCAATCGGCTGTGTTGGCGCCCCGCGCGCTGCTGCGCAGGCCCAGGCGCGGACCCTTGGGAGACTCGATGGTCTGCAGCTCAGACGGGTCGACGCCCTGTTTTTTGGCGAACCCTGCGGCCGCGGGTGTCCAGTTGCCGTCCTCGTCCCTGGCGCGGTCCACGGGCGGGCCCAACACCTCGATCTCCCTGGCGGGGGCTTCGAGCAGTACCTGATCAATCTGCACTGCAAGGCGGCGTGGCGATGCGAACCACTGTACAGCGCCATGTGTCAGCTCCTTCGCAGCCAGGCCGTCAACGATGCCGTCGCGAAAGGCCTCACCCAAAGTGCGCAGGGCTTTCGGCGGTAATTCTTCTGTGCCGATTTCTACCAGTAGTGTTTCGGTACTCATGATGCCTTCGCCTCTTCGCTGATGCGCGCCAGCACTTCGTCGCGCAGGGCGTCGCTGGCGAGCGGGAAGCCCCGTGCAGCGCGTGCGTCAAAGTAAGCCTGTGCGACAGCGCGTGCCAGCGTCCGAACGCGGAGAATAAAGCGTTGTCGCTCAGTCACGGAAATGGCGTGGCGGGCGTCCAGCAGGTTGAAGCTGTGTGAAGCCTTCATCACCATCTCGTAGGCCGGCAGCGGCAGGTCTTGCTCTACCAACCGCAGCGCCTCTTTCTCACAGTGATCGAAGAAGCTGAATAGTTGGTCGACGTCCGCCTCCTCGAAGTTGTAGCGCGACATCTCTACTTCATTCTGGTGGAACACGTCACCGTAAGTTACGGTGCCGGCAGGGCCCTGCGACCATACCAGGTCATAGATGCTGTCCACGCCCTGCAGGTACATCGCGATGCGCTCGATGCCGTAGGTAATTTCACCGGTCACCGGGTAGCACTCCAGCCCGCCCGCCTGCTGGAAATAGGTGAACTGCGTTACTTCCATGCCGTTCAGCCAAACCTCCCAGCCCAGCCCCCAGGCGCCGAGGGTTGGCGACTCCCAGTTGTCTTCCACGAAGCGGATATCGTGGATGCTGGCGTCGATGCCCAGTGCTTCCAGCGATTCGAGGTACAGCGCCTGAAAATCTGCAGGCGAGGGCTTCATTACAACCTGGAACTGGTAGTAGTGCTGCAGCCGGTTGGGATTTTCCCCATAGCGGCCATCGGTGGGGCGGCGCGAGGGTTGCACGTAGGCCGCGTTCCAGTTCTCCGGGCCAATGGCGCGCAAAAACGTTGCCGGGTGAAATGTGCCCGCGCCCACTTCCATGTCCAGCGGCTGCAACACCACGCAGCCACGGGAGGCCCAGAATTGCTGCAGGCGCAGTATCAGTTCCTGAAAAGTCAGGGTGGAGTGATTGTCTGAGGCCAAGATTTTATCCGCCGGGTGCCGCAAAAAAGGCCGGTATTATACAGTCTCTTTTGTATGCATAATACGCGCAATCCCGGGTAGGCGTCGCCGTTCTGCCCGTCTGCCTGGCAGGTTGGCGTGAACATCGTGCGGCCTTTCCAGCTTATTCGTTTCCGACCTTTTCACTGTCGGCCAGGTGTCACCAGGCGGCAGCGTACCGTGTCCGGGCGCAATCTTTAGCGTTGCCGGTGGAGGATGGGGGCCGTGTCCCAACTGCGGCATTGCACCGTTAAAGTGAAGCGGTCGTAGAGTTTGAAGGCGTTGCCCGGTATGCGATCCAGCCACGCTGAAGGAGGAAGTACATGGTATTTGGCAAGATCGTCGCGGGGTTGATCGGCCTGCTGACCGGCGGCTTTTTCGGGCTGGTGATCGGGCTCATTGTGGGCCATTTTTTTGATCGCGCGTTGGGGAGTGTCTTTTCGTTCGCGTCGCCGGAGAACCTGCGCCGCATTCGCGACAACTTTTTTGAAACGACTTTCCTGCTCTCAGGCTACCTGGCGAAGTCCGATGGCAGGGTCTCCGAGGCAGAGATAGCCCATACCGAGCAGATGTTCGTGCAGATGGGTCTGAGTGCGCAGCAGCGCCAGCGCGCGATCGAGCTGTTCCGCCAGGGGTCAGGGGCGGATTTCCAGCTCGAACAGGTGGTCGCGGCCTTTGTGCAGACCAGCGGCGCCCAGCGCCAGTTGCAGCAGACGCTGCTGCTCTTTCTTATCTCTCTGGCGCACGCCGACCAATCGGTAAAGCCGGCGGAGCACGCCGCGCTGGTGCGCATTGCCGGCCTGATGGGTATCGATGCACGCCAGCTCGACCTGCTGTTGCAGATGGCCGCCGCCCAGGGGCAGTTTCATTCGCAGGGAGCTACCGGCAGCGGCGCCCCGGTGGACCGCATTCAGGAGGCGTACACCGCACTGGGTGTCGACAGCGCAATCAGTGACAAAGAGCTTAAACGCGCCTACCGAAAATTGATGAGCCAGAACCATCCGGACAAGCTGATCGCCAAAGGCGTGCCCGAGGATATGATCCGTCTGGCTACCGAGCGCTCGCAGGAGATACAGGCGGCTTACGAGGTATTGCGCAAACACCGTGGCATGAAAACCTGATTTATACGCGCCAGAAAGCGGGCGTGAAGAGCACCAGCAGCGTAAACACTTCCAAACGTCCCAGCAGCATGGTGAAGCAGAGCAGGCCCTTGGCGACTTCGTTGATGCTGCCATAGTTGGCGGCCACATCCCCCAGGCCGGGCCCGAGGTTGTTCAGCGACGCAGCAACCGCACTGAACGCGGTAAGAAAATCCAGCCCGGTCGCCATCAACAACAGCATGATAATAATGAAGCAGGTGGTATACACGGCGAAGAAACTCCACACGGCGCTGACCACCGAGGCCTCTACCCGCGTTCTCCCCACCTTCAGAGGTATAACCGCATTCGGATGCACGAGTTGTTTCAATTCGCGCACGCCCTGCTTGTAGATCAGCATCACGCGCATGGCTTTCATGCCGCCGCCCGTTGAGCCGACGCAGCCACCCATGAAAGAAGCCATCAACAGCATGATGGGCAGGAAGGTCGGCCAGTTGGCGAAATCCTGCGTTGCAAAACCGGTTGTGGTGGTGATGGAAACGGCCTGAAACAAACCGTGTGCAATACTTTCCTTGGCTGACAGCGTACCCGAGAGCATGAGGTAGGCGCAGCTCACCAGCACCACGATGCCGAGAATGCTGAAAAAGAATCGGGTTTCCGAGTCGCGTGTGTAAACGGCAAAGTAGGTTTTACGACGGCCGCGGTTGGTCAATTGGCGCCAGGCAGTGAAATGTAGCCCGAAGTTAATGGCCGCGATGACCATAAACACGCTGCTCACCCAGTAAATAGCGTCGTTTTGAAAATAGCCAATGCTGGCGTCATGGGTGGAGAAGCCGCCTATCGCCACGGTGGAAAATGCGTGGGCGACCGCGTCAAAGCCCGTCATGCCTGCTATGTAATACGACAGCGCACACAGCGCGGTCAGGCTGACATAAACCGTGGCCAGTGCCTTGGCGGTTTCAGTAATGCGCGGCGTCAGTTTGGTGTCCTTGGATGGACCGGGCGTCTCTGCTTTGTACAACTGCATGCCACCGATACCCAGCATGGGCAGAATTGCCACCGCGACAACGATAATTCCGATACCGCCCAGCCACTGCAGAATCTGCCGGTAGATCAGGATGGATTGTGGCAGTTCGTCCAGCCCTGTGATCACGGTGGCGCCGGTGGTGGTGAGACCGGAGATCGATTCAAACACGGCTTCGGTGGGTGTCAGCTGCAGCGCTTCGGTGAGTGCGAACGGCAGCGCGCCGAACAGTCCCAGCACGGTCCAGAATAGTGATGTGATCATGAAGCCGTCGCGAATACGCAGGTCGTGGCGCGCATTTTTGACCGGTAACCAGAGCACCAGGCCGGAGAAGAAAGTAATACACAGTGCCCATAAAAACGGGTCAGCCGTGTGATCTTCAGCCAGCAATGCCAGCAGCAGCGGCCCCAGCATCGCGCTGGAAAATATCATCAGCAGGATGCCCAGGATTCTGAGAGACACGGTAAAGTGCATCGCGTTGCCCTAGCCTGCCAACCGCGAGCGCAGCGCGCGTACCGCACACCAGGCAGGCGCCCCTGACTGCTGTCTGAGCGGCGTCGGTAACACTAGGAGAAGAACCCGATGCCGACGGCGAACAGTTTTTCCACCGCTTTGATCTTGCTGCGATCCACGAGAAACAGAATGACGTGATCGTTTTCCTCGATCACCACGTCGCTGTGAGCGATCAGCACATCTTTGCCGCGCACGATGGCGCCAATAGTCACCCCGTCGGGCAGCGACACCTCGTCCAGGCGGCGCCCTACAACCTTCGATGAGTAGGTATCCCCGTGCGCGGTTACCTCTATGGCCTCCGCCGCACCCCGCCTGAGCGAGTGCACGTTGTTGATATCGCCACGCCGTACGTGGGTGAGCAGGCTGCCGATGGTGATCTGCTGCGGCGAGATGGCGATATCGATTTCTTCGCCCACCAGCTCGGCGTACGCCGGGTTGGTAATCAGCGTGATTACCTTCTTAGCCCCCATGCGTTTTGCCAGCATGGACATCATGATGTTGGATTCATCGTTGTTGGTCAGTGCGCAGAACACATCCGTCGCCTCGATGTTCTCCGCGCTGAGCAGCTGCGGCTCGGCCGCGCTGCCGTTGAGGACGATGCAGCGTTTCAGTCGTTCCGACAGTGCGCGGCAACGCGAATAGGATTTTTCGATGAGCTTGACCTGATAACTGCTCTCAATGTTTTGCGCCAGGGTTGCCCCGATGTTGCCCCCGCCGGCGATCACCACGCGTTTGTAGGGCTTGTCCACGCGGCGCAGCTCAGAGGTAACCGCGCGGATATTTTCCTTTGCAGCGATGAAAAAAACCTCGTCGTCTGCTTCGATGACGGTGCTGCCCTCGGGGATGATGGGCCTGTCCTGCCGGAAAATGGCGGCGACGCGGGTATCTACCCGGGGCATGTGTTTGCGGATTTCGCCCAGTTCATGGCCGACCATCGGGCCGCCGTAGTAGGCGCGCACGGCAACCAGTTGTACCAGGCCGTCGGCGAAATCCAGTACCTGCAGCGCCCCTGGGTTGGAGATCAGACGTTCTATTGCCTGCGTTACCAGTTGTTCGGGGCCGATGATGACGTCGACGGGAATGTGCTCGCGGGAGAACAGCTTGTCCTGTTCCTTCAGGTAATTTGGCGAGCGTACACGGGAGATCTTCTTGGTGGTGCCGTACAGGGTGTGTGCCACCTGGCAGGCCATCATGTTGATCTCGTCACTGTTGGTGACGGCGATCAGCATGTCGGCGTCCGCCGCACCGGCTTTCTCCAGCACGTTGGGGTGGGAGGCGCCGCCGGTGACCGTGCCGATATCCAGGCGATCCTGCAGCGCGCGCAGCCGCTCGCCGTCGGTATCGACGACGGTGATGTCGTTCTGTTCAATCGCGAGGTGCTCGGCGAGAGTGCCGCCTACCTGTCCAGCGCCGAGAATAATGATCTTCATGGCTCGGTGAGCGTGTTCCTGTTTGCGGGCTGCGGGGTGTGGCAGGCCCTGTCAACGAGCCTTCCTGTGGAACGATAGTTAAAAGCCCGAGGGATTGTAAGTATTCTTGCCGCGAAATTGTGCACAACTCTCAGTGCGGTTTGTGCAGCAGCGCGTAGAACAGGCCATCGTGGGTGTCAGCGTTTGGTAACAGCTGCAGGCCGTGTTCGCAGCGCTCGCCCGCGGATAGGCTCGGCGGCAGCGCTTCGGCATCGTCGGTGGCGGCCAGAAACGCGGCCACGACATCGCTGTTCTCTTCTCTGAATACGGAACAGGTGACATAGAGCAGCTTGCCCCCTGTTTTCAACAGCGGCCAGAGGCCGTGCAGAATGGCGCGCTGCTGTGCGGCGAACTGTTCGATATCCGCGGCGCGGCGCAGCACCTTGATATCGGGGTGGCGTCGAATGACCCCGCTGGCGGAACAGGGTGCATCCACCAGGATGCGATCGAAGGACCTGGCCCGTAATTCGAGCGTTGGGTTGGCGGCATCACCGCACGACAGCTCGGCTTGCAGCTGCAGCCGCGCGAGGTTGTCGGCAACGCGCAACAGGCGCGCGTCGTCGCTGTCCATCGCGAGGAGTCCGCCGATGTCAGGCGTGCGCTCCAGAATGTGGCAGGTTTTGCCGCCCGGTGCAGCGCAGGCGTCGAGAACCTCGTTGCCCGGTTGCACGTCCAGCAACTGCGCGGCCAGTTGGGCCGCTTCGTCCTGCACGCTGACAAGGCCCTCCCGGAAACCCGGCAGCTCCTCCACGTCCACGGGTGTGCGCAGGTAGATACTCTGTGCACATAGCTCGCCCGGGCGTGCGTCTATTCCCGCGTCGGCTAACAGCGGCAGGTACGCATCGCGGGTGGTGCTGAGCGCATTGACGCGCAGGTGCATGGGCGGCTGCTGGTTATTGGCCTGGATGATCTGGTTGGCCGCCTCGGGCCATTGCGTGTGCAACAGGCTGTACAGCCACGCCGGGTGTGCGCTGGCGGCGGCATCGTCCAGGGCCTTTTCAAGCTCGGTGCTCTCGCGCAGGTAGCGGCGCAGCACGGCATTAGTCAGCCCCCTGGCCCAGGGCTTCTTCAGGGCCGCGGCGGCGCGCACGCAGGAGTCCACTGCGGCATGATCCGGTACGCGTGTCATGTCCAGTTGGTAAAGGCCTACTAACAACAGTCCCTGCACGTCGCTGTCCTTGTCGCGCAGCGGCTTATTCAGTAATTGCGTCAGAAGAGCCTGCAGGCGCGGCGCCTGGCGCAGTGTGCCGTAACAGAGCTGCTGCAACAGGCCGCGATCGCGGGCCGCGACTTTAGGCAGGCGCGTGGGCAGTACCTGATTGAGGGACTTGCCCGACAGTACCTCGCCGACGACCAGCGCGGCGGCGGCGCGCGTGTCCAGCGTCACTCGTCGGCCCCGAACTTCGAACCCGGGCAGAACAGGTCAGCTTTGGCGTTCATGATTTGCTGCGCCGCGAGCGCCTTGCCGCCGGGCAGTTGCAGCTCTGTAATCAGCAGGTGGCCGCTGCCGCAGCGCACCGCAATACCGTGAGCGCTGGCGTGCACGATCGTGCCCGGGGCTTCTTCACCGCCCCCGCGCTGCGCGGATGCCCGCCACAGCCGCACCCGGTCGCCGGCCAGTGTGCTGTAACTCACGGGGAAGGGATTGAACGCGCGCGTTTTACGCGCGATTACCTCGGCACTTTCCGTCCAGTCCACCAGCGCCTCTGCCTTGCTGATTTTGGCGGCGTAAGTGGCGGCGCTGTCGTCCTGTAGCTGTGCCTTCCGCTGGAATGTTTTGAGATCCCGCAGGACCTCCAGCAACAGCGGCGCACCGATCCGGGCCAGGTCGTCGTGCAGGCTGCCGGCGGTGTGGTTGTCGATATCGCAGCTGACGCTGGCCAGCATGTCGCCGGTATCCAGCCCGGCGTCCATCTGCATGATGGTAATGCCGGTGCTCGTATCCCCCGCCTCAATGGCGCGTTGAATGGGTGCGGCGCCGCGCCATCGTGGCAGCAGGGAAGCGTGCACGTTGAGGCAGCCCAGGGCGGGTATGTCCAGTACCGCCTGCGGCAGGATCAGGCCGTATGCGACGACGACCATCACGTCTGCACCCAGGTCGGCCAACTGCTGTTGCACGTCGGTGGGTTTCAGGGAGGGCGGTTGGAAGACCGGAACTGCGGCGGCCTGCGCCACCTGCTTGACCGGGCTCGCGTGCAGTTTTTTGCCGCGTCCCGCGGGCCGATCGGGTTGCGTATAAACGCCCAGAAGTTGGTGCTCACTTTCAATCAACGCCCCGAGATGCGTGGCGGCAAAATCCGGCGTGCCGGCGAAGACAATGCGCAGGGGCTTGTTCTGCATGCGCGTCAGGCGCGACGGCGCTGGTCTTTTTCCAGCTTCTTGCGGATGCGTTGGCGCTTCAGGGGAGACAGGTAATCGACGAACAATTTGCCGTCGAGGTGGTCGATTTCATGCTGCAGGCAAATGGCCGCCAGGCCCTCGAGTTCGAGGGTGAAGGGTTTGCCGTCGCGGTCCAGCGCGTTGACGCTGACGCGCTGTGGTCGGCTCACGGTCTCGTAAAAGCCCGGCACTGACAGGCAGCCCTCGTCGTATTCGCCCTGCTCCGGATCAAGCACGCTGACCTCGGGATTGATAAACACCTGCGGCTCGCTTTTGTCCTCGGACACATCCATGACCAGCAGGCGCTGGTGCACATCCACCTGCGTGGCGGCCAGCCCGATACCGGGCGCTGCGTACATGGTGTCAAACATGTCGTCGATCAGGACCCGGGTGGCGTCAGTGACCGCACCCACGGGCTCCGCCAGTGTGCGCAGGCGCGGATCGGGAAATTCCAGAATGTCCAGTACTGCCATGGTGTCGAGGGTGCAAAAAGGGGTTAGCGGTGGCCAAAATTGGCTGCGTGAATTAGTCACAATTGGCTTGCCAGCGATACTATGCGGCAGCAAACTGTAGTTAGTATACAACTTGTGATTATGGGGTGCCTAGCGCACAGCCCCTCTGGGTTTTTGCGTGTTTGGTGAATCACAGTGGTTGCAGGCTGTACCCTGCCGCGTCTGGTCGCGGTGTTTGATGAGAGTGTTCGGGTGTCTACGGGTGCCTGGCAGAGCCTCGTCGGGTTAGCAGCCGGGCTTCGTCGGCAACATTGACCGGCAGAAGCGATTCGGGTCATACAGGGACGCAAAAAATGAAAACAAGGTCACTTTCTGTCTGGCTGCTGCTGGTGTCGCTGCTGTTCAGCGGTTTTCTCCAGGCGGCGGTAGAGCTCAATGAAGACGTGCCGGAAACGTATATCGTTAAAAAGGGCGATACCCTCTGGGATATTTCAGGCATGTATCTGCGCGAGCCCTGGCTCTGGCCCGAGCTGTGGGATGTAAACCCCCATATTGATAACCCACACCTGATTTACCCCGGCGACGAACTTTACCTTGTCTGGGTGGATGGCAAGCCACGGTTGCGCGTGCGCCGCGGCCGCGATGTGAAACTGCACCCGAACATGCGCGTCACGCCGCTGGATCTCGCCATCCCCGTGATTCCGCTGGACGAAATCGGACCCTGGCTGATGAATCACCGCATTCTGGGCGCCACCGATCTGAACAACTCCGCCTACGTCGTTGCAGGCGATCAGCAGCATCTGCTGAGCGCGCCCGGCGACAGGGTCTTTGGTCGCGGGCCCTTCCCTGATGATGAACGCAGCTATGAGATCTTCCGTGCTGGCGATACCTATGTTGATCCTATTACCGAGGAGTTGCTGGGCTACCAGGCCAAGGATATCGGCAGTGCCCGCCTGTTGAGCTCGAACCGGCAGAATGTGACTGAGCTTGAAGTCACCCGGATTACCGAAGAGGTACGCATTGCCGACCGTCTGTTGCCGCTGGAAGAGCGCATTATCGACGCGACTTTCCACCCGCGCGCACCCGAGGAAGCGATCGAGGATGGGTACATGATTGCCGTCGACGGTGGCGTGACTCAGATCGGCGAGATGAGCATTGTTGTCCTCAACAAGGGCAAGCGCGACGGTATAGAGGTTGGCCACGTACTGGCGGTATATCAGGCCGGCGGCATGGTGTTTGACAAGGTCGCGCAGGAAAACGTCCGCCTGCCAGACACCCGTGCGGGACTGGCGATGGTGTTCGAGTCATTCGAAAAAGCCAGCTACGCTCTGATTCTCAAGGCCAGCCGGCCGCTCAAGGTGATGGACAGGGTAAAGAACCCCTGACCGCGGTTTCCTATAGGGCGCCTCACCACGAGGCGTCCTGTCCTGCCTGCACTTGATGTGTATCGGCATATAAGCAACTTGTAGAATCGGCTTTCCATCAGCCTGGGCGAGTGTGCCATTGCCGCTCCCCCGGGCACTCCCCTGAAGTAACAGGCATGACGTCAAGGACGATGTATGCGTGTGATCGAACTGGGCCCGGAACTGGGCACTGCCCACGTTATCGCCATTGGCGACGAGCTCTACCCGCCGCTGCTGCGCGAGATTCACGACCCACCCGAAGCGCTGTATGTGCGCGGTGACCCTGAGGCGCTGTCTCGTCCCATGCTGGCGATGGTTGGCAGCCGGCGGGCAAGCGCCGCCGGACTGCGACTGGCGCGCGAGCTGGCGCGATCACTCAGCGACGCCGGTTTGCAGGTGTGCTCCGGGCTTGCCCTGGGCATTGATGCCGCTGCGCACCGCGGTGCACTCGAAGGATTTGCGGGCACACTCGCGGTGATGGCTACTGGCATCGATGACGTTTACCCACGCCGCCACGCGGCATTGGCGACCGATATCATCGACAATGGCTGCCTGGTCACCGAGTTCACCCCGGGTATGCCGCCGTTGCGGGAGAACTTTCCGCGTCGCAATCGTATCGTCAGCGGACTCTCTGTGGGCGTTGTTGTGGTGGAGGCGGCATTGCCCAGTGGTTCACTGATCACTGCGCGCACCGCGATGGAACAGAACCGTGAAGTATTTGCGCTGCCCTGGTCACCCCTGCATGACCGCGGCGCCGGTTGTCTGCATTTGCTGCGTGACGGCGCAAAGATGGTACAGACTGTGGACGATATCCTTGAGGAAGTGGGCTCACTGTTCAGCCTTGCTCGCCACGGTGCGCCGGAAACCGCCACCGCCGGGCCGAGCGACGAAAGCCCGGTTCTCGGCCGTTTGGGCTTTGAGGCGGTAGCGCTGGACGAACTGCTGCAAGACAGCGGCCTGACGACAGAACAATTGTTGCGCGAGCTGTCGCGCCTGGAGATCGAGGGTCACGTAAGCCGGGTGCCTGGCGGCTACATTCGCTGTTGAATCAGGGGTAATAGCATGGCGATTCAACCACGTTCGCAGGCACCCCCGGTTGTTGCGGGCCCGATGACTCCCTGCCCGGTTGTTCCTCTACACCACCGCTGACAATCGCCACTCACCCCTTGCCAAGCCGGTGGCAGGGCGTTAAATTTCGCGCTCTTTCCCCTGGCGCCCCGGCGGCGTTTTCACACACTTCTGGAGGTGTTCAATGAGTAAGCCGTTTGTGGCTATTGTGATGGGTTCCGATTCCGATCTTCCCGTGATGGAAGCCTGTTTTGATGTATTGCGGTCTTTCGATGTCCCCTTCGAGGCCCGGATTACCTCCGCTCACCGCACGCCCGAAGTGACCAAGGAATTCGTCAAGGACGCGGAGCAGCGTGGTTGCGCCGTGTTTATCGCCGCCGCGGGCATGGCAGCGCATCTCGCCGGTGCTGTGTCAGCCACGACTGTGCGCCCGGTCATCGGCGTGCCGATGAATGCGTCCCTGGATGGGTTGGACGCCCTGCTATCCACCGTACAGATGCCGGCTGGCATTCCCGTGGCGTCTGTCGCGATTGGTAAAGCCGGCGCCAAGAACGCCGCCTACCTGGCAACGCAGATTCTCTCGGTCTCCGACTCGGCCCTGGCCGAAAAACTGGTCGCCGAACGCGCTTCCAACGCCGAGGCAATCTACGCCAAAGACGCCGCCCTGCAGGAACAGCTCAAGGCCTGACCTTGTTTCCCCCCCCTGGCCCGCTTCATCTAAAAAGCGCCGTTGCAGCCGTGCAGGCCGGGGGTGTGATCGCCTGCCCCACGGAGGCCGTGTGGGGCCTCAGTTGCGACCCTTTTGACCACCACGCGGTGGCGCGCCTGCTGCACCTGAAGGACAGGCCCGTTGAGAAAGGCCTGATCCTGGTGGCCGCCCACGAGGATCAGCTCGATTTCCTGCTGCGGCCGCTGGGCGATGAGCAGCGACAGGTCATGGCCGATACCTGGCCAGGCCCGGTGTCCTGGCTGGTACCTCACGGCGGGCGCGTGCCGGCCTGGGTATGTGGTGAGCACGCGACGGTTGCCGTGCGTGTGAGCGCGCACCCGGTTGTGCGTGCACTTTGCGCCGCCTGTGACGGGCCGCTGGTTTCTACCTCTGCCAATCCCGGTGGCGCGCTGCCGGCACGCCACCTGTTCCAGGTGCGGCGCTATTTCGGCCGCGAGCTCGACTACATTCTACCGGGCGCACTGGGCGGTACCGGCCGCCCCAGTACGATTCGCGACCTGGCCAGTGGCAGCATTATTCGCGCCTAGGCCAGCAGGCAACTGGCGCCGACGGTGCCCGCGCGTATAATGCGCCCCGACAAATGCCGCGGGAAAAACAGCATGGATATCGACGCAGTAAAGTCCTATCTGCTGCAGCTGCAGGATCAGATATGTGATGCGCTGGCCGCTGAAGATGGCGCAGCTGACTTCATTACCGACCAGTGGCAGCGCGAGGAAGGTGGCGGCGGCCGCAGCCGGGTGCTGGCAGACGGCGCCGTGATTGAAAAGGGCGGCGTCAACTTTTCCCACGTTCACGGGGCAAGCCTGCCGCCATCAGCGACAGCGGCGCGGCCCGAACTGGCTGGGCGCAGTTTTGAGGCCATGGGCGTATCGCTGGTGATCCACCCGCGAAACCCGTACGTTCCGACCTCCCATGCCAATGTGCGCTTATTCGTTGCGCACCGCGAGGGCGAGGAGCCGGTCTGGTGGTTCGGGGGAGGCTTTGATCTCACGCCCTACTACGGTAATCGAGAAGACTGTATTTCGTGGCATCGCGAGGCGGCCAGCGCCTGCGAACCCTTTGGTGACGATGTGTACCCCCGCTTCAAGCATTGGTGTGATGAATATTTCCACCTCAAACACCGGGGCGAGCCACGCGGCATCGGCGGTTTGTTTTTTGACGACCTGAACGAGTGGGGCTTCGATACCAGCTTTGCCTTTATGCGTGCAGTGGGCGATGCCTATATTCGCGCCTATCGGCCTATCGTAGCGCGCCGCAAAGACACACCCTACACCGAACGCGAGCGGGACTTTCAGCTGTACCGCCGTGGCCGCTACGTTGAATTCAATCTGGTGTTTGATCGCGGCACCCTGTTTGGGCTGCAGTCGGGCGGTCGTACCGAGGCGATCCTGATGTCGCTGCCACCGCTGGTGCGCTGGGAGTATGATTACCAGCCAGAGGCGGGCTCAGCGGAGGACGAACTTACCGCGTACTACCTCACCGACCGCGACTGGTTGAACGAGCCGCAAGGCTGAAGGCGCTGCAATGAACAACTGCGACCGATACGCCGTTTTTGGCAATCCCATCAAGCAGAGTAAGTCGCCGGCCATCCATTCCCTGTTCGCCGAGCAGACTGGACAATCCATGCAATATCGCGCCGTGCGCGTGAAGCTGGATGATTTTGAACGCGCCGCCCGTGATTTTTTTGCTGGCGGTGGCCGCGGACTCAACGTCACCGTACCTTTTAAATCCGAGGCGCATCGGCTGGCGGATGCGTTGAGCGAGCGCGCCGATCGAGCCGGTGCTGTGAACACGCTGACGCGGGGCGCAGATGGCAGCGTGGCCGGTGATAACACCGACGGCGTGGGCATTGTGCGCGACATGATTGTCAATCTTGGCTGGACGATAGCGGGTCGCAAAGTACTGGTGCTGGGCGCCGGGGGCGCGGTGCGCGGCGTGCTTGAATTGCTGTTGCGCGAACAGCCGCAACAACTGTTGGTGGTGAACCGCACGGCGCAGAAGGCGCAGCAACTGGCGCGCGAGTTTAGCCAGCTGGGGTCTATCGAGGGCGGTGGCCTGGAGCTAATTGGCCAGCGCGATTTCGATCTCATCATCAACGCCACCAGTGCGGGACTGTCCGGAGAAATGCCGGAGCTACCCAGCTCGCTGCTGAACGAGCGCAGCTGTTGTTACGATATGGTTTACGGCGCAGAGCCAACAGTGTTTATGCGCTGGGCAGCGCATCACGCCGCATGGGCGGTGGCGGACGGACTCGGTATGCTGGTGGAACAGGCTGCAGAGTCGTTTTATATCTGGCGCGGAGTACGCCCGGAAACGCGCCCGGTTATTTATCGGCTGCGCGAGGCGATGGAAGCCGCGTAAAACCCCATCAGTGCGCGGACTCTAGCTCCGCAATATGCCGGTCTTTCAGCTTCACGTAGTGCGCCGCCAGGTAAGTAAAGTACGCTATTTCCTCTGCTGATAGTTCTCGCATCTGTCGTGCGGGGCTGCCTGCATACAGGTGCCCGCTGAGCAGACGTTTGCCGGGTGTCACCAGCGCACCGGCGGCGATGACCACGTTGTCTTCCACCACGGCCCCGTCCATCACGATGGCGCCCATGCCCACCAGTACGCGATCGCCGATGCTACAACCATGTAGCGTTGCGCTGTGACCGATGGTGACATCGTCACCGATGTGCAGGGGCCAGCCGCCGTCGTTGTGCGGCCCGGCGTGTGAAACGTGCAACACGCAACAATCCTGCACACTGGTGCGCGCACCCACGCGGATCGCGTGCACATCGCCGCGTACAGCGGCCTGTGGCCAAACAGAACTGTCGTCCCCCAAATGTACATCGCCCAGTACCACCGCACTCGGGTCGATGAGTACCCTGTCGCCCAGGACAGGGTTGCTGTCGCCAAAACTGCGCAGGCTGATGGGAGTGTGGTGTCGCATGCGTTGCGCCCCGGCTAACAAGTCGCTGCTACAATAGCCGCAGCGGCCCGCCCTGGCCAGTCTGTTAATGGTGACAGACGCTACCCACCAGGTGCGGGGCTGTTTACCTTGCAGCCCAGACGATTCGAGCAGGAGAAAACGTGTCAACACCACCCCGCCGCAGATTCATCGCCGGAGCCGTGTGCCCGCTGTGCAAAGCGATAGACAAGATTGCCGTCGATCTCGATGAGGACGTGCGCTTCTGCGTGGCCTGTGACTTCCGCGAAGCCCGGCCCGAAGCCGCTGCGGCCGGGCAGCGCGAGCTACCCACCCGTGTGAGCCGCGCGGCAGCGCGGCGCGTTGAGACGGAATCGGAGCCGGTCAAGCTGATAGATCCGGCGCGCGAAGAGCCCCCGGCCTAGACGATCTCAGGAGGCCAGTCGCAGCCGCACGCTGGGCTCTGCGCCCGATATTCGCCGCGAGGATAGCAGCGCGGTGGTGCCGGTGGTTGAGGCTTCACGCACCCTGTCCCAGATATGCTCTTTACTCAACAACCGGTTGGCGGTGAGCTGCACTTTCACTTCGAGCTCGGTGGCGAATGCATCGCCCAGCAGGTGGTGCACGATGATATTGGCCTCGGTCATGTCTACCGGCAGCAGCGCCCGCTGTAACTGGCGTACGTGGTGATCGTTCACTTCTTCCAGCAGGCGGTGGGCCAGAAAGGCGTCATCGAGCAGCGACTCTAGAGGGCTTGCCGACGGCACCGCCACCGAGGGTTGCAGAAAGTAGTCCTGTGCAAGCTGCAAAAAAGGCGCCGCATATTCGTAAAAGCCCTGGCGTTTGCTGACTGCCGCAACCAGCCGCAGCCCGGCGGGCACGCTGCGAATATAGCTGGTAATGAACGACATCAGCGCCGCCACGGCATTTTGCTCTGGCAGCACCAGTTGGCGGCGTAATTCGGGTATCCGCGCCTGCAGCGCCTGCGCAAGTTCACCATTGCGCGCCTCTTGTTCCAGCGCAGAGGCGATAATTTCCCGGATAGTTGCAAGCGCCATGGTCACCGTGAGTCGTCCTCCTGCTTCTACTGGGCTGGTTCCATACAGGCTAGTACATTACCGGCAGCGCGCTAGCGCCCGCGAGTTAAAGAATTGTAAGCTGATGAAAATATCCTCTTGAAACAATGTATTGCGCTCATGTCAAGACGGCGATGCAGCGCAAAGACCTGCAGCTGTGCTGGATCAACAGAAATGATCGACACAAGCGTTACCGGATATGCTTTTGGTATAGAGTTCCGCTATAATTCGCGCGCTCTGCGCTGCGGCGGATTGTCGCAGCGTACAAAAAATCGCCACAAGCTGGTAAGTCCACGTAATCTGGCAGCCCTGATAAGCCTTCTTATTTGGGTCGGTACTCGTCTTTTTTGGAGTACCCCGCGGTACCCGCACGCCCGATGGTTAAGGGGGCGCGTTCCAACCATGCGGCTTTGGCACAATGGGATCACAACAGTTACTGCAACTGTTTTTATGAGACGGAGACACGGGAAATGTGGTTTGAAGCGAAGCGGCTATTAAAGCTCGCGCTTGGTCCTGTGCTGATGCTGACGAGTGCTGCGGCCATGGCTGCGGGCACAGAGGTAAGCCAGGTGAATATGTCCCCTGGTGTTACCGAGGTTGGCCAGCAGATTTACGACCTGCACATGATCATCCTAGGTATTTGCACCATTATTGGTATCGGGGTGTTTGGAGTCATGTTCTACTCCATCATCTACCACCGCAAATCCAGGGGCTTTACCCCCGCCACCTTCCACGAGAGCACCAAGGTCGAAATTCTGTGGACCGTCGTGCCTTTCATTATCCTTATCGGGATGGCTGTGCCGGCTACCAGCACGCTGGTTGCCCTGTACGATGTTGAGGACGCCGAGCTGGACGTTCTCATCACTGGCTACCAGTGGAAATGGAAGTACGAATATCTCGACGAAAGCGGTGAAAATGTAAGTTTTTTCAGTAACTTACGCACACCTCAGAGCGAAATATACAACGCTGAGGAGAAAGGCGAACACTATCTCCTCGAAGTGGACGAGCCGCTTGTACTGCCGGTGGACACCAAGGTCCGCCTGCTGGTTACCGCTAACGATGTGCTGCACTCCTGGTGGGTGCCGCAACTGGCAGTGAAGAAAGACGCCATCCCCGGCTTTATCAACGAAACATGGACGAAGGCCACCGAGCCGGGCATCTACCGCGGCCAGTGCGCGGAGCTGTGTGGTAAAGATCACGGCTTCATGCCGATTGTGGTCAATGTGGTCAGTAAAGAAGAGTACGCCCAGTGGCTGGACACCAAGCAGGCCGAGGCCGCGGAGATCAAGGAGCTGATGGCCAAGACCTTCACCCTGGACGAGCAGATGGAGCGCGGCAAAGCGGTTTACACCCAGTCTTGCCTGGCCTGTCACGGCGCCAACGGTGAGGGCGGCGTCGGAACCGCGATCGCCGGCAGCCCCATCGCCACGGGTGAGCTTGCCGGTCATCTGGATGTAGGCATTAACGGCGTGCCAGGCACTGCGATGCAGGCCTTCGGTGGCCAGCTGAACGATGTGGACATGGCCGCCGTAATTACTTATCAGCGCAACGCCTTCAACAACAATATGGGCGACCTCGTGCAACCCATTGACGTTTACAACCACAAGAAAGGCCAATAGGAGGATATAAGGATGGGAGATCATCATCACGGTCCTGCCCAGGGCCTTTCACGGTGGCTTTTCACCACCAACCATAAAGACATCGGAACCATGTACCTGTGGTTCTCCTTCGCCATGTTCCTGCTCGGCGGCTTCTTCGCCATGATCATCCGCGCGGAACTGTTTCAGCCGGGTATGCAACTGGTTGATCCTGCGTTCTTTAACCAGATGACCACCCTGCACGGGTTGATCATGGTGTTCGGCGCGATCATGCCCTCTTTCGTGGGCCTTGCTAACTGGCTGATTCCGATGATGATCGGGGCCCCGGACATGGCATTGCCGCGCATGAACAACTGGAGCTTCTGGATTCTGCCACCCACGTTTTTGCTGCTGGCCTCCACGCTCTTCATGGAGGGCGGTGCTCCTGCCTTCGGCTGGACCTTCTACGCGCCGCTGTCTACGACTTACGCGCCGCCGTCGGTCACGTTCTTCATTTTCTCGGTACACGTGTTGGGTCTGTCCTCAATCATGGGCTCGATCAACATCATTGCTACCGTCATGAACATGCGTGCCCCGGGCATGACATACATGAAAATGCCGCTGTTCGTCTGGACCTGGCTGATCACTGCCTTCCTGCTGGTAGCGGTAATGCCCGTTCTGGCCGGTGCGGTGACCATGATGCTGATGGATATTCACTTCGGCACCAGCTTCTTCTCCGCCGCTGGTGGCGGTGACCCGGTCCTGTTCCAGCACGTGTTCTGGTTCTTTGGTCACCCCGAGGTGTATATCATTATCCTGCCCGCCTTTGGCGTGGTGTCACAGATCATCCCGGCGTTCTCGCGCAAGCCGTTGTTTGGCTATGACTCTATGGTGTACGCCACAGCGTCTATCGCGTTCCTGTCGTTCATCGTCTGGGCACACCACATGTACACGGTGGGTATGCCGATCGCCGGTGAACTGTTCTTCATGTACGCCACCATGCTGATTGCCGTACCGACCGGTGTGAAAGTATTCAACTGGATCACCACCATGTGGCGCGGCGCACTGACGTTCGAAACGCCAATGCTGTTCTGTATCGGATTCCTGGTGTTGTTCACTATCGGCGGGTTCACCGGACTGATGTTGTCCATCGCCCCGGCCGATTTCCAGTACCACGATTCCTACTTTGTTGTAGCGCACTTTCACTATGTGATGGTGGCAGGTGCGGTGTTCTCCATGACGGCGGCGATTTACTACTGGCTGCCTAAATGGTGCGGCCGCATGTACAACGAAGCCATGGGCAAAACCCACTTCTGGATTTCCTTCATTGGCTTTAACGTGACGTTCTTCCCGCAACACTTCGTCGGGCTGGCAGGTATGCCGCGTCGTATCCCCGACTACGCGTTGCAGTTCACGGACTTCAACATGATGTCATCCATCGGTGCGTTCATTTACGGCGCATCGCAGATCCTGTTCCTGTACAACGTGATCGCGACGATTGTATCGGGCAAGCCGATCTCGGATGAGAAAGTCTGGGAAGGTGCTGAAGGTCTTGAGTGGACGGTGGCGACACCTGCGCCGTACCACACCTTTGAGACACCGCCGAAGATCGACCCGGCGCACGCGCACTCCTGAGGTAGGCCCTGGCAATGATCCGTGTAAATGCCAACCCCGCCATCGACACGACCATCAAGTTGGTGGGCGTGGCGGTGGTGATGTTTGCATTTGTGTTTGTTGTCATGGTGCCCCTATACGACGTGCTGTGCGATGCCCTTGGCATTAATGGCAAGACGTCGGGCGAGGCCTACACCGCTGTGCAGGCCGGGGTGGATGAAAGCCGCGAGATCACCATACAATTTGTTGCCACCAACAATGAGGGTATGCCCTGGGAGTTTCGGCCCCAGAGCACAATGATCAACGTGCATCCCGGTGCCGTTAATGACACGGTTTTTTATGCGCGCAACCCGTTGCCGGAGGCAATGGTGGCGCAGGCGATACCCAGTGTCAGCCCGTCCCGCGCGGCGGAGTACTTCCATAAAACCGAGTGCTTCTGTTTCAACCAGCAGCCACTGGAAGGGCTCAGCGATGTGCAGATGCCGCTGCAGTTTATTGTTGACCAGGATCTGCCCAGTGACATAAAGACGATTACACTGTCCTACACAATATTCGATGTAACCGAAATGGTGAACGGCGCCGTCGCTGTTCGCTGAGACGCACTCTCGCTAGTAGTTGGAGCGGCTTGATCGAGTGCCAATAACGGAGTAGAAAAAATGAGTAGTTCGACTTCCACAGACTACGAAAAGTATTACGTACCGGAAAAGAGCAGGCTGGCTATTTGCGCTACCATCGGCCTGATCCTGAGCATCTACGGCGCCGCCAGCATCATGAACGACATGACGTTTGGCGATCCGAGCGAGCCCAGCAGTTCCTGGACGATTTTCCTCTGTGGGCTGTTTTTCTTTGTGGCCACCCTGTTTGGCTGGTTCCGTACCACCATCCGGGAAAATATCGCCGGCATGAACAGCGCGCAGCTGAAGAAGTCCTACGTGCTGGGCATGTTCTGGTTCATCTTCTCCGAGGTCATGTTCTTCTTCGCCTTTTTTGGCGCACTCTTTTACGTGCGCAACCTCGTTGGCCCCTGGCTGGCGGGCGAGGGCGCCGGGCGCATGAATTTCCTGTTATGGGAAGGCTTTCAGTACTCCTGGCCAATGATGGAAACACCGCAGGAAGCGGTGGGCGGTGCTGCGGCTCAGCCGATTGCCAACAACGGTTCCTTCACCAGCGCTGAAACCAGCATGGCCTTCGCCGAGGCACATCACTGGTATGCCTGGCTGCCGATGTGGAACACCATCATCCTGCTTACATCCAGCGTCACCTGTCACATCGCGCACCTGGGAATACTCGACGGTAACCGCAAGAAGTTTAATATCTGGTTAGGGCTGACTGTGCTGCTCGGGATAATCTTCCTGTGCCTGCAGGTAGCGGAGTATTACGAGGCTTACGTCCATTTCGGCCTGACCCTGAACTCCGGTATTTACGGTTCTACCTTCTTCATGCTGACCGGTTTCCACGGTTTCCACGTGTTGATGGGTATGACCATGCTCCTGATCCAGTGGCTGCGCAGTGTCAAAGGCGGACATTTTACCGCCGACGATCACTTCGGGTTTGAAGCCTCATCCTGGTATTGGCACTTTGTGGATGTGGTCTGGGTCTTCCTGTTCCTGTTCATTTACATCTTGTAAAGAACAGCACGCACCCACGACCCGAGCTATAAAAAGGCGGCTTCACGCCGGGCAGCTAGACTACCCGGCCCTGAGTCGCCTTTTTAGTTTTAACAGTTAGCGGCGCCGGGCGGAGTCACGCCCGGGCAGGCGCAGTGTCAGGGTTGTTCCGTTGCCGGAGTCGGCAGTGGTCCGGCGTCCCAGGGGTTGCGATGTCCGAGCTGCCCGGTGGAAACACCATAGACAATGAGGGCCGCAAGGGTCAGGGCTAACGTCAGGCGGGCGCCCAGCGAGTTGTACAGGCGACGCTTGGTTTTGTCGCCTTGATCTATCATCAAGAAGTACAGTCCCGTACCCAGGCTGGCAACCAGTGCAACCATCAACAGAATTATCGCGGCCTTAAGCAATGCAGCTCTCCCCTCTATTCAGACTGCAGTATAAACTACGGCACCCGTTCTTGGGGTGGCCTATGACAATGAGCGCGAACCAGTGAGCGGCCTGCGTTTCACGGGCGACTGGCGTACCACGGTGTTTGCTGTCCTGATGGTGCCCCTGTTGGCGAGCCTGGGTTTCTGGCAGCTTTCGCGAGCCGAGGAAAAGCAGGCGATTACGCGGGAGTTTGAGGGCAAGCAGTCCCGGCCCCCTGCCCTGCTGGGCGAGCTAGATGTGTCGGACGCCAGTGCACTTGCCTATCAGCCGGTGCAAATGTCCGGACGTTTCATGGACGAGTATTTTCTTCTCGACAACCGCATGGTGCAGGGCCGCTATGGCAATGACGTCATAGGGATCTTCGAGGACACGGCAAGCGGAGTGCTGGTGTTGGTTAATCGGGGTTGGATCGTTGCTGATGCAGCGCGGCGCTCGTTACCCCAGGCGCCCGCTGTTGAGGGCGAAGTCCGTCTGACCGGGCAGGTCTATGTCGCGCCGGGTAAGCCCTACCTGCTGCAGGACGAGGCCTTGTCCGACGGTTGGCCAAAGCGCATTCAGGCGG
>JAUHYL010000111.1 GCA_030426545.1 Gammaproteobacteria bacterium
TCGAAATCGCCTCCCGCAAGTTCGCGGCGCTGTGGGTTTCCAGGCCCATGCGGCTCAGCGTGATATCCAGCAGCTCGCGAATATCCGGTTCATCATCTACGATCAGTACGGTTTGCGTCATTTACAGCGCCCGGTGATTCAAGCTGATTCTGAAACAGCTATCACCCGCCGATGTGGTGCGATAGCTGATATCGGCATTGTTAATCTCACACAGCTCCTTGCACAGGTATAAACCCATTCCGCTGCCTTCCTGAACGGTAGTGTAGAAAGGTTCAAACAGTTTGCCAACCTCGGCCGCCGGTACACCCCGCCCGGCGTCGATGATGTCTATCAGGCAGCGGTGCTTGGCGAAGTCCAGGTGCACTTCGATGCGTGCGCTTTCTGACCCGGTCGCCTCTTCAGAATGGCGCAGCGCATTGTCCAGCAGGTTGGTTAAGACCCGGCGCAGGTTTTCCGGGTCGAACTCTATCAGCAATTCATTGTAGTCGCAGTGGATGGACACCTCGGCGCCACGATGCAGGGCGTTCAGATAGTCCTGTGCAAACTCGGTTAGCCAGGGAGCCAACAGGATGTTCTCGGGTTTGGGTGGTTCGCGGCGGGATATTTGCAACACGCTCTCCACGATCTGGTTCACCCGCTCACAGTGATTCTGAATGATGTCAGCCATGCGCTGGTCGGCGCTGCTCAACTCGTTGGATTCCTGCAGCAGCTGTGCGGCGTGGCTGATGGCGCCGAGCGGATTGCGTATTTCATGCGCGATACTCGCGGTGAGCCTGCCCAGCGAACTGAGTTTCAGCGACTGGGCGTAGCGCGTCACCGGAGTGTAGTCTTCTACAAAGACCAGTGTCTCCCGATGAGTGCTTGGCTGTAACTCCCGAAAGTTGGCGATTACCGGCGGGGAACCCTCCATGACCGAAAAGGGTCTGGCGCGATGTATGCCGGTCTCCTTCCAGTGCTCAAACTGCCGCGCCAGTTCCGGGCAATAGTCTTCCAGCGGTCGCCCCTGCTCAACGATCACCGGTCGTTCGGGGGCCAGCAATTGAGTCGCAGCCTTGTTCATAATGCGCACAACGCCGGTTTCGTTCACCAGTAGTATGCCGGTTTGCATGTGTTGCACTATCTGCTCGTTGAGCCGCTGCAGTGTATAGAGGTCGCTGGCGCGGTTGCGCGCCAGTTCTTCAGCCCGGCCCAGCCGATGGGCGATCGGCTGTACGATGAGCGATACACCAAAGATCAGCAGGCCCAGTATGCCGGCCGGGAACAGTGAACTACTGTCCAGTTTTCCCTGCAGCATCAGCCAGCCGGTGTCCAGCAGTATGGCCAGGGCGCTAAGCGCCGCGATAAGCGTCGCCAGTGTGCGGTTGATGATGAGTACAGCGCTGGCGGCGACGGTGATGACCAGCAGCACTGGCAGGCCGCTGAGCATGCCGCCACTGGCGTCGGCTAACAGGGTGATGGCGAGGATGTCCACCAGGAACACGCTCAGCATCAGGTGTTGGCTGTCACGCAAGCGCGTAGATAAAGAGCCAACAAGGGGTACGCTGGTAGCGAGGTAGGCAAGCGCCACGGCGGTGTACAGGGCGGGATTCAGCGAGCCCACCAGTTGCCGTGTGTTCGGGCTGAACAGCATGATCAACAGCACGATCGATAGTAACGATCGATAGCCCACGTACACCCGGAAAATAGCCAGATTTTGCTGGCCTGACGCCTGGGGCTCCGGGTTGGTCAGTATGGCGGGGCGATTCAAGTTTTCGCGATCCGTCGAAGTCTGTTGCGCAGTAGGCGCCAGTGTAACAGGCATTCGGTATTGGGGCTTGATAAGCGGCGATTGGCCCATTGGTCGAGAACGGGGCGGACAATGTTTGCTGTCTGCTCTGGCCATGCAATGCGCTTTTCCGGACAATAGCGCCCGGACATTTCAACTTCGAATGCACTTACCTGGTGGCCGCCTGTGGGCGGTGGACGAAGCATGAGCAAGCTGCACATTTTGATGGCCCAGTTGAATACCCTGGTGGGCGACTTTGATGGCAATAGCGCCAAAGTGATTGAGGCTGTCAGGGCGGCGGAGGCGGTGCGCGATGCACCGGTCGTCGTTTTCCCTGAACTCACGCTCAGCGGCTATCCACCCGAGGATTTGCTGCTCAGGCCCAGTATCCAGCGCCGGGTAGAACAGTCGCTGCAAACTATTTGCGCCGCGATGACGGGCGGCGCCTACGCCGTTGTAGGCTATCCAAAGCGGGAGAACGGCGCGTTGTTCAACGTTGCCGGCGTGCTGCACCGCGGCGAAATTATTGCCGAATACCGCAAGCAGCGCCTGCCCAATTACCAGGTCTTTGACGAGAAGCGTTACTTCACCGCGGGTGATGGGCCCTGCGTTGTGGAGATAGGCGGGGTCAGGGTCGGGCTGAGCGTTTGTGAAGACATCTGGGATGTCGGCCCGACGCGTCAGGCGGCCGAGGCGGGTGCGGAACTGTTGGTGAACATTAATTCGTCCCCCTATCACCGCGGCAAGCGCAGTGAGCGTTGGGATCTGGTGGGCGAACGCGCGCGCAACGCGGGCCTGCCCATCGTTTACGTCAACCAGGTAGGCGGGCAGGATGAGCTGGTCTTCGATGGCGGCTCTTTTGCGGTCTCCGCACGCGGCGAGGTCGTGGGAGCGGCGCCGAACTTTGAAGCAGGCCAGTACTGGGTTGATTTTGATGCCGGCGCCAAACCGCCGGCCCTGACGGGCCTGCCGGTGCACCCGCCGCTGGAGGAACTGGAGGCAACCTGGCACGCGCTGGTGCTGGGCGTACGCGATTACGTCAACAAGAACCGCTTTCCAGGTGTGGTGTTGGGGCTCTCCGGCGGGGTGGATTCTGCCCTGACGCTGGCGATCGCCGTCGAGGCGTTGGGCCCGGAGCGGGTGGAGGCGGTGATGATGCCGTTTCGGTATACCTCGCAGATGAGCGTCGAAGACGCCGCCGAGCAGGCGGGCACGCTGGGTGTCAGTTACAAGGTGATTTCCATCGAGCCCCTGTACGAGGCCTTTATGGCGAGTCTGGCAGAGGAATTTAAAGGGCTGGACGTCGATACCACCGAGGAGAACCTGCAGGCGCGTTGTCGCGGCGTATTGTTGATGTCCATTTCCAATAAGAAGGGCTCCCTGGTGCTGACCACCGGCAACAAGAGCGAGCTGGCGGTGGGTTACTCCACGCTATATGGGGACATGGCCGGCGGTTTCGACGTGCTCAAGGATGTACCCAAAACGCTGGTGTTCGAGCTCTGTGACTACCGCAACAGCCTCGGCGCCTGTATCCCGCAACGAGTCATCGACAGGCCGCCCTCGGCGGAGTTGCGCCCCGATCAGAAAGATGAAGACAGCCTGCCCCCCTACGCGGTGCTGGACGAGATATTACGCCTCTACGTGGAAGAGGATCTGGGTGCAGACGCGATTATCGCCCGCGGCATGGACAGGGACGATGTGAGCAGGGTGCTGCGCCTGGTCGATCGCAACGAGTACAAGCGCCGTCAGGCGCCCATCGGGGTGCGTATCACCCAGCGCGGGTTTGGCCGTGACCGGCGTTACCCCATCACGTCCGCCTGGAGCCTTTACGAATAAGCCACTTCGGTTGGCCCCGCTGCTGGCGAGGGATGTCTGTGCGGTCTGCTTTAGATCTGGAAGGCGAGTAGGGTTGCGTCTCTCTGGGGTGTGGCATAAGGGCAAAAGCGCCACAGCGCGCCCGGCAGAGAGAATGTCAAAATATTTTACAATTAGTGAAGCAGTTCCGAATTGATGCAAGTCATTGTTTCTTGTGGGGAATTGGTCAAATGCGTCACATTTTGCTATCGGTTGGGTGGGTCCGGCGTACTGTTTACTTTACGACCAGTTTCGGCGGTATTTCGTAACTAATTGATTAATAAAGATATTTCATATTGGCACGGGATTTGCTGTATTTTGGGTGCAAGGTTTGGATCGCGTGTTTTTTGGTTAGGGATGGGCAGTCGCGGTCAGAAAAATTAGTCGACATGGAGATTAAGACTATGAAAGCTATAAAACAGTTACTAATGGCAGGAGCGACAATGCTGGCGTCATCAGCAACGTTCGCTGGAAACGCGTATCTGACAGGGCACGATATCCTGTTGCACGGCGGTCAGAGCGGCTACGATGTGGCCATTCTGGACTATCTGCGTGAAGGAATCGCTCGCGCGGATTACGACATCATCTTTATCAACGGCGGTGTGACGAACCCGACGTCCCGCTACGATGCAGCAGGGTTCGGTTCAACCACTACCCTCGAGTTGGGCACTATCAACAGTGCCGCGGAGTTTGCGGCCGCGATCGCAGGTGCCGACGCTATCGTTTATCCCTGGGCACCCGCCCATACTGCGGCTGACGTAGCCGAGTTCAACTCGTACTCAGCTGAAATTGCCGCGTTTTTCAACGCCGGCGGTGATATCTTCGCCAACTCCAGCATCAACAAGCCCACATATTACGACTTCCTGCCGCCTTCAGCGGCTGCATCCGGCCCCAACCTGCCGGGCAACCCGTCCAATGGCTTCGTCGCTACACCCGAAGGCCTGGCGCAGGTGGGCATGACCAACGACATGATGAATGGCGATCCCACGCACAATACCTTCACCAGCTTCGATCCGGGTGCGTTCACGGTGATGGAGCGCTACGGGCCGACCAATGAGATCATCTCGCTGGGCCTGCGCGGTGGCGTGATCACTGACGACATCATCGTGACCGACGACATCGTGACCGACGACAGCACCGTTCCCGTGCCTGGCACTGTAGGCATCATGGGCCTTGCCCTTGCTGCACTGGCCATGATCCGTCGTCGCCGTTCAATCCGGTAACAGTCGACGACCACCCGCGCACGTTACGCTCCTATGGTAACGTCGCGGTAGGTAGTCCAGAGGCCGCGCTACGCAAGTAGTGCGGCTTTTTTCGTTCTGGCGGACAGGGTATATCGCGGGGCGCACAACTCTCCCTGATTCATGCCCGCTTTACAGCCTGGTCGACGCGATGAGCGAAATCCGCGGGTAGCGTATTCCCCGCGCTGAAAGTTTGTTATAACCAACGCAGGAAGCGTCGCCAATTTGGAGTTCATCTATGTACACGCCACACTCAGGATCGACCCTCCGTTCCAGCCGCTCACGCAGGTGGCGCCAGCCGCTGGCAGGCGCGCTGCTGGTTTTCTCGCTAGGCGCGGTGGCCTTGCCGGTCGATCAATCGATCGCCCCCATCGAGGAGTCGGGAACGGGTATCTTGTACCTTGTGTTCGGCGACCTGGTCGCCAAGAACGCGCAATTTGATCCGGTGGTTAAGGCTGTGAATGCCCGCGACATGGACGAGGCGAAACGCCTGTTGGAGGGGCTGCGCGAAAACGAGGCCCTGCATCCCACATTCTGGGAACTGGACGGCACCATTGCGCTGATAGAAGGGCGCGCACAGGACGCCGAGCGCTCACTGCGCAATTCTCTCGACGTTGCCTCTGGACAACCGGCGGTCATCGCCAAGCTGGGCGCTGCCCTGTATGCGCAGCACAAAGACGATGAGGCCCGAGAGGTGCTTGAACAGGCCTACGGCATCAACCCCTACAGTGTTTTCGCACTGCAGTACCTTGCGCGCGTGGCGGTTCGCTCCGGCGATGGCGCCGTTGCTGGCGAATACTACCGCAAGGCAGTCGAGCTCTCGGTGGGCGGGTTTGGTCCGTTACATCGGGAGTACGTCGCGTTTCTGCTGAGATCGGGTAACCCGCAGGAAGCACAGACCTTCCTGGCGTCTTTTTCCGGGGCCAAAGCACCTGAGGGGCTGGACTTGTTGCGTTTGCGTGCGGCACTGGCTGCCGGTGACGCGGAGACTGCGCGCAGTGCGTTCGATGCTTGGAGCAAGGGCGCGAGCAAGGCGGAGCGCGAGGCGGTGCAGTTTTACTCTGCCCAGGTGGATCGTCTTTCGGGTGAGCTTGAGCGTGCTGAACAGACACTGCGCAAGCTGCAGCGGGCGAACCCCGACAGCGCGGTTGTGGCCTACGAACTGGCACAAACGCTGGAGCGGCAGGGTAACACTGCTGCAGCTCTGGAAGAGGCGGCCAAGGTTGCTGGCGATGCGTCGGCAGGTGCCGGCCTGCGATTGGATGCTGCAGAACTCTTCCTGCGCAATGGCAAGCCCGGTGAGGCTCAAGACGTGTTGCAGTCAGTTCCCGAGGACAGGCGCGATGCGGATTACCTCGTGCTGCTGGTGCGGGCCACGGCAATGGGAGGCGATATAGCCGGTGCAGAGACAATCGCTGCGCGTCTCACCAAAGAGTACCCCCGCTATCCACTGGGTTACCAGCTGCACGCTCAGTTACTGCAGACGCTGGGTAAATCGAAAGAGGCGAGGGCAGTGGCTGCTGCGGCCACAGAACAGTCGCCGGACTCTCTCACCGCGTGGACATCGCGGGCCGGACTACTCATCGGTCAGCAGAGATTGGATGAAGCGCTGTCCGTTACGGCGGAAGGCTTAAAGCAACATCCGGATAACGCGGCGCTGCGCTTCCAGGCAGCCAACGTGAAACAAATGCTGGGGCGCAACCGGGAAGCCGAGGCGGATTATCGCCTGCTACTGGAAGACCCTTCAACCAGGCTGCCAAGCCTGAACAACCTGGCTAACCTGCTCTCTTCACAACCCGCGCGGCGGGCAGAAGCGCTGCAGTACGCCCAGCAGGCACATGCGCTGGCGCCCGCATCGCCGGCAATCCAGGATACGCTGGGCTGGATGTACTATTTGAACGGCCGCGCGGATGAGTCGCTGGCACATCTGGGTAACGCCTACCAACAGGCTTCCATGGATGCAGAAACAGTGTGCCACTTTGGTATCGCCAGCGCGGAAGTGCAGGGCGACGGCGCCGCCACCAAGCTGTTGCAGCGTTGTATTGAGCTCAATCCGCCGGCGGCGCTAGCCAGTCTGGCTCGCGCCAAACTGGGGCAGTAGAACACCGGAGGTCTTTATCTCTCCCTCTCGCAGCGCCCGCACCTGATCGCGCGGGTCATCGCTGCAACTGCCATTCCACAGCAGATGGTGGTCCGGCTCGGATGGCGTAGAACCATCCAGTACGGTCCACTGCATGAAGAAGTGCAGGCGCACTGACGCCAGCTTACTGTTGTGGCTCTGATTCCATTCGCGGCACAGGTAATCTGTGTAGAACGGGCGCAATTCGATACCCTTGGGAACCACTAAGCGTGCGAGGAATTTGCGCCAGCGGTAGTTCTCGTTGTTAACCGTTACGTAGTCCTGCATTTTCCAGGTCGGCTTGCCTTCGCGGTCCAGGAAAATATCCACCGGTGAGCCGTCCTCCAGCGTTCCCTCGGCAACATACCAGCCAGTGCCCTTGGTGGGTGCGGGAGCGAACATGCTCCAGCGCTGCTGTAGCCGCAAGGTGGCAGACACCTGCTTGATGAGATCCGGCGTGGCATAGGGGAAGTTCTGCAGCGTGGCCATGTTAAGCCACAGGACAATTGCGAGAAGAACCCCCAGTGCGATGTTAGCGATGATGCTGAGATCATAGTTCAGCGGTCTGTAAACCAGTGGAGCCGACAGCCAGGATGCGCCGCGGTGGGCGGCCACCCAGCCGTAAATGCGATCACCCAGGCGGGAAATGATGGGCAGGCCGAAGAGCCAGCCCAGCGGCGCAAAAATCGGTGACCTGCGAAAGACCAGGGCAATCGCGTCCCAGCGCAGGTGCTTGTTACCCTGGTGATCCACCACCACCCAGCTATCGTGCTCCTGCATCAGCGCGTAGATTTCCGCCTGTTCCTGGGCCGGAGTGACGGGTACCTGTTTCGGTAGCAGGAAAGTACGCAAGATATGACTGATTTTGTGACAGAACGTGCAGGGCTCGTCGTAGTAAATTTTTATGCCGGTGCGCTCTGGCGTGGCCAGTCGCTGTTCGATCCAGTCCCACACGGCGCTGGTGGTAAAGGCCAGCAGTGAGGTGATGCTGATAAAGGGAAACAGGCCGACGTTCAGGCAGATATAAAAGCCGATGTGCATGTTGATCAGAAAAAACAGCCCGATTAGCCGCAGCTTGTTGTGGAAAACCGGCGAGAACAACAGCAGCGGCGTGACCAGTTCCAGCACCCAGACAAAGTAGGTCAGGAACTGCAGCAGACCGTCAAACTGGCGAAACCAGGCACCGAAGGGAGTTACGATGGTGTCGTTGTACAGCGCGTAGTGAACGGCGGTGCCCTCGGGCAGCCAAACCGGGCTGGACTTCAACAGGGCGGTAAAAAAGTAAACCGATGCGGCCTGCAGCAGCAGGCCCGCCGTGGCCATGGAAAAATAGCGATTGTCTTCAGTCTTGTTGGTGTTCAGAGCCGCATCAACGGCAAAGCGCGCACTGATCGGCAGGAAAATCAGCCAGAACAGCAGCATCCTGATCAGCAGATCACCCCCCTGCGACACAAAGGTGTTTCGGGAGTCGAGTGAAATCAGCAAGATCCAGCTGAGCAACGCAGCGAGATTGGCGCGGTATCCCACGATCAGGCAGAACGCGAAGAAGCCCGACAGC